>NZ_CP074441.1:0-600000 GCF_018394055.1 Weissella ceti
GATTACTCCAAACTTGATTGAGACAAAAAGAAAACGCACAGTTCGGCCAGACGGCTTTACTGTGCGTAATCGTTATCAGTAGTCCTATTAGCAGGTCTGACCAATTAGGCTGACAAAACCTTGCGGCCCTTTTGGCGGCGACGAGCTAAGACCTTACGTCCGTTGCTAGTGCTCATACGCTTACGGAATCCGTGAACACGTTCGCGGTGACGCTTCTTTGGTTGGTATGTACGCTTCATAGTGAATGCACCCCCATTTCTTCTTTTTATTTTAGTAACGTGAAGCTAACTAAAATAGCCTACTCCACAATTCACGTTTAATCATACCATGCGAAAAAATCAATAGCAAGTAATTATCTGGTTTTTAAATCCGGTTTTTATAATTGATTTACACATAAGAAAGAAAACAATATATATACATTCATATATTAGCACACAAAGCGGATAATTAGGTCATTTCCGGAATACATCACAATATAGATAAAAAATAAAATAATTTAAGTAACTGAAAGTTATCCAAAATCTAACGCTCTGTTATGTGGATAAAAACACACGACCTAACAAAGCGTTAGGTGAGTTGTACACACTATCCACAGTTTATCCACAGTTTCCACAGAGTGGGAAAACTTATTTCTTACCCCCCTGTGAATATGTGGATAACTCTTCCAACCCTTTCTGTATCAGGGCTTAGTTATCCACAAGACCCTCTGGATAATCAAAAATTCATAGAGTTATCCACAGTTATCCACAGATACCCCTAATTTTTTACACACACCCCTGTGGAATACTGGATAAAGTTATCCACAGTCTGTGGATATATCAGCGTGTTATCCACAGGTTCGCATATAGTTTGATATTCCCTTTGTTTGCCTGTGGAAAACTCATATCACGCCTGTTAAAATAGTCATTGTGATTATGAGTCCATTGGGAAAATCCCGTGAAAAAAAACAACTCATCAAATATCTATAAAAGGAGGTCGTACACATGGATCCTGCTGAACTTTGGGCTGCCATTAAAGAACAACTGCGTGAAAGCATGTCTGGAGACTTCGGATATCAACAATACGTTGAACGTCTAGAAGTAATCGACATCATGCCAAACGAGTATTCTGCCCAAACACTTCATCTTTCAACAGACCAAGAAAAGGTTGCCGAAGAGTGGAGTAACCCGGAAGGCCACTACTACCGTACGTTCATTCAAGCGGCTATGACTGCAACCGCTCAACTATATGCACAACCCATCTTCATTTCACCAAGTGTTTTGTTGAAAGCACCCTCAGTCGAACCAATTGCTGAACCAATCTCAGATGCACAACCTATCGTATCTGAAGGACCATCAAACTTTATTTCAACGACCTTAGATCCTGATTTCCGTTTTGACACTTTCGTTTCTTCTGTAGAAAACAAAGAAGCGTACTCAGTTGCTCAAGCCGTTGCTGAAAATCCAGGTACACAATGGAATCCATTGCTTATTTATGGTGGAGTTGGACTTGGAAAGACCCATTTGATGCAATCTATTGGAAATGAAGTACTTCGTAAGAATCCAAATGCGAAGGTTAAGTTCATTACGACCGAAGATTTCATTAATGATTTCACTGATGCATTGCGCAAAAGTAAATTAGATGAATTCAAGCACGAATACCGTACGACTAACCTATTAATGGTCGACGACGTGCAATTCTTAGCCGGTAAAGATAAGATCCAAGAAGAATTCTTTAACACTTTCAACGCCATTACACGTGAAAACAACCAAATCGTCTTGACTTCAGATAAGTTGCCTAAAGAAATCCCTGGTTTGGAAATGCGTCTTGTGACTCGTTTCGGGCAAGGATATTCTGCCAACATTACAAAGCCTGACCTACCAACACGTGTAGCGATTCTGCGTAACAAGTCTGAGCAAGAAGGTCTAAACATTCCTAACGATATTATTGATGAAATTGCTGCTGCAGTTGATACAAACGTGCGTGACCTAGAGTCTGTGTTTAATCAAGTGGCTGCTAAGATTCAATTCAGTCCACAACCTGTAACAGTTGATGCAACGCGAAACATCCTTGAACAAATGAGTTTTAAGCGTCAAAAAGTTGTGACTGTTCCGATTATTCAAACGACTGTTGCTAACTACTTCAATTTGACCGTTGATGACTTGACTGGAAGTCGTCGTAACAAGCAAATTGTTACACCACGTCAAATCGCTATGTACCTAGCTCGTGAACTAACTCAAGATTCATTACCACAAATTGGTCGTGCTTTTGGTGGACGTGATCACACAACAGTCATGCATTCAACTGAAAAGATTGAAGGTTCAATAGGAGAAGATGTATTTCTAGAACAACAAGTTCAAGAAATTCGCGAACGCTTAAGCGATAACAGTTAATAGCCTGTGGATAAGTCCAGAAGTTATCTACAAGTTTTCCACAAGGTTATCCACATGAGAAAACCGTTGATACTACTGGTCTCACAGTGGTTTTCCACAGTTTCCACACCCCCTATTACTATTACTATCTTTTTATTACTTAATAAGACTTAATTAATGGGCGACAAACAACACAAAAATGTTGAAGGAGAAATTATGCAATTTACAATTAATCGTGCTGAATTTATTAAGGCGATGAACAACGTTAGTCGAGCTATTTCTTCACGTACTTCAATGCCAATCCTTACAGGGGTTAAGGTTGAAGTTGAAGAAAGTGGTTTGATCCTAACGGGTTCAGATACAGATATCTCAATCGAAATTAAAATCCCAGTAACTGATGACAAAGCTAACCTAGTAAACCTAGAAGCAGGATCATTGGTTTTGCCAGCAACATTCTTTGCGAACATCGTAAAGCGTTTGCCAGGTGAAACATTCACACTTACAAACACAGATGGTCTTCAAGCTAAGATTACGTCTGAAAGTGCAGAATTCGATATTAATGGGCAAGATGCAAATGCATACCCACGTTTGCCAGAAGTAGAAGTACAAAATCAATTGGTCTTGCCAGCTGAAACTTTGACAGAAGTTATCGGACAAACTGTTATTGCGGTATCAAAGCAATTGAGCCAACCAATTTTGACAGGGGTACATTTCATCATTGCTGGTGGAAACCTAACTGCTGTTGCGACTGACCGTCACCGTCTGGCACAACGTACAGTTTCTTTTGGTAGCTCAGATGTTAATGCGGATATCATTATTCCAGGACCATCTTTGGTACAACTACAAGCAATGCTTGATTCTGTTGAATCAGTGGAAGTACGTGTTTCAGAAAACCAAGTTGTTTTCCAACTTGGAGATGACACAATGTTCTACTCACGTTTGCTTGAAGGTAATTACCCAGATGCATCTCGTTTGATTCCAACTGAAAAGCGTACAACTTTGACAATCAACTCACGTGATTTGCTACAAACAATTGAACGTGCAGCTTTGTTGAGTCACGAAGGTCGCTCAAACGTGATCCAATTCTCAGTTAGTGATGACCGTTCTTCAATTTCATCAAACTCACCTGAAGTTGGACGTGTTGAAGAAGAAATTTTCGCCGCTGCGACTGCAGGGGATGAACTAACAATTTCATTCAACCCTGACTACATGCGTGAAGCATTGAAGTCATTTGGGGATGAAGAAATCCAAATCGGATTCAAGACACCATTGGATCCATTTACATTGGTACCAACGAACAACGAAACTAATTTCATTCAATTAATTACGCCTGTTCGTACTTACTAATCTGAAAAGTACAATAAAACGCCGAAAACGACTATTTGAACCATTTAAAGTCATTTTCGGCGTTTTTGTATATTTTAGTATTAAATTTGACTGAGTAGGCTAATATGGCGAATTCGTTTGTGAAAGCCGTAGAAAAAGCGTATAATCATCTTATATATCTAGACATAATTATGACGTAATTACTGACTGAAAAGAGGGCCCAAATTTTGGCACAAGAAGTTCATATCCAAACACCTTACATCACCCTAGGACAATTGCTTAAGCAAGCAAGTGTTATCCAAACTGGTGGACAAGCAAAGTGGTACTTACAAGAAAACGAAGTTTTGGTTAATCAAGAACCTGATGCACGTCGTGGACGTAAGCTATACCCAGGTGACATTGTTGCAATTCCAGATGGTGAACGTTTCGTCATCAATGGGATGGGTGCAGAATAACAATGGAGTTGTTAGCATTAGCACTTCATAATTTTCGCAACTATCAAGATTTGTCGACAACGTTTTCGCCGGGAGTCAATGTGTTCTTGGGACCAAACGCGCAGGGAAAGACAAATTTGTTAGAAGCGATTTATGCGCTAGCGCTAACCCGCTCACATCGAACGACAACTGACAAAGAGTTGATTGGTTGGTCTGGGGATGCAGCTCGAATTAATGGAACTGTTGAACGACGCACCGGTAATGTACCGCTAGAACTGAATTTTACGAATAAGGGTAAGAAGGCAAAGGTGAATCATCTTGATCAACCTAAATTAGCCAATTACATTGGTAATTTGAATGTCATTTTATTTGCACCCGAAGATTTAGAGCTAGTTAAAGGGGCTCCGGCTGTTCGTCGACAATTCATTGATCGTGAATTTAGCCAAATGAGTCCAAAGTATTTATACGTTGCGAACCAATACAAGGCAATCTTGAAACAACGCAATCAGTATTTGAAGCAATTACAATCTGAGAAGCAATCGGATTTACTATATTTGGATGTGTTAACAGAACAATTGGTCAATCAGGCGAGTGAATTAGTTGCCCGTCGTTTGAAATTATTGACGGCATTGAATGCTGCAGCGGCACCAATTCAATCAGACATTACACAGGGCAAAGAACAGTTAGACATTAAATATGTTTCTCAACTGTCACCTGATGAACTAACTGATGAGCAGACAATTAAAACTGCAATGCTTGAACGTTTTGAGAAAATTCGCAAACGTGAATTATTTGAAGGGGTGACTAAACTTGGTCCCCATCGTGATGATTTACAATTCATGGTCAATGATCATGATGTTGCGGTCTTTGGTTCCCAAGGCCAACAACGAACAACGGCCTTAGCCGTTAAGTTGGCTGAAATCGATTTGATGTTCCAAGAAACAGGCGAATATCCAATTCTTTTGTTGGATGATGTCTTATCAGAACTAGATACTGATCGACAAACGCACTTGTTGACCACAATTCAAAACAAAGTGCAGACATTTATTACGACGCCATCACTCAGTGATGTCGCAAAACAATTAATTAAGACACCAAAAATATTCAATGTACGTAATGGTGCATTGGTTGAACAAACTGATGTTTAATTTAGGGATAAGAGAGGGTATGAAGAATGGCTGAAGAAGATACACAGATGCATACAAATGCTTCCGAGTACGATGCGAATCAGATTCAAGTTCTTGAAGGACTTGAAGCGGTCCGTAAGCGTCCTGGAATGTATATCGGAACAACAACAAGTCAAGGACTACACCACTTGGTATGGGAAATCGTCGATAACGGAATTGACGAAGCTTTGGCTGGTTTTGCTGATCACATTACAGTGACAGTTGAAGCAGATAACTCAATTACAGTAACCGACAACGGTCGTGGAATTCCAACTGACGTCCAACAACAAACTGGTAAGCCAGCGCTTGAAACAGTCTTTACTGTTTTGCACGCCGGTGGAAAGTTTGGTGGTGGCGGTTATAAAGTTTCTGGGGGACTTCACGGAGTTGGGGCCTCTGTTGTTAACGCCTTGTCAACAACTTTGGACGTAACAGTTATTCGTGATCAAAAGGCGCACTCAATGGTCTTTGAACAAGGTCGTGTTACACAAGACATGGTTGTGACAGACGCACCAGAATCTGATTTCGAACGTGGAACAATTGTTCACTTCGTACCCGATCCAGATATCTTCCAAGAAACAACTGTTTTCGATATCAAGACACTAACTTCACGTGTGCGTGAATTGGCTTTCTTGAACAAGGGACTACGTATTTCAATTACTGACAACCGTCCAGAAGAATCTGTTACAGAATCTTTCTACTACGAAGGTGGAATTAAGGAATACGTTAAGTACTTGGACGACAACAAGGATGTTTTGTTTGAAGATCCTATCTACGTTGAAGGAATCGAAAAGGGAATCTCAGTTGAAGTATCTTTGCAATACACTGACGATTACCACACAAACATGTTGTCATTTACAAACAACATTCACACTTATGAAGGTGGAACTCACGAAACTGGATTCCGTTCTGCGTTGACTCGTGTGATTAATGACTATGCTCGTCGTACGGGGCAATTGAAGGATAGTGATGAAGCACTATCTGGTGAAGATGTGCGTGAAGGTTTGACAGCCATTGTGTCTGTTAAGCATCCAGATCCTCAATTCGAAGGACAAACAAAGACAAAGCTTGGAAATTCAGATGCACGTACAGCCGTTGACCGTATGTTCTCTGAAACTTTCAACCGCTTCATGATGGAAAACCCAACAGTTGCTAAGCAAATTGTTGAAAAAGGAATCGTCGCAAGCCGTGCCCGTAAGGCTGCCAAGCGTGCGCGTGAAGCAACACGTAAGAAGAGTGGATTAGAAATTTCTAACCTACCTGGTAAGTTGGCCGACAACACATCAAAGAATCCTGAAATTTCAGAATTGTTTATTGTCGAGGGAGACTCAGCCGGTGGATCAGCGAAGCAAGGACGTGAACGTCTAACGCAAGCGATCTTGCCAATTCGTGGAAAGATTTTGAACGTTGAAAAGGCTAGCCTAGAAAAGATTCTTGGTAACGAAGAAATTCGTTCATTGTTTACAGCGATGGGAACAGGATTCGGGGCTGAATTTGACGTTGAAAAGGCAAAGTACCACAAGTTGATTATCATGACCGACGCCGATGTCGACGGAGCGCACATTCGTACGCTTTTGATGACATTGATTTACCGTTACATGCGTCCATTGATTGATAAGGGTTACGTATACATTGCGCAACCACCGCTATACCAAGTGCGCCAAGGCAAGTTTGTACAATACTTGGATTCAGATGATGAATTGAACGAATTGTTGCCAACATTGCCAGCGACACCAAAGCCAGTTATCCAACGTTATAAGGGACTTGGTGAAATGGACGCGGAACAACTATGGGAAACAACTATGGACCCAGAAGCACGTCACTTGTTGCGTGTGCAATTGGATGATGCCGTTGAAGCTGATCGCGTCTTTACGATGTTGATGGGAGACAAGGTTGAACCACGTCGTGAATTTATCGAAGAAAATGCGGAATACGCAGAACTTGATATCTAATTATTCGATAACTTGGGATTAAAGATAAGCAGAGAGGGAGCAAAATGACTGAAAACGAACAAAATATCAGTCGCACAGTTGACGCCAGTATCGGCGAACAAATGAAGTCATCATTTTTGGACTATGCGATGTCAGTTATTGTGGCACGTGCGTTGCCCGATGTCCGTGATGGAATGAAGCCAGTTCACCGTCGTATCATGTACGGTATGAATGAATTGGGTGTTACTCCGGACAAGCCATACAAGAAGTCTGCCCGTATCGTTGGGGACGTAATGGGTAAGTATCACCCCCACGGTGATTCAGCGATTTACGAATCAATGGTTCGTATGGCGCAAGACTTTAGTTACCGTTATATGCTTGTTGATGGACACGGTAACTTCGGTTCTATCGACGGTGACTCAGCCGCCGCTATGCGTTATACCGAAGCTCGTTTGAGCAAGATCGCGACAGAAATGTTGCGTGACATTAACAAGAACACAGTTAACTTTGTTGATAACTATGATGGAACTGACCGTGAACCAGCTGTCTTACCAGCCCGTTTCCCTAACTTGCTAGTTAACGGAGCCAGTGGTATTGCCGTTGGTATGGCAACTAACATTCCACCGCACAACTTGGGTGAAGTAATTTCAGCCATTCATTTGTTGATGGAAAACCCTGATGTTACAACAGCTGAATTGATGGAAGCCGTTCCTGGACCTGATTTCCCAACTGGTGGAATCGTGATGGGAAAGTCTGGAATTCGTAAGGCTTACGAATCTGGTAAGGGAACTGTTACAGTTCGCTCAAAGGTTGAAATTGAAACTGAAAAGTCAGGTAAGGAACGAATCATCGTGACTGAGTTGCCATACATGGTTAACAAGGCTCGCTTGATTGAACGTATTGCTGAATTAGCTCGTGATAAGCGAATCGAAGGAATTACATCAATCAACGATGAATCTGACCGTGAAGGATACCGAATTGCGATTGATATTCGTCGTGACGTATCTGCATCTGTTGTCTTGAACAACTTGTACAAGAACACATTGATGCAAACTAACTTCAGCTTCAACATGTTGGCTGTTCAAGATGGACGTCCAAAGTTGTTGAGCTTGAAGGACATGTTGAAGGCTTACTTGAAGCACCAACAAGAAGTTATTCGTCGTCGTACTGAATTCGAATTGAAGAAGGCTGAAGCTCGTGCGCACATCCTTGAAGGATTGCGTATTGCTTTGGATCACATTGATGCCATCATCAAGATTATCCGTTCTTCAAATACTGCTGAAATTGCGAAGACACAATTGATTAACGACTACGCCTTGTCAGATAAGCAAGCGCAAGCCATTTTGGACATGCGTTTGGTTCGTTTGACAGGGTTGGAACGTGACAAGATTGAAAATGAATACCAAGAATTGATGGCACAAATTGCTGAATTCAAGGACATCTTGGCAAAGCCTGAACGTATCGACGCAATCATCTACACTGAACTTCTTGAAATTCAAGAAAAGCACGGGGATGACCGTCGTACTGAACTACAAATCGGTGACGTGACATCAATCGAAGATGAAGACTTGATTGAAGAAGAAGACGTTATTGTTTCATTGACGCGTGGCGGATACATCAAGCGTATGGCACAAAGCGAATTCCGTGCACAAAACCGTGGAGGTCGTGGAGTTCAAGGAATGGGTGTTAATGATGATGACTTCATTGACCAAATTGCTGGAACATCAACACACGATACTTTGTTGTTCTTTACGAATGCAGGTAAGGTCTACAAGTTGAAGGGATACGAAATTCCTGAATACGGACGTACTGCGAAGGGAATTCCAGTTATTAACTTGCTAGGTATTGAATCTGGTGAAACGATTCAAACAATGATTAGTGTTAATGATGATCCTGAAAACAGTGAAGACTACTTGTTCTTTACAACTCGTGATGGTGTTGTAAAGCGTACAGCCATTAGCGAATTTGGAAACATCCGTGCACACGGACTACGTGCCATTACTTTGCGTGAAGGTGATGAACTTATCAAGGTTATGAAGACTGTCGATAGTGATAACATCTTGATTGCAACACAAGGTGGATACGCCGTGTCATTTAAGATGGACACAATTCGTTCAATGGGACGTACTGCAGCTGGTGTTCGTGGAATCAATTTGCGTGAAGGTGATATGGTTATTGGTGCAGAAGTCCTTGTCGACGATGCCCATGTATTGGTTATCACAGAAAATGGTTACGGTAAGAAGACTGCCGTTAGCGAATACCCAATCAAGGGACGTGGTGGTAAGGGAATCAAGACAGCCCAAATCACTGAAAAGAATGGACCATTGGCCGGTGTTGCTGTTGTTAAGGGAGACGAAGACGTTGTCCTAACAACTAACATGGGTGTGATGATCCGATTCAACGTTTCAACTGTTTCTGAAACTGGTCGTGCAACACAAGGTGTACGTTTGATTCGTTTGGACAATGACGCAACTGTTGCGACATTTACAACGGTTGATCCAGAACCGGAAGTAGAGGCCGAAGAAGTGACAGAAGTAGCTGTTTCTGATGACAACATGACTGAACAAGTTGAAGTACTTGTTGATCGTGCAATGAGTGAAGAAACTGATACAACTGAAGCATAAAAAAGAAACAGCTCAGTGAAAACTGAGCTGTTTTTTCTATGTCTTTAAATTATTCTGGAAATAAAAATGGGCGAACCTAGGGTAAATTTAATCTCATTGACGTATAATAATAGTCACTGTGAGAAAAAACAATTTTTGAAAGAATGAATAGGGTGCTAATATGAAACACTATAGTCGGTTTGACTGGCTGAAAACACGCATCGGATTCGTATTGTTGTTAGTAGCGCTAACCTGGGCTAAGACACAAATGGCAAACATTTTGGATTTCAAACTGTTTGCAGATGCAACGCCTGTGCAATACATAACCTTGCTGTTGAATCCAATTCCCTTCGCGCTATTGTTGATTGGAATTAGTTTATATTTTAAATCGGCCAAACTGTTTTATCCGATTGCATTATTGATGTATATCTCTAACTTGGTCTTGCTCCAAGTCAATATGATTTACTATCGTGAATTCTCAGACTTCATGTCATTTAATGTCATGATGGGATATGACAAAGTTAATCAAGGACTAGGTGCTTCAGGATTTGCCTTGAGTAATACACATGATATTTTCTTATGGTTGGATCTAATTATCCTATTAGGTTTGGTTATTTTCCGAAAGTATCGATTTAATGCTCCAGCTGTTTCTAAGTTGGCCAGTTTCGCGGTCACAACTTTTGCAATTTTCATCGGAATGATTACGTTGATGTTGGGGGAAGCTGAACGTCCACAATTAATTACACGTCAATTTGATAGTAAGTTGATGGTGAAGTACCTAGGTGTTGATGGATACACTATTTTTGATATCGCTCGAGTACGTAATGTTTCAGAACTAAAGAAGACTGCGAAAAAGAGTGATATTGATAAGATTCGTGAATACATGGAAAGCCAATATGCGCCAGCTAATACAAAGTATGCTGGAGTTGCGGAAGGAAAGAACGTCTTTGTGATTCACTTGGAGTCATTCCAACAATTCTCATTGAATCTGGACGTTAATGGACAAGCGGTAACGCCATTCCTAAATAGCATTTATAATTCAAAGGATACAATCGCATTTGATAATTTCTTTAACCAAGTTGGGCAAGGAAAGACATCAGACGCGGAAAACTTGTTGGAAACATCAACTTTTGGTTTGCCGCAAGGGTCTTTGTTTGCGAACCAAGGTAGTGATCAAACATTCCAAGCGATGCCAGCTATTTTGCGTCAAGAAGGGGATTACTCATCTGCAGTATTCCACGGAAACACTGCTGGCTTCTGGAACCGAAACAATGTGTACAAGAACATGGGGTATCAATATTTCTTTGATGCGAGTTACTTTGACACCACTGGTGATAAGGCTGCTGGATATGGACTGAAGGACAAGTTGTTGTTCTATGATTCAGTACCATACCTAGAACGCATGCAACAACCGTTCTACAGTAAGTTCATTACTGTGACAAACCACTTCCCATACACGAGTGATGACGAAGACAAGGATAAGACTTTCCAAACAACCAATAGTGGTTCAAAGATTGTCGACGGTTACTTTGAAACAAACCGTTACTTGGATCAATCAATTGCGGAATTCTATGCATACTTGAAGAAGTCTGGTTTGTACGAAAACTCAATCGTTGTGATGTATGGAGATCACTATGGTATCTCTAATTCAGAAAGCAAGCATCTTGCTGAACTCTTAGGTAAAGATCCAGCTAAGTGGAGCGCATACGATGCCATGCAATTACAACGTGTGCCGTTCATTATTAACATGCCAGGTTACGGTAAGGGATACATTGATCACACCCTTGGTGGTGAAGTCGATGTTGCGCCAACCTTGTTGCACTTGTTAGGGATTAAAGATACTGAAAAGTACATGCAAATGGGGCACGACCTACTAAGTAAGAAGAAATTTGGTGTTGTGGCAATGCGTGATGGTAGTTTCATCACACCAAAGTACACTTATATCAATGAACGCACATATGTAACGGCGACCGGGGAAGAAATTGTTAACCCAACGCCAAGCATTAAGGCTGAAATTGATGCCGCCCAAGAAAAAGCACGTAAGCAATTGAGTGTGTCAGATGAAATTAATCAAAAAGATTTATTACGTTTCTACACACCAGAAGGATTTGAGCCAGTTAAAGCACAAGACTATAACTATTCAAATGGACTTGCCAAGCTAAAACGTTTGGAAAAAGAAAAGGGCAAGGACTCAAAGAGTTTGTTCTCTGAGAAGAAGAATACCTTCACACAAAAGTTGTATGAAACAGATGCACCACAAAAGGACGAACCTCGTTCTGATACAACCCGTTTGAAGCAAACGAATCCTGATGCCGGAGAATCATCTGAGCCAGGTTTTGATATGCCAAACCCATAGCGAAATTAAGCCAGTCGTCAATCTAAGGATTGTCGACTGGTTTTTTTTATAAAATGGTATGATAGATAGACAATGAAAAGGTAATGCAAGGAAGGAACCGATACGATGAGTCAATGGCAAGGTTTTTATAAATTATCGTGGGCAGATAGAGTAAAGTTAACTGCTGCGAATAAAGAATTAGATGACCAACAAGTCGCATTGATTGAAGCAAACTACGATGCAGTTGGATCACAATTAGTTGAGAACTATCTATATAACTTTGGTGTACCAACTGGTCTGCTATTAGATCTACCGGTTAATGGCCAATTAGTTGTGGTGCCAATGACGACTGAAGAGCCTAGTGTGATTGCAGCTGCCAATAACGGAGCTAAGATGATGCGGGCTGGGGACGGTGTTCATACTAAAATGACACAACGCTTAGTTCGTGGCCAAGTCATTTTGACCGACGTAACTGATTTTCAAGCATTGGGTCAATGGATTGCTGAAGAAGAGACTAACCTAATTGATCAAATTAATGCTACGCGCCCATCAATGGTTAAACGAGGTGGTGGGTTAAAGAAACTAGAAGTGCAAGTATTAGATGATTCTACTGCTGAAGTTACTTTATTCGTAGACACACAAGCAGCAATGGGAGCGAATGTTGTTAATTCTCTATCTGAAGCTGTAAGTCGTCTACTGCGCGCACAGGGATACAATGTCTTGATGGGCATTCTATCTAACTATGCAACCGAAAGCATCGTCGAAGCTGAGGTACGTATTCCAGTGGATGCGTTGAAAGCAAAAGATGGAACGGCTGGTGATGTTGTTGCGCAAAAGATTGCCCAAGCGAGTTATATAGAAGAACTAACACCATATCGTGCGGTTACTTCTAATAAAGGTATTATGAATGGGGTAGAAGCAGTTGCGCTTGCTAGTGGGAATGACACTCGAGCAATTAATGCAGCATTACATGCATATGCCAGTCGCAATGGACAATATCGTGGATTGGTTAATTGGACGGTTGAAGGGGATGCATTAGTTGGACGTACTGAAATGCCAATCTTAATTGGTGTTGTTGGGGGATCAATTGGCATTGTGCCAGCCGTTAAACTAAACCATGTATTGATGGGGATGCCAGATGTTGAACAACTATCAAACATTTTGGCTGCAACTGCATTAGCACAAAACCTTGCTGCTTTACGTGCTTTAGTATCAACCGGGATTCAAGCAGGACACATGGCCTTGCAAGGGAAGTCGCTTGCCTTGCAAGTAGGTGCATCACCAGAAGAAGTGCCACAATTAGCTGCGGCATTAGAAGCAGGTGGGAAATTTGATGAATTAACTGCCCGTACTTTGTTATCAGCATTGCGCGAACAGTAAAAAACATATTAAGATAGAGTAATACTGTATATTTACGTAAAGGAAGAAACAAACATGATTTTTTCAGAAGATACACAACGTTTGTTGGAACAAGCAAACGCGATTTACCCAGGATCAATTATTCTACGTGCATCAGGTGAAAAGACTGGTGTGATTAATAACGAACAAGTGCAAACAGAAATGCTTGGATCTCGTATGATGTTGGAAGTTACTGACATGACTTCACCTGATTTTGTGGCAACACATGAATTGTTGCACATGGTTCTTTCATTGAATGGTTTCCCACAAGTATTCTTCCAATTGGAAACAGAAGAGGAAGAATTGACGGAACAAATGATTGTTATGGGAACATACCTATATCAACCAGCCGCCAACATCATTGTTTACCGTGAACAAGCCAATCATGGACTAATGACTGAAGAAGTTGTTGCTGCATACGCAAAGGGCGTTCTTGGACAATTGACTAAGGAAGATGGTTCACGCTCAGAATCAGCTTTGCGTTTCCTAACATTGTTAGATGCCAAGATCTTCATGGCATCTACTGATATGGATACAACAAAGTACACAGATAGCTTTAACGATCTATTCCCAGAAGCGTGGACAGCTGCAGAAACTTTGTTTGCAAAGATGGATATCACAAAGGTTCAAGATCCAGCTTCAGTTCACCATGCGATTATGGATGTCTTCACTGGGTTCGATGAACAGATGAAGGCATGGGACTTACCAGAACTAAATGCACAAGAATTCTGCACAGTGACACCTGTCTTGTCAGAACGTCAAATGCGTTTGAAGGTAAATCAAGTCTTCGAAATTAAGCATGTACCATATGTAAACCGTACAACTAAGTCAGCAGCTTTCGTTGGAATGGGAAAGAAGGACCACCAAAACAGTTTTGTTTTGGCAGTTCCTGTTGATGCATCGCCAGAATTTTTCAAAGAAACCTACAATTTGACGGTTCAAGAGTTGTTTGATCAACTTCAACAACCATTTACTTTGCGAGATTAAGCTTTAAAACAATAGAATAAATACCCCTCGGATATATAACTTACATAGTTTATCGCTGAGGGGTATTTTTATTTAAAAAACATGGCAAAAAGCGTTGACAGTACGCACTCTAGTCTGTAATATAGTAGAAGTTGTCAGGGGCAAACAGATAAGCCAACCCTTAGGGGCGCAAGTCATTTGCTTAATCGCTTCTCAAAAAAGTTTTAAAAAACTTTTGAAAAAGCGTTGACATCCATATCGTTTCGCGATATGATAATTAAGTTGTCTCAGGGAGATGCAAATCACCTAAACGAAACAACGAAGTAGATCATTGAAAACTGAATATCGTTTCGATGTAACAAATGTGTAGGTCGACCAACTATTAGTTGGTCCAAACATTTGCGAAGTCAATTCGCTAGTAAATTCGTTTAACATCGTAAGTCTTGAATATACCGTGTTGTGATGATGGCATTGAGGCCACACCTGTTCCCATACCGAACACAGAAGTTAAGCTCAATAGCGCCAAAAGTAGTTGGGGGATCGCCCCCTGCGAGGATAGGACGTCGCAATGCATTATTCCGAATTAGCTCAGTTGGTAGAGCACACGACTGTTAATCGTGTTGTCGTCGGTTCGAGCCCGACATTCGGAGTCTGATTTGCCGACTTAGCTCAGTTGGTAGAGCAACGGTATCGTAAACCGTAGGTCGAGGGTTCGAATCCCCCAGTCGGCATTATGATGAAAGGTAAGCCTTGTACCTTGTATGAGGTTTTTCTTTTGTGGTAATGCCGCCGGCCATGAAAATTAAATGTGTTTGGACGTTTAGCTCAGCTGGGAGAGCACCTGCCTTACAAGCAGGGGGTCACAGGTTCGATCCCTGTAACGTCCATCGGTTACATCAGTAACCAGGCAATAACATATTGCCGACTTAGCTCAGTTGGTAGAGCATCGCTCTTGTAAAGCGAGGGTCGAAGGTTCGAGTCCTTTAGTCGGCATCATGTAAAATGGTCTTAGTAGTTCATCTACTAAGGCTATTTTTTTGTTTTAAAAAGGAAGAAAGGATGTTGTGAATACGTTTGCGAAAGGCTATTGACAATCACGCCATCATTCGGTAATATAATATCTCGTAAGACATATCGTGTTGTGACGATGGCATTGAGGCCACACCTGTTTCCATACCGAACACAGAAGTTAAGCTCAATAGCGCCAAAAGTAGTTGGGGGATCGCCCCCTGCGAGGATAGGACGTCGCAATGCATTATTCCGAATTAGCTCAGTTGGTAGAGCACACGACTGTTAATCGTGTTGTCGTCGGTTCGAGCCCGACATTCGGAGTCTGAAAAGCACCCACTGTTCTCAGTGAGGTGTTTTTATTTTACTTTCAAAGGAAGTGGCGCATGGTTAAGCAAGGGAAGTTCGCAAGTTCAACACGATCAGTACATGGGAAAACACAACGTTATAAAGCGGTTTCTGGTGCGGCTAAAATCACGCGCGATGATGCACCAGAATTTATGATGGTACGTTATCATTTAACACGTGGTAAAAAACAATCAGATCTTGTAGAAAAAACCATGCTACGGCTTCTAGATGCGTTTGTGCCTATGTTACTTACAAATGATGGAGACATCGATAACACGCTAACAGAGCACATGAAATTAGCCTCTATTCAAGTACCTTGGCAATACTATAAAGTCGTCACAGATGAATGGACGCCATTTATGAAATGGGTTAAAAAAGAGTTCTTGGCGATGCCATTAATAGAACAAGTATTATTAAAAAACGTGGACGTAGACGTACATGCGCTTGTGGGACATCAATTGGCCATTAATTGGTGGTTAATGCAAAGTGGTGGTAATGCACAACGTTTAGCGACGGTTACACCTGACAAAATTACGAGCTTGGCAACAACTTTCTTACCAAATGGACAGATTGATTGGACTGTTGTGGCAACAATCTATTCAACGGTGCAATACACACCAGATACAGCGTTTGATGAGGAAACTGTGACGTGGTTGAACGGCTTGAACGAATTGCATTAAAATTAGGAACGTTTTTAAAAATAAAATGTAAAAAGGGTAGCGCATAAGCGCTACCCTTTTCTTTATTATGTCTTGATTTTGATGAAGGTGTTTAGGTAAGGCTTATTCACGAGTACTGTCAATTGCAGTACGCATTTCGTCCACGATACCTTGTGTATCTTTTTCTAACTTCACCCCTACTAATGTAAATAAACTATCTACAATTGTAATTTGAGCAACAAGAGAAGACATTGATTCACTACGCATGTTAACTTCTTCAGCGGAACTGGCCAAAACTAGATCGGCGAGATTAGCCAAAATTGAATTAGGAAAAGCAGTAATCGCAATCACCTTTACGTCATTGGCTTTTAGTTGGCGTGTAATCTTCAAAGTATCTTTATTACGCCCCGAGTGCGAAATAACAATTGCCACATCACCTTTACGCATACGAACAGATTGCATCAACTGCACGTCGTAATCTGGGTGTTGTTCGACATCTAAGGGTGTACGTAATAGCTTGTGGTAACCGTTTAGTGCGACAATTGAAGAACCACCAATTCCAAATAAACCAACACGACGGGCTGAAATAAGCCAATCAGCGGCTGTATGCCATGCTTGTGGGTCAATCATCTCATAAGTAGAGTCAACAGCATTCTTAGCCCCATTAAACACTTTATGAACGATTTGTTCGGTATTATCTTGCGGAGCGATTTCACCGAAGAAAGTATTTGATGGTTGGCTAGGGACAGCCAGACTTAATGAAAATTCACGGTATGAGCTAAAGCCAATTCGCTTAACAAAACGAGAAACGGTGGCCGTAGATACATCGGCACCATTGGCTAGGCCCTGAACAGTTAACGATTTTTTGTCGGTATTTTCATTTAGAATATAATCAGCGATTTTTTGATCTGCTTTCCCAAGTTGTGCGTGTAATGATTTGATACGCGCGTATGCAGATTGTGCCATACTGACACCTCTTTTCCAATAAAATGTAAAAACTTGCGTCCTTTATGTAAATATTTTACAACATTTCTCTTGCAAAGTGAAAAACTTTTGCACTATAATGTAGGGGTAGATAAATAATAAAAAAGAAAATAGAGGTATTCATAATGAAGTTCGCAATGATCGGTCTTGGAAAGATGGGATTGAACCTAGTTAAGAACGCTGTTGATAACGGCAACGAAGTTGTTGTATTCGACTTGAACAAGGATTTTGTTGCTGAAGCAGCTGCATACTCAGACGCAGTTACTCCATCAGAATCAATCGACGACATGTTGGCAAAGTTGCCATCACCAAAGATCGCTTGGGTAATGGTTCCTGCTGGGGTTCCAACTAACTCAACTATCGATACTTTGATCGAAAAGATGGAAGCCGGAGACATGATCATCGACGGTGGAAACTCAAACTACAAGGACAACTTGGAACAAAACAAGCGCACTACTGCTGCTGGAATCAAGTTCTTCGACGCTGGTACTTCAGGAGGAATGTCTGGAGCACGTAACGGTGGAAACTTCATGATCGGTGGAGATGACGAAGAAGCTTGGAAGGTTCTAGAACCTTTGTTCAAGGGAATCGCTTTGGAAGATGGTTACCTATACACAGGACGTTTGGGATCAGGTCACTACTTGAAGATGGTCCACAACGGAATCGAATACGGAATGATGCAAGCCATCGCCGAAGGATTCGAAATCTTGGAAGCTTCACAATTCGACTACGACTACGAAGCCGTAGCTAAGTTGTGGAACCACGGATCAGTTGTTCGTTCATGGTTGATGGAATTGGCTGAAGAACAATTCGCCAAGGACCCTAAGCTATCAGCTATCTCAGGACGTATGCACTCATCTGGTGAAGGTAAGTGGACTGTTGAAGAATCATTGGACTTGGATGTACCAGCTCCAGTTATCGCATTGTCATTGATGATGCGTTACCGTTCATTGCAAGAAGACACTTTCACTGGTAAGGTTGTCTCAGCTTTGCGTAACGGATTCGGTGGACACGCCATGGACGCTGCTAAGTAAGCAACGTTTTAAAATGAATCAAATTAAACACCTAATGGTTTCGGCCGTTAGGTGTTTTTTATGCTTGTAAAAGATTAGGCGCGTCATTTCAGAGCGAGGGATGTTGTATAATGGAAAGATATAATAAGAAAAATTACTGAGTTTCTGAAATGGACCAATAATTAAAAACGGGGAAGTATAATGACGGATACATTAGTTGTAAATGTAAAAATGAATAATGTCACAGCTAAGTGGCAAGACAAAGAAGTGGCAGTAGAATTACCTGCTAACTTTACGGCTGAACAATTGATGACAAGTGTAAGTGAAGTCATTGTAGATGCATTGGCTGGACAAACACCAGCAGCCATTGAAGTCGTAAATGAAATTGATGGTCTAGTCGTTTTGAACGAAGCATCTGAGAGTGTAACACCAGTTATGTTTGCCGATGACAATGATGCCCACTTTATTGAAGCATTGACAATGAACGGCATTGGTGGTCAATTGGAACGTAAGAATGGGCATGCATTAACAACTGGAACACCGGTTATTCAAGTGTTGCGTTTGAAGAATAACATGGCAGATGTTTACGCGCATGCGGCAATGTACCGTACAGTAACGGCATACTTGCGTTCAATGCTAACAGGACAAAATATTGTGACTGTTGAAGAAGCGAAGCTAACTGGACTATTCGATCAAGAAATAAATAAGTGGGATACGCAAGGTTTGGCATTAACAGATTTAACTGTTATTCAATTACCTGAAATTGGTAATGTAGTTGCGCACGATTTAACAAATAATGTGTTGGTAGAAAAAATGTCAACATTACCTAGCGTAAAAGTGCGCTAGACTAGGCATTCATGTGCTATAATGGCTTTGTTATCGGAGATGCAGTTAACTAGGGAGTGATGACCCGGAGTTGCCAGAAACGGAAGGTTCGATGCCTTGCTGTCCGGTAATGGTGATATTTGGAGGTGAAGGACCAAATATCATCGGAGAAAAGTTTATATTGAGAAGTGATGAGCTCAATATAAGGGGATTTGTTGGTTGTGTGGTAACAACCAACAAGGATTATGGTGAAATTTCAGTAAATCTTGGTGGGTTTACTGAGAGCGAAGATCTGCACTCGTTGAGCGAGACAGATCTTTTTTTATTGTATTTTTTTAAATTTATTATGTACTTACTAAAAGTAAAGGGTTATACTTAAGTAACTTACTTTTAGTAATTAATAAATTTAAAACAACGTACATAAGGAGAATTATCATGAAGGTAGCAATTATTGGTGCAACAGGAATGACAGGTAAGGCCGTATTCGCAGAAGCGAAGGCACAAGGATTTGACGTGACGGGTGTTGTCCGTAACGAAGCAAAGGGACACGAAGTTCTAGGTGCAGATGCACAATTGCTTGTTCGCGATGCTTTCGAACTAACAACTGAAGATTTGACACAATTTGATGTTGTTGTGGATGCATTTGCCAACCACCAAGACACTTACTTGAACTTGGATGCTTTGACACACTTGATTCACTTGCTACGTAACCAAGAAACACGTTTGATGGTTGTCTTGGGTGCTGGTCCATTGTTGGATGAATCTGGTGAATACCACTACGAATTCTTGAAGACTTTGCCAGGAGCCGAAGCTTGGGTTTCAGAACCTAAGTACGGAGTAACAGAACTACAAGTTCTATTGAGCACAGAAAACGTTAACTGGACTGCTATTTCAGCACAAAGTGAATTCGTCGAAGGACCTGCTGGTGAATACAAGCTTGGTAAGGATCACTTGATGATGGCTGAAGACGGTAAGTCACACGTTACATCAGGTAACTTGGCTAAGGCCTTGGTTGCTGAAATTGCTGAACCACAATTCAAGCAAGCCCGCTTCACTGTATCAGATATCTAATCTAGCGAGTCATATAAGAACATGGTATACTAACAACATGTATTGATGACTCGAGTAGGGAAATTGGTGGACAGATAGAGACGTAGTGGTTGGCTGTAAACTACGCAAATCCAATGACCGAAGTACACCATCACAAAAAGTACACGCGACTCGGCGTTATGAGGTTAAGTGGCCAACATGTTGGCAATTTAGGTGGTACCGCGTTTATAACAAGCGTCCTAATCGATTACTCGATTTGGGGCGCTTTTTTATTATCGAAAAGCAGAGGAGACAATCATGGCAGAAAATATTCTACAAGAATTAGCATGGCGTGGCGCAATTAACCAACAAACTGATGAACAAGGTTTGTTGGAACAAATGGAAAAGGAACAAATTGGGGTTTACGTTGGGATTGACCCAACTGGATCATCAATGCACATTGGGCACTTGATTCCATTCATGATGCTTAAGCGATTCCAAAAGGCTGGACAACGCCCAGTTATCGTTGTTGGTGGTGCAACTGGTTCAATCGGTGACCCATCAGGTAAGAAGTCAGAACGTGCCATGATTACTGAAGAAGACGTTTTGTACAACGTTGAAAAGATTCGTGCACAAATGGAAAAGTTGTTTGGAGCGGATGGATTTACAATCGTAAACAACCGTGACTGGCTAGGAAACTTGTCATTAATTGACTTCTTGCGTGATTACGGTAAGTTGTTCTCAATCAACACAATGTTGGCTAAGGATGTTGTGGCATCACGTTTGGAAACAGGAATTTCATTTACTGAATTCACTTACCAAATCTTACAATCAATTGACTTCCACGAATTGTGGACACGTGAAAACGTACGTCTACAATTGGGAGGATCTGACCAATGGGGAAACATCACTGGTGGAATTGATTTGATTCACAAGCTAGAAGGATCAGATGCACCAGCCTTTGGATTGACTGTACCATTGTTGTTGAAGTCTGACGGAACTAAGTTCGGTAAGTCAGAAGGTGGCGCAATCTGGCTAGACCCAGAAAAGACAACACCATACGAATTCTACCAATTCTGGTTGAACACAGCCGATGCTGACGTTGAAAAGATGTTGAAGTTCTTTACTTTCTTGTCACAAGACGAAATTGCTGCTTTGATGGCTGAAATGGCAGAAAATGCTGCTGGTCGTGCAGCGCAACGTCGTTTGGCGGAAGAAGTAACAGCTTTTGTTCACGGTGAAGAAGCTGTGAAGACAGCTGAATTGATGACAAACGTTTTGTTTGGTAAGGCAGATGTTGCTAGTTTGTCACGTGACGAAGTCGCTGCATTGGCTGATAATGTGCCTAGCTTTGAAATCGCTGCAGAAGCAATCAATGTTGTTGACTTGGTTGTGGCTGCGGGGATGGAAGCCTCAAAGACACGTGCCCGTGAAGCAGTTACTAACGGTGCTATCCGTGTGAACGGGGAACAAATCATGGACATTGAAGCTATTATTGATCCATCTGCTAACTACGAAGGAGACTTCGTGATTGTTAAGCGTGGTAAGAAGAAGTGGGCAGTTGCACGCGTTAAGTAATTAACGGCTTAGCTGCTTATTAATAATTGAATAACCATGTTAATTATTTTTTGTAAATGGATATAGCTTTCGAATAAGAACTTTGCTATACTTGAAAAAAATTAATAACGCCTGTGAGTATAATAGTTGGAGAATGGCCAACGAGTATCTACCTCTGTCCCTAGACGGAGACTACTCCCTTAAACAAAAAACACCCATTCTTTTTGCATTGGGTGTTTTTTTGTTCTCTTAATTAGCTAGCAATCAGGTGCATTCAACAGGAGGATAAACAACACATGGAAACGACACAGCCAAACCCAATCAAATCCGCGATTCTAGGACTACAACACGTCCTAGCGATGTATTCCGGAGGTATTTTAGTTCCGTTATTGATTGGAACAGCTTTACAATTTAACGCGCAACAAATGACTGTGTTAATTTCTGCGGACATCTTTATGACTGGAATTGGGACACTTCTACAATTGAAGCGTACAGCATTTACAGGGATTGGATTGCCCGTTGTGTTGGGGTCAGCCATTCAATCGGTAACGCCCCTGATTAACATTGGAAGTACATTAGGAATTGGTGCGATGTACGGAGCAGCAATGGGAGCCGGAATCTTCATCATGTTGATTTCAAGCTTGTTTGCCAAGCTACGTAATTACTTCCCACCAGTTGTTACTGGTTCTTTGATTACGGTTATTGGATTTTCATTGATTCCAATTGCTATCATGAACCTAGGTGGCGGGGATGTTAATTCAGCCGACTTTGGTAGTTTATCTAACTTACTAGTGGGGTTTGTAACGATGGTAATTATCGTTGGGCTAACACTATTTGCTAAGAACTTTACTAAGGCGATTGCTGTTTTGCTAGGAATTATTGGTGGAACGATTTTTGCTTCATTCATGGGGGATGTTTCATTAGCTTCTGTTGGACAAGCAGCATGGTTCCAAGTGCCAACACCATTCGTCTTTGGGACACCTACATTCCATTGGTCAGCCATCGTAACAATGAGTGTCGTAGCACTTACTTCATTGATTGAATCAACTGGTGTGTACTTCGCCTTGTCTGATCTAACAGGACAAAAAGTAACTGAAAAAGATTTAACACGTGGATACCGTTCTGAAGGGTTGGCCGTTACCATTTCAGCTATTTTCGGGGCTTTCCCATACTCAACGTTCTCTCAAAACGTTGGGGTTGTACGTTTGTCAGGTTTGAAATCTAAGCGTCCAATTTACTACGCTGCGGGAATTTTGTTGCTAATTGGTTTGCTACCAAAGATTGGTGCCCTAGCAACAATCATCCCAAGTTCAGTTTTGGGTGGCGCAATGTTCATCTTATTTGGTACGATTGGTATTCAAGGGATTACAATTTTGAGTAAAGTTGATTTTTCAAGTGATCGTAATTTGATTATTGCGTCAGTCGCAATTAGTGCTGGAATTGGTGTGGCAATGTACCCACAAATTTTCCAACAGTTACCAGATATGGTACGCTTAATTATCCAAAATGCTGTGGTTGTTACATCAATCCTAGCGGTATTCTTGAATATTGTTTTGCCAAATCGTGAAAAGGAGCTTGTATAATGCAACTATTAGAAGAAAAAATTCGTCAAGATGGACGTGTCATTGGAACCGAGGTTTTGAAGGTTGATAACTTCTTGAACCACCAAGTTGATCCAGCACTTATGGCAGCAATGGGACGCGAATTTGCCCAATTATTCGCTGATAAGGGAATTACTAAGGTGATGACAGTAGAGTCTTCTGGAATTGCACCAGCGGTCTTTACTGCCCTAGAACTTGATGTGCCAATGGTATTTGCTCGTAAGAAGAAGTCACTAACATTGACAGATGACAACTATACAGCAGATGTTTACTCATTTACTAAGCAAGAAACCAACCACATTATCGTGGATAAGCGCTTCATTTCATCAAATGATAAGGTGCTTTTGATTGATGATTTCTTGGCTAATGGACAAGCTGTACAAGGGATGATGGAAATTCTAGATGCCGCTGAAGCGGAACTTGTTGGTGTTGGAATTGTTATCGAAAAGACATTCCAAAAGGGTCGCGAATTGTTGGATGAAAAGAATGTTCACGTTGAATCTTTGGCACGTATTGCTGCGTTCGAAGATGGACAAGTTATCTTTGCAGACTAATTAGTTATGCGAATTAACTTGAAATAATAGACAGAAAAACCACTTATGGCAGATAAAATCTACCGTAAGTGGTTTTCTTTTGTTTGAGGCGATATTTTGCAACTAAATATAAGTCGGTTAAATTAGTATGTTTGTGCATATAATTAGATATGGAAAAATATAAAGTTGGTGATTTAGTGGCCTTGCCTAATCGTATTAAACATTTAGGTATTGCGAAAGTAATTATGTGGATTGGAAAGCAAGGGGGACGTATCATGATGAAGTTTAAAGTCGGTAGTCAAGTAGAATTGCCTGAAGAAAAATATCCCAACGTACAAGGGATTGTAATCTTTTTAGACGAAAAGAATGATAAGTATCTTGTTCGTTTTAACGGCACACAACAATTGTATTTTACAGAAAATGAATTACGTTCATGGGATCAATAACCGTATGAGATAGTGTGGTGCATTGAAACAAAAAAATACCCGCTCAGTCATTTATAATGACTAAGCGGGTATTTATGTGAAGGTGGTGACGGGAGTCGAACCCGCGATCACGGTTTTGCAGACCACTGCCTTACCACTTGGCTACACCACCACAACAAGAGTCTATTATATAAGAAAATGGCGATATATGCAATGGATTTAGCATGATCAGACTTTTAGCACAGAATAATTTTTTTAAACTTTATCCGTAAAAAGGCTTGCAATGTCTGAATATGCTAGGTATAATAATTTTTGTTGTTAAATATGAATTTAGCAAAAAACATGTATGGACGTTTAGCTCAGCTGGGAGAGCACCTGCCTTACAAGCAGGGGGTCACAGGTTCGATCCCTGTAACGTCCACTTTGGTCGCATGGTCTAGGTGGTTAGGACGCCTGCCTGTCACGCAGGAGATCACGGGTTCGAGTCCCGTTGTGACCGTAGTAATACATGGCGCGATAGCTCAGTTGGTAGAGCATACGATTGAAGCTCGTAGTGTCGACGGTTCGATTCCGC
Organism: Weissella ceti; assembly: GCF_018394055.1. Classification (NCBI taxonomy): domain Bacteria; kingdom Bacillati; phylum Bacillota; class Bacilli; order Lactobacillales; family Lactobacillaceae; genus Weissella; species Weissella ceti. The sequence continues at coordinate 25,067 of NZ_CP074441.1, forward strand.
CTCGCGCCATTTGCAATCTAACGATTGCCTTTAGGGGTATAGTTTAACGGTAGAACGACGGTCTCCAAAACCGTTGGTGTGGGTTCGATTCCCTCTACCCCTGCTTGTATTATTATGGCGGTTGTGGTGAAGTTGGTTAACACACTGGTTTGTGGTTCCAGCATGCGCGGGTTCGAGTCCCGTCAATCGCCCTTTGAAACATTGTTTCATCATTGATTATTATTGGTATTTGCCGTTGTGGCGGAACTGGTAGACGCGCTGGACTCAAAATCCAGTTCCCGCAAGGGAGTGTGGGTTCGATTCCCACCGACGGCATTCCTAGATTGAAAAATCTGGATCGCACGTACCAAATAATCAAATTGCCGTTGTGGCGGAACTGGTAGACGCGCTGGACTCAAAATCCAGTTCCCGCAAGGGAGTGTGGGTTCGATTCCCACCGACGGCATTCCGTAAACACCTAGTTGATATTCTCAACTAGGTGTTTTTTTATGTTTTAAAATAGATCCGCCGTTATAATTTGTGTTTTGAAGGTAATATCAGTATCAAACATGTTGGTGTACAATGTAGTGGTATAAGTTACTTTAAAAATCTGGGAGGGATATTTATGACAACGGCAGGACATGAAACAGAGTTGTTTGCGCTATTGGCCAATCAATTAACATCAGCGCTGAAAAGTATGGACGCTTCGGCGATCATTGAACGAGAGAAATATGTTTTTGAGCCAGGACATGAACGAGTACGTATCGATTTGTTTACGTATGCTGCTGGTAAAACTCATATTTATGCAGGAAAGAAAGATACCGCAACACTAAAAGATGTGTATCGGTTGATGATGTATTGGGATGGATTGATCCGTGATGAGGGAAATGTGGATGTTGGGTATTTAGTTGCGGCAAGACATCCAGAAGTGGTTAAAGAATTAATTGACCAAAAAAATGCATTAAGAGATGAACATAATAATCCGATTTACAATTTTGAACTAAAAACTTGGCAAGAATTAGGTATCCCATATCCGGGATAAAAAAAAGCAATCATCTATGATGATTGCTTTTTCTATTGATTAACGTGAACGGAACTTAGACAAGATCCAGTCGATCAAGCTAAGAACTAGGTAGATTAATCCACCTAGCAGGATTCCATCACTGATTGAGTGTGTCAATGGCATTCCTAGAACAATCAAGAAGGCTGAAGCAGCAATCTTGAAGTTGCTCCAATCGATGTCCTTCAAGTGCCCAAGCATCAATACCCCAACAACGATCAATGCACTAGCAGTGATGTGTGGTGTGATAACTGATAGCAATGGTGAGAAGAACAATGAAAGTCCGAATAGACCAGCTACAACAACTGAAGTCAATCCAGTACGTCCACCAGCGGATACACCGGCCGTTGATTCAACGAAGGCAGTTGCTGGAGAAGTACCAAAGATTGATGATGATAGGTTACCCAATGAGCTAGCAAACAATGACTTGTTTGTATCGCGGTCTGACTTCATGGCTCCTTGAACCCCTAGGATAGTTCCTGTTGTGTCAAAGAATGGTACCAAGAAGAAAGTAATCACGATTGGCAAGATGTGCCAGTTCATGACGTCAGGCAAGTGTGTAATCGCTTGTCCGAACGTAGGGGCCATGCTAGGGACAGATGATACCAATGTTTCAGGTTGGTGGATAAGACCTGTTAGAAGTCCAATAAGCGCTGTAACAAGCATTCCAATGAAGATGGCGCCTGGTACACGGTAGTAGAATAGCGCAAAGCTAATCAAGATACCAGTGATTGTCAAAAGTGACAATGGTGCTGTTAGATCACCAAGAGTCGTGAATGTCGCAGGATCTGCAACAATCAAGCCACTTCCAGTCAATCCGATAGTTGCGATCAATAGTCCGATACCGGCGCTAATCGCAGCCTTTAGGTCTGCAGGGAAGATGTTGATGATCCAGTCACGAACGGGTGTCAAAACAACGATCGTGTATAGGATACCAGCTAGTAACATGGCACTCAAAGCTTCTTGCCAGCTGTATCCTTGTTGGATAACAACTGAGAAGACGAATGCTGAGTTAATTCCCATACCTGTAGAAATCGCGATTGGCATGTTGGCAATCAAAGCCATCATTAATGTACCAAAGATCGTTACTAAGGCAGTTGCTGTAAAGACAGCCCCTTTATCCATACCTGCTTGAGACAACATTTCAGGTTGTACAAACAAAATATAAGACATAGAAATAAATGTTGTGAAACCAGCTGTGATTTCCTTACGGACTGATGTTCCGTGTTGTGCTAATTTAAAAAACTGCATATAAACTCCTAATCTATGTGTAACAGTGTAAGTTATAAAATTACCACTGTTTGGCTGTTGAGACAAGTTATCAATGAAGTAGAACAGGTGAGTTTGTTAATGATGGAAACAATTAAAGCCCTAACTGGTTTAGTTTGGTGCATGCTATACTAAACATACAAAAGATTTAGCTCGTAAAGAGCTCGGAGGACACAACGATATGCAGTTTGCGAAAAGAGTAGTTTTGGTAATTATTGGGTTGAGTTTGTTAGCGTTGGGGGCTGCTTTGTTGAGTGCCTCAGGTGTTGGAGTTGATCCGTACACAGCGATGAACTTTGGGATTGGACAAGTAACAGGCATTGGGCTAGGAAACGCCCAATTATTGGTTAATGTTATTTTGATTATCTTTGTGCTGTTCAATCGTCGCAGTGTAATTGGACTGGGAACGCTAATTAACATTGTGTTTGTTGGCTATGCGGTGCAATTCTTTAGTGGATTCTTGAACAATGGTCCGATTAATTTACAAGCAAACTACTTCATGATGGCCGTAGGATTAGTTGTCGGTGTGTTGCTATACGCTTTGGGAATTACGATGTACGTCGATGCTGGTTTGGGACAATCACCATATGAAGCGGTTGCGCCAATTGTTTCTGATATGCTAGATAAGTCATATACATCAGTTCGTACCGTACAAGATGTCTTGGTGTTATTGCTTGCGATGGTCTGTGCAGGGTTTACGTTCGTTGGAATAGGAACAATCTTGTGTGCCTTTGGGACGGGAATTTTGATTACATTTTGGCGCAAAGTGTTGCCAAGTATCTAAAAAATGAAGCAACGAAAAAGACCGCCTGATGGTGGCCTTTTTTTATGGATTGAAAAATATTAAAAAAGTTACGAAATGCTAAAAAACACTAACGAATACATGCTAGTTCCATGGTTTTTTAAAGTTTCTTCCCATATAATGGAATGAAAGAGTAGTTTATATTAGGGAGATATAGATATATGAGAAAACGCCGTCGAAAACTTATTAATGCGACTTGGTTTCGCACACTAGTCATTCTAATGGCACTAGAATTAATTGCCATTGCAATTAACTTCTTTTATGCACCGATTAATGTTGCTGCGGGAGGTGCCACTGGTGTGTCAATCTTGTTGAATGCCGCATTTGGCGTGGATCGTGCGTTGACGGTGTTAGTAATTAACGTATCAATGATTGTTTTAGCCGCTTTTTTCTTAGAAAAGCGAGTTGTTAAAAATATTGCCTTTGGTAGTTTGGCTTTACCAGTATTGTTGAAATATACGCCAAGCTTTCAATTGGTCGAAGATAGCTTGATGGCTGTGATTATTGGGGGAGCAGTATTTGCTACTGGAGTGGCAATTTTGTATCGTCTAGATGCTTCAGCAGGTGGTACAACGGTGCCGCCGATGATATTGAAGAAATACTTCAATATCAACACAGCGTATTCGTTGCTAACGATTGATATGATTATTACTTTGTTTAACTTGTTTGTTGCTGGAACAAATGCGTTCTTCTTGGCTGGTTTCTCGTTGGTAATTACGTCAATGGTTATGCGCCGAATCGAAACAGGGTTGAATTTGAAACAACAAGTAACAATCATGAGTAACGAATATGGTCATGAAATTCGAGAAGCTTTGTTAAATGAAGAACAAAGTTTAACGATTTTTGATGTTCGTGGTGGATATACAGATAATAATCGCGAAATGTTGATGGTCTTAGTTGATAGTCAAGATTATGGACATTTAATCCGTATTATTCGTGACATAGATGAAGAAGCGTTTGTTGTCACAACGAATGTGACCGAAGCGCAAGGTGGCACAATGCGACTAGGTGCATAAGACAGAAAATAATGGTGGTACGGAAATGTTTAAGTCAAAACAATATTGTCAGAGTTGTGGATTTATTTTAACCCGAGAAAATGCAGGGACTAATGCAGATTTATCACATAGTCATCTATATTGTCAGGTGTGTTTTCAACGTGGGCGTTATACGCAACCGTACATTACGTATCGCGATATGGTAAAGAAGTGTTATAGCAGATTGAATGTGAAAGATATGCCCTGGTGGAAACGCTATGGATATCTTGTAGGATATCCAATGTTTTTACGTACATTAGCAAGATGGCGTAGTAGAGTAGTATCTTAATACATTAAAATACAATGAGAATTTTGGACCGTCATCAGAAATGATGACGGTTTTGTGTATTTTATGCATGGAAAGTATGCACAAAAAATTAGCAAAGCAGTAGTTTCGGAATATCTTAAAGTGGACTTAAGTAATATGAAAAGTGTTTGAATTCCATTTTTTTATAAAAAAATAAACAAATAAACATACTTGTGTATATAAAATATGTGTTGGTATTCGTGTTAAAACGTTACAATATGCGATTTTTTTGCAAAAATGATTAAAAATAAACGCTAAAAGTTGTTGATTTATATAATCATAGACGGTATTATAATAAATGTTGAAAGGGCAGCCTTTCGACATCCCATATAGTAACATACACTACTCATATTATCGCAGTCTTCCCAACTGCGAACCTACTCCGATTCCCTGTCTTTCCCAGGCAGTGGAGTTAAGATCGATAGGCTTTCCCAGCCTGTCTTGATCCGAAAAAACCCTGGACTCCCAACCAGGTTTTTTTTGTTGCCTTTTTTACATAGATATAGGAAGAATGGGCCTGAAAATGTAAATACTTAACCCTGTTACTTATTTAAGGTTAGTTTTATGTTGTTTTATTTTTTGTTTAAGTTGTGGGCGTTATTATTATTTATGTCGAAAGGGTAACCGATCGACAACCCAAGCAAAAACATATACTCATAATTGTCATCTGATGAAGATGACAGCTCCTATTCCTAAATTGGAAATTCGAAAGAATCTCCGCTAATAGCACCTATATATATGCCCCTAACATATATGTAGGTCCGAAACGACCACGAAACCTCATTCGTGGTCGTTTTTCTTTTAACAAAAAGAGAAAAAATAGATTTGGAGAATAAAATAAATAGTGTTAATATAATCACCTGTAATAAAACACATAGATTTATGGAGATATTATGAAAGATAAAGCAGTACATATGGAAAAGTGGATCGTGGCGGTATTGGCATTGTTACTTGTAGGGGGTGCATGCCTATGTATTACTCGTCACTACACTCACTATAGTTTTGGGCAACAATCGTCAGCGAATGACAAAGCACAACACAGTGTTGTTTATTAGCTTTAAGCCTTGATTCTACGGGTTAAACCAGTTAGAATAATGACTTAAAGAAAAAATCGAATAATCAGACAAACCTATCAAGAGTTCAGGGAGGGAGTAGACCCGATGATCTGGCGCCAGCTTACCCCTATTAGGGCGATGTGGTAATTTCTAACAGATAGGCACATATCGAACCCCGACATGTTGCCTAGTATCAGGTATGTCGGGGTTATTTATTTCCCAGAGGAGAGATATATTATGATTGAAAAGCGTTTATTTACTTCAGAATCAGTTTCAGAAGGACACCCAGATAAGGTTTCAGACCAAATCTCAGATGCCATCTTGGACGCCGTGTTGGCACAAGACCCACAAGCACGTACAGCGATTGAAACATCAGTGACAACTGGTTACGTTAACGTCTTTGGAGAAATCTCAACAAGTGCCTACGTAAACATCAACCAAATCGTACGTGACACTTTGACACGTATTGGTTACGATGATCCAGATGCTGGTTTCTTGGCAGACGACGTTCACGTTGGAATTACAATTGATGAACAATCACCTGACATCGCACAAGGAGTTGATTCAGCCATTGAACAACGTGAAGATGGTGGTAAGGATCCGCTTGATGAAATTGGAGCCGGTGACCAAGGGTTGATGTTTGGTTACGCTACTAACGAAACTGAAGAATTCTTGCCAGTTTCTGTTGTATTGTCACACGAATTGGTTAAGAAGCAAGCTGAACTACGTCGTTCAGGTGCTTTGAACTACCTATTGCCAGACGCAAAGGCACAAGTAACGGTTGAATTGGACGATAACGACCAACCAACACGTATTGACGCAGTTGTTCTTTCAACACAACACCGCGAAAACGTTACATTAGAACAATTGCGTGCAGATGTTCGTGAACAAATCATCGACCCAATCTTGCCTGCAGAACTTGTAGATGACGAAACACGTTACTACATCAACCCAACTGGTCGTTTCGTTATCGGTGGACCAAAGGGTGACTCAGGAATGACTGGTCGTAAGATCATCGTTGACACCTACGGTGGATACGCACGTCACGGTGGTGGTGCCTTCTCAGGTAAGGACGCAACTAAGGTTGACCGTTCAGCTGCCTACGCAGCACGTTACATCGCTAAGAACATCGTTGCCGCTGAATTGGCGGATAAGGTTGAATTGCAAGTTGCCTACGCTATCGGTGTGGCTGCGCCTGTTTCAATCAACGTGAACACATTCGGCACTGGTAAGGTTTCAGATGCTGAATTGGTGACTGCAGTACGTGAATTGTTTGAACTACGTCCTGCTGGAATCATCGCTGACCTTGACCTACGTCAACCACGTTACCAAGCAACTGCTGCATACGGACACTTCGGTCGTCCTGAACTAGACTTGCCATGGGAACGCCTAGACAAGGTTGAAGACCTAAAGGCATACTTTAACAAGTAATCAATGAAGAGCACTCATAGAAATATGGGTGCTTTTTTATTTGCATTGAAATATTTAAACGCTACAATAAATATGTAAATATATTTAGGGAGTGTGAGATATATGAAGAAGTGGGAAGAGTTAACAAGTGATGAATTGAATCTATTGGAAGTGCTGTATTGGGTAGCAATGTTTCCGGAAACAGCTGACAAAATGCCTGAAGACAAGGAAAAACCTGATGGGAAAGCTATTTGTGTTAATGCGTTATATCGTAATATAGAATTTAAGAAACGGATGAAGGAAGTCAATACACACATTTGGGAAGAAGTTGGGGAAGGCTTTGAACCTAAGTGGCCGTATGAGGCTGATCGTATGAAGTGGGATAATGAAACTAAGATTAATCCATTAAGGTCTATTTTGAATCATTTAAGTGCAGATGGTTTCTTAGAGGTGAATGAACGTATGGGTGATGCTGATATTGTTAGTAAGATCTCAATTACTGATGATGACACCCCTTATAATTTCAAAGCATTGGCTCCAGAAGGCCAATCACTTGTGTTTATTCAAATTTGTCGCGCTGGATTAGTTGTAGCAGAACAATGGATTGCACATCGAAAAAAATTGGCAGCTCAACAAGAAGAAATTGCAGCACAAAAGGCAGAAACTGAAGCATCAAAGCGTCTAGAACGTATCATTGGTGTTATGGGGGGATTAGCAATTGTTGTAGCAATGCTTGAGTGGAATTGGACAGAAGCGAATCTGACTATGACGGTTGCTCGTTCTATTATGATTGTGATGTTAGTGGGACTGGCAGTATGGCAATGGGACGCAATTCGTGCATTGTTTGGGCTTGATAAGAGTAAGAGATCAGTCAAAGCGGAATAATGATTGTGTGATAAAAAGATAATTTTATAAACAGAATTTGGACGATATTATTCGATGACGTAGTACACATTCGGCAACCATGTTATTAAAAGGCGTTTTGTGGCATAATTGATAAATAACTAATCGAGATTGAGATGGCGAAATATGAGACCTAAAGTAAATATCCCTGTAAAGATGGGAGAGCACCATACTGGTGTTGTACAAGAAGTACAATATAATGGACAAGCCATTGTGATGGTCGATGAATATCCAATTCACCTAGACAATGCTTATCCAAATGAAACTGTGACCTTTGAAATTACACAAGTTAATCGTAAGTTTGCGCGTGCGGTTTTGGTAGAAGTCGTGGAAGCGTCTGAAGATCGTGTTGATTCAGGTCGCGATGATCTATTGATGACTGGAATTGCACCATACCTTAACTTGTCATATCCTGCGCAACTAAAGTTGAAGCAAGAACAAGTGACTAAGATTTTTGAACGCGCAAATGTACCAGCGACCGTTGCGCCAACAATTGGGATGGAAGATCCAACTCATTACCGTAATAAGACTGTGGTGCCTATGCAATATAAAGATGGTCACCTAGAAACAGGATTTATTAAGCGTGGAACACCAGACGAAATTGTGCCGTTGGAAGATTACTTCGTGAATGATCCAGTGATTGATGAAGTGATTGGATTAGTGCGTGATGTTTTGGATAAGCATCAAGTATCAATCTACTCTGATTTAACAGAACAAGGTGAAATGCGTTATATCATGGTTCGTCGTGGATACTACACCCACGAAACAATGGTTGTGTTGGTTACGCAAACGGCAACGTTAAAAGATGAAGCCGAAATTGCCGAAGAAATTGCGGCCGTGGTACCAGGAATTAAGAGTATTGTCTTGAACCATAACCCACGTTCATTGCATTTGATGACATCAGGTGACAATCGTACCCTTTGGGGTGCCGACGCGATTCATGATGAATTGCTAGGAATTGATTTTGAAATTGGACCAAACTCTTTCTACCAAGTTAATCCACAAACAACTGAAGTATTGTATGCCTTGGCTGCCGAAAAAGCTGAACTAACAGAAAATGACACCATCATTGATGCTTATTCAGGAATTGGAACGATCGGGCTTTCTGTAGCGGACCAAGTGAAGGAAGTTATTGGTGTTGAATGGGTGGCGCGTGCCGTAGAAGATGCGGAAAAGAACGTTGCCAATAACCAGATAACAAATGCGCGTTTTGTGACGGGGGATGCGCCTGCACAAATGAAGGCGTGGCATGCAGAAGGTGTTCGACCTGAAGTTGTTTTCGTAGACCCAACTCGTCCAGGATTAACTCCTGAATTGATGGATGCGGTTGTTGATATGCGTCCAACACGTTTTGTGTATATCTCATGTAACCCAGAAACAATGGCGCGAGATGCACGTTACATGCTAGATAAGGGATTTGAACTACATGGTGATATTCAACCACTTGATCAATTCCCGCAAACAGCTCACGTTGAAGCCGTGGCAGTATTCGTTCCTGGAGAAGAAACTAATGAAGATTAAAAAGAGTACAGCGTATATGTTGGTATTGTTGTTTTTGTTTGTTGTTGCATTGCAAAACATTCAGAACAACAACCCTTGGATTGCCGTTCCAGTAATGGTTGCGATTATGGTGATTGTTATTGTTTGGTCTATTGAACGTTTTAAAATGACACACCGTAAATAAGCGAAATAAATAGATAACTTATATGGGTTATCTGTTTTTTTATGCTTAAAATCCGTCAAGATAATTAAGTCGTAAAAAAGCTAGTCAGACATTGTGTCTAACTAGCTTTTTAATTTATTTACGTTGTAGCAACAATGCAGATTCACCAATTAGCAAATCAGTAAATTGTTCTACTTCGTAAGTATTAGTTGGTAATTTCTTGGCGTATTCAGAAATATCAGCGATACTCTCTACTTGATCAGCCAATAATAAGATAATGCCGTTTTCCTTTAGGTTCAACAACAACATTTTTACAGTCGTTAGTAGCGCTGTTTGATCGTCTTCGGCAGTGATTTGGAAAACTGCTGCACCGATTGGTGTTGTTGGGTCTAGGTAGTTGGGAATATCTGTGTAAGGCTTGCTAATCAAGTCAACACGTTCGTGTAACCCACTTAGGAAAAGAGATGTGGCAACGTCGTCAATGTCAGCCTTAGTTTCAGAAAATGATAGTACTTTTCCGGCTTCGCCGACACGACTAGCTAAAAAGCGAGTGATATCACCGTGTTTAATTGTGGCATCGATGGTTAAATCACCGATTTGAATCGCTTCATCGAGCGTGATTTGAGCTAATTTTTGAACAGAACGCATGTCGTTTCCTCCGGATAAGATATTGGTCTTAGTGTACCACAAAACTAGTACATACATTAATTGCGGAACATTGAAAGCAACGCTGATTTTTGGTAAAGTTAAGTAATTAAAGCGAGGTTAGTGAAAATGGCATATCAACATCAAAAAATTGAAAAAAAGTGGCAACACTATTGGGACGAGAACCAAACGTTCAAGACTTCTAGCGCCCACGATAAAGAAAAGTACTTTGCAATGGATATGTTCCCATTCCCATCAGGGCAAGGGCTACACGTTGGACATCCAGAAGGATACACAGCGACTGATATTGTGTCACGTATGAAGCGTATGCAAGGATTCAACGTTTTGCACCCAATGGGATTTGATGCCTTTGGTTTGCCAACTGAAGAATACGCGATTAAGACAGGTACAGATCCAAAGACAGTTACACGTGAAAACGTGAAGAACTTCCGTCGTCAAATGAAGGCCCTAGGGTTGTCATACGACTGGTCACGTGAAGTGAATACAACTGATCCACATTACTATAAGTGGACACAATGGATCTTCGAACAATTGTACAAGATGGACTTGGCATACGAAGATGAAATCATGGTTAACTGGGCCCCTGACTACAATGGTGGAACAGTTGTGGCCAATGAAGAAATCATCGATGGTAAGACTGAACGTGGTGGCTTCCCAGTTTACCGTGTTCCAATGCGCCAATGGGCATTGAAGATTACGGCTTACGCAGATCGTTTGATTGATGATTTGGATGGCCTAGACTGGCCAGACGCCATCAAGGAACAACAACGTAACTGGATCGGACGTTCAATCGGAGCAGCCGTTAACTTTAACGTTGTTGGCAACGATGCAAAGGTTGAAGTCTTTACAACTCGTGCAGACACATTGCACGGCGCAACTTACCTAGTGTTGTCACCAGAACATGATTTGGTAGAACAAATCGTTACTGATGACCAAAAGGAAGCAGTTGCAGCATTCAAGGAAACTTTGGCAACAAAGTCTGACTTGGAACGTACTGACTTGAACAAGGATAAGTCTGGTGTCTTCACTGGTGCTTACGCCGTTAATCCTGTTAACGGTGAAGAACTACCAATTTGGGTAGGGGACTATGTGTTGGCTTCATACGGAACGGGTGCTGTTATGGCTGTTCCGGCACATGACCAACGTGACTTTGAATTCGCAACTAAGTACGGATTGCCAATGGTACAAGTTATCGAAGGTGGCGACATTACAGAAGCTGCTTACACTGGTGACGGTGTACACATCAACTCAGGTGACTGGGATGGTATGGATAAGGCAACTGCTATTGATGCCGCAATCACTTGGTTGACTGAAAACGGCGCTGGTGAAAAGCGTGTGAACTACCGTTTGCGTGACTGGATCTTCTCTCGTCAACGTTACTGGGGTGAACCAATTCCAGTTATTCATTGGGAAGATGGTGAAACAACACTAGTTCCTGAAGACGAATTGCCACTACGATTGCCAGAAATTGATAACATCATGCCATCAGGTACTGGTGAATCTCCATTGGTTAACGTAGACGAATGGGTTAATGTCGTGGATGAAAATGGACGTAAGGGAAAGCGTGAAACGAACACAATGCCACAATGGGCTGGTTCATCATGGTACTACCTACGTTACATGGATCCACACAATCAAGATGAATTGGTTTCTAAGGAAGCTATTGACTACTGGCAATCAGTAGACTTGTACATTGGTGGTGCAGAACACGCCGTACTACACTTGTTGTACGCTCGTTTCTGGCACAAGGTATTGTACGACCTAGGAGTTGTACCTACTAAGGAACCATTCCAATCATTGGCTAACCAAGGTATGATTCTTGGAGAAAACCACGAAAAGATGTCTAAGTCTAAGGGTAATGTTGTTAACCCTGATGATGTCGTTGAAGAATATGGTGCCGACACACTTCGTATGTACGAAATGTTCATGGGACCTTTGGACCAATCAATTGCTTGGTCTGAAGAAGGTTTGGCTGGATCTCGTCGTTGGTTGGACCGTGTATGGCGCTTGTTTATCGATGAAGAAGACAAGCTACGTGACCGTGTAACAACTGCGGATGACGAAAAGCTAAAGAAGGTCTACAACGAAACTGTTAAGAAGGTAACAGACGATTACGAAAACCTACGTTTCAACACGGCGATCTCACAAATGATGATCTTCGTAAACGAAGCTTACAAGGTTGATATGATTCCTGTTGCTTACATGGAAGGCTTCTTGCAATTGCTAAACCCAATTGCACCGCATTTGGCAGAAGAACTATGGTCATACCTTCACCCTGAAGAAACAATGACTTACAGTGCTTGGCCAACATACGATGAAGCGGCATTGGTTGAATCAGAAATCAAGTTGGTTGTGCAAGTGAACGGTAAGGTTCGTGCCAACATCATGATTCCTGCGGACGCTGATCGTGAACAAATGCAAGCATTGGCTCTTGCGGATGAAACAATCCAAAAGTGGTTGGATGGCGCAGAACCTAAGAAGGTGATCGCTGTTCCTGGAAAGCTTGTAAATATTGTTGTGTAAATAAAACAAATGAAGACACCTTAGGGTGTCTTTTTTGTATATCAAATAAAATACCAAAAGATATTTTTTAAATTGACGTGTTTTCATTTATAAAAATTACGGGTGAATAGTGATTTTTTTAAGGTGAAATCAGGTATAATTACTAATTGAGTGACTGGTTTCAGTCACGATTATGGCGTTATAGTTCAACGGGATAGAACAAGAGCCTCCTAAGCTTTAGATCACAGTTCGAGTCTGTGTAACGTCATCAGAATTGGGAGAGGATAATAACCGATGATTGATGAGAATGACCACAAAGTGTCTGCTGAAGACACAGAAACCAAACAACTAAATACTTTGCCGGTTCGACCAGTTGAACAAAAAGAAATTGATGTTCATGAAGTATCAGACCCATTTGCCAAGGATGCGCCAAACCCAGAAGATTTGATTTTTACAGATCCTGAAGGTCCAACTTATGTGGCTGGTAATCAATTCGTTGACCAAGCCCCACGTTTGGGAGCAACAACCCTAATTGACTTGTCACAAGTGCAACAAGAATTAGACAATCTTGATTCAGATGGGGATGAGGAAGAAATCTCAGACTTTGATGAAGCCAACGCCGCTTCACGTATGTTGCGTGGGTCAATGTGGATGACCATTGGAAGTCTAGCGTCACGATTCCTTGGAGCGATTTATATCATTCCTTGGGTAGCGATGATTGGTAACGTCTACTTTAACCAAGCAAATTCATTGTACGCGCAAGGTTACCAAATCTATGGTGTGGCTTTGATGGTTGCAACGGCTGGGTTACCAAACGTTGTTGCCCGTCTTGTGGCGGAATACAGTGCCAAGAAAGAATTTGGGACTGTTAAACAGGTCCTAAAGCAATCTTTGTTGCTTGGTGGAGCAATGGGAGCGGCAGCTGCCTTGTTCCTATATCTATTCGCAGGACTATTAGCTCAAGGTGATCCAAACGTTGTGTTGGTTATCCGTTCGCTAACCGCAGCAGTCCTAGTGATTCCAATCCTAGCCATGCTACGTGGATTCCTACAAGGATATGAGATGATGGCGCCATCTGCTATTTCACAGTTTGTGGAACAAGTGGTCCGTGTTATCTACATGTTAGGAATGACTTATTGGATTATGGTTGCGACGAATGGTAGTTGGGTAGATGCAACTGTGCAATCAACCTTTGCGGCCTTCTGGGGAGCGTTAGCTGGTATTGCGGTACTTATCTTCAGTATGATTCGTCGTCGTGACTTCTTTAACCGACAAGCAGAACAATCAATTCAAGTAGAAGATGTTGATACTCGTCAATTAATGATTCGTATGGCTCGCCAATCTGTCCCAGTTATCTTGGGTGGATCAGCAATTGCCTTGGTACAATTGATTGACCAATACACATTCTTCAATATCATGAAGACCTTTACTTCATTTGGTGCAACAGCAGTACAAGATATGTATGCGCAATTTGCTTTTAATTCTAACAAGTTGGTGATGCTAACGATTTCACTAGCCGTTGGACTAGCTGAAACAGCCTTGCCATTGTTGGCGCGTGCTCGTGAAACGCGTGATTTCGATATCATTAGTGATCGTATTACGTACGCTATGAAGCTTTTGAGCTTTGTGATGGTACCGGCAGCGTTGGGGATGGCAGTTATCGCCCAACCATTGTACCTATTGTTCTACAACACAAATGACGTCCACAATGGAACACTAGTGTTGCAATACGCAAGTATCACATCAATCGTGCTAGGATTGTACATGGTTGTTTTGGCTATGTACCAAGGACTTGGTCGTTTACGTGAAACAGTGCAATTGTTGGGTGTTATTATCGTTGCTAAGCTGATTCTACAAGTACCACTAACATTGGCGTTTGCTGGAATGGGACCATTGATGTCTACAGCAATTGCATTCTCAGCGGGAATCTTCCTAGCACTACGTCGCTTGAGCCGTGACTACGGTATTGATTGGGATCCATTCAATAAGTCATTGGTTATCATCTTGATGTGGAGCTTAATCATGTTCTCAGTGACTCTACCATTTAGCATGATGCTAAGTAGCGTTCTTGGAACAGGTAAGTTGGTTCAATTGTTTATTATCTTGATTGTTGGTGGACTTGGTGGGGCAATTTATGGAATTGCTGCACTAAAGACACCATTAGCTGTTGATGTTCTTGGACCTCGAGCTGAAAAGCTAGCCAAGAAGTTGCCGTTTTAAATAAAATAAAGAAAAAGTTATCCACAAAAAACTGTGGATAACTTGTGGAAAACCATAGATTTATGTGGATAACTCGACATAACACGTGGAAAACTACGCTGATTGCCTAAATATAGCGATTTGATTTGACCTTAAGTTAAATAATAGCTATAATAATATGGTTATCGATAACACTAGATGGAGGAATTTAACTATGGCTATGAAGTCACCATATAACTCATGGGCAAGCCGCCGTCCAGTTGGAAACGACACTAAGAAGAAGCAACGTGTTGCTGAAGTTGTCAACATCCAACAATGGGCTAAGGGTACTGCCGAGTTGAAGTCAAAGTAATTTGATTTTTAAATCGTGATAAAAAGACCAACGTAGATATACGTTGGTCTTTTTTTGTCGTCTTTTTTAGTTAATCTTATTCAACAAGTTATTGAATGTCTCAGTATCTAAAGCAGTTGTGAGAAAACGACTCATCGGTGTAATGTCATGACGCGCATTAAATTTCAGAGGACGAGTCTCCACAATTACGACTGTTTGTTGATTTTCAGTTAGAAATAACTGACCAGGGGCACTGAATTTACCTTTCGTATGTTTCCCGATACGCCAACTATGTACGGAAATGGGCTCTTTGGGAGCGAAACCACCATTATTTGTGGGCGTTAAAACAATCCCAATGAGTTCCAAGGTTGGATACTTACTAGCCATAATCAAACCACCTTTCTATTGTTATTCATTATAGCAAAAAGTGATTATACTATTTGTTTTTCACCAAAAGAACGCAGTGAATAGGTACGATATTTATTTTTCAAAACAAGCGATATTTCGGTTAAACACGAACTATACGAAAAACAAAACGTACAATCATTCAGCTATATGAAAAAAAGTGGTAAAAAAAGCCCTTTTTTAATTTTAATGTTTGCGTTATGCAAGAAAGGTGTGCTATTCTAGGTGACGTTGAATGTTGCTGTAATCAAATGTGAAACGTTTTACAGTAATACACGTTATCAATGTTCAGAATGAACACATTAAGGGGTTGGAGTTATGTCAGAAGGTGTCAAACTAAAGCGTTCAATGGGTCTGTGGTCAGGATTATCTTTGGTCATCGGAACTGTTATTGGATCAGGTGTATTTTTTAAGCAAGCGAGTGTTCTTGAACAAGCAGGAAGCACAACTGCTGGATTAGCAGCATGGATCGTCGGAGGTATCATTACTTTGGCGGCTGGATTGACTATTTCAGAAGTTGCTGCTCGTTTGCCAAAGACTGGTGGATTGTACAGCTACATCGAATCACTATATGGTTCAGCAGCTGGATTCTTAACTGGTTGGATGCAAGTTATCGTGTATGCACCGGCTGTTATTGCTTCAATTGGTGGATATGCTGCCTTCCTGACAGCGAACTTCTTGGGATTGCCTACAGAAGCAGCTCGTTGGATCACGATTTCATACATCATGTTGGTGGTGTTGATTAACGTTTTGGAAAACCGCGTTACGGCTGCTTTCCAAGTAATCACGACATCAATTAAGATGATTCCGATTGTGCTATTGATTGGATACGGATTGTTCTTTGGACAAGTTGATGCGTTGGGTCAAACTGTGACACAACTAACATCTACAGCTAAGGGTGGATTCGGAATGGCCGTTTTGGCAACTTTGTTTGCTTATGATGGTTGGATCTTGCTATCTAACTTGGCAGGAGAACTAAAGAACCCACGTCGTGACATGCCGCGTTCAATCGTTTACGGTGTGTCAATCATCGTATTGGCTTACGTTGGTGTTACTTACGCTGTTTACCGTGCGTTGCCAGCAGAACAAATCATTGCTTTGCAAAACAACTCAACATTCGTAATGGCTACACAAGCTTTTGGTGAATTTGGTGGACGTGCTTTGAGTATCACAATCATCATCTCAATGTGGGGAACATTGAATGGTAAGATGATTGCTTTCCCTCGTATGGCATACGCAATGTCAAAGGACGGATTGTTCCCTAAGTACTTGTCACGTTTGAACGCGAAGACACAAGAACCAATTGCGGCAATTCTTTCAGTTGCGGCAATAGCTATGTCAATTGCCTTGTTCACTAACTCAGCTGACCGTCTATCTGACATTGCTATCTTCACTATCTGGATTTTCTACACAGCGGCATTCTTTGGAATCTTTATTCTACGTCGTCAAAGCAAGAAGAACCCAGATACACAAGAAGCCCCATTGTTTAAGACACCTTTGTACCCAATCACACCATTGGTTGCGATTGGTGGAGCGATGTTCGTATTGATCTCAACCCTTCAATCCGACTTCCAAAGCGTTATGATTTCAATGGTTATGGTTGGACTTGGTTTGCCAGTCTACCACTACTACCGTAAGAAGAATAACGTACAATAATTTATAATTAAAAAAGACCTCAAAAATTATTTTGAGGTCTTTTTTCTAAGTTAGAGATAAAGCACATAAGCGGTCATTGAGCCGAAAGAGTAATCAAAAAAGTAAGGATATTTAGAAATGAATGTATTGAAAAAGATTTTTGGCGTTGTTATGCCATTGGTAGTTGGCTGCGGAATTGCGTTGCTACTTAACGCATTTGTATTAACGATTGTGACGGTAGATGGGGAATCAATGGAACCCAATCTTCATGATCGAGATAAAGTTGTAGCCCTGAAGTTCAAAGATGTTACGCGCAATGCCGTCATTCTATTTGAAGCAAACGGTGTTGATCCAAAAGCTCAAGGGCAGAAACAAAAGCTGTATGTAAAACGTGTAATCGGGGTGCCAGGTGATGAGATTACTTACACTAACGAAGGTGACTTGTTTGTAAATGGTGTGAAAGATCCACAAAACTATTTAACTGAACCACAAAAAATTAATGGCACACTAGATATGTTGCAAGGAGACCTAGCCAGCCAAGGATTTACGTTAGCGAGTTTGTCACAACAACAAAATTGGCTAGCACCAACAACGGTTAATAAAGTGCCCGCAGATTCATATTTTGTGATGGGAGATAACCGCGCGATTTCAAATGATAGTCGTGCTTGGGGATTCGTACCCAAGGATAAGATCAAAGGCGTTGTATACGCACCCTTCTGGATTGAAAATGATGGGCTAATCAATTAGATGGAGCAATTTTGACATGTATTTTTTACTGTGCTATGCTAGCAAGCATGTCAAAGAAGGAGAGCACTTTTTATGTTTAAAATGACTGCCACACAGAAGGATATTGTAATGCGCCGAGAGGCACTTGCAAAATAATCAGATCAAAATGCAATTGGCCTCTCATAAGTTTGCATAGACTTTTGGAGGAATAATAAATTGACTACATCTACTTTAAAAAATATTGGATTTACAGCAGAAAATCAGGTTGATCTTGATGCGAAACAGATTATTGGGCGTGTTTCATCACAGGCACAGAACTTGTACCGAGTTTTGACAGAAAATGGTGAAACGTATGCCAAAGTCTCTGGGAAATTTGCATATCAGGTGACACAACTAAGTGAATATCCGGCCGTAGGCGACTTCGTCGTGTTAGATGCAATGACTGATAACACTGACCAAGCCGTTATTCATAAAGTTCTGCCACGTAAAAGTCGCTTAGCACGTGAAAGTGCCGGGGATTCGTCAGAAGAACAATTGATTGCGACGAATATTGATAAGATTTTCATCTGTATGTCTTTGAATGAAGACTATAATTTACGACGATTAGAACGCTATCTAGCAATTGCTTGGAACAGTGGTTCAATGCCGTATATCATCTTAACCAAGACCGACCTGTGTGCCGACTTAGATGATAAGTTAGCTGAAATAGCAGAAGTTGCGATTGGTGTTTCCGTTATTTGTACAACCAATGCAGCTGAAAATGGCTATGCAGAGATTGAAAAACATCTTGAATCAGGTAAAACGTCAGTCTTTGTTGGATCATCCGGTGTTGGGAAGTCGACATTAATCAATCATTTTAAGACTGGTGGTGAAATTACCACAGATCGATTACGCAATGATGATAAAGGCCGACATACAACAACTCAACGTGACTTGTATGTCTTACCACATTATCGCGGTATGGTTATTGATACACCGGGGATGCGTGAACTTGGTATTGGTGCAGCAGATATCTCTCAGGTATTCGAAGATATTGATGACTTGGCTAACATGTGTAAATTTAATGATTGTACCCACACGTCTGAGCCTAAATGTGCCGTAAAAAAGGCGATTAAAAATGGAACGTTATCAGAGAAACGATTAGATAGTTATCAAAAGCTACAATTAGAATCTGAATACGATGGCATGAATGCCAAAATGATTGAACAAACCAAGCTTAATCGCATGCTAGGTGGGAAGAAGTCTGTTCAGAAAATGTTGAAGGAACATAAATACTAAATGATTAGTGTGTGATGTTTCGAAAAACAGAAAAGCCGTAAACACAGTTTTAATACTATGTTTACGGCTTTTTTATTTACTTAATTTTGGATATACCTGTAGTGATTACGCTCAATTGGGCTTACGTTTTTAGTATGAAAGCAAGTTATCTAATAACATGCGATATTCATCCGAAACAAACATTGCATAGTACAGTAACGCATCTACATCATCATCAGTGATGGAGAAGTCGAATAATTCTTTCACGTCCCCATAAACATTATCCATGAATGTATCTGAATCGACGTCTTTTTGTTTTTCAAGATATGCTAGGAAGGCTGCCTGACTGTTTTCAACTTCTTCAGGCTCGACCAGAACTTTAATGAATTCAGTTAAATCATCCTCCGCAAACAATAACAGTTCTGAAAACGGCTCTGAATATTCTTCGTTCATTGATGCAATCATTAAGATACGTTTCGTTTGTTCATGTGTGATTTCAGGACTAACTATTGATAGAAAATCGCCATAGACATGAGGGACACGGATGGGGTCCTTGGCGGCAATTTTCTCAGCAAGGTAATCCGTAATCGTGTTGAGTGCTTGTTCAATGTCCTTGGTGGGTAAGAACGTGGCTAGTTCTTCTTCTAATGTTGGAGGTGCCATTTGCGTTTCAATTAGAGGTTCGATTAATGTTGCGTATTCATCCGAAATGAACGTAGCGAGATATAACATCACATCAATTTGATCGGATGAAATGGCATCGTTAAATAGTGTTGGTGTGAAGGCATAGATTTCAGATAGGAGCGAGTCAGTATCTAAATCTCTGTGTGTTTCGATGAAGGTTAAGAACTGGTCTTGAATATCTGCGGCATCATCATTAGGTGCGATGTCTGTTAAAAAGTCGCGTAAATCATCAGGCGATGTTAGATTTAGCAAACGAGCAAAAATATCATCGTAGCCATCTTCGACTAAAACCGATAGAATGTGTTGGCTATCAACTTCGTTTAAAGGCATGGCTAGAATTTCTGAAAATTTTTCTTGGATGTGCGTAAAGCGTAAGGCTGTGTCAGTCTCATTCAGGTAATCAAGGTGTCCCTTTAACTTGGTAATGGCATCTGGAATGTTTTCAACGGGGATGAATTCTGCCAGTGTTTGGGTAAGTGATTGACTCATATTAAAGACCTCTATTCATTAAAATGTGAACTTCTATACTCATTATACTGAATATGACGGGTTTATGATGCACTTGGTACTTTACATTGAAAGCAACTTTAGTATTGAAACAAAAGGGCATCATTTTTTGTACGTCAATCCAATTAATTTTATGACTAAAGTATGCGGTGAATACCCAAGGAAACTTTCGTATTTTGTTATACTAGTAAGTGGAATAATTGATACGGAAAACAGCTACATAATTATATGGGATAGAGTGTCATGAGTTGTCTTAAGAAAGGGCTAGGGTGGCAAAATGTTAAATTTGAAGTTCGGCACAGCTAGTGCTGATCATGAATATGCCTTGTTAGAGGACATGAAACAGTTACTGGAAGCTGATCCAGAAGCGCAATTATTTTATATTGTGCCTAACCACATCAAGTTTGAAAGTGAAATTAATGTCTTAACACGACTATCCAAAATGATGGGGCATGAAGGCCGTGCAATTGCAGTACCACGAGTACAAGTATTTTCATTGAGCCGTCTGGCCTGGTATTACATGCAAGATGATGCGTTGTATCAAAATGCGAATGTCTCAAAAGACGGTTTAGCTATGTTAGTGCAACGACTTTTACGTGACGCTAAAGATGAATTGGCACTGTATGGCAACATGTTGTCGAAGCCAGGATTTATCAGTCAATTTACAGACCAATTATTAGAAATTAAACAAGCCAACTTATCTTGGGATGAAGTGACCGCATTAAGTGAAGATGATCAGACACCTGAAACTTTGCAACGTAAGATGCATGATTTGAGCTTAATTGGGGAACGCTTAGAAGATTATCTACAAAAACAAGGACGCTATTTGAATTCAGACCTACTTCAAGCACTGAAGTTATTTTTGCGTACCGATAAAGTCGATCTATCAAAGCATCATTTCTTTATTAACCGTTATTCACAAATGACCAATGGAGAAGCCGGGGTCGTTGAGTCGTTGATTACGGAAGCAGCTAACGTTACTTTAGCTTTGCCATCAGATGCAGGATCAGCAAGCTTACGTGAAGCGCAAACAGATGAAAATGACTTGTTCTTTAAACCGAAGGTATTAGGGCGTCGCTTCCAATATGTGGCGCAAGATGCAGGGATTGAAACCAATGTTGTTGGGATTGATGCGCAACGTCAAATGAGTACAACTATGCATAGTGTAGAAGACTTCTGGATTCACTATGAACAAACAGGAGTACCGACTGAAGCTGGTATTGTGCAAAATGATGAACTACTGGTGTGGCAATCAAATACGGCCTACCAAGAAATTGAACAAATGGCGCGTCAAATTCGTCAAGAAGTCGCCACTGGCGACGCACGTTATCGTGACTATCTATTGATGGCTCGTGATTTGAACCCATACACGAACATGATTCCTGCGATTTTTAAGCGTATGGGTATTCCATACTTTATGGATGCGGATAAGCAAATGAACACGCATCCATTGGTTGCGTTTATTAAGCAACTATTGGGCTTGGAACGTCTAACGACACGGACAATCATGCAATTGTTGAAGAATGAATTGTTAGTACCAAGTGAGATTGAAATTACAGAATATCGTGAAGCATTAGCAATTACTGAAAACTATGTGTTAGCTAAGAACATTCAAGGATGGCAATGGACATCAGATGACGCATGGCAATATGACTGGAAAGCAGCCTCGGTTGATAATGAATCAGCTCAAGCAAAATTATCTTTCCGTAATCACCAATTGGCTTTGATTCATGAGCAAGTGAGCCAAGTCATCGTACCGTTCTTAGAAACAATGAAGAATGCGCAAAACACAGAGATGATGGTGCGTCACCTGTACCGTTTCTTAACCGAAAATGGGGTGAGTGATCGATTGTTAGGCTGGCGTGATGAAGCGATTGAACAAGGAGACTTGTTCCGTGGACAACAACCAGAACAAGTTTGGCAAACGTTGATGAACCTATTAGATGACTTTGTGGATATCTTTGGAAATGAAAAGATGTCGATCTCTGACTTACGTGAAACGTTAGTCGCCGGATTTGATAGTGCTACTTATACAGGTATTCCAGCTACGATGGACCAAGTGCGTATTACTGAAAGTGGAATCGTGCAAGGACAAAACTATAAGACAGCCATTATCTTTGGCGCCACTGCGCAACAATTGCCCGCAACAACACGCACGAAGGCAATTTTGAATGATGGTGATCGTGAAACATTACTACCGCTATTACCAGAATCCGCAAAATTACGTGATACCGCAGATAAACAGATGGCTGAAGAATCACTTTTGATGTATAACGCGATGATGAGTACAACTAATCGTCTAATTTGGTCATATCCAACTAGTGATGGTGATAGTGGATTAAGTGCTTCTAGCTACATAGTGCGTCTGCAAGCACACTATAAGAACCTTGCAGTAAAGGCATTTGCGGCCTTACCAGATCCAACGAGTGATGATGTGGCCCAATTCGTGGGCTCACCCGCAACAACATTGGCGCATGTGATTCGTATGGCACAAATGGCGCAATTGAATAAATTACCAGTAAGTGCGGCCTGGCAAAGTGTGCAACAACAAGTCTCTCAACTAGAACCGAAGATGACAATGAATTTGATGAAGAGTCTGTCATACCATAACCAGGTTTCAGCGCTATCTATGAATTTGGTGGACGCCATCTTTGGTCGTGATTTAAAGTTATCAGTCTCACGTCTACAAACGTATGCACGCAACCCATATGAATTCTTCTTATCATATGGACTGAAGCTGAAAGAACGCCAAGTCTTGCAACTGACACCCGCGGATAAGGGAACTTTCATTCACGCAGGTTTTGAGCACTTCTTTATGACATTGATTCAGCAGAATCAGGTGTTAGGCGAATTATCAGACGCTGAAATTAAAACGCGTGTTGCAGACTCAATGCATACAATCTTGAATGGGGATGATGCATCGCTAGAAATCTTTAAGAGTTCTGCGCAAATGACTTATTTGACGGAACAAATGATTAATCAAGTGGCGAATACGATTTTGAAGATGAAGCGTGGTCAACCAACAAACCATCGTGTACAAACAATTGGTGTTGAAACAACCTTTGGTTTGGGTGAAGATGGATTACCACCCGTTAAGTACACACTAGATAATGGTAATTTGACGCTACGTGGAAAGATTGACCGTATGGATATTATGAAGTCGGGTGATCAAGAATTCGTGACCGTGGTGGACTACAAATCAAGTGCACGTGACTTTAAGTTGAACAAGGTTATCGCAGGGCTTGAATTACAATTGATGACGTACTGGGCGGCACTGTCGCAAAATAGTGAGACACCAGTTGGTGGGGCACTATATTGGAATGCACAAGCACCTTGGATTAAAGCGACTGATTTATCAACGACTGACAATTGGGCTGAATTGGTGACTGCTAGTGAATCAGTTCAAACCACCAATGCCAAGTATGCTGGAGTATTAACGAAGGATGACGCCTATCTTGAAACGCTAGAACCACAAGAAGGGCAACCTAGTCTATATGGTTTCTCACGCACCAAAACGGGTGCCATTAGTAAGACTGGAAACAATACCTATGATGAAGATGAATTAGATATTTTGACGACGTTCAATGATTATCAAATTCGTCGTATTGGAAATGAAATTCTGACGGGAAACTTCGCCTTAACACCGTTTAAAGAAGGTAATGAATCAACCGGACTAACGAATAGTCCATACAAGCCAGTTATGATGTTTGATGCGGCGATTGGAAATCAATATAACGATATTAGTGCATTCCCAACGAAACGCGCTGATGCATTGCAATTCATGCAAGAAGAGATGGAGGAAGAAGAATGAATTTTACACCGACTCAATCAGCAGCGATTGAAACCAAAGGGAAGAATATTCTAGTTTCAGCCTCAGCCGGGTCTGGAAAGACGCGTGTTCTTGTTGAACGTGTGTTGCAACGCTTGTTAGCAGGCGAAAACATCAATGAATTCTTGATTGTTACCTTTACGGAAGCTGCTGCAGCCGAAATGAAGGAACGTTTGGAAAAGGAAATTCGTACAGCATTACAAGATGCACAAGACGACCAACGGCAACATTTATTGAAGCAATTGCGTTTGTTGAATGTTGCCAATATCTCAACGTTGCACGCGTTTGCTTTACGTTTGATTGAACAATATCACTACACCATTGATTTGGATCCACAATTCCGTTTGTTAGATGATGCAGAACGTACTTTGTTGATGCACAATGTGTATCAAAATTTGTTAGATGATGCGTATGAAAATGACGACGATGGTTCATTCAAAGCGTTGGTAACGCAATTTAAGTCTGCCAGCCAAGATGATGGGCCATTACGAAATGCCGTGTTTACGTTGTTTAACTTTGCGATGGCACGACCAGATACGTCTGAATGGTTAGGTGCGTTAGCAGACGCTTACCAACACGATAAGCCGTTTACCCAAACTGATTTCTACCAAACAGAAGTATTGCCACTCTTGAAGCAAGAGTTAACTGGATTAGCGACTGAAGCAGAACGGGCATTACGCCAAGCGCCAGATACTGGTGAAAGTGAAGCGGCGTTAAACCGTAAAGCTAACTTTGAAAATGATGCAGACTTCTTTGTAAGTGCCAATCAAATGCTGGCTAACCCAGATTTGTCATGGGATGACTTACGTCGCTTTATTCTCAATTCAGAACAACCAACTAAATGGGGTGCTGCCCGTCATGCGAAGGCTAAGGCAAGTCGTTTTGATAAGAAGGATCCTGTTGAGGTTGAGCTGCAAAATGAATGGAATGCGGTTAAAGTCGGCCGTGATTATCGTCTTGATCAACTAAGTAAATTACGTGCTAAGTACTTTGTGCTGGACGAGGCAGGACAAAAGGTCGCCTTGGCAGGGGCAGAAAAGACGCTGCGCGCCTTAGTCGACTTTACAGAAACTTTCCGTGCAGCCTTCTTGGATGAGAAATTGGCTCAAAAGACGGTTGATTTCAATGATTTGGAGCATTTTGCGCTCCAAATCGTGCAACAAGAAGCAGTGGCCACTGAATTACAAGGTCGTTATCGCGAAGTGATGGTCGATGAATACCAAGACACTAACCAACTGCAAGAAGCAATTCTAGGGCGCATTGCTGGGGATGATAATACTTTCCAAGTGGGAGACATTAAGCAATCAATCTATAAATTCCGACAAGCTGATCCATCATTATTTGGAAGTAAATTACATGACTATCCAATTGATGAACAAAGTGATGTCATTACATTGCAAGAAAACTTTCGTTCACATCCAAATGTGACGAAGTTTATTAATTATATTTTTGCGCAAGTAATGAGCGAGAACTTAGGGGATGTGGAGTACACAGGTAGCGCGGAATTGGTCGCTGGGGCAGATTACTATCCAGAGGAAGTAAGCAAGCATGCAGAATTATTGGTTTACTTAAGTGATGAAGGTGAAGGCGAAAATAAGTACTCAAGTACAATTGGTCAAATACGTCTAATGGCTTCTAAAATCAAGGAATTGATGACTGATCCAGCTACGCTAATCTTTGATCGTGAAGAAAAAGAATTACGTCGCCCAACTTATTCAGATATCACCATCTTGGTACCAACGAAGTTGCAAAACTTAGATGTCATTGATGTCTTCAATAAGCTAGATATTCCATTGGCCGTTGATGGGACCGAGAACTTCTTCCAAACAACAGAAATTTCAGTCATGTTGAGTTTATTGCGTGTGATTGATAATCCACATCAAGATATTCCGTTGGCAGCGGTATTGCGTTCACCAATGTACGACTTGAATGAAAATGATTTAGCCTTGATTCGTCTCCAAGACCGTCAAGGTGATTTCTATCAAGCGTTGGTTAAGTTCCACGAAAGTGAGATTGCTGATTTAGCGCAAGCGGATATGCCGGAAAAGGATATGGCGAATGCGAAAGCAACAGTTGCTCGCTTTATGGCGCACTTAGCCGAATTTAAAGTTTTGGCAACGCAAAATCAATTAGTTGATTTAGTTTGGCGTATATTTGATACAACTGGTTGGTTAGACTACATGGGTGGGTTGTCATCGGGGCCACAACGCCAAGCAAACTTGCATGCATTATATGAACGTGCAGCTAGCTTCCAACAATCTAACTTTGTTGGTTTGTATCAATTCGTCAGCTATATTACAGAGTTGCAAGAAAAAGAACGTGATCTAGGTGTCGCAGATGCGAATGTCACTGATAACAGTATTCGATTGATGACAATTCATCGTTCTAAGGGATTGGAATTCCCAATCGTCTTCTTGTTGAACAGTACACGTGATATGGTTTCAACGAATGAAGTTAAGGGTGATGTTTTAGTTGATGCATACGCTGGAGCAGGTGTGAATTATATTGATACTGAACATCAATTGGAATTACCAACGATTCAACGTGAAGTCGTTAAGACCGCGCGTCAAAAAGGCGCCTTTGCCGAACAATTACGTGTTCTGTATGTTGCCTTAACCCGTGCTGAACAAGAAGTGTTCTTGGTTGGTTCATATGACACGGCGAAACAAATGTTAGATAAATGGCAGTTAAGCCAACATGGTCAAGATTGGATGTTACCAGAATGGGTTCGTCTACAAGGAAAGTCATACATGGACTTAGCGGGTATGGCATTGCTTCGTCATCCAGACGTTGAGGCGCGAACACAAGTAACTGATGGCGAAGTGGACTTATTAGACATTAAGCCGCTAACTCCGAAGGGTGAGTTGGTAAAATCAGATGATGAGTCAGCCGAAAAATTCGAAGCCAACAAGATGCAATTCAAGATTGAAGCCAAGACTTTCCTTGAACTACAAGAAGTTGAAAAGGAACAATACGCACCAACGTTACAGGCAGAAGCAACGACTGAGTCGCCAGTAATGACGAGTGTAGATGTGACGAATTGGCGTCCGATTTTGGACTATGATTATAAGTTTGATTCTGCGACCCATGCAACGGCATATCAATCTGTGTCTGAAATTAAGCGTTTGTTCGAAGATCCTGATTTATCAGAAGGACGTGTTCTAGCTGATAAACGTTTGGATCCAGAAGAGCAAACAGGTTTGCGATTTGTGGATGCTGAACTCTCAAAGCCAAAGTTTATGCAAGAAGTTACGATACAACCAAGCGCGGCGGCAATTGGAACGGCAACTCACTTAGTCTTACAACGCTTGGATTTGTCACAAGGTGTACCGAATGAAGCCAGTGTCCAACGTCTGTTGGATAGTCTTGTCGCAACGGGATTGTTAGAAAAAGCCATTGCGCAAGAAGTGCGAGTTACGGATGTCGTGAAGTTCTTTACTGATTCTGAACTAGGGAAAATGATGCTTGCAAATCAAGCAACGTTACAACGTGAAGTGCCATTTTCACTTTTGCTAGATGGAAATATGTTATACAAGAATTTTGATGGCGATGATCGTGTATTAGTCCACGGAATTATTGACGGATACTTTAAGGTCGGTGACGAAGTTTGGATGTTTGACTACAAAACTGATCGCATTAATGGGCAAGAAGAAGGCGCTTTGTTGAAGAAACGTTATGCTGGCCAATTAAATATCTATGCTCAAGCATTGATTGCGATGGGGATGCCACAGCCAAAGGTGTTTATCTACGCATTGTCTGCCGGACAAGCAATTGAATTAGATTAACGAGAAAAATATTTATGAAGAAACAGCTCTATATAAGGAGCTGTTTTTTTTATTGTGTTAAATTGTGAGTTTTTTCACTTGAATGCGTTTATTATATTTGTTATGATTTAATTGTGAAAAAGTTAACAAGTTAATTGGAGGAGAAAATCATGAAGGCAGCTGTAGTACGACAAACGTTAGATGGATATGTTGATGTAATCGATAATTGGCAACCACGTCAATTGGCGTTTGGGGAAGCGTTAATTGATATGGAATATTGTGGACTTTGTCATACAGATTTGCATGTTGCCAATGGTGATTTTGGAAATCCAAACGAATTTAATCCACGCGAATTTAATCGAGTTGTCGGGCATGAAGGTGTTGGGATTGTTTCTAAGCTTGGAGAAGGAGCGTCTGACTACTTGAAGTTAGGTGATCGTGTCTCAGTTGCTTGGTTCTATGATGCTTGTGGAAACTGTGAATTCTGTAATACAGGAAATGAAACATTCTGTCGTAAAGTTCGCAACTCTGGTTACTCAATTGATGGTGGAATGGCACAACAGGCAGTTGTTAATGCGAAGTATGCAGTGAAGGTGCCAGATGGTTTGGATCCAATGGAAGCCTCTTCAATCACTTGTGCTGGTGTGACAATGTATAAGGCTTTGAAGGTTGGAGAAACGAAGCCAGGACAATGGGTCTCAGTTGTTGGAGCAGGTGGCTTGGGGAACCTTGCGGTGCAATATGCACACAATGTATTTGGTGCACGAGTTGTTGCAGTTGATGGTAATCCAGAGAAGTTAGAAGCAGCGCACCAAAATGGGGCCGAAATTTTGATTAACCGTAAGACAGAAGATGTACCAGCGGTGATTCAAGCTAAAACGGGTGGTGTTCACAATGCCCAAGTGACTGCCGTTAATGCGCAAGCGTTTAATCAAGCGGTAGAATCACTACGCCCAATGGGGAAGTTAGTTGCGGTTGCTTTGCCACAAGGTGACATGGATCTAAATATCGTTAAAACAGTATTGGATGGTATCTCAGTAACCGGTTCACTTGTTGGAACGCGTACTGATTTAGCCGAAGCATTCGAATTTGGTGCACAAAAGAAGGTTAAGCCAATTGTGCAACGTGCCGATATTCGTGATATCAATGATGTCATTGATGAAATGCATAATAACAACATTACAGGCCGTATGGTCTTTGATTTTACTAGTCTATAAACATGAGAAAGGCGCAATAGTATTAACTATTGCGCCTTTTGTGATTATTCAGTTTCAATCCAATATTGATGCTTTTGTGAGTAAAAGAAAATGCCTGGAAACCTAAGTTTCCAGGCATTCTTAATTTTGTTTTGACCTTAGATTATCCTTCGAAGATCCAAGATGCGTTATCCTTAGCCAACAATTCGTCAGCTGCGGCAGGTCCCATTGAACCTGAAACGTAGTTAGGGAAGTCTGCACGTGAGTTATCCCAAGCGTTTTGTACGGCGTCAACGAACTTCCATGCAACGGCAACACCGTTCCAGTCAGCGAAGTTTGATCCGTTTCCGTCCATTGCATCGTGAATCATACGTTCGTATGGTTCAGGAGTAATGGCCTTGTCTTCAGCAGATACTTGCCATTCTAGCTTAACTGGACGTAGTTCGAAGTTTTCAGAAACCTTCTTGGCGTTCATTGTGAATTCAACCTTACCAACTGGGTCGATAAGAATTGAAAGCACTGGGTTTACCAAGTTGTCACCAGCCATTCCGAAGATGTTGGCATCCTTCTTGAAGACAACGTCAACACGAGTTTGCTTAGCAGCAAGACGCTTTCCTGAACGGATGAAGAAAGGCACACCTTCCCAACGATCCATATCGAATTGCAACTTACCTGCAACGTATGTGTTGTTTTGTGAATCAGCAGGAACATCTGGTTCATCCAAGTAGCGACGTTGGCTACCATCAGCAGATTCACCATATTGTCCACGGACGAAGTTTTCAGCAACTTCTTCAGCTGAGTAAATCTTCAATGAATCGAATGCCGCGTTCTTAGCAGCACGGATTTCCTTGTCAGTGAAGTTTTCAGGCTTTTCCATGGCCAACCAACCAATGATTTGCATAGTGTGGTTTTGGATCATGTCGCGCAAAGCACCAGAAGTATCGTAGTAACCGGCACGTTCTTCAACACCCAACACTTCTGAAAGTGTTACTTGGATGTTGTCGATGTAATCCTTGTTCCAGGCGTTATCGATTAGGTTGTTACCAAAACGGATAGGTGCGATGTTTTGGACCATTTCCTTACCAAGGTAGTGGTCGATACGGTAGATTTGATCATCATCAAAGGCAGCTTCCAATTCAGCTTGTAGTTCTTCAGCTGTATCGTAAGAAACACCGAATGGCTTTTCAATCATCAAACGGTTAAATTCACCGTTTTCAGTCAATAGACCTTCTGACTTCAAGTACTTAGCAATAGTACCGAAGAAACGAGGGGCAACTGACATGTAGAAAATACGGTTACCCTTCAAGCTGTACTTGGCATCCAATTCATTGTTCAAGTCCAACATAGGCTTGTATGATGCTGGATCAGTGATGTCTTGGTTGACGTAGTAGAAGTGTGAGATAAATGCTTCAGCATTATCTTGATCTTCTACGAAACTAGCGATTGATTCACGAACCATTTGGCGGAATTCGTCGTTCGTTAGGTCTTGACGTGCAGCACCAACTACTGCGAAATGCTCTTGAAGGAAGCCCTTCTTGTAGAGGTTGTAGACTGAAGTGTAAAGCTTACGCTTTGCAAGGTCTCCAGTTCCACCGAAAAATGTCAATAATGTTGTGATTTCTTCAGGCACGATAACGACTCCTTTTTAGCAAAAAAATTAATGTTTCCCATAACCAACTCGTCCCATACTAAATGGGGCATTTACATAGCCTATTATAAACTTTTTTTGATGTAAACGCTATCTTAATCTTGTTGGCTTGCAGTGATAATTCAGTGTGAATGAGTGACTAGTCTTCTTGTGTAAATGCCTGCGTACTTTGGATGGCGGCATGCCAGCCGTTTAATAAATGTGTACGCTTTTCTTCAGGCATATTTGCAGTGAATTGACGTCCTTTTTCCAGGTAATGAGTCATATCTGCAATATCTGACCAAAAACCAATTGTACGGCCGGCCAAAAAGGCTGCACCTAAGGCTGTTGCATCTTCATCCATGGCACGATCGATACGGATGTCAGCAATATCAGATTGGAATTGCATCAAGTATGGATTACGGGATACAGAACCGTCTGTTAGTAAAGCTTTCGGCTGGATGTTGGCTTCTAGGCACATGGTGTTTAAGATGTCTGCAGTACTGTAGGCGATTGATTGTAGTGTTGCTTTAATGAAGTCATTCTTGGTAGTACCTAATGTTAGGCCAAGGGCAGACCCTTGTGCATGAGGATTCCAATAAGGTGCACCCAAACCATTAAATGCGGGCACGACATATACTTCATCTTGATTTATTGATTTTTCTGCTGCACGCCAAGCATCAACCTGATTGTCGATCAAGCCCAATTGGTCATTTAACCATTGCACTGCAGTTCCTGCAGAGAAAATAGAACCTTCGAGTGCGTGGACGGGATGATCGTTGACATGATATGCAATGGTAGATACTAGACCATGTTTAGAATGGATGATTTCATCACCGGTATTCATCATCAAAAAGGCCCCGGCTCCATAAGTAGCTTTCACATCACCGGCACTTAGTCCTAGTTGACCAACAAGCGATGCATTTTGGTCTCCGATTAAGCTAGCAATCGGTACTTTTGTACCAAAGAATTGAACAGGGCTAGTTTCCCCAACAATTTCGCTACTTTGATGAATTTCAGGTAATAGGCTACGAGGGATGTTAAATAATTCCAAGAGTTCATCATCCCAAGTGAGCGTCTCTAAATTCATCAACATGGTACGAGAGGCGTTGGTTGTGTCTGTAACATGTACAGTTCCACCTGTTAGTTGCCAAGTTAGCCAAGTGTCAACAGTACCAAATGCTAATTCACCAGCTTCCGCAGCTTCCTGTGCGCCATCAACATGATCTAAAATCCAACGAATTTTCGTTGCCGAGAAGTATGGACTTAATGGTAATCCGGTGCGTGTTTGAATTAATTCACTCAAACCAGCTTTAATATATTTTTTAGTGATGTCTTTTGTTTGGACAGAAGCCCAAGAAATGGCATTGTAAATAGG
The DNA here is from genome assembly GCF_018394055.1 of Weissella ceti. Taxonomy (NCBI): domain Bacteria; kingdom Bacillati; phylum Bacillota; class Bacilli; order Lactobacillales; family Lactobacillaceae; genus Weissella; species Weissella ceti. The sequence goes on from NZ_CP074441.1 coordinate 57,255, forward strand.
CTGACCGGTTTGCCGGTTCCAAATCAATGTTGTTTCACGTTGGCTCGCGATTCCAATCGCTTTAATTTCAGTTGCGCGTACGCCTGAATCGATTAGCGCATCTGCGATAGTGGTTTGAACAGATCCCCAAATTTCTAGAGGGTTTTGTTCTTGCCATCCAGCGTGGGGGACGATGGGTGTTAATGACGTAGATGATGTCGCAACACGACGCGCATTGTGATTAAAGAGAGCGGCACGTGTACCAGTAGTCCCTTGATCGATAGTTAAAATTAATTCTGGGCGTTCAATAGCCATAAATACACCTCCATCCCAAATAGCAGTTTACTTTTTTAAGTAATAAGAATAATTATACCAAATGAAAGGGTTTTCACATAATGTTAATTAACCTTTGCGCGTTTTAATTATTTAAGAATACTAAAATGAATTATTTTGGGTGTATTTTTCGTGTTTTGCTTATAATTTACGTCATATATTGAACGAATGTGCTATAATTAGACCACTTATTAGAAAAATAACCGAACGTTCGAGGAATTGTATTATGAAAACTAGTCGTAGTGGTCGTCTGATTGATATGACCTATTACCTATTAGAACGACCTCGCACACTTGTATCGTTGTCATACTTTGCTGACCGATATGATAGTGCTAAGTCATCTATCTCTGAAGATTTAACAATCTTGAAGAAAACATTTGAAGAACGAGGAATTGGTCTGCTAGAAACCATTTCTGGTGCAGCTGGTGGAGCGCGCTTCACACCATACATGCTACGCGAAGAAGCAGATGAATTTATCCTATCAATGACAAATGCCATTGATGACGATACGCGTGTTCTACCTGGTGGTTATGTTTATCTGTCAGACTTGTTGGGTGATCCACGTATGCTAAATCACATTGGGCGCTTGATTGCGACACAATACCTACGTGAACCAATTGATGCCGTGATGACTGCCGCAACTAAGGGTGTGCCAGTCGCGCAAGCGGTAGCTAATGAGCTGAATGTACCTTTTGTTATCGTGCGTGATGACACTAAGGTAACAGAAGGACCAACGATGTCAGTGAACTATGTAACTGGACAATCACAACGTCTTGAAAAGTTGGAATTATCTCGTCGTTCATTGCCAATGGGATCTCGCGTCTTGATTGTGGATGACTTTATGAAGGCTGGTGGAACTATTCGTGGAATGGCCTCACTAGTTAAGGAATTCGAAGGTCAAGTAGTGGGAACTGCTGTTGTGGCTGAAGGATACGCAGAAAGTCGTGTCATTGATAAGTACACATCATTAGTGCGCGTTGATGCGAACCAAGAAAATGGCGGTGTTACAGTTGCACCTGGGAACTATGCAACTGAAATCTATATTGGCAACGAACCTATGGGGTTGCACAATATTTAATAATGCTTAGGTATTAGGATTAGGAGAGGGAGAGAATATTATTATGGAACGTTATGTGATTGTTTTGGCTGCAGGTAAGGGAACTCGTATGAAGTCTGACCTACCTAAGGTATTGCACGAAGTTGGTGGTAAGCCAATGGTTGAATTGGTTTTGGAAACAAGTGAACGTGCTGGGGTATCCGATATCGTTACAGTTGTTGGACATGGCGCAGAACGTGTTGAAGAAGTGATTGGTGATCGTAGTGCGATTGCTTTGCAAGCAGAACAATTGGGAACTGGTCACGCTATCTTGATGGCAGAACCACAATTGGGTGACAAGCAAGGGATGACTTTGATTGCCTCTGGAGACGCGCCGTTGTTTACTTTGGAAACATTCGAAGCGTTGTTCGCTAGTCATGCTGCGTCTGGTAATGCCGTAACAGTTTTGACTGCTGAGGCCCCAAACCCTACTGGGTACGGACGTATTATTCGTGATGAAGACGGAAATGTTTTGCGTATCGTTGAACAAAAGGATGCTAATGCAGCTGAACAAGCTGTACACGAAGTAAACACGGGTGTTTACGTGTTTGATAATGAATTGTTGTTCTCAAGTTTGCATGAAGTGACAAACGACAATGCGCAAGGTGAATACTATTTGCCGGATACTTTAGAAATTTTGCGTAAGCAAGGACACACTGTTGGTGCGTTCCAAATGGATGACTTTGACGAATCAATGGGTGTAAATGACCGTGTTGCTTTGGCACAAGCTAACCGTGTGCTACGCAAGCGTATCAACACAATGCACATGCGTAATGGTGTCACTTTGATTGATCCTGAAAACACATACATCGAAGGAGATGTGGTGATTGGGCGCGACACGATTATCGAACCTAATGTTATCTTGCAAGGAAAGACAGTTATTGGGGACAATGTTATCTTGACTGCGGGAACAAAGATTGTTGATTCTACTATTGAATCAGAAGCACGTATTGACTCATCATACATTGAATCATCAATTGTGAAGTCACGTGCTACTGTTGGTCCGTATGCCCACTTGCGTCCAAAGGCTGTTATTGAAAATGAAGCCCATGTTGGAAACTTCGTTGAAGTGAAGAATGCGACACTAGGTGTTGCCGCAAAGGCCGGTCATTTGACGTACATTGGTGATGCAACGGTTGGTCAAGACGTTAACATTGGAGCTGGAACAATTTTTGTTAACTATGATGGTTTGAACAAGGCACATGCGACGATTGGAGATCGCGCCTTTATTGGGTCAAACACAAAGATTGTTGCACCAGTTGTCATTGGAGATGAAGCTGTGACGGCAGCTGGATCAACAATCACAGATGATGTGCCTGCGCATGCAATGGGAATTGCACGTACACGTCAAACAACAAAGGAAGATTATTGGAAGCGTACACCTTTGTTTGAAAAATTTGGTCAAACTGAACAATAATTGCAAAATGTTCAAGCGTTTAATTACGCTTGGACGTTTTTTGTTTCAAGTTAGAAAATCAATTGAAGAAAAGGGTAAAAGGGGTTAAAATAAAAAGTGACAAAGAACGTATATACACATAATTAATGGAGGCAGATATGGCGACCTATGGCGACGCTCATTTGAAAATTTTTTCATTAGGCAGTAATCGGCCGTTAGCTGAGAAGATTGCGGAATCAGTTGGCGTGGAGTTATCTGAAATTAACTTGGCTCGTTTTAGTGATAACGAAATTCAAGTTAATATCGATGAATCCGTACGAGGGGACAATGTTTACATCATTCAACCCACATCAGCCCCTGTTAACGACAATTTGATGGAATTGATGATTACCATCGACGCTTTGCGCCGTGCAAGTGCAAAGTCAATTAACGTGGTAATGCCTTACTACGGATATGCACGTCAAGACCGTAAGGCACGTTCACGTGAACCAATCACAGCCAAGCTTGTAGCTAACATGCTACAAATGGCTGGAGCAACACGTGTGCTTGCTCTTGATCTACACGCTGCACAAATTCAAGGATTCTTTGATATTCCTGTAGACCACATGCTAGCATCACCATTGTTGGCTGACTACTTGGTGACATCAGGAATCGCTGATAACAACACTGTTGTTGTTTCACCTGACCACGGTGGTGTAACGCGTGCGCGTGCACTGGCTGAATTGATTGGTTCTGAAGAGCCAATCGCAATCATTGACAAGCGTCGTCCTAAGGCGAATGTTGCTAAGATTATGAACATCATTGGTGATGTTAAGGGCAAGCGTGCCATCATGATCGATGACATGATTGACACTGGTGGAACAATTTCACAAGGTGCACAAAAGTTGATTGATGAAGGTGCTTCAGAAGTTTACGTTGTAGCAACACACGCCATCTTCTCAGGTAATGCACCTAAGATTCTTGAAGAATCAGCATTTGAAAAGGTTATCGTAACTGATTCAATCTTCCTGCCAAAGGAACGTCACTTTGGTAAGTTGGTACAAGTAAGTACTGCAGGTTTGATTGGTGAAGCGATTAAGCGTATCAACGAAAACCGTGCGGTATCACCATTATTCAAGACGCGTTTCCATGATGAAAATGCAGATTTGATGGGTGACAAGTAATAGTCTTTGAAAACCTGGAATTAGGCGACTGATTTCAGGTTTTTTTGTACCGAATTTTGAACAAAAATAAGGAGTATACATATATGTTTAAAGATACTGACTTTAATGTCTTTGATGATCCAACGCTAGATGGTCGTATGGATGGGATTCGTAATGTCATTGATCCAACCTTTGAAGAATTTGCTGAAAAAGCATTGCCGATTTTAGCTATAGATGGTCAAGACTGGTATGCACATGTTGCTAAGCATGCTATGCGCAAAACAAATCCCGTCGATAATACCTGGGTAGCGTTTGCGCCCAATAAGCGCGGATACAAGATGATGCCGCACTTTGAAATGGGGATGTGGGCGGATCATGTGTATCTATATCTAGCCGTTGAAGAAAATATGAAGCCTAAGCAAACCGAAGAAATCGTTCCTAAATTGCGCAATGTTGCTGGCTTAGTAGAAAAGTTGCCGAGTGAATTCTTGATTAGCCAACAACATATGATTAATGCAAATGTGCCGTTGAATCAATACGAAGCAACGGTAGATCGTTTTGCGAAAGTTAAGTCAGCCGAAGTTTTGGTGGGTGTTCGTATGAATCGTGGTGATTCACGTTTTGGTACTGAGCAAATGGAAAAAGACCTATTAAAGGCATTGGAAGCGCTGTTGCCAATTTACGAAGCTTTAAAGTAGGAAAACCCGTCGCTCATTTCCTAAATACAACTTGCTTATTAGACAAATAATGTGTAAACTAAACTTCTGTGAGTATCGGTGAATTGTCACTGTGCTCCTTGCTGGCTCAGACGAGTCAGCCATAGACCAAAAGGAGGATTACTATAATGGCATACGAATTAACGTACATCATTCGCCCTGACATGGACGCAGACGCTAAGAAGGCGTTGGTTGAGCGTTTTGACAAGATTTTGGCGGATAACGGAGCAACTGTGGCTGAGTCTAAGGACTGGTCATCACGTCGCTTTGCATACGAAATTGATGGTTACCGTGAGGGAACTTACCACATCGTCAACTTCACTGCTGAAGACTCAGCAGCTCTTAACGAATTTGATCGTTTGGCAAAGATCTCAGAAGACATCTTGCGTCACATGATCGTTAAGCGCGACCTTGCTGAAGCTTAATTTTAATTAAGCAATTAATGCTTTTGAACAAATAAAGAAAGGAACCTTTCCGATGATTAATCGTGTTGTATTGGTTGGACGTTTGACACGTGATGTTGAACTACGTTATACAACTTCAGGTGCAGCAGTTGGTACATTCTCATTGGCGGTTAACCGTCAATTCACGAATGCCAATGGTGAACGTGAAGCAGATTTTATTAACTGTGTTATCTGGCGTAAGTCAGCAGAAAACTTTGCGAACTTTACTTCAAAGGGGTCACAAGTTGCTGTTGAAGGACGACTACAAACACGTAATTACGAGAACCAACAAGGACAACGTGTCTACGTGACTGAAGTTGTTGTTGATAACTTCTCATTGTTGGAGAGTCGTGCTGAAAGCGAGCAACGCCGTGCTTCTACTGGAAACACAGCGCCTGCTGGTAATCAAAACAATAATTTTGGTGGTCAACAAAACGCTAACGCACAATCTAACCCATTCGGTGCACCTGCATCAAATGGTGGGAATGTGTTTAATGCGTCAAGTTCATCAAATGATCCTTTCGGTGGTGGTCAAGAAATTGATATTTCTGACGACGACCTACCGTTCTAAGCGAACTTGTCTAACGACAATAGTCTATATATAGGAGGAATCAATCATGGCACAACAACAACGTCGTAGCGGTGGACCTCGCCGTCGCCGTAAGGTTGACTTTATTGCAGCCAACCACATCGAATACGTGGACTACAAGAACACTGAATTGTTGGAACGTTTCATTTCTGACAATGGTAAGATCTTGCCACGCCGTGTAACTGGTACATCAGCTAAGAACCAACGTAAGGTGACTGCTGCTGTTAAGCGCGCACGTATTATGGGTCTTTTGCCTTTCGTTGCAGAAAACTAACATAAATTAAAACACCAATCCTTCGGGGTTGGTGTTTTTTTGTGCCTAAAAGGCTATGTGTTGCTGTTTGAGGCGTTTTATAGAGAAAGTACAGGTATATTAAAATGGTTTGAATGCCGCTGTAACAGCGTTCTGTGAGATAGTTGTGTAGTGTTGAGGTTAGGGTGATAAGGCGCTATGTGCAGTGGCTTCTTCGGATGTTGGTTGGTGGGTGTAAGGAATATCTACTATAGTAAGTGGCGGAGATAATGATTTTATATTTGATAAAATTAAAAGGTGTGGCGCGTGAGTTAAAGGGTGTGGATTACAATTGAAAGAAAGGGAAGTGGAAAAGTGTTTTAAAACACAAAAAAACCACCAACCGAAGTTGATGGTTTAAAGAGTGGACAAGCTGGGGCTCGAACCCAGGACCCACGGATTAAGAGTCCGTTGCTCTACCAGCTGAGCTACTTGTCCAAAACGTTTTGTTGTTTTAACAACATATATTAATATATCACCTTCAAAGCCTGTTGTAAAGCTTTTTATCAAGGTTTTTAAAAAATAATTTTTGAAGTGAATCGCGATTATTTTTTAATGGACAAGCTGGGGCTCGAACCCAGGACCCACGGATTAAGAGTCCGTTGCTCTACCAGCTGAGCTACTTGTCCAAAACGTCTTGTTGTTTTAACAACAGATATTAATATACAATCTTTTTGGCACGTTGACAACCCTTTTTTCAAAAAAAGTTTGAAATTTGTTAAATTGGCTCAAAACGGGGCTTAATGATATAATTATCAACAAATACACCGACCGTGTGGGAGGATTTAAACATGACAAAAATTTTAGTGGTTGATGATGAGAAACCAATCTCAGATATTATTAAATTCAATTTGAGTAAAGAAGGCTATGACGTTGTAGTAGCTATGGACGGGAAAGAAGCGTTGGAAGTTTTTGAAGCTGAAACGCCAGATCTGATTTTGTTGGATCAAATGTTGCCTGAAATTGAAGGGACAGAAGTGTTACGTCAGATTCGTACAACTTCTCAAGTGCCTATCATTATGGTTACAGCTAAGGATTCTGAAATTGATAAGGTTTTGGGATTGGAAATGGGAGCAGACGATTACGTAACAAAGCCATTTTCAAACCGTGAACTTTTGGCACGTGTGAAAGCGAACTTGCGTCGTCAAGCTCCTGCAGTTGCAGCGACGGATGACGTAGAAGCAGGTGATATTAAGATTGGATCACTAATTATTCATCCGGATGCCTACATGGTTGCTAAGGATGGGGAAGACATCGAATTGACTCATCGTGAATTTGAATTGTTACACCATTTGGCTAAGCACATTGGGCAAGTGATGACACGTGATGATTTACTACAAACGGTTTGGGGCTTTGATTACTTTGGTGATGTACGTACAGTGGACGTTACAGTGCGTCGTATTCGTGAAAAAATTGAAGAAGCACCAAGTCATCCACAAATTTTGATGACTCGACGTGGAGTTGGATACTACTTGAAGGTAGCTGAAGACGCCTAATCGTGCGAAGTATAACGAGCGCTTTGCAATCAGGCAAGCGCTCGTTTTTAGATACAGGGGTTGATATATGAAGCGGAAATGGAAAGGTTTTAATTGGCATCGGATTTTTTCATCCATTTATGTCAAAATTGCGGTAGTTTTCACGTTAACGCTCTTGGTAACGTTAGAAGTTATTGGGACTTTTTTTGTTAAGCAATTAGAAAATCAAAATTTGGAACAATTGCGTACGCAAATTGCTTTGAAACCCTATGTAACAGATTCTTTAACAGAAGACTTGTCGGAAGAAAATTATGAAGCGATGCAACGTATGTTGACGTCTATTAATAATCCGGCGATTACGGAAATTTTAGTTGTGGATGAACATGGTATTATTCGGGCGACTAATAATGTGAATAGTCAAGATCGTGTTGGAAAGAAATCTACGCAGGCAGATGTTAAAGCAGCCTTGTCTGGAACTGATTACCGACGTACGCCGATTGAATTACGTGGGGACGAACGTTTCCAATTGACGATTCGCCCCTTGATTCATGCGGCAAATGGACAAAATAAAACGGTTGGTGTGGTGGTTGTTCGTGCCAATTTAAAGAACGTCTACGATAATTTGAATAATATTTCGATGATTTTCCTTTCAGCCTCTGTTTTGGCGATTGTGTTAGGTTTTGTGATGGCGATTATTATTTCTCGTAGTTTGGCACGGCCGATTACTGAAATTAATGATCGAACGATTCGGATTGCTAAAGGAGATTATTCTGGAACAATCGAAGTTCGTACAAATGACGAAATTGGTCAATTAGCGCAAAATGTTAATACGTTGGCTTCTCGTATCGAAGAAACAACGAATTCAATTGATTTTGAACGTCGTCGTTTGGATTCTGTTTTGGAATACATGACGGATGGTGTTTTGGCAACTGATCGCCGTGGAAACATCAATATGATTAACTCAATGGCTGCGCGTATGTTGGGGATTGAAGACGGAAGCGATGCAATTGGAAAGTCAATTCTGAAGTTGTTGGGTATTCAAGATGAATACACCCTACGTGATTTACTAGATCAGCAACAGGAGTTGATGTTAGACCTCAGTGACACGTCTCAGACGCTGTATTTGAAGGCTTATTTCAGTTTGATTCAACGTTCTTCTGGATTTATTTCAGGGCTTGTAATCGTGTTACATGACGTTACAGAGCAATATAAGATTGAAAATGAACGACGCCAATTCGTGTCTAACGTATCACATGAATTACGTACGCCATTAACATCAGTTAAGTCCTACGTTGATGCGCTGCAAGAAGGGGCAATTGAAGATAAAGAATTGTCTCGCAATTTCTTGAGCGTAGTTGAAGATGAAACAGCACGTATGATCCGTATGATTAATGATTTGCTTGAATTATCACGTATGGATTCATCAACGTTGAAAATTGATCAAGAGTACGTCAATATCGGGGAATTGTTTAACTATATCTTAGACCGTTTTGACATGATTATTGCGAATGATGAACAACCAGAAAAACGTTACTCAATTGCACGAGACATCTCTGCGGTACCAATTTGGGTTGAATTAGATCCATCTAAATTCACGCAGGTGGTTGATAATGTGATGAATAATGCGATTAAGTATTCGCCAGATGGTGGTGTCATTACTGCTGAAATGGTGGATCATGGCAATCGTGTTGTTTTGGGGATTAACGACCAAGGGCTAGGAATTCCAGCTGCGGACTTGAAGCATGTCTTTGATCGTTTCTTCCGTGTTGATAAGGCGCGTTCTCGTGCACAAGGTGGAAGTGGTTTGGGATTAGCGATTTCCAAGGAAATTATTGAGCGTTTTGGTGGTCGTATTTGGGTCGAATCTGTGGAAGGAAAAGGCTCAACTTTCTATATTTCATTGCCTTATGAAGCATATGATTTAGGTGAGGATGATTGGGATGAATAGGCGTAAATGGCGTGGTTTATTAAAACAATATCTATTAATTGTGCTGTTGGCTTTGTTGGTCATGATTAGTCTGATGTTGTCGTTTGGTATTTGGGGCACGATGGGGGAACGTTCAGTTTATCTAACCTCATCAGACACTAATGAATCAGAGAAACGCTTGGTATCTGAAAAAGACGTCGAAGCGGTGTATGATTTTGATGCAGTGGTGGTGAACCAAGATAAGAAACACAAGCGCATCATGAATTCTCGTGGAATTAATCGTGAAATTCTATCGGCGTTAGGCGATTGGCAAGTAGAAAATGTTAGCGCTGAAAAAATGAAAAATAACGAGTATCTTAAGTTGCTAAACGAAAATGATACTGTTTTGTTGGGTTACCCGGATCAAGTTATTGGTAGTTTGGTAGAAGCTCGTTTAAACATTAGTGTTGGATTGACAGATGATGATCGTATTGACTGGATTCAATTGCCTATGAATGGAAAAGGTGAAATACGATTCTTTGATGACCGTACACAAGATGTCTATCGAGCCAAAGTTGATCAATCTGGGACGGCTTTAGCAGACATGCAGTGGCCATCTGATCAGACTGAGGTGGAGTTTGAGTGGCGTAAAGAGCGTGTGCGCATTAATTATTTGAAGAATGTTAAATTGAAGACGAAAAGTTATTTATTAGATGAAGCCGAGAAGTCTAATGTTGTTTCTGCTGCTTTCAAATCAACGGAGGGAACACCGTTTATCGTTGAAAACGATAATGGCGACATTGAATATACTGATGGTGATACGCGTCGCTTGGTTTTGGATTCTAATTCAGGGAATGTTTCGTTGACAGAATATGATAATACCCATATTCCTAAGTTAATGAGTAACAATATGTCCCATGCATATGAAACGCTGGTTGCGATTAAACAGGTACCAGAAAATATGTATTATTTTGAAGAATTAGACGAGGGAATGAAGCTCTCATACCGTCTATACGTCAATGGATTCCCGATGTTTAAGTCACAAAATTTTGATTTTGGGACAGCGTCCGTTGCTTATGAACCAAATCGTCAAACAATTGAATACTCGTTGTACAGCTTGCAAGTACCATTGCCTGATAAGGATGAAAAAACAATTTCCTTAGGCAATACGAAGTCAGTTATGAAAGCCTTGCGTAATGCAGGAGTTGACACGGCGGAAGTTCAAGGGACTAGTTTAGGATACCGCTGGTTAGAATACGACCAGGAACGATATATTACTTTGCAACCTGGTTGGTTTGTCCAAATCAATAATGAATGGCTGCCGTTATCAGCGTACACGGGTGGTATGTAAACGAAAGACAAGAGAGGTGGGAAACAGATGAATATTCGAAAAATGTTGTGGACCTTTTTCTACTTGTTTTTAGTTGTGGATGGTATTTTACTTTACCAATGGTTTAGCGTGAGTGATATGTCAGCTGACCCAGCATCGGCAAAAAATATTCAACAAGAAATTCGGATGGATGGTATCAAATTTGGGTCATTGGATGCACATGTTCCTTCTGGAGCCTATTATTCTGGGAATGACGGTGGACGTTATTTGGCAAAACAACGCAAGCGTATTTCAAATGATTGGCAGGTCAGTGTAAAAGGACAAAAATTACGTGCAGTACCTAAGAAGCCAGTTGATTTAGGAACGAGTCGTGCTACCGCGCGTAAAAAACTTGAATCAATTTTGGCGGATGATAAGCAAATAATTGCGGGGAATGAATATGTTTTTGATCCTGAATTGAGTCAAAGCGATGACGACTCAGGATTGCACGTGATTGTTTTTGCACAAAAATTAGATCACGAAACGTTTGTTTCGACGCGTGGTCAAATTCAATTTACTTTTGACGATTACTATAATTTGAAAAGTTATACGCAAACCTATGTGACCAATGTGCAGCGACTGAGTGATGTCCCAGCAGTTCTATCACAACGTAGTGCGTTTTTGAATGCTTATCAATTTAACGAGATTGCAAATAATTCTGTTTTGAATTGGAGTAAATTGGGGTATGCGACGTTAATTGACGTTCGGGGTGAAACAATTTATATTCCTATTTGGGTGTTTTCATTAACAAATGCGGCAGGAGAAACAAATCAGGTACAGATTAATGCATTGAATGGTTCTTTGATGAAAGATTGATTGAGAGAAGAGGGTGGACATAGTGAGTGATTTTAAAGCCTCAATGTTGGCATCAAGTAGCACAGGAAATGTCACGTATATTGAGACACCTGGTAGAAAAGTGCTGCTAGATGCTGGTTTATCTGGTAAAAAAATTGAAGGCTTAATGCAAGAAGTGGATCGTTCATTGAAGGATGTTGATTCTATTTTTGTGAGTCATGAACATTCTGATCATATTGCAGGGGTTGGTGTGCTATCACGAAAATATGGCATGGATATTTATGCGAACGAAAAAACTTGGGCAGCAATGGCACCTAAGATTGGTAAAATTGCACCAGAGCACATCAAGTTCTTTGAGCCAGGGCAAGTGTTAGACTTAGGTGATTTGGATGTGGAAAGTTATTCTGTCTCGCATGATGCTGCGGACCCACAATTTTATGCTTTTCATCACGAAAATAAAACATTTGCGGCGTTGACGGATACGGGTTATGCGAATGATCAAATGTTATCAGCGTTACAGAATGCGGATGCGTTGTTGTTCGAGGCAAACCATGATTATGAGATGTTACGCATGGGTGGTTATGCGTGGTCATTGAAGCAACGTATCTTAAGTGATAAGGGGCATTTGTCGAATGAAGATGGCGCAATTGCGCTATCACAAGTTATTGGTAGACAAACAAAGAATGTTTTCTTAGGGCATTTAAGCCAAGAAAATAATCAGCAAGAATTAGCTTATTTAACGGTCAAAGATATTTTAGAATCGCGTGATTTTGCTGTAAATCATGATTTTTTAATGCATAATACTGAACCGTTACAAGCTTCTCGTCTAATGGACATTTAATTGTCGCATCAGATTGCGAATTTTTTAAGTTAATTTTAAAAAATGTGTGTTTTTAGGTTGTTCCTATAAAATAGCTGTGCTACAATAGTTCTTGGGAACGGGAAGTTTTATCAATATGAGTATTCCTTACGAAATTAAGTAAGGGCTAAAAATGTAGAGCATCAAGTAATTGATGCTTTTTATTTTGCAATTAACAGAGACCTGTCACATTTTGTGGCGGGTCTTTTTCTGTATTAAGGCAAATTAAAGGGTGTCGACCTACCATGGTCACATAGAAATGAAGGGGAGTGGGAGAATATGAAAAAAACAATGAGTACAGTGGTTGTTGCTGTCTTGGCTGGTTTAGTTGGTGGTGGGAGTGCTGTTGGGATTGCGACGTACTATGGTATGGGCACGACATCACCAAAAGTAACGCAACCAAATACGAAGGTGGCGGATTCTGCAGTTAAGGATGACTCACAAGCAACTAAGGCGTTTAAAAACGTCTCAGGAGCTGTTGTGTCGGTTATTAACTTGCAGGGTGGACGTTCGGGGGATGAGTTGTTAGAAACAGCGTCTGAAGGGTCAGGTGTTATTTATAAGAGTAAAGGTAAAGATGCCTATGTTGTGACCAATAATCACGTGGTAGATGGATCACGAAAGATTCAAATCTTGATGCAAGATGGGACTAAAGAATCTGCAACGTTAGTTGGGACTGATGTTGAAACTGATTTGGCAGTCTTAAAGATTTCTAATTCAAGTGTCACTAAGGTAGCTGAATTTGCTAATTCAGATCAACTGCAACCAGGTGAAACAGCTTTGGCGATTGGGTCACCTCTAGGTTCTGAATATGCAACCTCTGTCACAGAAGGAATTATTTCAGCGCCTAAGCGTGAAATTGAGAGTCATACACCGGATGGACAACGGTTAGGAAAGGCAACTGTTATTCAAACTGATGCGGCCATTAACCCAGGTAATTCTGGCGGAGCTTTGGTTAATTTGGCGGGGCAAGTTGTTGGCATTAATTCAATGAAGTTGGCACAATCTCAATCAGGAACTGCAGTAGAAGGGATGGGGTTTGCTATTCCGGCCAATACGGTGGTGCAGATTATTGAAGCGCTTGAAAAGGATGGTAAAGTAACACGTCCTAGTCTAGGTATATCTCTGTTTGATATCAGTAACATTGCGGCTGAAGATCAACAAGACATTTTGCAATTACCAAAGAAGGTTAAGTCGGGTGTTGTGATTATGAAGACCGAACGTAATGGTTCTGCTGCGCGTGCCGGATTGAAGAAGTTTGACGTTATTACAAAGTTGAATGATGTTGATGTAGCAGACGCAAGTGACTTGCGAAATGCATTGTACCAATTCAATGTAGGTGACACGATTACGGTGACTTATTATCGTGATGGTAAGGAACAAACTTTGCAAATGAAACTACAGTCAAATTAGTTAATATGTGTAAATAAGTTTTAAAAAATAAGATGGTTGAATAAACTGATAAACGGTATACTTGAAGTGTCAACGATAGTTGAACACCCATTACTCCCCGAAGTAATGAATAAGACATGTTGGTCCCCACCGCATGTCCATGTGGGTTCACCCCGAATAGAACCTACTGGCATCGTTTGATCACAACCCCCTTGTGGTTGAGCATAAAGAAAAGCCTAGTCCAATGGACTAGGCTTTTTTCGTGTCTAAAATGTTGAAGAATAAGTTGGAAAGAGGTTAAATGCGTGAAAAAGCTAAGGTGAAGTCATAAGTACCTAAAGTCTCTTCGCCTGTTTTTAATGCATACGCCAAATGTGCAGTGCCGGCCTCAATATCCATGGTTAGTTCAGATGTATGAATGTCAAATAATAGGTTACCTGCGGCGGTGCGATAATGTGTGGTTGTAGGTTGTGTCAAATCGAATGTTAGACGAGCATCAGCTGCGCCAGAACGGCGAATTTGGATCGTATTATCATGTGCCAGCTTAATTGTGACATTGGTTTGCCAGGTTGTGTCGTCCACAACTGTTTCTTCCACATAACGGATATAGCTAGCAGTTGGCATTTCGGTGATTGTTCCGTTTACCAGAGTTTCGATAGTTTCCTGTTGGTTTTCTTGTTGGATTTTGCTGATAGCTTTAATCGCAATTGGTAATTCTTGTGGCATAGTTGCCTCCTTGGAATGAATAATAAAGTACATTATACGCTGGTTAAATCGGAATAGTAAGGGATGACATCTATGTATAAAGCCCGCAAATTCGCTGTAAATGGTGGTATAATAGGGTTCTAACTATTTATTTGGACTTAAATACAGTGTAAATGAGTAAAGATTACATAACAAACGACAAGCGGAGGTGAGTGAAATGGGTATGAATAAAGAAACAGTCTTTCGAGATCCTGTATTAAACTCAGTTGTCGTCAAAGATCAAGTTATTTTGGATTTAATTGGCACGACTGAATTTCAACGATTGCGACGTATTAAACAATTAGGAAGTGCCAATGCGGTCTTTCACGGCGCAGAACATTCACGTTTTTCACATTCACTAGGTGTTTACGAAATTGCTCGTCGTTTTGAAGAACAATTAACAGCGCTGCACGCTACTAAAACGCCTGGTGATGGTCTGTGGGATCCCTCAGAACGCATTGTACTATTAGCAGCTGCATTATTGCATGATTTAGGGCATGGACCTTACTCACATACCTTTGAACATATCTTTGGGACAAATCATGAAGATTACACACGTATGATTATTACTGAAGAAGGAACAGAAATTAATGCTGTTTTGCGCGAGTATGATCAAGATTTGCCAGCTAAGGTAGCTGCGGTTATTAATAAAACGTATCCAAATAAACAAGTTGTGCAATTGATTTCTAGTCAGATTGATGCTGACCGCATGGATTATCTTTTGCGCGATGCATATTATACTGGTGCCACGTATGGTGAATTTGATTTAAGTCGAATTACACGTATGATGCGCCCATATCAAAATGGCATTGCTTTTGAAGAAAAAGGGTTATACGCGATTGAAGATTATGTTGTGTCGCGGTACCAAATGTATGTGCAGGTCTACTTCCATCCAGTTGCGCGAGCTTTGGAGACGATTTTGACAAAACTGTTAGAGCGTGCCAAGTTCTTGTTTGAACAAGACGTGAACGAAACACGTATTGATAAAGATTTCATTTCGCTCGAACTCCAAACGGTATTTGAACAACGAGAAGGTATTCCCGTATCCGAATATTTGAAGTTAGATGACAGTGTCATGTTGGCAGATATTAATCGTTGGCGTTTCCATTCAGATCCGGTCCTGGCTGATCTAGCGAAGCGTTTCTTAGATCGTAAACCACTCAAGTCTATTGAAGTGACAGATGAAACGCGTGACTTATTGCCAGCGTTGCGTGATTTGATTGAAACGGCGGGCTTCTCCGTAAAGTACTATACGGCTGAGAATGATAGTTTTGATCAACCTTACAGTGATCACCAGCTACAGGGGTCAAGTCAGCGTACGCAAATCGAATTGATGGCACAAGATGGTTCGCGAACTGATTTGTCAGATCGTAGCGCTGTGGTGGCGGCTTTGATGGGGCGTGCGTTTGGAGACACACGTTTCTTCTTCCCTAAAGAAATGATGAAAACAGATATGACGGATGACTTGATGGCAGCGGTTTACGCTGAATTTCAAAGTTATATCCATAATGGTCGCCTAGTTGCGTTAGATAGTGTTGATGTGAAAGAATGATTGTATACAAAATAATATGAGGTGTTGGGATGATTAAACTAGTAACGATTGATATTGATGATACATTGGTAAACTCTGCCAAAGAAATTACACCACGTGTTAAAGCGGCAGTCCAAGCAGCTACGGCAGCAGGGGTGAAGATTGTTTTGACAACAGGACGTCCAATTACTGGTGTACAAGCTTACTTGGATGAATTGGGATTGAACAATCGTGATGATCAATTCGTGGCAACGTACAATGGGGCTATGGTGCAAACAACTTCAGGTAAGACAATTGGTGGAAATCCATTGGACCACGCTTCATACGTTAAGTTGGCTAACTGGGCAGTTGAAAACAACTACTACATTCAAGTTGAAAGTTCAGCAGAAGCATTTACGCCAAGTCGTAAGGTTAATCCAGCTGCTAGTGGTGAAAACTACATGGTTAAGATGCCATTGAACATTGTAGACGTTGCAGATATGGATCCGGAACTAGCTTACGTGAAGTTCATGTTCATTGAGCCAGCGGATCGTCTACAACAAGTACGTGAAGATTTGGCCAAGACAAACTTTGCAGACGAATTTACATTCGTACAATCAAGTACAGAATTCCTTGAAGTGTTGAATCAATCAGCCAACAAGGGAAATGCATTGCGTGCTTTGGCGCAACACTTGGATATTGATATGGCTGATACAATGGCAATTGGTGACCAAGCAAATGACCTAACAATGATCGAAGCTGCAGGGCTTGGTGTTGCAATGGGTAACGCTGTGCCAGCTATCAAGGATGCTGCTCAAGCAGAAACAACAACACAAAATGAAGATGGTGTAGGTGTTGCGCTAGAAAAGTTTGTGTTAGCTTAAGAAAGAATGCTTGACTAATTCTGTCTTGAGTGTTGCTCAAAAGTGAGAGATATTGTATTATTAGACATTGAGTAAAACTGCGAAAGGACGTGCTTGATTTGGCGATTACACAATTTGAAGGTCAAAACACAGCAGAGCTATCTATGATTGAAGTGGCACGGGCAATTTTGTCTGACCGTCACGAGACTATGGCGTTCTCTGATTTGTTAAATGAAGTTCAATCATTTACGGGAAAGACGGATGACGAAATCCGCGCCCGTTTGGCACAATTCTATACTGATTTAAATATTGACGGGTCATTTATCTCATTGGGAGATAATGTTTGGGGGCTACGTTCATGGTATCCAATCGATTCTATTGACGAAGCTGTCCACTTGGACCTTGAAGAAGAAGAAGCAACTGCAAAGCCTAAGAAGAAGCGTAAGAAGATTAACGCCTTCTTGGCTGACGTTGCGGATGATGACGATGTGATCGACTACAATGATGACGATCCTGAAGATGATGACTTTGGTGCGGTTGAAACGTCAAAGGATGACGCAGACGATGCAGATGCAGCGGATGATGATTCAGATGACGATTCAGACGACGACTTTGATGAAGTTGCTGGCGGAATCGGTGAAGAAATTGGTGGAATTGCACCAGTTGATGACGATTACGGTTCAGGTGACATCGAAAAGTAGGTCATGAAAAAACTATAGTTGACAAACCGGTAACTTGTCTGTATTATTAAGTTCCGGGCTCTAGTATTAGATTACTGGACATTTCAATTGTAGAAAAACAGCTCCCAAGGCATTTATGCATTGGGAGCTTTTATTTATTAGAAAAAAGACGGAGGCAAGATTTATGGCAACTAAGTATATTTTCGTTACAGGTGGGGTTGTTTCATCACTAGGTAAAGGAATTGTCGCAGCATCATTAGGACGTTTGTTGAAGAACCGTGGTTTGAAGATTGCTGTTCAAAAGTTTGATCCATACATCAACATCGATCCAGGGACAATGTCACCATACCAACACGGTGAAACTTTCGTTACTTACGATGGTTTGGAAACTGACTTGGACTTAGGTCACTACGAACGTTTTATTGACATCGCGGTTAACCGTTACTCAAACTTTACTGCTGGACGTATTTACTCAGAAGTATTGGAAAAGGAACGTCGTGGAGATTACGAAGGAGCAACTGTTCAAGTGATTCCTCACATCACTAACATGTTGAAGGAAAAGATGATGATGGCCGGTACTACTACTGATGCTGACATCGTGATTACTGAAGTTGGTGGAACGGTTGGAGATATTGAATCATTGCCATTCGTTGAAGCTTTGCGTCAAATGAAGCGTGAAGTAGGGGAAGAAAATGTCTTCTACATCCACACATCATTGATTCCATTCTTGCGCGCCGCAGGAGAAGCCAAGACTAAGCCTACACAACACTCAGTTGCTGAATTGCGTTCACTAGGTATCCAACCAGACATGTTGGTTGTTCGTACTGAAAACCCAATTTCACAAGACATGCGTGACAAGTTGGCTTTGTTTACAGACGTTGCTCCAGAAGCTGTTATCGAATCATTGGACGTTGATATTCTTTACCAAGTTGTTTTGAACATGCAAGAACAAGGTATGGATGACGTTGTATTGAAGGGATTGCACTTGGATGCACCTGCTGCAGATATGACTGACTGGACAAACATGGTCGATGGTATCCGTAACTTGTCAAACAAGGTGAAGGTTGCGTTGGTTGGTAAGTACGCTGACTTGCAAGATGCATACATTTCAGTTAACGAAGCTTTGCGTGCTGGTGGATACGCTATCGATACTGCTGTTGAAATCAATGCGATTAACTCAGAATTGATCAACGAAGATAACGTTGAAGAATACCTAGCAGATGCTGACGCAGTTATGGTCCCTGGTGGATTTGGAACTCGTGGGACTGAAGGTAAGCTTGCGGCAATCAAGTACGCTCGTGTGAACAATGTGCCATTCCTTGGTGTATGTTTGGGTATGCAATTGGCAACAGTTGAATTTGCTCGTAACGTTCTAGGATACGAAGGGGCTAACTCAATTGAATTGGATCCTGAAACAAACCACCCAATCATCGCTTTGATGAACGATCAAAAGACAGTGACAAACATTGGTGGAACACTACGTTTGGGATTGTACTCAGAAATGATCAAGGAAGGGACTAAGGCGTTCGAACTTTACGGAGAACAAGAAGTTCAACACCGTCATCGTCACCGTTATGAATTTAACATTAACTTCAAGGATGTCTTTGAAGAAGCTGGAATGGTATTCTCAGCAACTTCACCTGATGGAACTTTGATGGAAATGATTGAATTACCAGAAAATGATTTCTTCATGGCTGCGCAAGCGCACCCTGAATTCCAATCACGTCCAAACCATGCGGAACCTTTGTACGCTGGCTTGATCAAGGCTGCTTTGGAACAAAAGATGGCTAAGAACTAAAGATTTATGGGAGTTGGTAGAGAAATCTACCAACTTTTTTTTGTGTATTTATTAAGTATTCAATTTTCTCTTAAACTTTATGTGAAAATAGGTTACACTAGTAGAAGTGTCTAGAGAAATTTAATTACACAATGAATAAGTTTCTCAAAGATGTTCTCACGTCTTTTCGTTTGAATACGTAGGCACACGCAATAATAGACAAAATAACACATGAAAGCCTAAACGGCGCGGACGGATGGTCTGCATTTAAGAGGATACACAAATGAAGAAGTTAGTTATTCGTGGCGGACGCCCGCTAAGTGGTGAAGTAACAATTGGAGGAGCAAAGAATTCAACAGTTGCGTTGATTCCTGCCTCAATCCTTTCGGAAGATCCAGTACGTTTTGACAATGTCCCTGATATCTTGGACGTACAAAACCTACAATTGATCATGGAGTCAATGAACGTTAAGTCTGATTTCACAGACGGTGTTTTGACTGTGGATCCAACACAAATCGTTGAAGCTGAATTGCCATCAACAGCAATCAAGAGCTTGCGTGCTTCATACTACTTCATGGGATCATTGTTGGGACGTTTTGGACGTGCTACTGTGACTTTCCCAGGTGGAGATAACATTGGCCCTCGCCCAATTGACCAACACATCAAGGGATTTGAAGCTTTGGGTGCAACAGTTACTGAAGAAAACGATACTGTACACATCGTTGCTGAAAATGGGCTAAAGGGTGCTCGCATCTTCTTGGACATGGTTTCAGTTGGCGCAACAATGAACATTATCTTGGCTGCGGTACATGCTCAAGGAACGACAATTTTGGAAAACGCCGCTAAGGAACCTGAAATTATTGACTTGGCTATGTTCTTGAACAACATGGGTGCTGATGTTCGTGGTGCTGGTACTGATGTGATCCGTATTACAGGTGTTGAACACTTGGGTTCACAATCAACACATACAATCATCCCAGACCGTATTGAAGCTGGAACTTATCTATCAATGGCTGCCGCACAAGGTGAAGGTGTCTTGGTTAAGAACATTATTCCAGAACACATGGAAGCATTTATTTCAAAGATGCTAGAAATGGGAATTGAACTTGATGTTCGTGATGACAGCATTTACGTGCCAGCATCAAAGAATTTGAAGCCAATCACAATCAAGACAGCGCCTTACCCAAGTTTTGCGACTGACTTGCAACAACCAATCACACCATTGTTGAGCCGCGCTGAAGGCGAAAGTAAGATTGTGGAAACAATCTACCCAGCCCGCACACGTCATATTCCTGAATTGAACAACATGGGGATGGTTATCGAATCAACAGAACCTGGTTTGATTACAATTGGACACACTGAAAACATGGAAGGATCAGTTGTTAAGGCTGCTGAAATTCGTGCAGGAATTGCTTTGGTAATTGCTGGATTGATGTCTGACGGTGAAACAGTTGTTGAAGATGCTGAACACGTGCTACGTGGTTACGAACGCATCATCGAAAAGTTAACTAACTTGAATGCAGATATTAAGATTGTTGAAGATTAATCTGCTTTTCAATAATAATTAAAAAAATTCTACCCAGAGCCCTAAGGTTCTGGGTTTTATTTTTCTTTGCGAAGTATTGATACTTGCAAAAACATATATATAAAGGTACACTAGTCAAGTTACAAAAAAATCGCTAAAGCAACTAAGCGCGTCACGGCACCGGATTGTGCTCAGCTTAGTTTGTTTATAAAAACTGTAGGACAATACACCCGGTATTGTCATCGGAGGAAAAATTTTGAAGTTTTCAGAGTTGGGTCTAACAAAGGACCTATTAACAGCCATTGAAAAGCAAGGCTATGAAGAAGCAACACCTATCCAAGAAAAGACTATTCCATTGACTTTGGATGGAAAAGACGTCATTGGTCAAGCCCAAACAGGTACTGGTAAGACAGCGGCCTTTGGTCTTCCAATCTTGGAAATGACTGATACGACAGATTCTAAGGTCCAAGCCTTGGTAGTATCACCTACACGTGAATTGGCAATCCAAACACAAGAAGAATTGTTCAAGTTGGGTCGCGAAAAGCGTGTTCGTGTACAAGCCGTCTTTGGTGGAGCTGACATCCGTCGTCAAATCAATGGTTTGCAACATGGTGCACACATTGTTGTGGGAACACCAGGTCGTTTGATCGACCACATCCGTCGTGGAACAATCGATTTGTCTGAAGTTAAGACATTGGTATTGGACGAAGCTGACGAAATGTTGAACATGGGATTCTTGGATGATATTGAAGCAATCTTGAAGGCAGTTCCTGACAAGCGTCAAACATTGCTATTCTCAGCAACTATGCCACCAGCTATCAAGCGTATCGGTGTGCAATTCATGAAGGATCCAGTTCACATTCAAATCGAAGCTAAGGAATTGACAACTGACTTGGTTGAACAATTCTACGTTCGCGTTAAGGAAAGTGAAAAGTTTGATGCTTTGACTCGTATCTTGGATGTTCAACAACCTAAGTTGGCAATCATGTTCGGTCGTACAAAGCGTCGTGTTGACGAATTGACTCGTGGTCTAGAACTACGTGGTTACAAGGCTGCCGGAATCCACGGTGACTTGACGCAACAAAAGCGTTCACAAGTGTTGAAGCAATTCAAGAACCACGAACTACGTATCTTGGTTGCAACTGACGTTGCTGCCCGTGGTTTGGACGTTTCTGGTGTTGACTTCGTTTACAACTTCGATATTCCACAAGAAGCAGAATCATACGTTCACCGTATTGGACGTACTGGTCGTGCCGGAGCCGAAGGTACTTCAGTAACATTCATCACTAGTGCTGAAATGGACTACTTGAAGGAAATCGAAAAGTTGACTAAGAAGCGTATGACACCTTTGAAGCCAGCTACTCTTGAAGAAGCAATTGCTGGACGTCTAGGTGCAGCTACTGATCGTGTTGATAAGTTGGTTAAGCGTGCTAACGTAAGCTTGGCAGAAGACCAAATCAACGCATTGACTGAAAAGTACGATGCACAAACTTTGGCGGCAGCCCTATTGGGTGCTGTTGCTGACATCTCAGACATGGAAGCCCCAGTGACTCTATCACACGAACGTCCATTGCCACGTAAGCGTGGTGGTAACGGTGGTGGTCGCGGTGGTTACCGTGGTGGAAACCGTGGTGGCGGACGTCGCGAAGGTGGAAACCGTGAAGGTGGTCGTGGTGGTTACCGTGGTGGCCGTCGTGAAGGCGGAAACCGTGAAGGTGGTCGTGGTGGATCATCACGTCGCGAAGGTGGAAACCGTAATGGTGGATCATCACGTCGTGAAGGTGGAAACGGTGGACAACGTCGTTCACGTGATTTCGTAATCCGTAACAACGATTAATATAAAATTGAGAAAACTTGGGCATTTTGGTGCCTGGGTTTTTTTGTTTGTCTTGAGAATTTCAGGGTAAATAATGCCACAGATAAACGGCGGTATAGTATAATCGACATAGAGGGAAAATGTCATGATTTTAGGACACGGAGTAGATGTTCAGTCAATTGAAGCTGTGACGGCAGTGGTGGCACGTCGAGAACGATTCGCTGCTACGATTTTAACGCCGGCTGAGATGGCACTCTATGAACAAAAAAAAGGTAAACATCAAAATGAGTTTTTAACGGGACGTTTTTCTGTTAAGGAAGCGTTTAGTAAAGCGGTTGGAACTGGTATGAGCCAAGGACTAGGTTGGCATGATTTAGAAATTGTCACTGGTCCGGCCGGTGAACCAGTGTTTACACAATATCCGAATAAATCAAAGATGCGTGTGCATGTTTCAATTTCACATAGTGCAGACACGGTCTTTTCCTCAGTAATCTTGGAGCAAGCAAATGAAAATTAATGAAATGATGGATGCGCCAATTGCTGTGCATCGCCCGACTTGGCTAGAGATATCTGAATCGGCATTAATCCACAATATCAAATATGTACGAGAATTAACTGGTGCAAAGCGTTTCTGTGCAGTTGTTAAAGCAAATGCTTATGGACATGGGTTGGCACAAGTTGTACCCGCAGCCTTGAAAGCAGGAGCGGATTGTTTGGCAGTTGCAACGATGGATGAGGGTATTTGGTTACGTAAAGCCGGAGTTGTTGAACCTATTTTTGTGCTGGGGATTACTGAAGCAAGGGATGCAGAATTACTTGCTGAAAACAAATTGATTCCAGCGGTGTCAACGTTAGACTGGCTACTACAAGCGAATGAAGTGCTAGGTGCGGATGTTAAACTTGAAGTCGCGTTGGTAGTTGATACAGGAATGGGACGAATTGGTTTTACTGATAATGATTTGTTATTGGATGCAACAGAGTGGGTGAATGCCTCTGACAAGATGCGCATCCAATCAGTTTGGACACACTTTGCAACTGCAGATGAAACAAGTGATACATACTTCCAACAACAATTAGCAACTTGGCATGAACGCGTGGATCGGTTGCCGCTGGCAGATGATGTATGGCATCACTTAGCGAATTCAGCAACGTCGTTGTGGCATGAACAACCAAGTGAAGACATGATCCGTGTGGGAGCGGCAATTTACGGGTTTGATGCATCACAAGGCGCATTGCCAAACCGTGATTTAAAGCCAGTTATGAGTCTCAAGTCAAAGTTAGTACATGTCAAACATGTTCCGGCTGGAACGTCTATCTCATATGGTGCAACGTACACAACTGATGTAGACGAATGGATTGGTACTTTGCCAATTGGCTATGCAGATGGTTATCGTCGTGCCTTGCAAGGTGGTTATGTACTATTGCCAGATGGACGTCATGCAGAAGTTGTTGGCCGTATCGCAATGGACCAAATGATGATTAAATTACCTGAATCGTTACCCGTGGGGACGGAGGTTACGCTATTAGGGCAAGTAGCAGGCCAGACGATTCGCTTGGAAGATTTAGCAACGGAATTGAACACAATTCCATATGAAATCGCAACAAGCATGGCGCAACGTTTGGAACGTCGTGTCGTTAAATAATATTGAGTAGAGTCAATCAGAAGTATCAGGAGTTAGTGGGATGGGAAAGCAAGTAGAAGTAAAACGTGGAGATGTATTCTTCATTAATCTAGATCCGGTCGTTGGATCTGAACAAGGTGGACAACGTCCAGCCGTGATTATTCAAAATAATGTCGGTAACCGTTATTCACCAACTGTGATTGTTGCACCAGTCACAGCACGTATTTCAAAACCAAAAATGCCAACACACGTGGCATTGCCAGCAGAAACGAAATTAACAGGAATTAATCGTAACTCTGTTATTTTGTGTGAACAAATTCGTACAATTGACAAGCAACGTCTGCAAGATAAGATTGGGATGTTACCGGGGAAAATTGTTAATGAATTGAACAAGGCAATTGCGGTAAGTGTGAGCTTATAAACAATAAAAGGTATTGGGGAACCGATACCTTTTTTACATACCTTCGAAAGGAGCTAACAATGGAAGAACAAGAATGGCAGTTTGAACGACAACGCTTAGAGGTTGTTAACGAAGAGCTTGCGACACAATTAATTGATAGTGAATTAGAATATGAAAAAGCACATGCTGAAACGAGTGCCGTTGAACGTAACTATGGTGCTAATACTTCTATCAATACGATGGAAGAAGACGACACGATGGAAACGAACGCTGAAATTCAACAGCAACGTAATATCGTGGCGCGAGTTACTGAAACAGAAAATATTATGCAAAAAAAGTTGATGACTTTGAAGACGTTGACTGGAAGTCCGTACTTTGGCCGTGTTAACTTGGTCGAAGATGGGTACAAAGAAAAGTTATACATTGGATTAGCATCACTACAAGGAGAAGATGGAGACTTTTTAATTAACGATTGGCGTGCGCCGATTAGTGGAGTTTACTACAATGGTGTGCTTGGTAAGGTCACGTACCCAACACCAATGGGTGAACAAGAAGCGTTTTTAGAAAAGAAACGCCAATTTACGATTGAAGATGGCGAAATCATCAATATGTTCGATACAGATGTCACGATTGGTGACGAGATGTTGCAATATACATTAGGACAACAAAATGATGACACAATGCATAATATTGTGGCGACGATTCAACAAGAACAAAATCGCATTATTCGTGATACAGAAAGTAATTTGTTGGTCGTGCAAGGTGTGGCTGGCTCAGGTAAAACATCTGCAATTTTGCAACGTATTGCCTTTTTGTTATTTCATGCTCGTGAAGAATTGAATTCCGATCAAATCGTCTTGTTCTCACCAAATCGTTTATTCTCAAGTTATATCGCGGACGTTTTGCCATCATTGGGAGAACGTAATATGCGCCAAGTGACTTTGCATGAATTCTTGAGTGCACGTTTGCAAGGGTTGCAAGTCCAGACTCTGTTTGAACGTTATGAACATGCAGATGAAAAAGTGCAAGAAAAGCGTCAGGCAATGACTGAAGCAATTGAAGCGCCTGAATTGTATGATGCATTAGTTGATTACTTGGATAAGTTAGCACCAGAAAAAGTGCACTTTAGTGATATTTACTTTGAAGATGAAGTTTGGTTCAGTGCAGAAGAGTTCCAAACAATCTTTGCGTCATTCCCAGCTGCTTATTCATTCGTCGAGCGTATGAAGATGACGCAAGAAGCATTCCTTGAAACTTTAACAGCGCAATATGCGGAATTGATTCATGAAGATTGGGTGGAGTTAGGATTAGATGGGCTAACAGATCATGAGTATCAGGCCTTTCGCTTAGATGAAAATGGTGATGTGCCGGACGATGAAGATAGTCATGGTATTCACGAAGAAGTTGCGCAACGTTATGTGACTGAGCGCTTACGTCCAGTCGACGACGCTGTTTATAATTTTGCGTTTGTGGATGTTTACGCGCAATATGCGGAATTCCTAACAGCGCTTGGTGAACAAGGCTATCGAGATATTCCGGATTCATGGTGGTCAGTTAAGGCGGATCGATATAGTCAACAATTAGAATTGCACAAGATTGATTATGAGGATGCAATTCCGGTTTTGTACTTACGTGATTTGATGACTGGAGCTGGAACGAATCAATACATGCAATACATTTTCGTGGATGAGATGCAAGACTACACGCAATTGCAAATGTTGTATCTAAAGCACGCATTCCCACGTGCGAAATTCACGTTGTTAGGCGATGCCGAACAAGCGTTATTCCGTGCGGTAGAAACACCAAAAGAATTGTTAGCTAAATATGAACATATTTTTGGTAACCAACGGGTCAGTTTTATTCAGTTGAATAAGTCTTACCGATCAACAACTGAAATTATGGACTTTGCGAAAGCGTTATTACCAGATGGAGATGAGATTGTAAGTTTTGAGCGTCATGGTTTGAAGCCTACGCTACAAGAAACATCAAGCGATGAAATGCCAAAGGTGTTGCAAGAAACACTAGCAGATATCCAAACACGCCAACAAACGGTTGCGATTGTAACCAAGACACAAAAAGACGCGCATATTGTTGGCGAATATCTACGTCGCTTTGAAATTGGGCATCAGGTCATTGAGAATGAAGATCGCACACGTGATGAACACATTCTTGTTTTGCCAATTTACTTGGCTAAGGGATTGGAATTTGATGCTGTGATTGGTTATGACGTATCAGCAGAAAACTATCCTGATGATGAATCAGTTGGTTTGTTGTACACATTGGCCTCACGTGCCATGCACGAGTTGCATTTAATTGCCCAAGGGACACCAACTCCATTGCTAGAAACAGTCATGTCTTTTGTGACTAAAGTGAAATAAGCGTTGAGATTAGTTGTGAAAACTCTTACAATAATAGAGACTAGTAACACATAACAAGGCATGAAAAGGATGATATCATGACAGAAAAAAAGGTACTACTAACGGGAGACCGTCCAACAGGTAAGCTACACTTGGGCCACTATGTTGGTTCATTGAAGAACCGTGTTGCCATGCAAGATGCTGGTGAATACAACCCATTCATTATGATTGCCGATAAGCAAGCATTCACAGATAATGCACGTGACCCTGAAAAGGTGCACAACTCTGTTTTAGAAGTTGCACTAGACTATTTGGCAGTTGGAATTGATCCAACTAAGTCTACTATCTTCATTCAAACAGCGGTGCCTGCTTTGTCAGAATTGACAGAATACTTCTTGAACTTGGTAACAATTGCGCGTTTGCAACGAAACCCAACTGTGAAGGCAGAAATCCAACAAAAGGGATTCGGAAGCTCAATCCCAGCTGGATTCTTCACATACCCAGTTTCTCAAGCAGCAGACATCGCTTTGTTTAAGGGTCAAGTTGTTCCTGTAGGGGATGACCAAGAACCAATGATTGAACAAACACGTGAAATCATCCGTACATTCAATAACTACTACGGAGACATTTTGGTGGAACCTGAAGGTGTATTCCCCCCTAAGGGACACGGTCGTATTCCAGGACTTGATGGGAACGCCAAGATGTCAAAGTCATTGGGTAACGCGATTTACCTATCAGATGATGAAGATACTTTGTGGGCAAAGGTTAAGTCAATGTACACAGACCCAACACATATTCGTGTTGAAGATCCTGGGCACGTTGAAGGGAACATGGTCTTTGAATACCTTGATATCTTTGATGAAGACAAGGAAACAGTTGCTGATTTGAAGGCACAATACCAAGCGGGTGGTTTGGGAGACATGAAGATCAAGAAGTACTTGTTTGAGGTGTTGAATAAGCAACTTACACCAATTCGCGAACGTCGTATGGAATTGGCTAAGGATCCAGAAGCTGTGATGCAAATCTTGGCTGAAGGGTCAGAAAAAGCACGTGCCGCTGCAGAAGTAACAATGCAAGAAGTACGTACTGCAATGGGAATTAACTACTGGAATTAAAGTAAGGATAAATGACATGGGAAGTTATTTAGCAATAGTAGATTTGGGTTCCAATTCAACGCGAATGGTTGTTGAAGAACTGCAAGCTAACGGTGAGTATCGCGAACTAAAGCGTCGCAAGATTGATACACGCTTAGCTGAGGGGATGCAAGAGAATGCGGGTGCCTTAACTAAAGAGGCGATGAACCGTGTCTTAGATGCCTTACGTGAATTTCAAGAAGTCTATCAACAATATCCAGATGTCCAAGTTCGAGGTATTGCAACCGCTGCAGTGCGTGAAGCAACTAATCAGGCAGAGTTCTTAGACTTTGTTAAGTCAGCCATTGGATTAGATATTCAAGTTTTGAGTGGTGATAAAGAAGCCTACTATGATTACTTAGGTGTAACGACGTCCCTACCAGACATCCATAATGCATGGTTGTTAGATACGGGTGGTGCCAGTGTTGAGTTGGTCGAAATTATTGATCAAAATGATGCACATAGCACAAGTTTACCGTTTGGGGCCGTTAATTTATCTGAACGATTTAATCTGGATCAAGAAGTCACAGATTTATCTGCCGTTGAATTAGCGATGCAATCAGTGCAACGCCAATACTTTGAATTGGGCTGGCTTACGAATGAAGTTAATCGTCCAGTAGTTTTGCTGGGTGGTGCAAATCGGGTGTTAGCTCGTATGGATCGTCAACGTAAAGGGTTACCAAATACCAGTGATTTCCATGGTTATCGAATGCAAGCCTCTGATATTGTAGAAATCTTCAAAGAAATGGTGTTGATTCCACGTTCAGAACGACAAGTCCTCCTTAATAAGGATGCCAATCGAGCAGATATTATGTTGGGTGGGCTAGTGCCGTTAGTTGTGTTGTTGAATCAGACGAATGCAACTGAAGTGTTATTTTCATCTTCGGGTGTTCGAGAAGGGTTGCTTCAAGAATATCGTAAACAAGATAAACATATTCATTAATGAAAAGCTGTAACGAGAAATCGTTATGGCTTTTTTGTTATGTGGGTATTTGAGTGAACTAATGTTGGTCATTAGGCTTGCAAATATTGTTAGTCGGTATAACGTTTTACCTTTAAAAATGTACACGCAATTAAAATATATAAGAGATTTCAATCTGTATCTTTGAAACGTTTTACAAGTCTAGATGATGAGGAAAAATATGTAAAAATATATTATAGGGGCTAAACTAAATAAGGGCGCGCATTTGTGAATACAAATGCGCTTTTTTTTGTAAATCAAAAAAAGGGATGCTGGTGTGGTGAAGAAATGTAAGTTAATTTAGAACATGTTCTTCTTTATATCAGACGGAAGACATCAAAAAGTGTAATAAATTAATGTATAAACAATTTGAAAGTTAAACAGAAAGCGAGGGGATTACAATGGTTAAAAAAGCAGTGCAAATGATGACGTTTATGATGATGGTTGTTTTTGGAATGTTTATCGGTGGTCATGTAGAAGCGAATGTTGTAGATGCAACACCATTCGTTGATACCATCACAACAACTAATAAGGAATTCTACCCTCGCGAAACTGGAGATATTGCAATTAACTTTAGTGAAAAGAATGGGCATCGTTTCCATCCAGGGGATGAACTAGTATTTCGTATTCCTAAAGAACTAAAAGGGTTCTCACAAAAGATGTGGTTAGAAGACTTTGCACAAGTTCGAGTTGAGAATGGGCGTGTATCTGTAAAGTTTACAGGTAAGGTTCAGGGCCGTACTAAGATTACAGGGCAAGTTAAGTTTGGTGTTAAGGGATCAGAAGAGGTCCCTCGTGGAAGCAAGCAAACAATCCCATTGCATTTGGGTACAGGAGTTGCTAACTACCCACAAGTCGTCGTAAACGGTTATCAAGCTGATACAGGTGTTGTACAAGAAGCATCTGATTTCGCCTACAAGGGTGGAAATGTAAATGATAATGATGTGCGCTTAATTGATTGGTATGTGGTTGTTAACCCAAACAATGCCAAGATGAGTGACGACGTAACTGTACGTGACTCATTGGGGTTTGGTCATGAAATTGTGCCAGGATCAATTAAGTTAGGTAATGAAACGATTAATGCAAGTCACGGAACATTAAAAGCTGACAAGCACTCATTCACATTGACTTTGAAGAAAGACTACGTGAATGGTCGTGGGGTAGGTGTTTACTACCAAACACGTTTGACTGCTGGTGGAGAAAAGAACAAGACGCTAACAAATGCGTTTACAACAGATTATCAAATTGCTGGACGACCAAAGAATAGTATCTCTGGAACGGCTAAAGTAACAAATGTCTTGATGTCTGGTTCAATTAATGGTGAATTCGAACAATTGCATGCAGAAGAATTGGAAGAAGTTAACCAAGACGAATCACAACGTGTCACACCAATTGAAGATGTTGTTTCTGATAAGGCAACTGAATCAGTTCAAGAAAACAAGGCAACTAACAAAGCGACAAAGAACCAAGTTGAAGTACACGTTGAAACACGTGTTGAAGATATCTTGGATGAATCAAGCGAATTGGGAACAATCGAAGAGATTGTGACTGACAAAGCAGAAGAATCAGAAGTAGAAGATAACATGACTGGTGTAGTGGAAACACAACAACCAGAAATGCATGTGAATGTCGTTGAAGAAGACAACACAGATGAAGCTGAAGAACTAGGAACAGTGGAAGAAATCATCACTGACAAGGCTGAAGTGACAGAAGTGGAAGACAACATGACTGGTGTAGTAGAAACGCAACAACCAGAAGTACACGTGAATGTCGTTGAAGAAGACAACACAGACGAAGCTGAAGAACTAGGAACAGTGGAAGAAATCATCACTGACAAGGCTGAAGTGACAGAAGTGGAAGACAACATGACTGGTGTAGTAGAAACACAACAACCAGAAATGCATGTGAATGTCGTTGAAGAAGACAACACAGATGAAGCTGAAGAACTAGGAACAGTGGAAGAAATCATTACTGACAAGGCTGAAGTGACAGAAGTAGAAGACAACATGACTGGTGTAGTGGAAACGCAACAACCAGAAGTACACGTGAATGTCGTTGAAGAAGACAACACAGATGAAGCTGAAGAACTAGGAACAGTGGAAGAAATCATTGCTGACAAGGCTGAAGTGACAGAAGTAGAAGACAACATGACTGGTGTAGTGGAAACGCAACAACCAGAAGTGCACGTCAACGTCGTTGAAGAAGACAACACAGATGAAGCTGAAGAACTAGGAACAGTGGAAGAAATCATCACTGACAAGGCTGAAGTGACAGAAGTAGAAGACAACATGACTGATGTAGTGGAAACGCAACAACCAGAAGTACACGTGAATGTCGTTGAAGAAGACAACACAGACGAAGCTGAAGAACTAGGAACAGTAGAAGAAATCATCACTGACAAGGCTGAAGTAACAGAAGTAGAAGACCACATGACTGGTGTAGTAGAAACGCAACAACCAGAAGTGCATGTGAAAGTCGTTGAAGAAGACGTTGTTGATGAATCAAACGAATTGGAAACAATTGAAGAAATTGTAACTGATAAAGCTGAAAAAAACGTAGAAGGATCAAATGGATCAAATCCAACAGGAAATGTTGCACAAAAGATTCCGGAAACACATACTGAACTAGAAGTTCAAGAAGAAGTTCAAGAAGAAGTTCAAGAAGAAGTTCAAGAAGAAGTTCAAGAAGAAGTTCAAGAAGAAGTTCAAGAAGAAGTTCAAGAAGAAGTTCAAGAAGAAGTTCAAGAAGAAGTTTTGCCTGAAATCCGTAGCATGCCGGTTTTGCCTATGTATAAAGAGGCAGAACCTGTTGAAGAGACGACATTGATTGAAACGGCTGACACAACAAAAATTTCAAATCAAGATGACGTAGAAGTAAAGCGAAATGCAAAAGACGTTGTTATGAATGTTTCAACTGAAGAGTTACCAAAAACTGGATCATCAAATAACAAGTTAGTTGCCATTTTAGGTGTCATTTTGATGGTATTAGCTGCATTCATGATTCGCCCGCGTTCAGGTAAATAAGCTGATAAATTGATATCGCGGATTAGGCAAAACAACATAGTAGTAAATTACACATAAGAGATTATGTGACACATATTTAAAGACCTTGGTGAGCTTATCTCATCAAGGTCTTTTTGCTCATGTAATGATGGGAAAGGATTGAGTGTACGCTTTGTGGGTCGAGGGGAGTCTTTGTTTGGAAGTGGGTGTTGAAAAATAATGTTTGTGCAACTTTGATCACAAAATATAGTTATTTAAAAAACAAATGCTATAATAGTATCTAATTAAAAGATGGAGGCGAATGTTATGACAACAGAACAAGGTAAGTGGTTATCAAATTCTTTGAAGTATGAAGATGCTTTACTAACAGATTTGAAGGAAATGTTGGCAATTAAGTCAGTTCGTGATGATGCGGCTGCAACTGAATTGGCACCATTGGGACCTGGTCCAGCTGAAGCATTGGAAAAGTTCATTGCATTTTCAAAGCGTGATGGGTTCCGTACAGGAATGTACAAGAACCTGGTTGCATATGCAGAATTGGGACCTGAAGATGCAGAAGAATCAGTAGCGGTTATTGGTCACTTGGACGTTATGCCGGCTGGAGATGGCTGGACAAAGGAACCGTTTGAACCAACTATTGAAGATGGACGTCTATACGCTCGTGGAGCAGCGGATGATAAGGGACCAACTTTCACAGCCTACTACGCAATGAAGATGCTTAAAGATATGGAAGTGCCTTTGAAGCGTAAGATTGTTTTCGTCGTTGGGATTGACGAAGAATCAGACTGGACTGGAATGGACGAATTCTTTGAAGAATACGGTCAACCAACAATGGGATTCTCACCTGACGCGGAATTCCCAATTATCAATGGTGAAAAGGGAAACGTTTCTGTTGTAACTCGCTTTAGCGGTGAAAACGGAGATGATGATCAATTGATTTCATTCACTGCCGGAGAACGTCCTAACATGGTACCCGGAACTGCGGTTGCCGTTGTGAAGACTGCTCATGCAGCAGAAATGGTTTCAGCAATGGAAGCTTACTTGGCAGCGGAAACACGTGTAAAGGGTGAAGCGGCGATTGATGGTGATCAAGTAACGTTCAAGTTCTTTGGACGTCAAGTTCACGGAGCTAAGCCTGAAACAGGATTGAACGCGGGGACTTTCTTGGCTAACTTCTTGAAGGACCAATCATTTGGTGCAGACGCAGCTGGCTTCTTGGCATTGCTAGGAGATAAGCTACATGATGACACATTGGCTACTAAGATTGGGGCAGCAACACATGATGAATTGATGGGAGATCTATCAATGAACGTGGGTATTCAACGTTTTGCAGCTAATGAAGATGGCTTTATCGATGCCAACTTCCGTTACCCACAAAATATCACTGCTGAACAAATCGAAGCTGATTTGAAAGATGCATTGCCAGCTAAGTTTGCGGCAAGTGTAAGTATTGAAGGTCACGGAATGATTCCTCATTACGTACCAGGTGACGATCCACTAGTTGAAACACTACTACGTGTTTACCGTGAACAAACAGGTTTGCCAGCCGGCGAACTGGTTATCGGTGGTGGAACATTCGGACGTTTGTTGAAGCGAGGAGTCGCATTTGGTGCAATGTTTGAAGGTGTACCAGATACTATGCACCAAGCTGACGAATTCTACCCAGTAGCAGATTTGACACGTTCAATGTCAATCTTTGCACAATCAATGAATGATTTAGCTAATTACTAAAAATCATTATTTATCCCAAAACAGGGATAAATAAATGCTTAAAAGACCACGGAATCCCAAGGGTTTGTGGTCTTTTTTTATGAGCTTTTTAAGGCGTAAACTGCTACAATTAGTTTAAATAATCAAAAAAATCAGGGGGAACCGGCATGTGGAAAAAGGTGGGGACAATCGCATTAGTGGCTGTGTTGATTAGTAGTTTTGTCGGAATGAATTCAGTGTCAGCGATGACAACGGGAGAACAACAACACGCACTAAAGCAACCATATGTTGTATATGGAGCAGCAGCGCAACAAAAACATCAAATTGCCCAAACGTTAGGGGTAACATCTAACTACACACAATTAACAACGAAAGGTGTTGATGGAGCGTATTTAGGCTTACAAGGTGTGGCGGACAGCGTTATGATCAGTTCAGTTGCGCTAGCGCCCGGGAATGAAGGTGCAGGAAATTTAGTTAACATTGAATCTTTTGAAGGTAAGAATAATATCACGCAAGTGACAGCACAACAATACGCTATGGCTGCAACAATGGCGGGTGTAAAAGATGTTGTTATTACTGTTACTGCTAACTCACCTGTATCTGGTGAAGCCGCATTAGCGGGGGTATATAAAGCACTGGAAGCAGATGGTGTAGCATTGGATAATGATAATACTACAGCTGCAAACAATGTCTTATCATCAACATCTGAAGCGATTGCGGAAAATGCGGGTGATAAAAAATATGCTGGTAAGTTGACATCTGCTGTTACTGAAACAACTGGGGAAGTAGCCAAAGAGAAACAAGATGGAAAGAATGTCACAATCAATGTCATTATTGATAAATTGATTATTAATTTGGATAAACAAGGCATTAAAGATCAAACAAATGATATGCACATTACGGCAATTGCAAACTCAATCCAACTAGTGAATAACGCGCCTATATCTGAATCTGCTGATTTTGTTAAAACAACTAGTCAGTTAGCCGATACATTGTCAAAATCAGCTGGTGATTTAATGGCAAAGGCAAAAGATTTTGCAAACTCACAAGATGCAAAAGAAGTCGCTAACTGGTTTACAATTCATATCTGGGAGCCAATTAAGAATTTCTTTAGTGGATTGTTTGGCGGTAATGAGTAATTGAAAAAATGTGATATCCTATTGGTGACAATAGGATATTTTTATTAGTCAGTGGATAACTGATTTGGAAAGAAGAGGAATACGCGTGCAACGTCGAGTCTTTGTAGTAACAGGGAATACAGGAACTGGGAAAACGACTGTAACTAAGTACCTAAATGAATTTTATGAAATGCCTAAAGTTATCACACATACAACGCGCCCGCCACGTGAAGGGGAAGAAGATGGTGTGGACTACTATTTTGAATCAAATGATTCATTTGATAAAAATCATTATTTAGAGTCAGTAAGTTATAGTGGTTACCGTTACGGTTCGTCTATCGAAGGGTTAGAACGTGCCTGGGAAAAGAATCAATTGATCACCATTGTATTAGATCCATTAGGTGCAGTAACTTATTTGCAAGATTTACCTGAAGGTGAAGTGGTATTGATTTATTTAGACGTGACAGAGCGTTCTGATTTATTGCAGCGGTTAGAGAAGCGTGGTGATGATGTGTCCGTCATTGCACAACGCTTAAATAGCGATGAGTACCAACGTGATTTGATGATGTTACCAGCTTTGAAAGAAAAGGCGCATGTCGTCATGAATGATGATTGGGAATTGGCTAAACAAGCTGTGGATAAAATTGTACAAGAAACTATTCGTTTGTAACGAAGAAGTACAGAAAAGAGGTGTCACATGAAAAAAAGAACTCCCTCGTTTATAACGCCAGTGGCATTATTGTCATTGATTATCGCGCTAAGCGCTGGAAATGCGGTCGTAAACGTATCAACAAATACACATAATGGTGCACCTAAAGAAGAATCTAAGGTGGAATCTAGTTCATCTAGTGTGGTGTCAAGCTCAAGCGAAATTAGTTCAAGTAGTGAAACGTCTACTTCAATAAGTTCTGAAAAAACGTCTACTTCTGAATCTAACTCGCAAGAAACATCAAGTAGTACTAGCAATCGTGAAGAAAGTACAGAATCTAGTGAAGCTAGTTCATCAGTGAAAGAGCCTACAGAATCAAGTTCCTCAGAGACAAAATCTAACGTAAATAAGGCGGTGAATTAATTATGTTTTCACTATTAGATTTATTTAACAGTTACTTCAGTGTCTTTAATGTCAACTCGCGGTTAAAGGGACGTATTTATACGATTATCGATTTCTTTGGTGTCAGCTATTTGATGTACTTAACATGGTCATATTTAAAAAATCATGCATATGCCCAAGGGGGATTAATTGGGTTGGCAACTGTAGTGATTCTATATATCGCACTAATTAACTTCGTCTATTATTTTACAAACAAATCGGTTAAGTGGGATATTTCACCGCTGTTTGCAAAGTATGTGGCTAATCCAGATGCAGCGACTGGGAACAATGTCCAATATGTGCCTGCTAGTGGACTATATCATTCTGAAGATGTATTACCTGCCTTTGTAGTGTCAAAAAACGAAGATCAGGAACGTTTACGTCAATTAGTGTCTCAAATGCGAAATCGCGGATTGATTGAAGATGTCTTTGAAGATCTTTCGGATAAAGAGTAAATTCAAGTTTTGAAAAAAGGACAAAAATTCGTATATGCGAACGATCGGATAGATTTACCGTATTATCGTTTGCAAAAAAACGGAAATCACTTAGTGGTCATGGGTGGTATGAATGAAATGCAAGCGCAACAAATTGGTATTGTAGAACAAGTTGGATTGCAACCAATTGCAGCTGCAATGAAGCAATACGACTTTTATATCGCAACAGCAGGTATAACTGGTGGTATAGCGCATGAAATGGGGCGAAATGGGCTTTCTGTCGTACATTTGCCTTACCAATTAAAAGTAGAATTAGCTTACAAAACAAAGGAAGTCTAACTGTATAGTTAGGCTTTTTTTATTAGAAGTGCATGTAAACTTATATTACATACTGATTGACAATGTTCGGTTTTTTGACTACCATTGGGTAAAGTTCGCTGGAAACCTAACAGAACAAACAGTGATGTTTAATTAATTAAAAAAGCTAACAAATGTTAGCGAGGAGGCCTACATGTCAATGATCGAGTTTAAAAATGTCGAGAAGTATTATGGAAAGTTCCATGCTTTGAAAGATATTAATTTGGAAATCGATAAGGGAGAAACTGTCGTGTTGCTTGGCCCTTCAGGATCTGGGAAATCAACATTAATTCGAACAATCAATGGGTTGGAAACAATTCAAGAAGGTCAATTGATCGTTAACGATCGAGACTTGGCCGATGAGCATACAGATTTAAATATGATTCGTAAAGATGTGGGGATGGTATTCCAACACTTTAATCTATATGCGAATAAGACAATTATTGAAAATATTATGCTTGGCCCTCGTTTGGTATTAAAGCGTGATGAACAAGAAAATCGTGAACTAGCCATGAAACTACTAGAACGTGTCGGTTTGGCAGACCAAGCAGATAAGTTCCCGTCAGCTCTATCTGGTGGACAACAACAACGTGTTGCGATTGCGCGTTCATTAGCAATGAAGCCAAAGGCGATTTTGTTTGACGAACCAACATCAGCGCTTGACCCAGAAATGGTTAACGGTGTTTTGAAGATTATGCGTGAAATCGCAGAAGATTCATCAATGACAATGGTTGTTGTGACGCACGAAATGGGATTTGCGAAGCAAGTAGCTGACCGTGTTATCTTCATGGCTGATGGTGAAATTCTAGAAGATGCACCAACGGCACAATTCTTCGAACATCCCAACGAACCACGTGCGCGTCACTTCTTGTCACAAATTGTGCATTAGGAGGTTGAGTATGCAAAGTACAACAAAAAAAGTGCTCGCTTGGGGTGCAGTAGCATTACTTGCATTGGGAGCCTGGGCAGCGATCGATAAAATGAGTGAAAATCAAGCACGTGCCTCTCAAAAGAACTTGGCCTATGATCGGGTGATGAAGTCAAACGTCATGAACTGGGGAATTAAGGGAGATACTAAGTTAGTTGGGGCAATGAACATTGAATCTAGGCAATACGAAGGATTCGAAATTGATTTAGCTAAGGAATTGACGAAGCGTGTCAACCCAAAGGCAGAAGCTGAATTAACACAAGTGACTTCTGGAACACGTGTACCAATGCTTTTGAATGGAAACATTGATACAATCATCGCCACGATGACAATTACGGATGATCGTAAGAAGGTTGTTGATTTTTCTGACCATTATTTTGCAGCAGGACAATCAATTATGGTACCGGATAACAGCAAGATTAAGTCTGTTAAGGATTTGAACTACAAGGGTGCTAAGATTTTGGCTGTTACAGGAACAAACTCAGCTGAAAACATCAAGAAGTTTGCGCCTAAGGCACAAGTTGTTGGTTTGCCTGATTATTCAACGGCTATGAGTGCACTAGAATCAGGGCAAGGACAAGCTTTGACTAGTGATAACACAATTTTGTTTGGGTTAGGTGCGGATAAGCCTAATCTAAAGATCGTTGGTGGAACATTCACAACCGAAGAATATGGTATGGCGTTTTCAAAGAACGAACCTAAGCTAGAAGCCGCAACTAACAAGGCATTAGCAGACATGCGTGCTGATGGTAGCTACGACAAGCTAGCGCAAAAGTGGTTTGGAACAGTGCGCGGTCTAGATTGGAAGGAGGTAACCAAGTAATGTGGACACTATTTACAGAAAACTCGGATGCCTTTTTGACTGGATTTGGTTGGACAATCTTAGCAAGTTTAATTGCCTTGGTTGGAGCGACTATCTTAGGAACAGTCTTTGCTTTACTACAAGTGATGCCAAATCGTTTTGCCAACAAATTAGCAAATATTTACGTTGAAATCGTACGTAATATTCCGCTACTAGTTATCACAATGTTCTTCTATGTAGTGGTTGCCCGTATGTGGCACTTGGATGGATTTGTATCTGGAACATTGGGACTAACATTGTATAGCTCAGCGTTTATTGCAGAAACAGTTCGTGCCGGAATTCTGGCTGTGCCTACGGGTCAATTAGAAGGTGCGCGTTCAAACGGCCTAAACTGGTATCAAAGTATGTGGTATGTTGTCTTGCCGCAAGCTTTTAAGTTGGTCATTCCACCGCTAGGAAACCAATTCATTAGTTTGATCAAGAATTCTTCAGTTCTAGCATTCGTTGCTGGAATGGATTTGATGTACCAAGCCAATGCGATCTCACAAACAACGTTTGATACATTTGGACCATACATCATTGTTGCGATTTTCTATCTAATCTTGACGATGCCATTGAGTTACTACATGCGTCATCTAGAACGTAAATTAGTCGGTGGGGGTGAATAATATGCAAGATTTTCTACAAGCATTTTCATGGATTAACATACGTTTCCTTTTGATGGGACTTTGGATTACGATTCAAGTGTCTGTGATTTCGATTGCGTTTAGTTTTATTATTGGCTCATTGTTAGGAATTGTCCGTTATTTGAATATCCGTATTGTGTCACCAATCGTCGGGTTTATTATCGATATTATTCGTAATTTACCACTATTGTTGATTATTTTCTTTACGTACTTTGCTTTGCCAAAAATTGGTATTCATTTTAATGTTATGAGTTCAACAATCATTGCGTTGACTGTCTTTGAATCAGCTATGATTGCTGAAATCGTACGTTCAGGAATAGTCGCGGTACCAAAGGGTCAACTGGAGGGTGCACGTTCAAATGGTTTGAACATGCGTCAAACATTGCTTCACATTTTGTTGCCACAAGCGTACAAGAAGATGATTCCACCAATGGTTTCGCAATTTGTTTCGTTGATTAAGGATACATCTTTGGCGACGATCATTATGTTGCCGGAAGTGACTTACCGTGCGCAAACAATCTATGCGCAAAACCCAAATCAAATTGTGCCAATGTTCTTGATGTTGGCTGTGATGTACTTCTTGTTGAACTACACAATTTCACAATTTGGTCGTTACATGGACCGTCGTATGAAAGCTTAATTAAAAAAATGAAAGACCTTTACCAAAATGGTGAAGGTCTTTTTTTATGTATTTTGTTTGATTTTTCAAAAGTTTGATAGGTAAAACGATATACCAAAACCGAATGTTATATAACTTTACAATATTTATCGTTCGGAACAAGAATGTGCGTATTATAGTGGAAAGCATTAAAGATTCATGAATAAAAAGTAAGAGTTTCGTGATATCTATTTGGGTTAAGTGAGGGAAACTATATGAATTCTAAAATGAAGAAGACAACGTATATGGTCGTGACAGCGTTAGCTGCTGTAGGGATTGGTATTGCTATTGCCAATGGTGTTAAAAACGATCGTGATAAAAAAGATAATGAGATGATTCGTTGGGTAGAAAAGTCGCCCTTAACAACGCTCGATCCATCGAAGGTATCTGCGAACCAAGATTTTACTGGTGTAACAGCCGTAAGTGACGGTTTGTATCGCCAAGACAAAGATGGTAAGCCGGCTTTGGCGCTTGCTGAATCTGTGAAGACTAATAAGGACGCCACAATTTATACCTTTAAATTGCGACCAGATTTGAAGTGGTCAAATGGAACTGATTTGACAGCCCATGATTTTGTCTATGGATGGCAACGTACGAATGATCCTAAGACAACGGCCGAATATGCATATCTGTTCGAAGGCATTAAGAATGCTGACAAGATTCAAACTGGTAAAGAAACAGATTTGACTAAGTTGGGTGTCAAAGCGTTGGATGATCGTACGCTTGAAGTGACATTGAACCAACCAATGCCAGCGTTAAAGAATTTGTTGACGATGCCACCGTTCTTCCCGCAAAGCCAAAAGTTTGTGGAGGCCTCAGGCAAGCGTTACGGATCTGAAGCAAAGTATGTTTTGTCTTCAGGACCATTCACCGTAGAAAAGTGGTCAGGATCAAGTGATGATTATTACTTAGAAAAGAACAAATTCTACTATGACAGTGAAGCAGTGAAGACGAATGAGATTCGCGTCCGTTCAGTGCAATCTGGAACAGGCTACAACCTATTCCTATCAAATGCGACTGATTATGCGGAACTATCCGCCTTGCAAGCGCAAGCTTCAAAGCATGACCGTTCATACATTAACAATGCGGGTGGGTCAACGGCATACCTACAAATGAATCGTGCTAAGGTGAAGGCGTTGAATAATACCGATATTCGTCGTGCTTTGTCATACTCAATCGATCGTGATACATTCACGAACAAGGTTTTAGGTGGCACAGCTATTCCAGCGGAAACACTAACACCAAAGGGGTTGGTGGTTGATCCAAACACAAATAAGGATTTCGCTGAAAGTGCCAAAGTGAACCATGCGATTACGTACGATCCTAAGCTAGCAAAAGAGTTGTTTGCCAAGGGGATGCGAGCTGAAGGCTTAACAGAATTAACGTTAGAATTAGTGACTGATGATACGGATGCAGCGAAGGATTCTGCGCAATATCTACAATCACAATTCCAACAATTAGACGGTTTGACGCTAAATATTAAAATCGTACCGTTTAAGCAACGTATTGCATTAACTGAAACGCGCGACTTTGATTTGGTTATCACGATTTGGGGAGCTGATTATTCAGACCCATCAACTTTCTTGGATTTGTTCCAAACAGGTGGAACATTTAATGCCGGGGTATGGTCAAACAAGGAATACGATAATTTGATTGAAAAGGCGAATACTACAGATGTACGTAGTGCTAAGACACGTTATCATGACTATGCTTTAGCTGAACAAGTCCTAAGTAAGGAAATGGCAGTTATTCCAATGTACCACCGTTCAACACCTGCGCTAGAGCGTACAGATGTTAAGAATATGGCATACCATCCAGCCGGGGCAACCTTTGATTGGAAGTGGATTGAACGTAAGTAACACCATGTGTGTTGCTAATAGAACAAATAAGAAAGGTTTCTGCGATGTTTAAATATATTCTAAAAAGAGTAGGGATTATCCTGCTGACGCTCTTTATTGTTATTTCAGCAACATTCTTCTTAATGAAGTTGATGCCAGGATCACCACTGGCTAACGCTGAACGACTAGCACCAGAACAAAAAGCAATCATCGAAGCGCAGTATGGACTAAATAACCCAATTTGGGTGCAATATTGGGATTACCTAACGAATGCCTTCCGCTTGAACTTTGGTGATTCGTTCCAATTCCAAAATCAACCTGTTATGAAACTGATTGGTGAACGTATCGGACCCTCAATTCAATTAGGACTTGAGGCGCTAGTCTTTGGTGTAATTGCTGGGATTGGCTTGGGAGCTTCCGCTGCAATGCACGCAAATACTAAGCGTGATACATTCCTATCCGTTATTGCGGTGTTAGGTGTGTCAATTCCATCATTCGTCTTTGCGACATTGGCGCAATACTTTATCGGTTTGCAACTTGGTTGGTTGCCAATTGCTGGTTGGGATGGCTTTATTTACACAATCCTACCAGCTGTTGTCTTGGGAATGGCACCATTGGCGATTACAGCTCGATTCATTCGTACAGAAATGGTGAACGTGATGAATTCAGATTATATCGAATTGGCTCGTGCCAAAGGATTGTCACGTAATGAAGTGGTGTATAAGCACGCACTACGTAATTCATTGATTCCATTGGTAACATTGATTGGCCCAATGGCAGTTAATTTGATGACTGGATCAATTGTGGTGGAACAAATTTTCGCTATTCCAGGAATTGGGGGACAATTTGTGTCATCAATTTTGACTAATGACTATCCTGTGATTATGGGAACAACAATTGTCTACTCAATGATGTTGATGGTGGTCTTGTTGATTACTGACATCTTGTATGGATTAATTGACCCACGTATCCGTTTGAACAAATAAAGGAGGCAACTATGGCTGAACAATATACAGAATTAAATGCAGCTGATTTCAAGCTGCTTCCACAAAAATCAACGGCGGATCTTGATGCGCTACAAACGAAAGATGTGAGTTTCCGTAAAGATGCTTGGCGTCGGTTGAAGAAGAACAAAGGTGCATTCATTTCATTATGGGTGTTGATCGTGATTTTCTTTGCGGCATTCGCATCTGTACCCTATGCGACACCTGAAGCAATTGCTAAACAAGATGTGATGCAACAAAACTTACCACCCAAGTTACCAGGAAATATTCCAGGTGTTGACGGTAAAGTTAAAGAAGGTGGCGAAATCGTCGATAAGTATGAAATGGCGGGTGTACCTGCGGACACATACTACCTATTTGGAACGGATCAATTTGGGCGTGATTTGTTTAAGCGTGTCTTGTATGGTACACGTATTTCACTAGAAGTTGCCTTAATCGCGGCCTTAATTGACTTATTTATTGGGGTGACGTACGGCATTATCTCAGGTTGGAATGGTGGTCGTTTAGACACGGTCATGCAGCGTATTGTGGAAGTACTATCTTCAATTCCAAACTTGGTTATCTTCGTATTGTTGATTCTAGTCATGCAACCAGGGATGTTCTCAATTGCCCTGGGAATTGGGTTAACGTCTTGGATTGGAATGTCTCGTTTAGTCAGAGCGCATGTTTTGACGATTAAGGAACAAGATTATATTTCAGCAGCACGTACACTTGGATCATCACCATGGCGTATTGGTATGAAGCACTTGATTCCGAACTTGTCTTCTACAATCATTGTGCAATTGATGTTCACAATTCCGTCAGCGATTTTC
Source organism: Weissella ceti (assembly GCF_018394055.1). Lineage (NCBI taxonomy): Bacteria > Bacillati > Bacillota > Bacilli > Lactobacillales > Lactobacillaceae > Weissella > Weissella ceti. The sequence continues at coordinate 100,864 of NZ_CP074441.1, forward strand.
TTTGAAGCACTACTATCATTTATTGGATTAGGAATACCAATTCCAATGGCATCATTGGGAACACTTTTGAACGATGGAACGAAAGCATTCTTGTTCTATCCATACCAACTAGTTGTACCCGCAGTTATCTTATCAATGATTATGATTGCGTTTAATCTGTTAGGGGACGGCTTACGTGATGCCTTTGACCCACGAACACGACGTTAGGAGGACACCGTATGTCAGAACGTATTTTAGAAGTTGAAGGACTGAAAATTAATTTCCATACCGACAATGGTGAAGTCCAAGCGATTCGTGATATTTCATTTGCGCTAAACAAGGGTGAAACCTTAGCGATTGTTGGAGAATCAGGATCCGGTAAATCAGTTACGACACGTGCGATTATGGGGTTGTTGGCTAATAATTCAGAAGTTGTGAAGGGAAACATTACTTTTGATGGACGTGAAATCATCCATATGCCTGAAAAGGAATTGCAGAAGTTGCGTGGCTCAGAAATTGCCATGGTTTTCCAAGATCCAATGACATCTTTGGATCCAACGATGAAGATTGGTTTGCAAATTGCTGAACCATTGATTAAGCACAAAGGATTGTCTCGTAAGGAAGCTTTGGCGCAAGCATTGCAAATGATGAAAGATGTGGGAATTCCGAATGCTGAAGAACACATCAATGACTATCCACACCAATTCTCTGGTGGGATGCGTCAACGTATTGTGATTGCGATTGCCTTAATTAATCGACCTGACATTCTTATTGCGGATGAACCAACTACCGCTTTGGACGTTACGATTCAAGCGCAAATTTTGGACTTGATGAAGGAAATTCAAGCAGAAACAGAATCTTCAATTATCTTTATCACGCATGATTTGGGTGTTGTGGCAGGGATGGCTGATCGTGTGGCTGTTATGTACGCGGGTAAGATTGTTGAAATCGGGACGATTGATGAAGTCTTTAATTTCCCGCAACATCCTTACACTTGGGGCTTGTTGAATTCAATGCCAACTGTGGATACACAAAGTGGTCAACTACAAGCGATTCCGGGAACACCACCAGACTTGGTACATCCACCACATGGGGATGCCTTTGCTGCACGTAATAAGTATGCTTTGGCTGTTGATAAGCAGGAACAACCACCGTATTTCCAATTAACACCAACACATTTTGCAGCCACATGGTTATTGGACGAACGTGCACCAGAAGTCGAATTGCCTGCTGAAATTAAGAAGCGTTGGACGAGTTACATTGAACAAAACCCAAATGCAATGGCCCAACGCCAAGCAGCTCAGCCGGTACGCTCAGATGCAATCTTAGCAGAATAGGAGGAACGCAATGACTGATAAGAAGAAATTAATTGAAGTTAAAAATCTAGACATTACGTTCAACGCCGGTCGTAAGAATGAAACCAAAGCCGTTAAGAATGTTTCCTTTGATATTTACGAAGGTGAGACATTTGGACTGGTTGGTGAATCTGGTTCTGGGAAGACGACGATTGGTCGTGCCATTATGAAATTGCAACCCATTTCAAATGGACAAATTTTGTCTAATGGGCAAGATATCGAAAAGATTAAAAAGAAGGCTGACCGTCGTGCTTTTCATAAGCATGCCCAGATGATTTTCCAAGACCCACAAGCATCATTAGATATGCGTATGAAGGTTAAAGATATCGTCGCTGAAGGTGTAGATGCTAATAACATGGCCCGTAGTCCAGAAGAACGAGATGCGATTGTTGCGCAACAATTAGAGACGGTTGGTCTAAACAAAGACCACGCTAATCGTTACCCACATGAATTCTCAGGTGGACAACGTCAACGTATTGGGATTGCCCGTGCATTGGCAATGGAACCAGAATTTGTGATTGCTGACGAACCAATTTCTGCTTTGGACGTGTCAATTCAAGCGCAAGTCGTTAACTTGATGCAGGATTTGCAAAAGAAGCAAAACCTAACGTATCTGTTTATTGCCCACGATCTATCAATGGTTAAGTACATCTCAGACCGTATTGGTGTCCTACATTGGGGCCAAATGCTAGAAATTGGACCTGCGGATGAAATCTATGACCACCCATTGCACGATTACACACGTTCGTTGCTGAGTGCGATTCCTGTGCCAGATCCAGCTGTGGAAAAGGCACGCGTACCTGTCGCTTATGACCCAACGCGTGAGACAGACGGGCAAGTACGTGAACTGGTTGAAATTACACCAGGTCATTTTGTCGCAGCAACACCAGATGAAGTCCCAATGTATGAAGAACGAGCACGTGCAGCGGGATTGTTGTAAGCGAGAAGTTAATAGACAAACGAATAAACAAAAAAGCACTGCCTATGGGCAGTGCTTTTTGTATTTAATATTAGCATGGGCTTAGAATTTTAAAGTGATTGCTTTTGTTATATGTATACTGTGGATGTTTTTTATGTTTGGAACGATGTTGTTGTGGGTTACATTTTATTGAATTTCACTAATGTGACTGTATTTTTCTTAGAGGGAATAGTACTTGAAGACAGGCATGACAACTGTAGACGAAACACTGCTTTTTTGTGTCCACCTTTTATTTCATGTTATAATACTCGTTAATACAAAACACGATAGTAAGGAGTCAGATTCTAGTGAAAACAGAAGAGAAAAAAACAGAATTGCCGATCGTGTTTCAGAACAAGAGATTAACATTGACGGCAATCTTAATTTCCATAATGGGATTGATGGGAATTATCATGGCTTTCATGATTAACTGGATTGTGGGAGTGCTTGGTGTGCTAATGGTTGTGGGAGCCTTAGCAATTATTTTTAATACACTGAAAAATATCAGTGAAGATACAAGTGATTACATCAACAACCTATCATATCGCGTGAATCGTGGAGAGCAAGAAGCAACATTACAAATGCCAGTTGGTATTTTGCTGTATAACGATAAAGGTTATATCAATTGGATTAACCCCTGTCTGCAAGCTTGGATTGGGGATGAATATCTAGTTGGTGAGAAAATCGATAAGGTATCACCTGCGCTATCGAAAAACATTGAGGCATGGGCCGACAATGATGCTGAAAGTGATGACATGGCGTTGAGTTGGTTGGGCAAGCAATTTAAAATGCGTGTGCAAACAGATTTACAAGCTGTTTATATTTTTGACGTCTCTGAAAATGCAGAATTAGAAAAGACATTAGCTGACCAACAATTGGTTGTTGGATTAGTATCGGTCGACAATTATGATGAAGTAAGTGAACGTTTGAATGATTCAGATGCATCAGGTCTTCGTACATTCTTAACACGTTCATTAACAACTTGGATGGCAGCGCATGACATTTATACGCGTCGTATTACGGCGGATCGTTATATGTTGATTGGTTACCAAAAAGGTTTAAAAGAAGCGGCGAAGGATAAGTTCAGTATTCTAGACAATATTCGTGAAGCAACTTCGGCACAAAACATGCCCGTTACATTGAGTATGGGATTATCACATGGTGATACAGCAATTGATAAGTTAGCGACTGAAGCGCAAGCTAATTTGGATTTGGCGCTTGGTCGTGGTGGTGATCAAGTCGTTATCAAGTCTAATGATTCGGATGCCCAATTCTTTGGTGGAACAACTAATCCGATGGCGAAGCGTACACGTGTTCGAGCGCGTGTGATCTCACAAGCCTTAGGCGATTTGATTAGTCATGCTGATCAAGTATTCATTATGGGGCACGTTCGACCAGACATGGACTCATTTGGAGCTGCTTTGGGTGTGCGCCGTCTAGCCACAATGCATAATCGTCCAGCTTGGGTAGTTTATGATGATAACGAAGATGCACACACTGACATTAAGTTGTTGCTGAAGGAAATTCATAACGAAGAAGGCGAAGAACAAGTGCTGATGTCAGCATCAGATGCTTTGTCACAACTAACGCCGCATAGTTTGTTAATTATGGTGGACCACTCAAAGCCATCTATTACTGAAAATAATGCTGTTTATGGTGCCTTGGCTGATAACTTAGTGATTATTGACCATCATCGTCGTGGCGAAGAATTCCCTGAAAAACCACAATTGGTTTACGTAGAATCTTACGCATCATCAACGGCTGAATTGGTCACTGAACTATTTGAATACCAACCGAATAATGTTCGAGGATTGAGCCGAATTGAAGCCACATCATTATTGGCGGGAATTCAAATTGATACGAAGTCATTTACAGTAAGTACTGGAACGCGTACATTTGACGCAGCTAGTTATTTGCGTTCTGTTGGAGCTGATGGACAATTGATTCAAAAGTTTATGAAGGAATCATTGGACTCATATCGTGATCGTTCGCATTTGATTGATCGTGTTGCTTTGCGTGATGAAGCTGCGATTGTCGTTGGTGAGGATGACGTTAAGTATGATTCCGTTGTAGCCGCACAAACGGCCGACGAATTGATGCAATTGATTGGAGTTCACGCGTCATACGTTTTGACTCGTCGTGACGATCAAACCGTTGCCGTATCAGCGCGTTCTGACAGCACAGTAAACGTACAAGTTGTAATGGAAAAGTTAGGTGGCGGTGGTCATCTAAATAATGCAGCAACACAAATTAAAAATCAGACAATTGAAGAAGTATATGAACAATTGATCGCTGTACTAGATGGTGAAGATGAACCAGATAGTGACGTTGAATAAAAGGAGATAAAGCAATGAAGGTTATTTTTTTGGAAGATGTTAAGGGTCGTGGTAAGAAGGGCGAAGTTAAGGATGTTCCTGATGGATACGCCAACAACTTCTTGATCAAGAACAAGAAGGCTGAACCCGCAACCAAGCAAAACGTTTCTGCAAGCCAAGGTAAGAAGAAGGCGCATGATCGTGAATTGGCTGAAGAAAAGGCTGAAGCAGAAGCATTGAAGGCCCGTTTGGAAGCTGACGATGTCGTTGTTGAAATCAAGGCTAAGGCTGGAACTGACGGTCGTTTGTTCGGGGCAATCTCATCAAAGCAAGTTGTTGAAGAAGCCAACAAGCAATTGGGTATCAAGCTAGATAAGCGTAAGATGGACATGAAGGAACCAATTAAGGCTTTGGGATACCGTACAATTAGCATCAAGCTACACAAGGATGTTGATGCTGACTTGCGTGTCCACGTAGCTGAAAATTAATTGATATCTGATAAACAGCGCGTGAAGGAGAGAGCATGATGGCTGAATTTTCAAATCCCACTGTGAATGGGGCACCGCATGATTTAAACGCGGAACAAGCCGTATTGGGCTCAATTTTGATATCGACCGATCCAACTGATTTGATCGCGCAAGTATCAACAACATTGGCGCCAGAAGATTTCTTTCAAACAAGTAATCGTTTAATCTATTCAGCAATGTTGACCTTGGATGCCAATCAATTAACGGTGGATGTTATTTCCATCAATAATGAATTGGACCGTGTTGGTCAACAAGAAAACGCTGGAGGTATGGCATACTTAACGGAATTGGCCACAGTTGTGCCAATTGCATCTAATGCGCCATACTACGCTAAGGTTGTTAAAGAGAAGTCTATTCGTCGTAATTTGATTGACACTTTGCAAGATGGAACGCAAGGATCTTATGAAGGTGTTGAAAGTGTTGAAGACTTGGTTGCGGACATTAGTACGCGACTTGATATGTTGGGAACTGGTAATGCAACGGCTGACTTTAAAGATATTGCTGATGTTGCAAGTCGATCATTTGAACAAATTACCCAGAATTCTGAGAATGATGATCCAATTACAGGATTAGCTTCAGGCTATCCAGCGTTGGATAATTTAACGACAGGATTCCATGGTGGTGAAATGATCATCGTCGCTGCACGTCCAGCCGTTGGTAAGACTGCGTTCGTCTTGAATATTGCGCAAAAGGTTGCTGTTGCACAACCAGATTTGCCAGTCGTTGTGTTCTCACTGGAAATGCCAGATACATCATTGGTCAACCGTATGTTGGCTGCTGAAGGAAACATTAATTCACAAAACATGCGTACTGGACAATTAGCCGATGACGAATGGACTAATTTGACAGTAGCGATGGGAACACTATCAAATACGAAGATTTTTATTGACGATACTGCTGGAATTAAAGTGACGGAAATCCGTTCAAAACTTCGTCGTTTGCAGAAAAAGGAAGGCCAACTTGGTTTGGTCATTATCGATTATCTACAATTGATTGAAGGAACTGGTTCGGAAGGTCGACAACAAGAAGTGTCTGCCATCTCTCGTGCTATTAAGAAGATGGCCATGGAAATGGATGTGCCTATCATTGCCTTGTCACAGCTTTCGCGTAGTGTGGAACAACGTCAAGACAAGCGTCCCATGCTATCTGACATCCGTGAATCGGGATCAATTGAGCAAGACGCCGACATCGTTGCGTTTTTGTATCGTGAAGATTATTATGAAAGTGCCAACGATGACGATGACAACCCATCTGATCCGCGTGATGAAGAACAAGCGGACGTTGGTGAAATTGAAGTTATCTTAGAAAAGAACCGTTCTGGTGCACGTGGAACGGCGCGCTTGTTGTTCGTCAAGTCGTACAATAAGTTTTCAAATATTGAATACCGTGCAGATGAAATGGGCAATAGTTTTGGATAAAGGGGTCAGTTGATGGGGAAACACATCAACTGATTCTTTAGTTAGGAGGATATGCATGCAAAAACAAGGTATGAACATTAAATGGCTGTTAATTGCCAGTTTTATTAATAACTTTGCGTTTGGATTTATTTGGCCAGTCGCAACAGTTTATTTACATAACGAATTGAAGCAAAGCTTGGTTATTGTTGGATGGGTTATGCTAGCCAATGCAGTTGGGCAAGCGATTGGATCACTAGTTAGTGGGCACTTGTTTGACCGCTTCCATCCATATCGTTTAATCCAAGGTGGAGTAATCGCAATGATTGCGCTACAAGTCTTCTTCATGTTCCAACACGGTTGGCCATGGTATGCACTTAACTTGACTTTGGCGGGATTCCTGGGTGGTTGGAACATGGCGTTGATTAACGCCTACGGAACTCGTGTTATCAATCACGATGGACGTTTCGTTTTTAACATGTTGTACTTTACAAACAACTTTGGAATGGTGTTTGCCACGGCGATGGTCGGTGTGATTTTCCCCTTGGGAATTACGTGGCTGTTCCTACTGGCATTGATTTTGTACGTCATTTTGTTGTTTGTGATTAAGAAGAAGTTCAATATGCCGTTTGAAAAACAAGCAGTGCAAGAAGGTGAAACGCAAGAGAAGATATCAAAGTGGAATCTACGTTTGATTTACACTGCTGTGTTTGGCTTGGTTGTCTTGTGGATTGCCTACTCACAATGGCTAGGAAATCTATCCGTCTACATGACGAATGATTTGAATTTACCGTTGTGGCAATATTCATTGTTGTGGACGATTAATGGGGTCTTGATTGTTGTTGTGCAACTATTGATGAATCTGTTTAATGTCTCAGCTAGTCGGACAGCTATGTGGTTACAAATCTTTGGTGGTTTAATTATGTTTGGCTTGGCCTTCTTAATTTTGCCATTCGTACAAACATTCAACGGATTTGCGATTGCGATGATTATTACAACTCTTGGAGAAGTAACGGCTTTCCCAATGATTCCGGCATTGATTAACGAATTAACACCGGTTTCATTGAAGGGACGTTACCAAGGTGTGGCCGCAGCCGCGCCATCAATTGGGCGTGCCATTGGACCATTGCTTGGTGGATTAGTGATTGAAAAACAAGGTTACCAACTATTGTTCTTTGGTGGTTCTGGCTTAGTCTTTGTGGCATTCTTAATCTTATTAGCAACAATGATGGTTGGATATCCAAAAGTAACGAATTACGGTACAAGTAACGAATAGAGGCAAAAGCATGACATTAGGACATTTCCGGTTTGGTATGCGAACGTTAAAAACGGGTCTATCCGTGATGATTATTGTGATTTTCTTTTTAGTTTTTCATCGTGGAAATCCAATGATTGCTTGTTTAGCAGCCGTATTTTCTTTACGCCAAGACTTTGAATCAACGATGAATTTTGGTGTATCACGCGTTATTGCAAGCATAATCGGTGGTATCTGTTCATTGATTTACTTTGGGATTTGGAATACATCAAACCAAGCTGATTGGGCACAGATTGTGTTTATTCCGTTATTATTGATGGTCGTCATTATTATCAATGATGGCATTGGTAATACAACAGGGATTATCGGTGCATCCGCGGCCTTTTTAATGATTGCCTTCACCTTACCAGTAGATGGGGATATGATGTATGCTGTTGATCGTGTGATTGATACATTTTTAGGATTGGGTGCTGCTATTTTAATGAACGTTGGTGTGCATCCAAATGCATCACCTGAAACGCATGCGCAATTGAGTGATGTCGTCCGTGATGCTGAAGCTGAGTTAAAGTCAGATGTTAAAGCGTTTGATAATAAAAATAAATAAACAAAAAAACGATTAATTCTCAGTTAAACAAGGAGAGAATTAATCGTTTTTTGTTGGTATAAATTTAAAGTGAATTACTTATTACGGAACCAGTTGTTCATAAACCAGCCGCGGTAGAAGCCTTCCATACTAATGATTTGTGATAATGAGCAGCAAATCAAGACAATACGTAACCATAGCTTAGGCACCGTGAAAAACGGAATGGCCATGAAAGCAGCGGAGAAGATATAAATCATGATACGCTTATTTTGTGATAATTTACGATGATATACGCCTTCAACGACGTATTCTTGATAATGTTTGTTGGCATGTAACCAAGCTAGTAGTCGTGGTGAAGAGCGTGTCCAAAAGAACGCCGCTGCGACATAAAAACCAGTTGTTGGGATTCCGGGGATCCAAATGGCAATTGTTCCAATGGTAAATGCAATACACCCCAATAAAATATATAGATAACGCATGACAGCCTCTCCTTATGTGTAGTTCATAACGTATATCATAACGATAAACGAAATGTATGTAAAGTTATTCACAAAAAAGAAACGTTGAACCAGATACCGACCATGTTGATCATTGTTTGATGTAATGCACGTATTTTGAGATAATTTTGAAATTAAGGAAGCGCTTTACCTACTTGTTGTTTCGCTTATTCCTGACAATTGATATAATGGGCATAAGTAGATATTTAATAGGAAAGGGATAGCAGGATGGAAGTGTTGGAACGAGCATATGCTAAATTGAATATTAGTTTAGATACACCGTTTATTCATCAAGATGGTCAACATGAATGGGATATGTTGATGGTGTCAATTGATTTGGCTGATACAGTCATGATCAAGACAACTGATGCGCATCAAGAAATACGTGTAGAGTCAACGAGCGGCCTGTTACCTTTGAATGAAAAAAACTTAGCGTATCAAGCAGCAATGTTAATGCGTGACTATGCGAATGCCACAACAGGTGTTGAAATTCATATTGATAAGAAGATTCCTGTCGCAGCTGGAATGGGTGGTGGATCTTCAGATGCCGCCGCTGTTTTGCGTGGCTTGAATAAGATTTGGGAATTGGGACTGTCAAATGCTGAATTAGCTAAAATTGGGTTACAAGTTGATGCGGATGTACCTTATTGTGTATATAGCCGACCAGCGTTAGTGGCTGGACGTGGTGAAATTGTCACACCGTTGGAGACGAAGTTCCCATCGCTTTGGTGTGTAGTATCAAAGCCAAACATTAGTGTTTCAACACCCAAGATTTTAAAGATGATTAATTATCAAGCTTTAGAACATGGTGATATGACCGCGTTAATGGACAGTGTCTCTGCGGGGAAACTAACAGGTATTTATGCGGCCATGTTCAATGTATTGGAACCAATTACAACAGCTAAATATCCTGAAATTAAGACATTGAAGGATAAGATGATGAAGTTTGGGGCGCCAGTTGTACAAATGTCTGGAACTGGCCCAACTGTCTTTGCGTTAACAGATAAAGAATCAAAAGCAAAACGAATCTACAATGGCGTACGTGGTTTCGTACAAGAAACATATATCGCGCACATTGTGCAATAGAAAATGGAGAAATAAGATGGCAGAAGAAACTCGTAAAATTGATAACACAGCATTGCTGGCAGCATTAGAAGCATTGCGCGAAGACCAAAATGAACAAACTGATGCAGCGTACACAAAGGCTTTGCTAGAAGCTGAATTTATCGTACCTGTTAACTACAAGGCTGTACCTAAGCAAAATGAAAATGGTGAATTAGAATTGCCAGAAGGGTCAGAAATTGCCTTGGTGACATTGATGTCAAGTGAAGATGGTGAAGAAGTGTTCCCAATCTTTACTGATTTAGAAGCCTTTAACGCGCAACCAGAAGTTGAAGGAAAGCAAACAGTTCACCCATGGGGAATGATGATCTCAGATTACTTCCCAATGTTGTTGAATGGGCAAAACCCACAAATTGCTGGATTGGCACTTAACCCATTTAGTGATGGAATGCCGATTTCTCGTGAGAACATTGAATACTTGGCAGCGATGAGTGAAGCGTTACAAGGTGGTGAAGGTGGGCAAGTCGAAGTTAAGAGTGCTAACGACATGTTGTCAAATGAATTCCGCTATGAATTGATTGGATTTGGAGACGATCATCCAGAAGCGATTAACAAGATGACTTTGCTATGGCTTGAAGCAGATGGGGATGGTCAATACTTGTTGGTGGTTGATGGTGATGATGAAGCGGCCGTTTCAATGTTGTACCCAGAATTGGAAGCAGTCTTTGAAGAATTCGCCGGTGAAGAAGGACCATTCTTTAGCTTGATGATGGAAAAGAATTTTGATGCTGATTTGTCAGAATTCCCAGAATTGTACACGCGAAACGCCTAAACAAGAAGAGGTGAAGATATGCGTGATGTAACAATTGTTGGTGCTGGACCAGTTGGGTTATTTACAGCCTTTTATGCAGGGTTGCGTGAATTGGATGTGGTATTACTTGATAGTCTTGAAATGGTTGGTGGCCAAGTTGTCAGCCTATATCCGCATAAGCAGATTTTGGACGTTGCTGGCTTTCCTGCGGTAACTGGTTTGACGTTAATTGAACAATTAACAACACAAATGCAACAGTTGCCGGTCGATGTCCAATTGAATACAACGGTGTTGGATATTGTGCCACAAGATGAAGGATTTTTAGTTGTTACAAACCAACGTGAATTTATGACGAAACAAGTCATCATGGCAACCGGTGGTGGTGCATTTGAGCCACGCACACTACCAGTGGAAGTACCTGAGTCCAAAGCTATTCACTACTATGTTAGTGATCCAACTATTTTTTCAGGACGTAATGTGTTAATTGCTGGTGGTGGGGATGCGGCCTTAGACACAGCGTTAGCGTTGGAAAATATTGCGAGTGAAGTAGCAATTACACATCGCCGCGAGCATTTTCGTGCGTTAGAACACACGATTACCCAATTAGGGAACTCAAGTGTTGTGCAAGAAACGCCATTTAACATTAGTGCTGTGACAGAGTTGGGAAATGGCCAACTACAAGTTAGTTTAGAAGAGTTCCGCGGTGAGCAAAAAAAGATACTTGTCGTGGATGACTTGATTATTAATTATGGTTTTCAATCTGATCATCGTGAGTTAACCGAATGGTCAATTCATCCAGAGCAAGACCGACAACAATTTGTTGTAGATAGTAAAATGATGACAACAGTTCCGGGTATCTATGCGGTGGGCGATATCGCTGGATATGAAGGGTCAGCCGATTTGATTGCTAGCGGATTTGGTGAAGGGCCGATTGCGATTAATGCAATTATGAAGCAATTGAAACCAGAACAGGCAGTGCCACTACATTCTTCTAACTTACGTTTAGAAAATGGACACGTCTCAAAATAACGAAAATAAAGTTTGTGACTGGTTGAACAGTCTACAATCTGTTATAATGTAAGAATAAAATTTATATAAAAGAGGTAGCGATTAATGGCTAAGTTAGTTATGATCCGTCACGGACAAAGTGAATGGAACGCAAAGAACCTATTTAACGGTTGGGTTGACACAAAGTTGAGCCCAGTTGGAATCGAACAAGCAAAGACTGCAGGTAAGATGTTGGCAGAAGCTGGGATTGATTTTGACCAAGCTTACACATCAGTTTTGACACGTGCGATTGAAACTTTGGATTTGACATTGTTCGAAGCAGGACAAATGTTCATCCCTGAAGAAAAGTCATGGCGTTTGAACGAACGTAACTACGGTGCATTGCAAGGGTTGAACAAGGCTGATGCCGCTGAAAAGTTCGGTGCAGACCAAGTTTTGCAATGGCGTCGTTCATACGATGTTTTGCCTCCACTTCTAGAATCAGCTGAAGAAACTGTTGAAGTACAAGGTGAAACATACGCTTCATACGACCGTCGTTACGCTGAAGTACCTGCTGAAGAATTGCCATTGGGTGAAAACTTGAAGGTTACTTTGGAACGTGTAATGCCATTCTGGAATGAAAAGATTTCTGCCGACTTGAAGGCCGGTAAGAACGTTGTGATCGCAGCCCACGGAAACTCACTTCGTGCATTGGCTAAGCACATCGAACAAATTTCAGACGAAGACATTCTAGGTCTTGAAATTGCAAACGCGCAACCAATCATTTACGATTTCGATGCAGATTTGAACGTTCTTTCAAAGGACATCTTGTCAGCTGACTAATTTTTAAAAAGCATACCCTTTTAGGGTGTGCTTTTTTGTTTATCTAAGGGTTCAATGGTAAAATAGAGAAATCGTTTAAGGGTTTATATGAATCACTAGAATAGAGAAATAGGCATGAATGGTGGTATTACATGTTAGATGAAGATGTAAAAGTAAATGGTGAATTTTTGACCAAGCGTTATGGAATGGCGCCTACACGCACGGATAAAGTGAAAGCATTGTTTACAGGGAAAAAATATCCTGATTTTTGGGCATTACGTGGTATTGACTTTCAAGCAATGGCGGGGGAAAGTGTCGCTGTTATTGGGACTAACGGTTCTGGAAAGTCTACGCTAATGAATATCATTTCAGGGTCTGTACCAGCAACAACGGGTGATTTTTCCGTGAATGGGATGGTATCACTGATTGCTGTTAAAACTGGATTAAAAGGAGATTTATCTGGACGTGTAAATATTCGCTTAAAAGGTTTGATGATGGGAATGTCAGAAGCGGAAATTGCAGAAAAAATGGACGCAATTATTGAGTTTTCAGAACTGAGTGTCTTTATTGATCAACCAGTTAAGACATATTCAAGTGGGATGCGTTCAAAACTAGGATTCTCTATTTCGGTCCATTCAAATCCAGATGTTTTAATTGTGGATGAAGCATTGTCAGTTGGGGATGCAACATTTACCCGTAAGTCATTAGACAAAATGAAAGAATTTCAACAACAAGGGAAAACCATTTTCTTTGTTAGTCATTCTTTAGATCAAGTTAGCGAAATGGCTGATAAAGTATTATGGATCGAGCGTGGTAATGTAAAAGAATTTGGACCAACGGATGAAGTGTTGGCTAAATATGGTGCATTTGTTCAGCGTAATAAACAAATGTCCGAAGCAGTTCGTAAAGTGACGCAAACGGCTGCACGTAATGAGCAAATTAACTTTACACTCGATAATTTAACCACCAAAGAGATCTTAAAAAGGGATCCTCAAACTGATGAAGAAATGGCGGATATCGTTGCCAAGACGCAAGTCATAAATGAACAACGTGGTATGACCAAATTAAATTGGGGTGTTTTGGGTGTGATTATAATGTTATTGGTGGTATTAGGTGTGATGTTAATTTTGCAATTATCACCGCAAGATGTGATAGCTGATCCAATGCGCTTAGTCACAGACTGGATGAACATCAGTGCATTGAAGTAACGTGAATGTACCGTTCGAGTAAGGAGAAGATAAGTGCAAAACGTCAAACAATTTATAAAAGAAATCTTCGCGAATCGGGTGGTTAGTCAACGATTAGCTCGATTTAATGTGGATAATAAGTGGGCTAACAGCTATTTAGGATCGGTGTGGGATTATATTGAGCCTATGCTATTTATTGCCATTTATTTTTTGGTTTTTGGAATGGGTGTTTATCAAGGAGACGTTGATGGGCAACCTTATTTGTTATGGTTGCTGACAGCGATTGTTCCCTGGTTTTATATCCAAGAAGTATATAATCGTGGGTTATCAAGTATTAAAGGACAAGTCAGTACGTTATCTAAAACGAGCTTTCCCTTAAGTATTGCCATTACAATTCCGATGTTAGAAGGACTTCGCCGCTATATTGTGATGACGATCTTGTTTATCGGGATCATGCTTATGTGCGGTTATATGCCTGTTCTTTATTGGTTGCAGGTGTTTTATGCAATATTTGCCATGGTGATGATGTTACTTGCGTTTAATTTAATTAATTCAACGTTAGCACTGTTAATTCCGGATTATAAATCAGCAATGAGTGCATTGTTTCGAATTATCTTTTATTCATCTGGTGTTGTTGTGAATTTAAACTCACCATCAATGCCGTATATTGTGACAGCGCTTTTAAAGCTGTCACCATTTAATTATGTTGTTAATATTTTCCGTGATACGCTCTTGTATCAACGCTGGTTTTGGCAAGATATGGGGCATATGATTTTTTTCTGGGGCACGATTGGTGTCTTGTTCTTTATCGGAACAATGATGCATATGCGCTTTCGAGATACATTTACTGAACTACTTTAAGCACGAAAGAATTGGAGTCGGATCGCATGGAATTACAAATTGAAGCAACGCCGACTACGATGAAGATTCGTAGTACGGAACAGTTAGCAAACTTACGCAGCCAGTATCAGACGCAGACGATGGTATGGACTGAAGAAGTAATGAACGATGCCTACGTTTATACGGTGTCTCAAGATGAGTTGATTCTTTTTTTTGCATACGAAAAAGCAGTATCTGCTAGCATTGTGTTCGATCAAGATGAAGAGCTAGTAGAATTAGCGGTTAACGATGCAAAACTAGTCTTTGGTGATAACCTTGATCTGCCGGTTAATGAGAATATCGTATCAATGTACGTGAGCTTGAAATCAACATTGCGAATTGGCTGGAATTGGTTTGGTACGACAGAGGCACTCGTTGAGGAACGTCGTATCAAGCACTATGAAATGACCGATGCGGGTTTGTTAGTTGATGTATCTGTCCGTACTAAATTCTTCGCACCAACCGTACTTGAAGCGAATGTTGTCGGAACTTTATTACCAACCCCCTTGGTGTACACCATCAAGAATCTGACAACAACTAAGAATGGCATGGATGGCTATGATACACATGGGCAGATATTGGTGCCTAATACTGACATTGCAGCCATGCATGCTCAAATTGTGCCACATCAAACCAAGCTAGAAACGTTTGAACTGAAGTTTAAGCTGCAAATCGATCAAGCACGTCTATCCAAAGACACGATGAAGTGGACAGCTGATAAGGATATGGTTTTAGCTAATCCGTTATTAAAACTCACAACGTCAACTTCAGAAGATTTAGTTTTAGCCACGCGTGTATCGGGTGCAGGCAATGTGATGTTTGTACCGTTAATCTTGGATCACGGTGAATTTGAAGCAGCACGCCAACAATTGTTAGATACAGATCTTACAATTGAACGCACAAAAATTGTCTTACTAGACCAAGGGATGACACGAGAACAACGCCAAAATACCCGTTTGGTATTTACGCATATGATGACACTTAATCGTAAGGACGTGTTCTTATTGACCGATGGTCAGTTTGAAGATGACGTAATTGATAGTTCAAACGAACAAATTGTATTTGCGAATTCAAAAGCACACGTTGGATTGTATCCACAAATCAAGAAGTTAGTAGTAACGGGTAATCGCCATGATGCACTACCGTTTGGTGCGCAAGCCGTTATCCCAATGAGTATCAAACACCATGTCTTCTTAATTGATGACCTTGTTGATCAAATCGAAACACAAGGCTTTAATTTTCCAGTACATGGTCAATTAGATTTCTTAGTTGCGAATCGACAAAATCGAAAGCTCGTAACGCATGCTGCGGGTAAGCATGCTAAGGTTCACGTAACTGGTTTACCACAATATGCGACATACGAACGTGAATCGCCAAGCGTTCCTGCAGAGGACATTGGGTTTGTCTTGTCTGAGTTAGACATGACAGTCTTCGAGGATATCACGACCAATATGGTGAAAAAAGAAATTAGCGAAAACGCTAATTTTAGAGCGTATAACTTGATTGTGACTGATCAATATCAGGTTGCCGTTAAAGCATCTTCCTTACAAGTGCCGGTGTTGTATATCAATCAAGAACTAACATTTGAAACAGTTGACCGCTTTTATCGCTTAGCTGGACCGGTGGTGCGAGATGTAAAGAGTGGAATGCCAATTATTTCGAAAGTTTTTCAACAGACATTTGATTTTAATCCATATGTAACCCGAGCCAATGAAAACTTGAACGGGGTACATCGAGCAACCGTTTGTGAAAGAATTGCTAAGTTTTTATAGACGAAATAAAAATTGTTTTTTCAGGCTCATTTAATACTTAGTAAGTATAGTAATTAGTCATTACGGCACATAAAACGTAGAGACGCTATGCGCGTAGAAATGAGGACTAATATGGAACAATTTATCGAAACGGCGATTAGCCAATATGGTTATTTAGCAATTGCGTTACTAATTACCATTGAGAATGTCTTTCCGCCAATTCCTTCTGAATTGATCCTAACATTTGCTGGATTTGTGACTTTTACGAGTGATTTAACAGTCGTAGGGGCAGTTTTAGCCGCAACGTTAGGTGCGATTTTAGGTGCAACAATCCTATATTGGATTGGAACATACTTGGATATGGAACGATTAGAAAAGCTAGTTAATAGCCGTTTAGGTAAAATTCTACGTTTACGTCTATCAGATTTTGAAAAAGCTGAAAAGCACTTTATGAAGCATGGGCGTGCAGCGGTTTTTTTCGGACGTTTCGTGCCAATCGTACGTAGTTTGATTTCTGTGCCCGCGGGGATGACGGGGATGCCATTTGGGACGTTCTTGTTGTACACAAGCCTAGGAACATTAATTTGGAATACAGTGCTTGTCTCATTAGGCCACTTTGCTGGGCGTGCATGGACGCAAGTATTAGCTACGGTGGATGAAGTCACATCAATCATGAAGATTGTGTTAATTGTAGCGATTATCATTGGTGGTGTTATCTACATTGTGCGTCGAAAGAAAGAAACTGCTAAATAATAGACAATAAAAGCGTTGTGAATCTTAGGATTCACAACGCTTTTTGTATATACGCCATGTAACGAAAACAAATAAAAACCACCTCATTAAGATGAGGTGGTCATATTTTTAAATTACTTGAAAGTCCCAGACTTCTTAGCGCTGAACAAAGCAACAAGTAGGTAGTAGATACCTAGCAAATCAGCGAAGATTCCTAAGATAATTGATTGTGTGTTTGGCGCAACGTTAGGGAAGATTGTTAGGTACATCCCCATCAAAATTCCAATCAAACCAATCGCGATACCGGCAAAACGATACCAGTTGTTCAATAGTTCAGGCAACCAAACTTGAGAAAGGATGCTGATGGCATTGAATAGTACCCAGAAGCCAAATACAAGGCCTAGGAATTCGTTAGTAACGTCTTGGCGGAATAGCATAGTTAGTCCCATAACAAAGCTTAGAAGCGCTGAAACAAGGAAACTACCACGTAGTGCTTGGCTCTTTGTAAACAACATCATATCTAGTACCGCTAGAAATAGTGTGTAAACGGCGAACAAGGCACTCATCGTGGCTAAGCCCTTAGTTGAAAAAGTAAACGCAAAAATTCCCAAAACAATTGCGATCATTCCGGCGGCGAAAAACAACTTGCGAGTTAAGTCGTTTAGCAATGCTGGTTGACCATCAGCGTAAGTCGCTGTGTTATTGTTATCTGTTAAAAAATTCATGGTGAGAGCTCCCATCTCATATTATTTTATTATATTAAATTTATCAGGCTTACTAGCAAAGGTCAAATTGATACTAGTACGATATGATGACAAAAAGGCACAAAAAAAGACGCCGAAGCGTCTTTAATGTATCGATTAGAACCAAGCAGCGATCAATTCAGGCAAACCGTATAGGTCAAGTCCGATCAAAATGATAACTGAGATCCAAGCGATTGTCTTAATGATAGGTCCGTTAGCGTATTCTCCCATGTACTTCTTGCTTGAAGTGAAGTATACAAGTGGAATCATTGAGAATGGTAGGGCAATTGATAGGAAGACTTGTGAGTTAACCATCAATGTGTCCAATGCGTGTTCGCTACCACCGTACATAATAGTACAGATCATAACAGGAACGATCGCAACCAAACGAGTTAGCAAACGACGTGCCCAAACTGGCATCTTCAAGTGGATGAACCCTTCCATAACAATTTGACCAGTCAAAGTACCAGTGATTGTTGAGTTTTGTCCAGATGCTAGCAAAGCAACGGCGAACAATGTTGATAGCAATGGTGACGCGATGGCACCAGCTAGTGTAGGATCTTGCAAAGCGTCGTAAAGGGCACGGAATGTTTCCAATCCATCACCACGTCCGAAGAACATTGCAGCCCCGACCAACAATAGCAACATGTTGATGATGAAGGCGATTGTTAGTTGGATGTTTGAGTCGATGGCTGAGAACTTCAAAGCCTTCTTAACTTCAGTGTCATCTGAACGGTCGATCTTACGTGTTTGTGACAATGATGAGTGTAGGTACAAGTTGTGAGGCATAACAGTGGCACCAATGATACCAAGCGCCAATGTCATAGCACCCTTGTCCATGAAGACTTCTTGATGAGGTACCAAGTTAGTTACCATTTGTTCCAAATCAGGGTTAGCCAACCAGACTTCGTAAGTGAAGACTCCAAGGATAACGATGATAAGTGTGATAACAATGGCTTCAATCTTTCGGAATCCTAGCTTTGTTAGGAACAATAGTAGGAAGACATCCAAGATTGTAAGTGCAACACCCCAAACTAGTGGGATATTGAACAAAAGGTTCAAGGCAATCGCAGCCCCGATAACTTCGGCAATATCAGTGGCCATGATGGCTAATTCAGTGATAATCCAAAGCATGATACCAACAGGCTTGTTCGTGATGGCACGAGTTGCTTGCGCCAAGTCTTTTTGGGCAACAATTCCAAGCTTAGCTGACATGTATTGTAGCAACATGGCAATCAAACTTGACATTAGGATGATTGATCCTAGTAAGTATCCGTATTTAGCACCACCGACGATAGAAGTAACCCAGTTACCTGGATCCATGTATCCGACAGCGACAAGGGCACCGGGACCTGAAAAGGCAAACAGTGTACGCCAGAAACCAGCGTTTTTCGGGATTGAGACTGATCCGTTTACTTCACCCAAGCTAGCATCATCTTCTGTAGCGGGAGTGAAAAAGCGGTTGCTCTTTGTTGTTGTGGCTTCGTCAGCCGGGTTGTTCTCTAACATTGAGAATCCCTCCTTTTGTGTAACTTTAATTATGTAACTTAATTCTTTCAGACTTAAGTTACTCTTATGTTTGGCGTAGGTCAATACTTTTTCTTGATTCCACCAATGGTGAAATTTCTTCCTTGAAAAATTTTTCATATGTTTAGAAAATAAAATATACGGGTAGTAAAAAATCGTACATGCGAACTAATGGTCTAGTCGCGTGTACGATTTTTTATAGGGGGTAAACTAATTAAGTTAATGCTGTGACGATTTCTTCTAGGTGGATACCATGTGATCCCTTTAATAGGATCATATCGTCTGGGGTTAGTGCTTTCTTTAAGTCAGTAACCAGTGTTTCTTTATCTGTTTTTGCATAACGGTGTACGTGACCGGCGAATTCTTCCGCAATGGCTGTTTCAAGATTGACCATTAATTCACCAACAAGGTATACATCGGAAATGGCCGCACTATTTAGTGACGTTGCCAAGCCGGCGTGTAGTTCTGGACCAGCTTCACCAAGTTCTAACATGTCACCTAGCACGACAAAACGACACCCGTTAGTAGGGACACTACTAAATAGGTTAAGGACTTCGTGAGTCGCAGTTGGGTTGGCGTTATAAACGTCAGATAGAATTTGACCACCAAAGGTACCAGTCAACCATTGTGTACGGTTAACTGTCATTGTAGCTGTAGCTAAACCAAGTGCCATTTTGTCAGTTGGGATATCTAGTAAGGTACCTACTAAAATAGCAGCTAGTGCATTGGCAACATTGTACTCACCACTCATTGGAATTGAGTATGTTTGGCCATCAGTGGCTGTGAAGGTTGCAGATGATGGTGTCATTTCAATGTTATTTGCAGACAGATCGTTTGAAGCTGATAGTCCAAATGAACGACTAGCCATATCTGGTAGTTTAGCAACACGTTCAAGTAACAAAGGTTCGTCACCATTGAAGACGAACGTACCATCGTTGGCTAGACCAGCGACGATTTCCATCTTACCGTCCGCTATACGGTCGCGTGTCTTGAAGAATTCGATGTGTGCTTCACCAATCATGGTTAGTACGGCGATATCAGGGTTAACCATTTCTGATAACTTAGTTAGGTCACCCGGGTGATCCATGCCGAATTCAACAACTAATAGTTCAGTATCAGCTGGCATGGCCAAAATAGTTGTTGGCACACCAATTTCATTATTGAAGTTGTTAGGTGTCTTAGTTGTCTTGTAAGTTGTTGCACCGATGGCAGCGATGAAGTCCTTAGTTGTTGTCTTTCCATTTGAGCCAGAAACAGCAACAATCTTTGGGGCAACTTCCTTTAGATAGGCCGCAGACAAAGCTTGGAAAGCTTCTAATGTGTCATCAACCAAGATGGCAGGCACGTCGGTTGGGTATGGTGTGTGGTCGCGTTGCCATAGCGTAACACTTGTTCCATTTGCAACAGCGCTAGCCAAATATTGGTGGCCATCATTTTCAGCAATCAATGGAATAAAAAGACTGCCGGGATTTGCAGTACGTGAATCAAAAGTTGTTGTTGTGACTGTAACGTCGGCAGGGTTGATAAACTCTGCATGAAGCAATTCGGCGATGTTTTGCGCAGATAGTTGCATGGCTTTAAGTTCCTTTTAGTTAATTTACTTTAATTTTACACTGCTAAGGAATACAAGAGCAAATTTATCTTAATTTGTTGTATACTATAAAGATACTTAACTGATAAAACTAATAGTGGGGAAGCCCATTTAAAAACAAGAGGTGGAAAAATGGCTAAAGGAATCGGAATCGATTTAGGAACGGCAAACGTTCTAATCTACGTTGAAGGAGAAGGAATCGTTTTGAACGAGCCTTCTGTTGTTGCCGTAGACACAAAGACTGATAAAGTGCTTGCTGTGGGATCAGAAGCATACCGCATGGTTGGTCGTACTCCAGGAAATATTCGTGCCGTACGTCCTTTGCAAGATGGTGTTATCTCTGACTTTGATATGACAGAAGCAATGTTGTCATACTTCATGTCAAAGTTGAACGCCCGTGGATTGCTATCACGTCCAAACATCATGGTCTGTGCACCAACAAACATTACAGAAATTGAACGTAAGGCGATTATTGAAGCTGCTGCTAAGTCAGGTGGCGGAAAGGTCTTCTTGGAATACGAACCAAAGGTTGCCGCAGTTGGAGCTGGATTGAACATCTTCTCACCAATTGCCTCAATGGTTATCGACATGGGTGGTGGAACTTCAGATATCGCCGTTTTGTCATTGGGAGACATTGTTGAAAGTGCCTCAATTCGTATGGCCGGAGATAAGTTGAACGCTGATATTTCTAACTACATCAAGCGTGTACACAACTTGCAAATTGGTGAACGCTCAGCTGAAACAGTTAAGATGACAATCGGAACTGCTTTGCAAAAGGCTGAACCAAAGACAATGGAAGTTCGTGGACGTGATATGTTCACTGGAATGCCAAGCACAATTGAAATTAACGAAAACGAAGTGGAAATTGCTATCCACGATACATTAGCTCGTATCGTTGAAGCAGCCCACGAAGTATTGTCACGTTTGCAACCAGAATTGGCTGCAGACATTATCGACCGTGGAATCGTCTTGACTGGTGGAGGAGCTTTGCTATCAGATATGGACCAATTGCTAACTGAACGTTTGAACGTACCAGTTGTCATTGCTGACCAACCACTAGATAACGTTGCTCGAGGAGCTGGTAAGCTGCTTGACCACATGACTGAAAAGTAAGGAGAAAACATGGCACGTAATAATAAGCCAGTCGCTGTTGAAATGATTGATACAGCCGATGGACGTACAGAAGTGAAGATTAACAAGGTAAGCCTTGGTTTTGTAGATGACACAAACAAGATTACTTTTTCTGATGGTCGCACAAACTCAGCTAGTGATTTTGATTCAGCAGTTGCAATGTTGATTGCTGATTTTAATCTACATCATTAGGCTGTAAGGGAGTGACAACATGTTGAAAAAGTTTTTTAACACTGATGGAGAAATTGATTGGGCCATCATCTTTGTTGTCTTGATGTTAGCGTTAATTGGGTTGGCATCACTGTATGTGGCCGGATCGTTTGATACTAGTGGAACAATCAAGGCGACACGAATGGTTGTCATGCAAGGCGCATACTATGTTGTTGGGATTTTCGTGGTTGCTGTTATCATGCAATTTGATTCAGAACAATTGTGGCGAGTAGCACCATATCTGTTTATGGCAGGTGTTATTTTAATGGTCGGTGTTTTGTTCTTGTATAACAAAACATATTACGATAATACAGGTGGTAAATGGTATGCATTTGGGCCGGTAACTTTCCAGCCTGCCGAAGTCATGAAACCAGCCTTCATCATTATGTTTGCGCGCGTAATCGCCCAACACAACAATGAATACCCAGAACATACCTTACGCTCCGATCAATTGTTATTGAAGCGTATTTTGATGTGGTGTGTGCCGATGATTTTCCTAATGTTGTTGCAAAAAGACTTTGGAACAACACTGGTTTTCTTAGCGATTATGTTCGGAATGACAGTTGTATCTGGTTTAACATGGCGAATCCTAGGACCGATTGTGGCCGTCGTTGGAGTTCTTGGGACGACAGCGATTGTGTTGGTTACCCAAACTTGGGGACGTTTGCTACTGGAAAAAGTGGGATTTAAGGGATATCAATTTGACCGTGTTGACTCATGGCTAAATCCGCAATTGGACACAACGAACGCTGGATTCCAGTTGTGGCAATCTATTAAGGCGGTTGGCTCAGGTGGGCTAACTGGAACAGGGTTTGGTGTTTCAAATGTTAAAGTGCCAGTTCGTGAATCCGATATGATTTTCTCTGTTATTGGAGAAAATTTCGGGTTTATTGGTAGTATGCTGTTGTTGATTTTATACTTCTTGTTGATTTACCAAATCTTCCAAGTAGTGTACGACACAGCGAACCAATTCTACGCTTATATCGCATCAGGGGTTGTTATGATGTTGATTTTCCACATTTTCGAAAATATTGGTATGACCATTGGATTGGTACCTTTGACCGGTATCCCATTGCCATTCATCTCACAAGGTGGATCAGCGCTGGTCGGAAATATGATTGGAATTGGGTTGGTGATGTCGATGCGTTATCATAACAAGTCATTTACGTTATCAAGTCAACGTGGATTCCATTAAACGTGATAAAATAGAGACGTTCCTGAGAAATCAGGAGCGTCTTTTTCTAAACAATATAATGAATAACTAAACACCTTCGTTAAAACTGAAGGAGAACTGATAAGGAGAACAAAAATGCTAACAATTGGATTTATTGGCGCTGGTAATATGGGGCAAGCGATGATGCAAGGTTGGGCTCCTAACAAAGAAATTAAGCAATTAGTTTACAGCACAACCATGGAAAAATCGGAAGCTGTTGCAGCTAAGATTGGTGGTGAAGCACGTGGTTCAATCATGGAACTATGGGCTGAATCAGACATGGTTGTGGTCGCTGTGCCGCCAACAGCCTTGGCTGATATTGCACCAGAAATTAAGCAATGGGCGATGTTGAAGCCAAGTGTTATTTTGACATCAGTGGTTGGTGGTGTTGACCTAGCCGCTCTGCATGCTCACTTTGGTGAACAATTGATGATTGTCCGCGCCTTGCCAAACATCAACGTCGCTTTGCGTTATGGATACACAGCCTTGGCGTTCGACGGAACAGTTGATGCAGATACACGTGGTGCGCTTGCGATGTTGTTCCTAGACTTTGGTCGTGCAGATGAATACCCAGAAGATCAATTTGGGGCGGTGAGTGCGCTAGCTGGATCAGGTCCAGCCTTCGTAGCTGGCTTTACTGAAGCAATGATGAAGGCGGGACTGGCAGCTGGGATTGATGCTGAAAAGGCCGAAAGTCTAGCTATTCAAACTGTTGCGGGTACTGGAAAGAATATGATTGATTTGAAGAAGGCCCCTAAGGATTTGGCTAATGAAGTCATGACTCCAGGTGGTTCAACAGCGGCCGGTTATGATGTATTGATGACGCAATTAGATGGGTTAGTACGCGAAACTATTGATGCAACAATGATTAAGAACGCTGAAGCGAGCGAAAATTAAAGAAAAAGCAAATAAATTGAAAAATAATATCAAAAAGGGGTTGCGCACCCCATAAATACTTGGTATTATAAATTTTGTTGTTAAGGCAACAAGGTTTATGGCTCATTGGTCAAGTGGTTAAGACTCCGGTTTTTCACACCGGCATCCAGGGTTCAATTCCCTGATGAGCTATTGTTTGAAAAAACAAAATGGTCCATTGGTCAAGTGGTTAAGACTCCGGTTTTTCACACCGGCATCCAGGGTTCAATTCCCTGATGGACTATAATGAAAAGGCATCTACATTCTTGTAGGTGTCTTTTTTTGTTACAATTAAGGTGTATCGAATTAAGAACAGAATTGTGAATCAAAGATCGGAGTAAGGGATGCTATTTTTAACAACGGATTTAGATGGAACTTTTTTGCATGATGATCATGATTTTGATCGCCCACGTTTTGAAAAGCTATTAGCCGAATGGCGTGCACAAGGTAATCGCTTTGTTGTGGCAACGGGCCGTGAATATAAGTGGGTAGCCTCAGTGTTTGCCGATTACCTAAATGATATTGATATTATTTCAAGTAACGGAACGGTCATTACGCTAGCTGGCCAAGAAGCTGATATGGCTTCAATTAAGCCAGAAAGTTTAGATGCCCTACAAAAGATTATTGCGGACATGCCAGTGAAGCCAAGTGGCTCAGTACGTGCTTATACAGAAAACAAAGTTCATTTGTTGAAGACTGATGTCTATGGACAAATGGAAGAAAAAGATGTGGCCTTTATGGCCCCTTTGTATGACGGTATCGTCGACATTGATAATCTACTAGATATTGATAAGCCGGTATCTACAGTAACTGGTGTTTGGGCTGATCGTGACAGTAGTGAAGCTGTCTCTGATGTCGTGAATAATGCCAACATTGGCATCCATGCTACAACATCTGGTTATGGTGCTGTCGACTTTTTGCCAAGTGGGGTTAATAAAGCAGCGGCGATTAAAAAGTTGTTGTCGCATTATGGCACAACAGAACAAGCTGTCTATGCCTTTGGGGATGGGATGAATGATTTAGAGATGTTGCAACTAGCTGGACATGCTTATGTGATGGCGAATGGGGATGATAAGCTACGTGTCTATGGCTTTGAAGAATTACCTAACACACATATGGAAGATGGCGTCTTAGTAAAGTGGGAAACCTTGGTATAGCAATCAAATCCTACCTTTATGCTTAATTTATCAAAAAAAGGATACTCTTTTTTTACAGATTTATTATGTGAAAATAAGTGAGTATTGGGAGAATACAATGGCATTTCTAGAACTACGAGACATTTTTAAGTCTTACTACATTGGAAAAGAAGAGTTTCCAGTTTTAAAAGGAATTGATTTAGATTTTGAATTGGGTGAATTTGTTTCAATTCTAGGGGAATCTGGTGGTGGAAAGTCTACTTTGATGAACATCATTGGGGGACTAGATCGTCAATTTAAGGGTCAAGTCACCATTGATGGTCAAACACTAGATCACACACAAGAAAAGCAACTAGATGAATACCGTCGTTCAACGATTGGTTACATTTACCAATCATATAACTTGATCAATCATCTATCTGTTTTGGACAATGTCCTATTGTCACTAGATATGACAACATTGTCTCGTGGTGAAAAGATTAACCGTGCCAAAGAATTGTTGGCGGATGTTGGACTATCTGACCAAATTAAGAAGTTTCCAAATCAACTATCTGGTGGACAAAAGCAACGTGTCGCTATTGCGCGTGCACTTGCTAAGGACCCAGATGTGATTATTGCGGACGAACCAACTGGTGCGTTGGATGCGGTAAACACGCAAGAAGTCTTGGTTATTTTGAATAAGATTGCTAAGCAAGGTAAGTTGGTGATTACGGTTACCCACTCACAAGACGTTGCGGACAATGGCTCACGTATCGTCCGTTTGGTAGACGGTAAGATTGCGAGTGACGATGTGATTCGTCCAGAAGAACAGAACGTTGAACCTGATAAGAAGGCCTTTGCTTCAAAGCCACTTCGTTTCATGGACAGCTTACGAAGTTCATGGAAGCATCTATGGCGTAATATCGGTAAGAATTCACTAATCATTATCGGAACGGCTATTGGTTTGTTTGCGGTGATTTTGTTTGGTGGATTGGGGAACGGCGTTAAGTCATACATTAATGACCAGGTAAATTCATTGGTTAACCCGCAATCAATTACGGTTATGCGTGCAATGGATGAAAACAGTATGGATGGGATGAACCTAGACCCAAGTACAATGGGAATTTCAGATAAGCAAATTAGTCAACTAAAAACAGTTAAGAATGTTGACAGTGTCGAAGCTGGTTACGAATTCCAAAATGCGCAAATGTCAGGATTGTCTAAGAAGCCAGTTAGCCTATCAAGTGTGCGTAGTTGGACTGCACAATATAACAATGACATGATCGTTGCTGGTAAGCCAGCGAAGGAAAATGAAATGGTCGTTGATAAGGCGTCTGTTGCACAACGTGTCGACAAGAAGAACTGGAAGTCAGTAATTGGTAAGACGGTTAAGGTAACGTTTACCAGTGCTGATAAGGATGGTAAGCCAGTCATCGTTGAACACGATGTGAAGATTTCAGGAATTACTGAAAGTCAACAAGGGGCTGTTAATGCCATGCAAGCGGCAACCATGTCAAAGATTTTGAAGGATGCCGGGGCGATGTCTGAACCAGTCTTTGTGGGGATGCAAGCCAATGATCGTGATGATGTTGATAAGATTAAAAAAGAGATTGAAGGTATGAAGGTTAACGGTAAGGCTGCCTATACCGTTATTACAGTTGGAACTATCTTGGACACTGTGAACATCTTCGTTGACCTAGCAACTAACATCCTAGCGATGATTGCTGGTATCTCATTGATTGTGTCTGCTTTGATGATTATCGTGACAATGTACATGTCTGTTGCGGAACGTACGAAGGAAATTGGTATTCTACGTGCATTAGGTGAATCAAAGCGTGATATCCGTCGTTTGTTTACAAGTGAATCAATTATGATGGGGTTGATGTCAGCTGCCCTAGCAACAGGACTAGCATTTGGACTAGGAACGTTGATGAATAGCGCTTTGTACAGCATTGCTAAATTCGATATGATCCAAATTGGGGTTGGAAATGTTATCTCAACATTTATCCTAGCTTTGGTTATTTCATTCTTAGCAGCCTTGTTGCCAGCTCGTCGGGCAGCTAAGTTGAACCCAATTGATGCTTTGTCTGCGGATTAAAATAATGCATAGTTATTTAAAAGACTTACGTAAAAAGTAAGTCTTTTTTTACTGGATTGGCTTATTTGACTGGAAAAATTGGACTATACCATCTATAATGATAGGTAACAGTTACTAATCAAACATATGCGGAGGGCGATACAATGAGTAAAGTATTAACACATGTAGATATCTATACCGGTGATGAAGAGAATCCAGTGATCAAAGATGGATTCATTCGTTTTGAATCAACCATTGAAGCTATGGGAAGTATGAAGACTTTCGTACCAACTTCAAGTGACGACATCACACGTGGTGACCGTCAAGTGGTAGTACCAGGGTTTATCGACGTCCATGCTCACGGTGCTTATGGTTTCGATACGATGGATGGGAAAGCATCAGATATCGTCAACATGGCACATGGGCAAATCACAGAAGGAATCACATCTGTATTCCCAACAACGATGACGCAATCAGTTGAAAACATTGATAACGCCATGGTTGCGATTAATGAAGCTGCGCAAGAAGAACCATCAATCGTTGGGGTTCACTTGGAAGGTCCATTCATTAACCCACACTACAAGGGTGCACAACCAGAACAATACATCATTGCGCCATCCGCTGAACTAGTTGCAAAGTGGCACCACATGTCTGGTGACCGTGTGCGTTTGATTACGTACGCACCAGAACAAGCTGAAGATTTGGCTAGCTTTGAAAACTACTTGCTAGACAACAACATCATCGGTTCTGTTGGACATTCAAATGCAACACGCGAATTCCTACAAAATGATGTTAAGGCAAGCCACATTACTCACCTATACAACGCGCAACGTCCAATGAGCCACCGCGAACCAGGAGTTGCTGGTCACGCGATGCTAGAAGACAGTATCCGCGCTGAAATGATCGTGGATGGTTTCCACATCAAGCCAGACATGGTTAAGTTGGCCTACAAGTTGAAGTCAGCTGACCGTATCGATTTGATCACTGACTCAATGCGTGCCAAGGGACTTGGGGATGGTGAATCTGAACTAGGTGGACAAAAGGTTTGGGTTAAGGATAAGCAAGCACGTCTTGAAGATGGAACTCTTGCTGGATCAGTACTTGAATTCGATGATGCTTTCCGTAACATGATGGCCTTTACTGGGGCAACTGTTGAAGAAGCGGTTAAGATGTCATCAATTAACCAAGCTGAAGAATTTGGTCTAACACAAAAGGGTGCATTGCGTACTGGTAAGGATGCGGACTTTAACGTATTCAGCGCTGACTTTGCAACTCTTGATGCAACATACAGTCTAGGACGTCGCTTTACAAAGGCAGATGCTCCTAAAGGAGAAATGATTTAATGAAAGCACCAGTCTATGTACAAATTCACGATGATATTCGTGAAGCGATTGATGCCGGCCGCTGGCAAGCAGGGGATAAGATTCCATCAGAACGTGAATTAGCTGATCAATTTGATGTGTCTCGTATGACACTTCGTCAAGCTGTGATGTTGTTGGTTGATGAAGGGGTTCTTGAACGCCGAGTTGGGTCTGGAACTTATGTTGCAGAACAAAAAGTGCAAGAAACTTTGAATGGGCTAACATCATTTACAGATTTGATGGCAGCAATTGGTAAGGTTGCGACAACTAAGACAATTAGTTATCACATTGGGAAAGCAACTGCATCCGAACAAAAGCGTTTGAACATGAATGAAGGTGATAATGTTTTGCGTATGGAACGTGTCCGTTACGGTAATGAAGAACCAATTGCGTTCGAAGTTGCGGCAATTCCGGCACGATTAGTACGTGGATTGTCACGTGAAGCACTATCAAATTCGCTATATCACACATTGGAAACAGAACGTGATATTCATGTTAACTATGCACGTCAAACTGTGACAGCATCCGCTGCGACAGAACGTATTGCAGACTTATTGGATATTAAGCGTAGTGATCCAGTTCTAGTATTGCGTCAAACTACATTTGGTCAAAACGATGAACCATTTGAATATGTACGCACACAATATGTTGGATCACGTTTTGAATTCTATCTAGAGCGATAATTCTTTGTTGCTTCAAGGTTGTTAATTTGCTATGATAATGGAAGTGTTGAAAACTGCAGCGGATTGCCCGCAAGCTCGTCAACAATTTATCGACCTGTTTCAATTATGGCAGTGAAGATCTAGTACCCGCGCTGCAGCGGTGAACGTTAGGATAAATTGCACGAATGTGAGGTAATTCTCCTAGAATTCAACAAAAATTATAAATTCTGGAGGACATTTACATGTCACGTTATACTGGACCAAAGTACCGTCTATCACGTCGTCTTGGCGTATCATTGTCAGGTACAGGTAAGGAACTAGCTCGTCGCCCATACGCACCTGGAGATCACGGAAACGACCGTCGTAGCAAGATGTCAGACTACGGAATGCAACTAGCTGAAAAGCAAAAGGTTCGTTTCACTTACGGTTTGACAGAACGTCAATTCCACAACTTGTTCAACAAGGCCGGTAAGGTTCGTCAAGGAACTCACGGTGATAACTTCATGATCTTGTTGGAACGTCGTTTGGACAACATGGTTTACCGTTTGGGATTGGCATCAACTCGCCAACAAGCCCGTCAATTGGTTAACCACGGTCACATCTTGGTAGATGGAAAGCGCGTAGACATCGCTTCATACGAAGTTGCTGTTGGGCAAGAAATCTCAGTTCGCGAAAAGTCACGTAACAACGTTCACTTGGTTGCATCATTGGATGCCCAAGCTGGAACTTTGCCATTCGTTGAATTTAACCGCGACACAATGACTGGTTCATTGGTACGTTTGCCAGAACGTTCAGAACTAGACAACGATTACAACGAATCATTGATCGTTGAATACTACAACAAGTTGGGATAATTTTAATTATTACAATCTGTTGTACAAAGAAGTCTCAAGTCTCGTACTTGGGGCTTTTTTTGTGCTTTTAAAAAGCAATCCATTAAAAAAAAGTTAAGAAATACAAGTAAACCTAAAAGAAATGGTAAAACCAAGCATGAAAACGGCGGGCATGATAGTCTAGAGTTAATAAGTCTAGACAGAGGGAGTTAGGTGGTTTAGAGACCATCAGAATGTGACTAAGTATGACACAAATTGGACATATCGTAATCGGCCTAATTGTTGTATCAGCAGCAATTTATTTAATCATTTTCTTAACACAACTTGTGACCAAGCGTAAAGTTGCCGCATTGATTGCACGAAAAGAAAAGTTAATGACCATTCCCATGCGTGATCGCTTGGTAAAAGGTCGTCAAATGAGTTTGACAGGGCAATCTTTAAAGCAATTCCAAATCCTAGAGGGTAAGTACGTGGCATTAGAAGAACAAGGCTTCGAAGAAATCGATGACTTGGGGAATGCAGTTGTATACGAATCACAAGGGTTAAATTTCGTAAAGTCAGCTCAAAGTCTACGACGTCTCCAAAATGCTTTGCGTGATGCAGAAGCAACAATCGATATTGTTAACCAAGGTTTGAGTGACTTGGAACAACTAGATATCGCCCACAAGCAAGCCGTTAAGGAACTTGAAGGGAAGTATCAAGCTGTTCGTTCACAACTACTTGCGGAATGTGAACAGTATGGACCAGCATTTGCTGAGCTTGAAAATGTCTTGGATTCTTTGGAAGAAGACTTCAATGAATTTGCACGCTTGACCGAAGAAGGTGACCATGCGGCCGCGGCGCAAGTATACGAAACATTGGGTATGGAA
Source organism: Weissella ceti (assembly GCF_018394055.1). Classification (NCBI taxonomy): domain Bacteria; kingdom Bacillati; phylum Bacillota; class Bacilli; order Lactobacillales; family Lactobacillaceae; genus Weissella; species Weissella ceti. The sequence goes on from NZ_CP074441.1 coordinate 132,205, forward strand.
ACAACGCAATTAGAACAACGTATGCAACAACTACCAGCTTTGGTTCACACGCTGGAAGAAGTTATGCCTGATCAATTAACTGAATTGCATGAAGGGTACCAACACATGTTGGGAACTGGATTCAAGTTCAACCAAGACATTGATGCCGATTTGGGTGCCATTGAAAAGGAACGTCGTGTTGGAGTTGAAGCACTACGTAACTTGCAACAACGTGCAACGAGTGAAACAATTGAACGTACAGCAAAGTTGATTAATGATATGTACGCCATTTTTGAAGCAGAATTTGATGCCTCACAACAAGTTGTGGCTGATAACCAACAATTAGGCGACTACGCACGTCATGATCACAAGTTGAACCATGAACTAGAAATTGAAATTGACCGTCTAGCACAAGATTTCATCTTTACGAAGAGTGAAGCGTCACAAGTTCGTGGCTGGAAGGCTGAATTGTTGAACGTTGATACAGCATTACGTGCGATGCGTAAGGCAATCAAAGCGCAAGATGTGGTCTTTTCTAACTTGCTAGAACCACAAGCAGCAATGCGTGCGGATCTAGAAAAGATTGAAGAAGCACAAGTAACCATGTTGGCTGAATTCAAAGAATTGCCAACGATCTTGAAGCAAGAACGTGACCGTTTTGTCCGTCTGCAAGAAAAGATGCGCCAAATCCAACGTTCCGTTGAACGCCAAGCTTTGGCAGGTGTTCCTAAGAACTACATGGACCAATTCTACGTTGTAACTGACGAATTGGGCCGTGTTGAAAAGCAATTGCAACTGAACCGCATTGACCTAGATGATATTCAACGTCAATTGAGTGTTGTTGCTGCTGACTTAGATACATTGGATGAAGCAACTAACGATTTGATTGAAGCCGCAACCGTTACTGAACGTCTAGTTCGTAAGGCGTCAACTTTCCAAGAAAACGAAACACTAGAACAAGCAACAGCCATGGCCAAGCACTACTACGAGAGTGAATTTGACTATCCTAAGGCAATGCAAGTACTAGCGGACGCCTTGGAACCATTAGTGCCTGGTATTTTGAAGCAAACGGTTAACACATACCGTCAAGAACAAGCTACTTTGAAAGCAGAGTTCGCTGAAAAAGAATCAACACGTGCTATTAATTAATATCGAAATAGAATCACAAATAAACACTGACAGTAAGTCTTAAACTTGCGGTCGGTGTTTTTGTTTGGAGAAATAGATGTGTGTAAAGAAGGTTCTCTAGAGTAAATGACTTAGATGTAGAGCTTATAGTTGGATTGAATGAAATAAATTCATAATCAGTTCCGGACATTGTCATACATAGACGGTGTCCCTGGTATGAACATGCTATATACATGTGCGTATTGTCGAAACAGAATTCAAGGGAAGTGAAATAGTGTAAATATAAAAAGCCGCTTACTCATCGAGTAGGCGGCTTTTATCTTGAGTTTATTGTGTTTTACTGAATGTCTGTGTAGATATTAGTGGTTAATCAAGAATAGGAAGGCAAAGAAGATGATAGCCAAGATGTACATCAATGGATGCACTTGCTTAGCGCGCTTCGTTACGATCATCATGATTGGGTAAAGCATGAATCCAAGCGCAATTCCGTCTGAGATTGAGTATGTTAGTGGCATACCAACGATGATAAAGAAGGCAGGAGCAGCAACTGCAAAGTCATCCCATTCAATATCACGTAGGTTACGAGCCATTAGGACACCCACGACAATCAATGCAGCAGATGTCACTTGTGATGTGATCACGGCTAGTAGTGGTGAGAAGAACAAAGCGAATAGGAATAGAATTCCAGTTACAACTGATGTGAATCCTGAACGTCCACCAACGGCAATACCAGCAGATGATTCAACGTATGTTGAAGTGGGTGATGTACCAAGCACAGCTCCGGCAGTCATTCCCAATGCATCTGAGAACAAAGCCTTACCGGCACGTGGCATCTTACCATCCTTCATGAAACCTGCTTGTGTGGCAAGTCCGATCATTGTTCCAGCAGTATCGAAGAATGTAACAATCAAGAAAGTAATAACGACAGTAGCAAGTTGTAGTGAGTTGATATCACCTAGATGTTGGATAGCCACACCAAATGTTGGTTCAAGTGATGGCACACCAGCAACGATTGTATCAGGGACACTAATCAAACCAGTTAGCATACCTAGAATGGCAGTAGCTACCATTCCGATAAAGATAGAAGCTGGAACGTTACGTGCCATCAATACGAATGTTAGGACAACACCGAAGATAGCAAGTAGCGTTGTTGGTTCAGTTAGGTTTCCGATACCAACAAGTGTGGCGTCGTTGTTCACAACGATACCTGAATTAACTAATCCAATGAATGTGATGAACAATCCGATTCCAGCTGCGATGGCAGCCTTCAAGTTTTCTGGAATCGCGTTAATGATTGTTTCACGAATCTTGAACAATGTTAGGACTAGGAAAATCATTGCGGCAACCAAGACACCAGCTAAGGCTGTTTGCCAAGGGATTCCCATTCCTAGAACAACTGAATAAGCGAAAAATGCGTTCACACCTAATCCGGGTGCGATAGCGATTGGATACTTGGCAACAACTCCCATGAAGATTGTAGCTAAGGCGGCGGTCAGACCTGTGGCGGTAAAGACGGCTCCTTGATCCATCCCAGCGGCTCCTAGGACACTAGGGTTGACGAAAAGAATGTATAGCATGGATACGAAAGTCGTTAATCCAGCGATAGATTCGCGTGTAAAGTTCGTGTTTAGTTCGTCAAATTTGAAAAATTGGCGTAAAGACTGCATGGTTTCCTCCGTGTAAAACTCGTCTATATTGCGGTAACACCCACATTTTAGGGAATGACAAAATATAAGTCAACCTTAAAACACGAACATTAAAAACGAGCGAAAATAAAATTCCGCTATTTAAGCGAACTTTAAACGATTTACCTGTTGATTAATATTTTTTTTATTGGTAGAATGAAATTAACGATAAAAGAGTTATTGTTCGTGTTTTGCTGATTATAATCAATTTTGATGAAAAAACAGAGGAGAAAATCATGGCAGGTATTGTAGTTGTTGGTAGTCAATGGGGTGATGAAGGTAAGGGAAAGATCACAAACTTCATCGCAAAGGATGCGGACATGGTTGTTCGTTACCAAGGTGGAAACAATGCTGGACACACTATTTACGTGGACGGTAAGAAGTTTGAACTTTCAGCGGTTCCATCAGGAATCTTCAACCCAGAACGCTTGGCTGTTATTGGGAACGGTTCAGTCGTTAACCCAAAGGCTCTGCTAGAAGAATTGGCAAGCATCCAAGTTGAAGGCATCACAACTGACAACTTGCGTGTGTCAGATCGTGCGCACGTTATCTTCCCATACCACATGTTGATTGACCGTCTTTCAGACGCCAAGAAGGGTGACAGCAAGATCGGAACAACAGGACGTGGAATCGGACCTGCTTACATGGACAAGGCTGCTCGTACAGGAATTCGTGTCGTTGACTTGTTGGATGAAGAAGTCCTACGCGAACGTTTGACAACTGTTTTGGCAGAAAAGAACGAAATCCTAGAAAAGATTTACAATGAAGCACCATTGGACGTTGAAGAATTGGTTGCTGAATACTCAGAATACGGACGTATTTTGAAGCCATACATCACAGATACAACAGTTATCGTGAACGACTACTTGGATGCTGACAAGCAAGTGTTGCTTGAAGGGGCGCAAGGAGCCATGCTAGACATCGATCACGGAACATACCCATACGTTACTTCATCATCACCAGTTGGTGGAGGAGCAACTATCGGTGCCGGAATCGGACCTACTAAGATTGACTCAGTTGTTGGGGTTGCTAAGGCCTACACATCACGTGTTGGTGATGGGCCTTTCCCAACAGAATTGTTTGATGAAACTGGTGATCGCATCCGTGAAATCGGACATGAATACGGTGTTGTGACAAAGCGTCCTCGTCGTATTGGTTGGTTGGACACAGTTGTTTTGCGTCATGCTTCACGTATTGGTGGATTTACACACCTATCATTGAACTCATTGGACGTTTTGTCAGGACTACCAACATTGAAGATTGCGGTTGGTTACGAACTAGACGGACAACGCATTGACCACTACCCAGCAAGTTTGGCTGAAGTTCGTCGTGCAAAGCCTGTTTACGAAGAATTGCCAGGATGGGATGAAGATATTACTGACATCAAGTCACGTGATGCTTTGCCTGAAAATGCACAAAAGTACTTGAAGCGTGTTGAAGAATTGATTGGTGTGCCTTTGTACACATTCGCAGTTGGTCCTTCAAACGAACAAACAATCGTCTTGTTTGATATCTGGAACGAAGGGTAAACCAATGGAAAAGATGAACTTAGAACGTGTCGTATTAACACCTGAAGAAATTGCAACAATGGTTGATCGTGTTGCAATGGAAATTAATGCCGAATTGGCTGACATTGAACGTCCAGTCGTTGTAGGAGTTATGAAAGGTGCATATGTCTTTATGGCTGACGTGTTACGTGCCATGGATCGTGATGTTGATATGGATTATATCGATGTTTCAAGCTATGTGGGTGACTCATCTACAGGACATATCACTATTCAACGTGATATTAAGACAGACTTAGCGGGTAAGACCGTCGTGATTTTGGATGAAGTTGTGGATACTGGATTAACATTGAAGTATCTAAAGGCTGATTTCGAACGCCGTGGTGCTAAGAAGGTCTACGTCGCAGTTGCGGTCGACAAGCGTGATGGATTGAGTGACGGTGGTGTCACACCAGACTTCACCGGTGCTAAGGTACCGAATGAATTCTTGGTTGGTTACGGAATGGACTACAAGAACCACTACCGTAACTTAGGTTCAGTTTACGTTTTGTCCCTAGATAAATAAGTGAATCTATTTCGAAAGACTCGTCAGGAACTGACGGGTCTTTTTTTGTGTCTCTTGTTATAATGAAAGCATTAACCGATTAAATGCAGCGAAATATGAGGAGGACGTATAATGGCGAAAGTGAAATTCCATATTCAATCACAACATGAATTAGTGTTAGATCAAGATGCTAAAGAAGGGGATGTGATTGATTTAACTGAAGAACAAAATATTGATACGTCCGTTATTTCAAAGAACATTCAAGAGATGGTCGAAGCACAAAGTAAGAAAGACCAAGCAGAATGGCAAAAGCAACAAGATGTCCTAACTAAGGAACGTTTAGCTGCCGAATTGACTAAGGCGGAAGCTGGGCATGCGTCTGAATTGAGTAAGCGTGAACAAGAAGTCGAAGTCTTGAAGGCTAAGTTATTAAGTGCCGAAGAAGCAACTGACACAGCGGTGAAGACTAAGTTGATGGAACAAGAAGCTGCACAACAAAAGGCATTGAATGAACAAGCGCAACAAATTGCCGAACTAAAGGCTGAATTGAAGACGCAAGCGTTGGAAAAGGATTCAGAAAAGCAACAAGCCCTTGCGGATTCAGCGAAAAAGGTAACGGAACTAGAAGGAAAGTTACAATTCAAGGATCAAGAAAAAGAATTGGCTAAGAAAGAAGTTGAGAGTAAGTTCGCTGTTCAATTAGAAAAAGCAAATGAACAAGTCGAATTCTACCGTGACTTTAAAGCACGTCAATCAACGAAGGATATTGGAGAAAGTCTAGAACAATATGCTTTGAACGAATTCAACAAGATTCGTATGAGCGCTTATCCAAATGCTTACTTCGAAAAGGATAACGAAGTATCAAAGGCATCAGGATCTAAGGGAGACTTTATCTTCCGTGACTATGCTGATGGCATGGAATACATCAGTATCATGTTTGATATGAAGAATGAAGCTGATGAGACTGTTGCGAAGAAGCCTAATTCTGCGTTTTTCAAGGAATTGGACAAGGATCGTCGCGAAAAGGGAACCGAATATGCAGTTCTTGTTTCGATGTTGGAAGCAGATAGTGACTTCTATAACACTGGAATTGTGCAAGTGTACGAATACGAAAAGATGTACGTTGTCCGTCCGCAATTCTTTATTCAATTGATTGGAATCTTGCGTAACGCGGCATTGAACAGTATCGAATACAAGCGTGAACTTGAAACAGTTAAGGAACAGAATATCGATATTTCTAACTTTGAATCAGAACTACAAGCATTTAAAGATAATTTCGGTATCACAGCGACTCGTTTCAACGGAAACTTAGAAAAGTTGGATAAGAATCTTGAAGACAGTATCAAGAAGTTGGAAACAGCCCGTGATGAATTGCGTAAGGCGATGAAGAACTTGGGAACGGCAGAAAACAAGATTGATAAGGTTGATATCAAGAAGTTGACAAAGAATAACCCCACTATGGCGGCGAAGTTTGAAGAACTAAACAGTCAACAATAGAAACAGCTAAAAAGGACCGGCATTTCATATCGAATGCCGGTCCTTTTATTTGATTAGATTACCGTACTTTTCTATAGGACTTACTTTTGTTGTAAGAATATAGCTAAAATCGTAATCGCTTGAAGCGCTGATAGAATACCAAATAGGTACTCAGTTTTAATCGTTAGATTGATCAAAATCAACCAAGTGAAGACAATCAAGACAACTGCCAATAATGTCCAACTATTCCAAGGTAACGTCAAAACGTTAATTAGCAAAATGGCTCCCAAAACAAATGATGCGATACGCTTGTGACGTGTGTTCGTAATAAAAATACTAGCCATGTAGTATAGATATGAGAAGAACAATGGCAACAAACTATAAATAAATGGAATCGTTAGGAAGGTGTTTTGTTGGTAGAAAATTGCGACAGGTACAGAGACCGTAGCGATAACTGCGAACAAATTTAATCCAACGATGTTTTGTAACTTCAATGGCTTAATGTTGATCAGGATCAAAGTAATAGGCAACAAGCTCAATAGGATAACTTGTTGTGCTGTCATTTGTTGATACAAGAAGTACAGTGAAGCAACGGGTACGAAAGCGATAGCCAACGTACTGATTTTGTAACGACTTTGACCAATGGTGAAGTAAATTGAAATCGCCAATAGAATTGTGTACACCACGAATAGTGGGTTTTGTTGCCATTGACCACCAGCCAAGTTACGTGAATAAATCAGTGGATAAACCCACCAAATGGCTAATTGCGAAATGATTGAAATGAACAAGGTAATCGCTGCAGCACGTGGAAAGCCACTGAATCGGCGTGGTGGTGTTTGTTTTGGTTTGTTTTGGTTGTTGTATGAAGTTGGTTCGGTTGAAATGTCGTTCAATCGGTTCAGACGTGACAACCGGTCTTCGTATTCTTGGTCCATGTTAAGTCCCCTGCTTAAAATGTTTATTTGGTCTAACTTTATAAGTTGCTCTTAATATTGTATCAAATTTCGCGCAAATCGGTTGGGTTTGATATAATTCTAATCAATGAATCGTTTGACATGGGAATCAGACGGTAAATACATACTCAAAATAGAAAGCAGGTTAGAACATGACTTTTAAATTAATTGCCACTGATATGGATGGAACATTTTTGCAAGATGACCGTAATTATGACGTCGCGCGTTTTGATGCTGCGCTAACTGAAATGGAAGCTCGTGGGATGAAGTTTGTTACAGCGAGTGGGAACCAATACGAACAACTACGTAATTACTTTGCACCAGTTGGTGCTGACCGTATTACTTACGTTACAGACAACGGTGCCTTGGTGATTGATCAAGGTAAGGTTTTGTACGAAGGAACATTATCACCTGAAAAGATTGAAAAGGTGATTACTTGGAATCGTGAACACCATGGAGTTGCAGGGAACTTGATTATTTTGTCAGGGGTTAAGGGTGCTTACGTATCAAACCACGCCACACAAGAAATCATTGACCGTGCCAAGTTGTTCTACCCAAATGTTTATCAAGTTGACAAGTTTAAGGATATTGATGACGATATCTTCCGTGTGTCATTCATCTGGGATGAAAATGCGGATGTGTATGAATATATTGTGAAGTTGCGTGAAGCCTTTGATGGGGATGTGCACGTAACGGGTTCAGGATTTGGATCAGTGGACGTGTTAGCAGGTAACGTCAATAAGGCGCATGGTTTAGCTGAACTATCAATTGCTTGGGATATCAAGCCGGAAGAAATGGCTGCCTTTGGTGACAATGGGAATGACTTGGAAATGCTAAGTTACGTTGGTCAAGGGTTCGTGATGCCGAATGCAGAAGAATTCATGTTGAACAAGGTTGAAGATAAGGCTTTGAACGATAATAACCATGCTGGAGTTACTGAAACAATTGAAGCGATTTTAGCTGGTAAGTATGATCGCTAAAAGTCAGACGAATTTGCTTAAAGAAAGCGTTGGGCGTTAGTGCCTGGCGCTTTTGTCGTTTGAGAAAAGCGATGAATTATTTGTGAATTTTACGAGCTAGTTAAGATTGTGTAGTATAATTAGAAGATTGAAAACGAATCAAATGGATTCGGTATGAAGGAGCAAATATCGTGCTATTTAATTGGACCCGAAAAAAAGCAGTAACTGTAACGTCTGCCGTTGATATGAATCGTGTACCAAACCATGTGGCAATCATTATGGATGGAAACGGTCGTTGGGCGAAGAAGCGCAACATGCCACGTATTGCAGGACATCAACGTGGAATGGAAGTCGTTAAAGAAATTACTAAGGCTGCAAATAACTTAGGTGTGAAGGTTTTGACGCTGTACGCTTTTTCTACTGAAAATTGGAAGCGTCCTGAAAAAGAAGTTGGCTTTTTGATGCAACTGCCAGGTAAGTTTTTTGATACATTCGTACCTGAATTGATTGAACAAAATGTGCGTGTCCAAGTTATGGGATACATAGATCAATTACCAGCGGATACACAACGTGCCATTAATGATGCAGTTGAACAAACAGCCAATAACACTGGGATGGTTTTGAACTTTGCCTTGAATTATGGGGCACGTGCCGAAATCACAACAGGTGTTCAAGCGCTAGCCCAACGTGTTGCTGATGGTGAAATGACTGTTGATGAAATCACTGAAGAAACAGTTAGTGCATCACTGATGACTGGTTCATTGGGTGAATACGCAGATCCAGAACTATTGATTCGTACTAGTGGGGAACAACGACTATCAAACTTCTTGGTTTGGCAATTAGCATATGCGGAATTCGTCTTTATGCAACAACATTGGCCAGAATTCACGCCAGACATCTTTGAAGAAGCGATTATGATTTTCCAAAAGCGTGATCGTCGTTTCGGCGGATTGGCTGAAAATAAAAGTGATAAAAAATAATTGAGGTAGGGAATTTTATGAAGACTCGTGTTATTACAGCGGTAATTGCGTTAGCAATTTTTGTGCCGATTGTTTTATTTGGGGAATGGGCAATTCAAGCAATGGCAAGTCTGTTAGCGTTGATTGCTACAAGTGAAATTGTACGTATGCGTCGTACATTGTTGATTGACTTCGGAGCAATCTTGGCAATGGTTGGGGCGGTGTTTGTAACGTTGCCAGCAACATTATGGCAACAATTGAACTGGCCAATTTTGTTGCAAGGTTCAACAATGCTATACATCTTTGTGCTGTTGATGTTGTTCCATACAGTTATTGCCAAGAACAAGTTTAACTTTGAAGATGCTGGTGTTTTCACGATTACGATGATTTATGTTGGAATGGGATTCCACTCATTCGTACAAGCGCGTGATGCTGGTATTTCAACAATTTTCTTCGTATTGCTAATTGTTTGGATTACTGATTCAGGTGCTTACATGGTTGGTCGTAAGATTGGTAAGAACAAGCTTGCACCAAACATTAGCCCAAACAAGACTTGGGAAGGATCAATTGGTGGAACATTGGTTGCTGTTATCGTTGCGGCTATCTATGTCTACTTCTTCCCACAACACTACGGTTGGTTAACAATGGTCGGAATCGCTTTCGTGGTTTCGGTTGCTGGTCAATTTGGTGACTTGATGGAATCTGCTTTGAAGCGTTTCTACAAGGTTAAGGACTCTGGTGACATCTTGCCAGGTCACGGTGGAATTCTAGATCGTTTCGACTCAATGTTGATTGCGTTCCCAGTATTCTTCCTATTGGGTGGATTTTAGAAATTTTTAGACATCGACGTCGGTCGGTGTCTTTTTACTATCAGAGTAAAATGTGAAAGGTGGGAAACATGCAGTCAATTATTGCGTTTATTTTTGTGTTTGGCTTAATCGTTGTGGTCCATGAATTTGGGCACTTTATTGTGGCGAAGAAAGCCGGTGTGCGAGTCCGTGAATTTGCGGTGGGGATGGGGCCAAAGTTATTCCAAACACAGAAGAATGGGACAACTTACACAGTACGCGTATTGCCACTAGGTGGTTATGTGCGTTTAGCCAGTCAAATGGATGATGAGACAAGTTTAGAAGCGGGGATGACCGTTACATTAGCGCTTGAAGCTAAACGTGTCATGAAAATTAATGCCTCAAAAGACAATGATCTATTTGCAGGGCAGCCATTAATTGTGAATCGTTTTGATTTAGTAGATGACATGTTTATCGAAGGTTACCGTGATATGGAATCAGATGAATTGATTCGCTATGTGGTTGATCATGATGCCACAATCGTTGAAGCAGATGGAACAGCTGTGCTAGTTACACCGCGTGACACGTTAGTTGAATCAGCTAAGTTATGGCAACGTACCTTGATTAATATCGCCGGGTCATTTAATAACTTGATGTTAACGATTGTGTTGTTCATTGGATTGGCGTTTGCAATGCCAGGGGTAACGACAACAGGAGTTGATCAAGTTGCACCAAAGTCACCAGCTGCTGTGGCTGGTTTGAAGTCAGGTGATCAATTGACGTCAGTTAATGGCCAAGAGATGTCAAAGTGGTCAGATATTCAAATGGCTATTCAAGGATCAGCTGACAAAGAGCTGACGCTTGGTGTAATACGTAGTGGTGAAACAGAAACAGTTAAAGTAACGCCAAAGGCAACTAAAGTTCAAGATATGACAATTGGTCAAATCGGGATCACCCCAGCAATGGATGCATCAATTGGCGCACGTGTGCAGTATGCCTTGAATGCGACGGTGACTTCGGTATCACAAATTTGGCACGCTATCTTGAACATGACACAAGACTTCTCGCTTGATAAGTTAGGTGGACCGGTAGCTATTTACAAGACAACCGAAACGGTTAGTGGTTTTGGTATTTTAGGCTTGCTAGGATTTATCGCCATGTTGTCAGTTAATTTGGGGATGATGAACTTACTACCAATTCCCGGACTTGATGGTGGGAAGTTGTTGTTGAACTTGGTTGAGGCGATTATTCGCCGCCCAGTGCCAGAAAAAATTGAAATGGCTGTGACACTAGTTGGGGTTGGAATCTTAGTATTCTTGATGCTCGCTGTGACAGGAAATGACATTCTACGCTATTTTGTACGCTAGATATGTTAAGATAGATATCTATATAGCGCTAAACGTTTGGTGAAATAGGAAAAAGAGGATTTGAGAATATGAAGCAATCAAAGGTATTTATTCCCACATTACGTGAAGTACCCGCTGATGCCGAAGTGATTTCGCATCAACTACTTGTACGTGCCGGATACATTCGTCCAGTTTCAGCTGGAGTTTTTGCATACTTGCCATTGGCACAACGTGTCTTGAACAAGATTAACGAAATTATCCGTGAAGAAATGGAAGCAATTGACGCAGTTGAAATGGCTGCGCCAGTTTTGTTGCCAGCTGAAATGTGGCAAGAATCAGGACGTTACGAAACATACGGTCCGAACTTGTTTAAGTTGAAGAACCGTCATGAACGTGACATGATCTTGGGCCCAACACACGAAGAAACACTAACGACATTGATTCGTGATGACATTAAGTCATACAAGCGTTTGCCTTTGACAATGTACCAAATTCAAACTAAGTTCCGTGATGAAAGTCGTCCACGTTTCGGATTGTTGCGTGGTCGTGAATTTATCATGAAGGATGCTTACTCATTCTCTGTGGATGAAGAAGGATTGAACCAAGCATACAACCAAATGGAATCAGCTTACATCAAGATCTTTGATCGCGTAGGTTTGGATTACCGTGTTATCGTTGGTGACGCTGGAGCCATGGGTGGTTCAGATTCTAAGGAATTCTCAGCCCCTGCAGCAGCTGGTGAAGATATCATTGCTTACTCAGATGCGTCTGATTACGCAGCAAACTTGGAAATGGCCAAGGATCTTTACACACCTAACAAGTCACATGCTCCTGAAGTTGCTTTGGAAAAGATTGCAACACCAGAAGTGAAGTCAATTGAAGAATTGGCTGAATACCTACAAACAACGCCTGACCAATTGGTTAAGACAATTGTTATGTACGCTGACGAACAACCTGTTTTGATCTTGATCCGTGGAGACTTTGAAGTTAACGAAGTTAAGGTTCAAAACTTGTTGAACGCAGATGAACTACGTATGGCAACTGATGAAGAAGTTGTTTCATTGCTTGGTGCCCCAGCTGGATCTCTTGGACCGGTTGGTGTTGGTGAAGATGTTAAGATCATCGCTGACGAATGGGTAACTGACATGGTTAACCTAACTGTTGGTGCTAACGATGCTGGATTCCACTACCTAAACGCTAACGTTAACCGTGACTTCCGCATTGATGAAGTTGCTGACGTTCGTACAGCCCGCGAAGGAGACTTGGCGGTTGATGGTAAGGGACACTTGAAGTTCACTCGTGGAATTGAAATTGGTCACATCTTTAAGTTGGGAACTCGTTACTCAAAGGCAATGGGTGCTCAAGTCCTTGATGCTAATGGTCGTCAAGCTGACGTAATCATGGGATCATACGGTATTGGTGTTTCACGTTTGCTTTCTGCTATTGCAGAACAAAACGCTGACGAAACTGGATTCTCATGGCCACAAACAGTTGCGCCTTGGGATGTTCACTTGGTGCCAATCAAGTTTACTGATGAAGTACAAGGTGCTTTGACAAACGAATTGAACACTGCACTTGAAGCTGCTGGTTACGAAGTTTTGGTCGATGACCGTAACGAACGTCCAGGAGTTAAGTTTGCAGATTCTGATTTGATTGGATTGCCTGTTCGTGTCACAGTTGGTAAGAAGGCTGGCGAAGGTATCGTTGAAGTGAAGTTGCGTAATGCTGAAGAAGGTATCGAAGTGCGTGCCGAAGAATTGGTAGATACACTTGGTATTTTGCTAGGGCAAAACGCTGAATAAGTAAAACAAAATGAAGGAAGCTAATACGCTAAGGCGTATTGGCTTCTTTTTATTTCAAGATTTAAAATCAGTTCACAAGATGCAGGGCATGACAGAATGCAATTATTGCGTGAGGTTGGTATAATGATGGAATAGAATTTTTACGGGGGAAAAATGATGGCTTTGAATGCGCAAGAACAATTTCAGGTTTTACTACAACAATTGAATTTTGAAACAACACCAGCGTGTTTCGAAAATGCTGCATTGGACAAAGTGGTTGTCCATAAGAAGTCAAATACATGGCAGTTTTTCATGACATGGCCTGGCTTGCCCGAAGTAACCGAAACAGCAGATTTTATTAATCGTATGCAAACATCTTTCACTGCGATTGCAGGGACTGATTTTCAAGTGACACTACCAACAGAAGTTGATAATGCAACGATCGTTAACTATTGGGGCTGGGCATTACAACAAAATCAAAAGCAAGCAAGTGTATTCCGACAAGCGTTCAGCAATGGTATGCTGCAAGAAACGGATGGAAAGTTAACACTAATCTTTAGTAATGCTGCATGGGCACAATATGCGGAAACAAAAGGTTTGCCAATTATTGCGCGTACTTACGCGAAGCTTGGCGTTGATTTAGAAAAGCGTCTTACAATTCAAGTCAATGAAGCTTTGCAAGCTGAAACATTAGAACAACACAAAAAGAAAGTTGCTGAACAAGATCAACAATTGGCTGAAACTGCCAAGGTTCAAATTGAACAAGCGCAACAACAACGTAAGCAAGCACCAAGTAAGTCTGGTGGCGCAACTGGAAATGTAAATGCAGTTGGTCGAAAGATTGGTGCTGATGCTGAACGCATGGCAATGATTGACGTTGATAGTGAAGAACGTTCTGTTATTTTTGAAGGATACGTATTTGATGCGGAAATCCGTGAACTAAAGTCTGGGCGTAAATTGCTGAACATGAAGATTACGGACTACACAAGTTCATTTATTGTGAAGAAGTTCTCTCGTGATGAAGCTGATGAAGCTTTCTTTGATAGCATCAAGCCTGGTGTTTGGCTACGTGTTCGTGGACCAATTCAACAAGATGATTTCGCACGTGATTTGACAATGACAGCATTTGACATGGAAATCGTGAAGCATGCAAGTCGTCAAGAAGCCTATGAAGGTGAAGAAAAGCGTGTTGAACTTGGGACGCACACATTGATGTCTACCATGGATGCGACGAATAGTATTGGGGACTATGTTAAGCAAGCAGCCAAGTGGGGAATGGATACAATTGCTATTACCGACACTGCTGGTGCGCAAGGTTTCCCAGAAGCAGCATCTAGTGCGAAAAAGAATGGCATCAAGATGATTTATGGAATCGAAGTTAATTTGGTCGAAGACGGTGAACCAATTGTCTTCAACCCGAAGGATACGAATCTTGAAGATGCTGAATACGTCGTATTTGACATCGAAACAACTGGATTGTCTGCGGCCTACGATAAGATTATTGAACTGTCTGCAGTACGTATGCAAAAAGGGAATGTCATCGCTGAATTCTCTGAATTTATTGATCCTGGTTTCCCATTGAGTGAAACAACTGTTAATTTGACATCAATTACTGATGCCGATGTGCAAGGATCTAAGTCAGAAGAACAGGTTCTGCGTGAGTTCCGTGAATTCTACGGGGATGCCATCTTGGTCGGGCACAATGTTACCTTTGACATGGGCTTTGTTAACGAAGGATTCATGCGTCATGGAATGCCGTTGATCGAAAACCCAGTCATTGACACGTTGACGTTGGCACGTTTCTTGTACCCAACAATGCGTTCATATCGTTTGAATACACTAGCTAAGCATTTTGGTGTTTTGCTAGAACAACATCACCGTGCCATCTTTGACGCGGAGACAACTGGGCACTTGAACCGTATTTTCTTAGCAGAAGCAAAAGAAAAGTATGGCATTACTTCAGCTAACCAATTGAATGATCATATGACCGAAAATGATGCTTGGCGTCACGGTCGTCCAAATAAAGCAACAGTCTTGGTGCAAAACCAAACAGGGGTTAAGAACCTGTACAAGATGTTGTCAGAATCAAATACGAAGTACTTCTTCCGTGTACCGCGTGTACCACGTTCATTGTTGAATAAGTATCGTGAAGGGTTGCTGATTGGAACTGGAGATACTTCCGGTGAATTCTGGGAAGCGCTAGTTCAAAAAGGACAAGCGCAAGCGCTGGAAAAGGCTAAGTACTATGATTACCTAGAAATTCATCCATCAGCGAACTATGTACCGTCAATTGAAGCAGAATTAATTCAAGATGAAGCGCGTTTGCGTCAATTGATGCAACAAGCGGTGGAAATTGGTGACCAATTAGATAAGCCTGTTGTCGTAACAGGTGATGTGCACTATCTAAATCCTGAAGACTATATTTACCGAAAGGTATTGATCAGTTCACAGGGTGGAGCGAACCCGTTGAATCGTTACTCACTACCAGAATTGCACTTCCGTACCACACAAGAAATCTTAGATGACTTTGCTTGGATGGGGGCTGACTTGGCAAAAAAGTTGGTTATTGATAATACGCGTAAGGTTGCGGACATGATTGATGAAGTTGAAGCCATTAAGGGTGGAAACTACCCACCAAACATGCCAACAGCTGAACAAGAAATTAAAGACCTAACGTATGAGACTGCTCGTAAGATGTATGGAAATCCTTTGCCTGAAATCGTTGAAGCGCGAATCGAACAAGAATTGCACTCAATCATTAACAATGGATTCTCGGTTATCTATCTGGTTGCGCAACGTTTGGTGGCAAAGTCTAATAAGGATGGATACTTGGTTGGATCGCGTGGATCTATCGGATCATCTTTGGTCGCATTGTTAATCGGGGTTACTGAAGTTAATGCGTTGCCACCACACTATCGCAGTGCAAGCGGAGACTATGTTGAATTCGTTGACCCACGTGTGTATGACTCAGGATATGACTTGCCAGATAAGTACAGCCCAATCGATGGCAGTTTGCTAATTGGGGATGGACACAATATCCCGTTTGCGACTTTCCTTGGCTTCCTTGGAAATAAGGTTCCCGATATCGATTTGAATTTCTCTGGTGACTACCAACCATATGCTCACAATTACATGAAGTCTCTGTTTGGGGAAAACAATGTATTCCGTGCGGGAACAATTGCGACTGTTGCAGATAAGACTGCTTATGGATATGCCAAAGCGTATGAACGTGAAAACGAACTACAATTACGTGGGGCGGAAATTGATCGTTTAGCTGCCGGTTCAACTGGGGTTAAGCGTACGACTGGACAACACCCAGCCGGAATCTTGATCGTGCCAGATGATATGGAAATCTTTGACTTTACACCAATTCAATACCCAGCGGATGATGTCAATGCGACTTGGAAAACAACTCACTTTGATTTCCATTCAATTCACGACAATATCTTGAAGATGGATATCCTGGGACATGATGACCCAACCATGATTCGTGCCCTACAAGATATGTCGGGAATTGATCCACAAACGATTCCAATGGACGATCCTGGTGTGATGAGCTTGTTTACAACACCAGAAGGCTTGGGTGTTACGGAAGAACAAATCTTCTCAAAAACAGGAACATTAGGGGTGCCAGAATTTGGGACGGCCTTTGTTCGTGGAATGTTGGAAGAAACACAACCCAAGAACTATGGTGAATTACTACAGATTTCTGGTCTTTCTCATGGTACTGACGTGTGGCGTGGTAACGCGGATGAATTGATTCAAAAAGGGATTGCGGATATCCGTACAGTTATCGGAACGCGTGACAAGATCATGACGGACTTGATCAACTATGGAATGCAACCTGAATCAGCCTTCCAAATCATGGAAAAGGTGCGTAAGGGTAAGGGAATCACAGATGAGTATCAAGTGGAAATGCGTGCTGCGCAAGTGCCGGAATGGTATATCGAATCTTGTTTGAAGATTAAGTATATGTTCCCGCGTGCCCACGCGGCGGCTTACGTGTTGATGGCCTTGCGTATTGCGTACTTTAAGGTGTACTTCCCAACGTTGTACTATGCGGCTTACTTCTCTGTGCGTGCTACCAACTTTGATATTGTGTCAATGTCACGTGGAATGAACTCTACTAAGGCGAAGATTCAAGAAATCAAGCAAATGGGTAATGAAGCATCAGCTAAGGATAAGGATCTTTTGACGGTGCTTGAATTAGCCAATGAAGCACTAGAACGTGGTATCAAGTTTAATATGGTTGATTTATATAAGTCTGATGCTGACCAATGGATTCTAGATGGAAAGACATTGATTGCGCCATTTAACGCCGTACCTGGTTTGGGTGATAACGTTGCGAAGCGTATCATGGCTGCGCGAGCTGAAGGAGAATTCCTATCTAAGGAAGATTTGGCTCAACGTGGTGGTGTATCTAAAACATTGATGGACTTCTTTGACCAAAATGGTGTTCTAGAAGGTATGTCTGATCAAAACCAATTGGATTTGTTCTAAGTAATAGAATAAGAAAGTATCTATATAGATAGAGACTGTACTAGATTAAAGCGCTAGCCTGATGGTTAGCGCTTTTTTGTTTGAAAAAAATGATTAGCCTGCCTATAATGAGATATTGATAATTAAGAGATGAGGAAAAGACATGAGTGATATTGACCTAGATAATGCAATTGACTACCGAAACCTAGGGGATGACTTTAAGGGACTAAGTAATGAAGATATTATGCAAGCCCTTGATCAACGCCGAGGTGAGATGATTACAGTCTTGCAAAATATTAGTCATGACTTTAATAAGGCAACCGCTGTGCGTAATCACAATGCCTTTTCGGGAAAAGAGATTGTCTTCTTGAATCCCGACAATCCAATGGATCCTGAAAATGAAGAAGGTGCTAAGCGCTGGAATAAGAAGGGTGCCGTTGGAGCGCAACACTACGAACACATTAAGCATGCACGTATTAAGGACTACGAAAAGTTATTCGCAGACTGGCGTGCAGATGGATACACAATTTTTGCCGTTGATAATACACCAGGGTACGAATTGAAAAGTATCTTTGATGTTGAATTACCAGAGAAGAGTGTTTTCTTGTTTGGGGAAGAACAAATTGGTTTGGCAGATGCGTTAATTGAAGCGTCTGATGGGATGATCTATATTCCACAAACGGGATCTGTTCGTTCAGTGAATGTATCTGTGGCACATGGAATCATTAGTGCGTTGTATTCAGCCCAACATCCAATTAAAAAATAGTGTGTAACTAACCATAGAAAAATATAAAAAGCCTGATTAACTCTTACTAACTAGAGTTAATCAGGCTTTTATACTGTCTTAGTTCTCGGATTTCTTAAACAAGTAGTTCGAATTCCAAGTTGTTGTACATATCACGGTCACGAATTTGACGGTAACCAAAGACTTGTTCTTCACGCTTTAGCAAATCGGTATGCCAAGTGATTGTCTTTTCGTCCTTCGCAAACATATCTTCCTTCAACTTATTAACAAGAGATAGGAACTTTGTTGCGTTGTCAGCAGCGACTGACATGTAGGCGCGTTCGTCATTACCGTACTTCTTTGAGATACGCTTTAGAGTAACGATCATTACTTGACGTGTGTATGCAGGGTTACGGTTTAGACGTACACTAACGTTGATATGGTTGAAATTGTTGTCTCGACTATATTGCAACAATGTCGCAAGGTATAGTTCTGGATTGATTTTATCTTCTTTTTTTGACATGATAACCTTCCTCGTTTTTTGATAGTATATCATGATTAAGAACGGGAAATATTGATATTAAAAAAACTTTGGTAAATGTGTTGACATTTAGTGGGCTGGTCTATAGTATTAAACGAGTTGTTAAGGGGAAGCCGATAAGGCCAACCGATACCAAGCAAATTGTTCAAAAAACTTTTCCAAAAAAGTTGTTGACAATTGCGCAGCTCGTCTGTAATATTAAACGAGTTGTTAAGGGCAAGCCATTACGGCAAGCGCAACAACAAGTTGCTTGAAAAACTTCTTCAAATTAGTTGTTGACATCACGTTGATAACTTGATAAGATGATTAAGTTGTTTCAGGGAGGCGCAAGTCGCCTACGGCAATGAAGTAGATCATTGAAAACTGAATATCGTTTCGATGTAACAAATGTGTAGGTCGACCAACTATTAGTTGGTCCAAACATTTGCGAAGTCAATTCGCTAGTAAATTCGTTTAACATCTGTTAAACAACAAAAAAATTGAGTTATACTCAAACTTCAAATTGAGAGTTTGATCCTGGCTCAGGATGAACGCTGGCGGCGTGCCTAATACATGCAAGTCGAACGCACTGTGGTTCAACTGATTTGAAGAGCTTGCTCTGATATGACGATGAACATTGCAGTGAGTGGCGAACGGGTGAGTAACACGTGGGAAACCTACCTCTTAGCGGGGGATAACATCTGGAAACAGATGCTAATACCGCATAACACTAGCAACCGCATGGTTGCTATTTGAAAGATGGTTCTGCTATCACTAAGAGATGGTCCCGCGGCGCATTAGTTAGTTGGTGAGGTAATGGCTCACCAAGACGATGATGCGTAGCCGAGTTGAGAGACTGATCGGCCACAATGGGACTGAGACACGGCCCATACTCCTACGGGAGGCAGCAGTAGGGAATCTTCCACAATGGACGAAAGTCTGATGGAGCAACGCCGCGTGTGTGATGAAGGGTTTCGGCTCGTAAAACACTGTTGTAAGAGAAGAATAGCATTGAGAGTAACTGCTCAGTGTCTGACGGTATCTTACCAGAAAGGAACGGCTAAATACGTGCCAGCAGCCGCGGTAATACGTATGTTCCAAGCGTTATCCGGATTTATTGGGCGTAAAGCGAGCGCAGACGGTTATTTAAGTCCGAAGTGAAAGCCCACAGCTTAACTGTGGAAGTGCTTTGGAAACTGGATAACTTGAGTGCAGTAGAGGAGAGTGGAATTCCATGTGTAGCGGTGAAATGCGTAGATATATGGAGGAACACCAGTGGCGAAGGCGGCTCTCTGGACTGTAACTGACGTTGAGGCTCGAAAGTGTGGGTAGCAAACAGGATTAGATACCCTGGTAGTCCACACCGTAAACGATGAGTGCTAGATGTTTGGGGGTTTCCGCCCCTAAGTGTCGCAGCTAACGCATTAAGCACTCCGCCTGGGGAGTACGACCGCAAGGTTGAAACTCAAAGGAATTGACGGGGACCCGCACAAGCGGTGGAGCATGTGGTTTAATTCGAAGCAACGCGAAGAACCTTACCAGGTCTTGACATCCTTTGACCACGCCAGAAATGGCGCTTTCCCTTCGGGGACAAAGTGACAGGTGGTGCATGGTTGTCGTCAGCTCGTGTCGTGAGATGTTGGGTTAAGTCCCGCAACGAGCGCAACCCTTATTACTAGTTGCCAGCATTCAGTTGGGCACTCTAGTGAGACTGCCGGTGACAAACCGGAGGAAGGTGGGGATGACGTCAAATCATCATGCCCCTTATGACCTGGGCTACACACGTGCTACAATGGCAAGTACAACGAGTCGCTAACCCGCGAGGGTACGCAAATCTCTTAAAGCTTGTCTCAGTTCGGATTGTAGGCTGCAACTCGCCTACATGAAGTCGGAATCGCTAGTAATCGCGGATCAGCACGCCGCGGTGAATACGTTCCCGGGTCTTGTACACACCGCCCGTCACACCATGAGAGTTTGTAACACCCAAAGCCGGTGAGGTAACCTTTTAGGAGCCAGCCGTCTAAGGTGGGATAGATGATTAGGGTGAAGTCGTAACAAGGTAGCCGTAGGAGAACCTGCGGCTGGATCACCTCCTTTCTAAGGAAAATCGGAAACCTACACATTCGCATTGAAACGATATTTAGTTTTGAGTGGTTTACACTCAATGTAATACACGAGAGAAGAACCTCGGGACTGTAGCTCAGCTGGTTAGAGCGCACCCCTGATAAGGGTGAGGTCGGAGGTTCGAGTCCTCTCAGTCCCATTCTAACGGGGAATTAGCTCAGCTGGGAGAGCACCTGCTTTGCAAGCAGGGGGTCATCGGTTCGATCCCGATATTCTCCATTGCCACTCACGTGGCAGTGACTTAGATCTTTGAAAACTGAATAATATTGTAAATTTTAAATTCATTTCAAATTAATTATTTAATTAAATTGAGCCGAAAAAAATACACCGCGTAATTTTTTGAGTTTTTTAAATTAGTTTAAATCGCATGTGGCCTTGAGCCACATACTCAAACTTGAATCATCAACGTAAGTTGATAGGTTAAGTTATTAAGGGCGCATGGTGGATGCCTTGGCACTAGGAGCCGATGAAGGACGGGACTAACACCGATATTCCCCGGGGAGCTGTAAGTGAGCTTTGATCCGGGGGTTTCCGAATGGGGGAACCCAGCTTGTGTATGCAAGTTATCACCTGATGAATACATAGTCAGGTTGAAGGTAGACGTTGTGAACTGAAACATCTCATTAGCAACAGGAAGAGAAAGAAATATCGATTCCGTCAGTAGCGGCGAGCGAAAACGGAAGAGCCCAAACCAATGTGCTTGCACATTGGGGTTGTAGGACTGTCGTTGTGGAGTTACAAAGTTGTTTGTTAGCAGAATCAGCTGGGAAGCTGAGCAGGATAGGGTGATAGCCCCGTATGCGAAAACGAACAACCTCCCGTACAGGATCCTGAGTACGGCCGGACACGTGAAATCCGGTCGGAATCCGCGAGGACCATCTCGCAAGGCTAAATACTCCCTAGTGACCGATAGTGAACCAGTACCGTGAGGGAAAGGTGAAAAGCACCCCGGAAGGGGAGTGAAAAAGTTCCTGAAACCATGTGCCTACAAGAAGTCAGAGCCCGTTAATGGGTGATGGCGTGCCTTTTGTAGAATGAACCGGCGAGTTACGATAACGTGCAAGGTTAAGGTGGAAAGACCGGAGCCGTAGCGAAAGCGAGTCTGAAATGGGCGCTTGAGTACGTTGTTGTAGACCCGAAACCAGGTGACCTACCCATGTCCAGGGTGAAGATGCGGTAAAACGCATTGGAGGCCCGAACCCGTGCATGTTGAAAAATGCTGGGATGAGGTGTGGGTAGCGGTGAAATTCCAATCGAACTTGGAGATAGCTGGTTCTCTCCGAAATAGCTTTAGGGCTAGCCTCGGAATGAAGCGTGTTGGAGGTAGAGCACTGTTTTGGTGCGGGGCCCATCTCGGGTTACCAAATTAAGATAAACTCCGAATGCCAATCACGTATGTCCGGGAGTCAGACAGTGAGTGATAAGATCCATTGTCGAAAGGGGAACAGCCCAGATCGTCAGTTAAGGTCCCTAAGTGTGTGTTAAGTGGAAAAGGATGTGGAGTTGCATAGACAACTAGGATGTTGGCTTAGAAGCAGCCACCATTTAAAGAGTGCGTAATAGCTCACTAGTCGAGTGATTCTGCGCCGAAAATGTACCGGGGCTAAACACACCACCGAAACTACGGGTGCCACGTAAGTGGCGCGATAGGAGAGCGTTCTATGGGCGATGAAGTCAGACCGTGAGGACTGGTGGAGCGCATAGAAGTGAGAATGCCGGTATGAGTAGCGAAAGACAGGTGAGAATCCTGTCCACCGTATGACTAAGGTTTCCTGGGGAAGGCTCGTCCTCCCAGGGTTAGTCGGGACCTAAGGCGAGGCCAAGAGGCGTAGTCGATGGACAACAGGTTGAGATTCCTGTACCAGGTGAACATGTTTGAACGATGGAGGGACGCAGAAGGCTAACAGATCCCAGCTGATGGATA
Organism: Weissella ceti; assembly: GCF_018394055.1. Lineage (NCBI taxonomy): Bacteria > Bacillati > Bacillota > Bacilli > Lactobacillales > Lactobacillaceae > Weissella > Weissella ceti. The sequence goes on from NZ_CP074441.1 coordinate 155,079, forward strand.
TGCTGGGTTAAATCATAAGTCTTAGAGTGAGTTAAATGCTTGCTCTTCCAAGGACAAGTGATGATGAGGACCGAAATAAAGTAGGGAAGTCTGTGATGTCACGCTGCCAAGAAAAGCTTCTAGTTAGTGTTTACCTGCCCGTACCGCAAACCGACACAGGTAGTCGAGGAGAGCATCCTAAGGTGAGCGAGTGAACTCTCGTTAAGGAACTCGGCAAAATGACCCCGTAACTTCGGGAGAAGGGGTGCTCAGCGAAAGCTGAGCCGCAGTGAATAGGCCCAGGCGACTGTTTATCAAAAACACAGGTTTCTGCAAAATCGTAAGATGACGTATAGGGGCTGACGCCTGCCCGGTGCTGGAAGGTTAAAAGGAGTGCTTAGCGCAAGCGAAGGTACGAATTGAAGCCCCAGTAAACGGCGGCCGTAACTATAACGGTCCTAAGGTAGCGAAATTCCTTGTCGGGTAAGTTCCGACCCGCACGAAAGGCGTAACGATCTGGGCACTGTCTCAACGAGAGACTCGGTGAAATTTAAAGACCCGTGAAGATGCGGGTTACCCGCGACAGGACGGAAAGACCCCATGGAGCTTTACTGTAGCTTGATATTGAGTGTTTGTGCAGCTTGTACAGAATAGGTAGGAGCCGTTGAGATCGGAACGCTAGTTTCGAAGGAGGCATCAGTGGGATACTACCCTCGTTGTATGACCACTCTAACTCACATCGCTTATCGCGATGGAAGACAGTGTCTGGCAGGCAGTTTGACTGGGGCGGTCGCCTCCTAAAAGGTAACGGAGGCGCTCAAAGGTTCTCTCAGAATGGTTGGAAATCATTCGTAGAGTGTAAAGGCACAAGAGAGCTTGACTGTGAGACTTACAAGTCGAGCAGGTACGAAAGTAGGACTTAGTGATCCGGTGGTTCCGCATGGAAGGGCCATCGCTCAACGGACAAAAGCTACCCTGGGGATAACAGGCTTATCTCCCCCAAGAGTCCACATCGACGGGGAGGTTTGGCACCTCGATGTCGGCTCATCGCATCCTGGGGCTGTAGTCGGTCCCAAGGGTTGGGCTGTTCGCCCATTAAAGCGGTACGCGAGCTGGGTTCAGAACGTCGTGAGACAGTTCGGTCCCTATCCGTCGCGGGCGTAGGAAATTTGAGAGGAGCTGCCCTTAGTACGAGAGGACCGGGGTGGACGTACCTCTGGTGTATCAGTTGTTCCGCCAGGAGCATCGCTGAGTAGCTATGTACGGATGAGATAAACGCTGAAAGCATCTAAGTGTGAAACTCGCCTCGAGATGAGATTTCCCATTCTTTATGAAGTAAGACCCCTCAAAGATGATGAGGTAGATAGGCTAGAAGTGGAAGTGCAGTGATGCATGGAGCGGACTAGTACTAATGGTTCGAGGACTTAACCAAGTTGAACAAAACGTGGTGTTAAGGCTCAATTAAAGAGTGAAGTAAAATTTACATATTATTCAGTTTTGAGAGACGTAAGTCTTGAATATACCGTGTTGTGATGATGGCATTGAGGCCACACCTGTTCCCATACCGAACACAGAAGTTAAGCTCAATAGCGCCAAAAGTAGTTGGGGGATCGCCCCCTGCGAGGATAGGACGTCGCAATGCAACCGAAGATACCATCAGAAATGATGGTATTTTTTTGCGTTTTTTTCTATAATAATCGTTCTATTAATATGGAAAATAAAACAGGATATATTCAAGGCCGAGACGTTGTAACGAATAAAGATATAGGCGGACCAGCAATTCAAAACAAACAATGCATGCGCTGCTATGCCAAAATAGAGCAATGGATGCGTGGACCAAAATATTCGTATTGTTGGACCTGCCACCAAATGGGAATCATAACCGATCAGACGCGTTTAATTCAGACACCAGAAAACAATGATTTTAAAGTAGCGCCTAATCTACTAACATGGGTAGGTAAGTTAACCCCACAACAGCAGCGTATTTCAGAAATATTGTGCGCAGAACGCAATGAAAATCAACTGATTCATGCAGTAACCGGGGCAGGAAAAACAGAGATGTTGTATCCACTATTACAGCAAAGCTTTTTGAATAGGCAACGGATTGCATTTGTGGCACCGCGTGTTGATGTGGTTAAAGAGATTGGACAACGTTTGAGTACCCATTTTAAAGTGACACAAACAATCATGACTGGAGAAACACCAGATGAAGAAGGACACTATCAATTAGTCTGCGCAACGATTCACCAATTATTTAAATTTAAGCAGGCATTTGATTTAATCATCGTCGACGAGTGTGATGCGTTTCCGTTATATAAAAATACATGGTTGAAAGGTGCGTTACAAAAGGCACTAAAAAGCGAAGGTCGATTTGTCTATTTAACAGCGACATTACCTAAAGCGTTACCTCGTGAATATGGGATAAAGAAACAAAATATTCTATGTTTATATAAAAGGTTTCATGGATACCCACTGCCAAATTTAAAAATCAGATTATTACATAATTGGCGTAAACAAATACCGAGCGAATTGATGAAAATACTGGTGTCCAATGAATGGCCGATTTTGATATTTGTGCCTACAATCAATGATTGTTTAAGGTTACAGAAACAAATTCAAGGGAATCTTTCAAAAAATATAGGCATAGCGTATGCGGGATCATCAGAAAAAAACGAAAATATAGCTAAGTTTAAAGCAGGTGAACTCAATATACTAATTACAACAATTCTATTAGAGCGTGGTGTTACGTTTTCGGGGATTGATGTTGTGATTTTAGGGGCAGAAGAAGATGCATATACGACGTCGACACTCATTCAGATTGCGGGGCGCTGTGGTCGAACATTGGAACGACCAACAGGAAATGTATATGTTTATACCACATGGAAAACAAGAAAAATTCAGGCGGCATATAAAGAAATAGCGAGAATGAATCAATGAATTGTGTGTTGTGTCAAAAACCATTTCTAAATGAACTGGGATATTTACTCAGACATGTGTTTATTAAAGCAAACCATGAGTCGGATATGTATTGCGTGTAGTAAAACTTTTCAACAAGTGACAGATGATCGCTGTATGTTTTGTGGACACCAAGCACAAAACATGAAATGTCTGCAATGTGTTCAATGGAAGCGAACTATAAAGCACACTGCACTTTATCAATATAATGATGCCATGAAAGAGTATTTCAAAGCATACAAACTATGGGGCGGCTACCATCTAAAAGATGTGTTTAAAGCAGAGCTGCTAAAAGAAATTAAACGTATGAAGCATCCATTAATCGTACCCATTCCTAGTACACAAGAAGCTAATGAAGCCCGCGGATTTGATCAAGTTAGAACACTTTTGACAGGGATTCCATATAAACCATTATTGATATGTACAAACAAGAAGAAACAACATCAAAAAAATTTGAATTTAAAACAGCGCCTAGAAAGTAATCAATTATTTGAGCTTAATAACTCGTGTTCATTACCCACAAAAGACACAAAAATTTGTTTATTTGACGATATTTATACGACCGGTCAAACAATTTTTCATGCAGCCGAATGCTTGAAATCACAAGGTTTTACAGACATTGTCAGTATGAGTATTGCTCGATAATTTATGAGAACGCTTTCATAATTAAGAAGGATACGTTATAATTTAGGTACTAAGAAATTAGTAAAAAAACATCATGTTAAATGATGGGATGTAGATAGGAGAATTATAAATGTTAAACTATCAAGTTCGTGGAATTAATTTTGAAGTAACAGACGCGATTCAAGAATACGTTGAAAAGCGTGTTTCAAAGTTGGAACGTTATTTTAAGGACGATGCCGACTATACAGCCCATGTAAAATTATCAGCAAATAAAAACAAGTTGTTTACAGCTGAAGTGCTTATCCAAACACCATACGTATTGGTACGTGCGGAAGATACGCAAGAAGATTTGTATCAAGCAATTGATTTCGTTGTTGAAAAGTTGGAACGTCAAGTACGTAAATACAAGACCAAGGTTAACCGTAAGTCTCGTGAAAAGGGATATAAGGGAATTGACTTTGAACTAGAAGCTAGCGAAGCCGAAGAGCCAGAGGACACATTGAACATTGTTCGTAAGAAGAGTGTTGAACTAAAGCCTATGGATCCGGAAGAAGCTGTTTTGCAAATGGAATTGTTGCAACACGATTTCTACATTTTCATTAATGCTGAAACTGAACAACCTGCTGTTGTTTATAAGCGTAAGGATAATCAATACGCTATGTTGGACGCAGAAGCATAAAGTGCTAAAATTAAATAAGACTTTTCAAGGAAGCTTGGAAATAAAAATCAAATCCACGCATGATGCTAATCAGCGTGGGTTTTCTTTTAGGGGGGAAATATGGGTATGGGAAATACTAAGAAAGAGCTGTATCAAGAAACAGCGGAAGCGTTAGCTGAACAATTAGATACAGATTTAACAGTTGGGCTGACATCTGATGATGCAGCAAAAAGATTAGAAAAGTATGGAGAAAATGCGTTACAGGGATCAAAACGTACTACTTTAATACAAAAGTTTTTCAATCAATTTAAAGACTTAATGATCGGTGTGCTGTTAGCAGCAGCATTGATTTCAGTTTTTGTTGGTGAAGGTGCTGACGCAATTATCATTTTGGCTGTGGTTTTATTGAACGCTGTATTTGGTGTTTTCCAAGAATCAAAAGCAGAAGATGCCATTAATGCACTACAAAAAATGACTGCACCAAACGCAAATGTAATGCGTGATGGAAATGTGGTGACCGTATCTGCGAATAAATTAGTACCCGGGGATATCGTCATGCTCGAAGCTGGAGATGTTATTCCGGCAGATTTGCGATTGATTGAAGCGGCTAATTTACAAATTGAAGAATCAGCCTTAACAGGAGAATCAGTTCCTGTTAACAAAGATGCAGTAACTTTAGACGCTTCTGATTTACCGTTGGGTGATCGTGTAAACCTAGCATTTATGAGTTCAAATATTACCCACGGTCGTGGTGTTGGACTTGTAACATCAACGGGAATGAACACGGAAGTTGGTAAAATTGCGGGAATGCTTGATAATACTCAAGCCACTAAAACGCCGTTGCAAGAAAGTCTGACACAATTAGGTAAGACATTGACGATCATGATTCTTGTGATTGCCGTAGTTGTCTTTGTAGTTGGTGTATTACGTGCCCCAGGTGGTATGAATAGTCAAAACGTGATGGAAATGTTGCTGACTGCGATTGCATTGGCTGTTGCAGCGATTCCAGAAGGATTACCAGCGATTGTTACAATTACGTTAGCGTTGGGGACAACACGTTTAGCTAAGCGTCATGCTCTAATGCGTAAGTTGCCAGCGGTTGAGACACTGGGAGCCACTCAAATTATTGGTTCAGATAAAACTGGAACTTTAACACAAAATAAGATGACAGTTGAAAAGTACTACGTAGATGGCGTGTTGTTTAATGCGGACACACCATTAGCGAGTGATGGACAACAATTGGCTGACATTATGGCCTTGAACAATGATACAAAAATCACCTCTGATGGTGAGAAATTAGGTGACCCAACCGAAACATCATTGATTACTTTTAACGAAAGTCAAGGACGTGATGTTGATGGTTTATTGGCACACTATCCACGTGTAAACGAATTATCATTTGATTCAGATCGTAAGTTAATGTCTACTTTCCATAACGTAAACGATAAGACTATCGTGACAGTTAAAGGTGCCCCAGATGAGTTGTTGAAGCGTGCGGAATGGCAATTACTAGACGGTAAGGTACAACCATTGTCTGCCGAAGACAAAGAAACTTTGCTGGCGGTTAATGACGATATGGCCCGCGAAGCCTTGCGTGTATTGGCATTTGCATACCGTGAATTCGCCGAAATGCCGACGGAAGTATCTACTGAAACAATTGAAAATGAACTTGTCTTCGTTGGTTTCGTCGGAATTATTGATCCAGAGCGTTCAGGTGTGGATCAAGCTGTTTATGAAGCCAAGCAAGCAGGTATTCGTACACTGATGATTACTGGTGACCATAAAGTAACAGCTGAAGCTATTGCGCGTCGTTTGGGTATTCTAGATGATACACAAGCAGAAGAAGCCATTATTACGGGTGCGGAATTAGATCAATTGTCAGAAGAAGAATTTGATAATCAAGTTGCACAATATTCTGTTTATGCACGTGTGGCACCCGAACACAAAGTTCGCATTGTTAAAGCATGGCAAAAGCAAAATAAGGTTGTCGCAATGACTGGAGATGGTGTTAATGATGCGCCGGCTTTGAAGACAGCTGACATTGGTATTGCGATGGGAATTACTGGAACGGAAGTATCAAAGGGTGCTTCTGATATGATTCTAGCGGATGATAATTTCTCAACCATTGTTAATGCAGTTGATGAGGGACGAAAAGTATTCTCAAACATTCAAAAGGCGATTCAATATCTACTATCTGCCAATTTGGGTGAAGTCCTAACCTTGTTTGTGATGACAATGATGGGATGGAGTATTCTGGCGCCAGTGCATATCCTATGGATTAATTTGGTCACAGATACACTACCAGCGATTGCATTAGGGGTAGAACCTGGTGAGCCAGGTATCATGAAGGAAAAGCCTCGTGGACGTACAAGTAACTTTATGTCTGGTGGATTAGGAAGTGCGATTGTCTACCAAGGTATCCTAGAAGGTGGAATTACATTGTTTGTTTACTGGTTCGCGCTAACGTACCCAGTTCACGCAACGGACGCTGCAATTCACGCAGATGCCCTAACGATGGCATTTGTTACATTAGGATTGATTCAATTATTCCATGCCTTTAATACGAAGAGTATCTATCACTCACTATTCACAATTAAGCCATTTAGTAACAAGGCCTTTAACTGGAGTATCATGATTGCTGCGGCAATGATGGCCATTACTGTCTTAGTACCTGGCTTGAACGGTGTTTTCCATGTTACTGAATTGGATTGGCACCAATGGTTGTTGGTATTAGGAAGTTCATTTGCAATCATCCCAATTGTTGAACTTGTTAAGTTATTCCAACGTCGTGTTTTGAAAAAGGGTTAGATCATTTCACGGTGACAGATGAATAATGACAGAAAAAGCGTATACGACATTCGTATACGCTTTTTTATTATCTTATTTAATTATTTTACTTAGCTCAGTCAGATAATTTATTCTTTAATCGAGTGCGCGAAAAGTAGTAGAAAATGTTACGAAGATGATAAGTGCAATACCACCCAGGATGGTTACCGCAGAAACAATTGGGGCAAAGAACATGCTTGCGAAAATCAATGCACCGACAGTCATCATTGTGTTTGAAATAACACGCATCACGTGATTGTAACTTTGCTCGTTGGTAAAATTTCTAAATAGGCGTTTCTTCTTTTGGTTCATAGGTGTTGATGGAATGAAGTATCCCATAATGATGAGAATTAGACCAGCAATACCTGTACCGACCATCCCCATATCTAATGGCTGCCCTAGTCCAACATATAAACTAGTCAATGTAACAACCCAAGATAAGACTGGGATTAACCAGCGCACAACATATGCCATTTTAGGAAGGGGATGTTTCACGAAGCGAGAAGACACGATTATTAAAATAATTAATTGAATCACGGTCATGAAGAGTGGAATACCAAACACCAGTGATTCACGGGAAGCCCAACGATCAGCTTGCCCGTTTAGCCCCCAATGAACCGCAACTTGTTCTGGCAAATTTGGTAAAAAGTAAATACCGACCAAGATGGGTAATAAGACAACGATAACAGATAATACAATTGATGTTTTGTTCCCAATTTTCATAGTAGACCTCCCAAAAGTGTTTAGTTTATATTCTAATTATACTTCATTTTATGTTAATTGATTTAATTCGTAAGGTTATTCCAATCGGAATATGAATATCAGAAACGTGCAGGTACATCAATGCATGAAATCTTATCAAACACACGATATGGTATAATAAACCTCATAAACTAAAAGAAATGAGTACTTATCATGGTAAAGAACAAGTTTGGAAACCCACAACAATACGCAATGCAATTGAGCGAAATCGTTCAAACAACAGAAGAAATCGGAACTAAGGTTGGTCCATTTTTCGCCAAGCTAGAAGAAGCAATGCAAGCTGATAAGCTTACTGAAATGCCAAAGGCTGACTTCCAAGAAATCGCGGCTGAATTCGATGAAACAGTTGAAGCATACGAAGAAACAATTACACGTATGAAGTCACTTAAGGCACCTGTTCGTGTAATGGGATTGCACCAAAGCATGATGACAACATACCGTGCTTACGTTGACGCAACTCACAAGATGGCAGATGCATTGAACGTTGAAGAACAATCAATTACACAACCAGCCTTTGGTGAATCAGAAGTTGCCCAAGAAGACTTGATGGATAAGTTTACGGCACAAATTAACCGTATTTTGACTTCAGTCTTGTAATAAAAAAGAAGGTACTTATTGTGGATGCATTAATTAAACAAACGGCCGCAGAGCTTAACTTGCCGGTACATAAGGTATCTGCAGTAAGTGCACTGTTGGCTGAGGGAAACACAGTACCGTTTATTGCCCGTTACCGTAAAGAAGCAACTGGTGATTTAGATGAAGTACAAATTCGTGATGTTCAAGCTGTTACGAAGCGTTTGGAAGATCTAGCTGCACGTAAACAAACGGTTCAAAAAGCAATCACTGAACAAGGCGCTTGGTCAGAGGGGCTAGCCAAAACTTTGGCTGCGGCTGAAACGATGCAAATGGTTGAAGATATTTACCTACCTTATAAGCAAAAGCGCCGTACGAAGGCGACGATTGCGAAGGAAGCTGGTTTGATGCCGTTTGCTCAAGAGGTACAAAAGTTTTCAGCAACAAATCTAGATGATGTGGCAACGCAATACATCAATTCAGATGCAGATATTAATAGTGTGAGTGATGTATATGATGGCGTTCATGAAATTTTTGCGGAAGTTATTGGTGAAAATGCCGGTCTTCGTGATTGGGTTCGTCAGTATACGCATAAGAATGCACAATTTGTTGTCAAACAAAAGCGTGGGAGCCAAGATAAAGACCCACAAGAAATCTACAAGTTGTACTATGACTTCAGTATGCCGATAACTAAGTTGGCAAATCACCAAGTGCTTGCGGTTAATCGTGGTGAAAAAGCAGGCGTACTGTCTGCATCACTAGATGTTGATGTAGACAGTATCACACGTTATTTGAACTTCCGCTTGATTGGTTCTAAGACGGGTGCGTCAGTTGAAATCTTACAAGCGGCTGCATTAGATGCCTATAAGCGTTTTATTGGTCCAGCTATTGAACGTGAATTGCGTAAGGAATTATTTGAACAAGCTGCGCAAGATGCGATTAATGTGTTTGGAAAGAACTTGTACCACTTGCTAATGGCATCCCCATTACGTGGACAAATTGTTCTTGGGTTTGACCCAGGTATTCGTACTGGATCAAAGTTAGCTGTGGTTGATGAGAATGGTAAGTTCTTAGATAAGGCTGTGATTTATCCCCATAAGGCAGCTAAGTACGACCCATCTGGGGCAAAGAAGACAATTGTTAACTTGGTGAAGAAGTATGGGGTTCAATTAGTTGCGATTGGTAATGGAACAGCGAGTCGTGAATCACAAGCCTTTATTGCCGAATTGATTCGTGAAGAATTGCCACAATTAAAGTATGTGGTGGTTAATGAAGCAGGGGCTTCAGTCTATTCGGCGAGTGATATGGCACGTGAAGAATTCCCTGAATTACAAGTTGAACAACGTTCAGCGATTTCAATTGCGCGTCGTTTGCAAGATCCAATGGCTGAATTGATTAAGATTGACCCTAAGGCTGTGGGTGTTGGGCAATACCAACACGATTTGCCTGCCAAGGAACTTGATCAAGAAGTGGATACAGTATTGGAAACAGCCGTTAACCAAGTTGGGGTTAATTTGAACACGGCATCTGCGCCATTATTGACGCACATTGCTGGCTTGACTAAAACAACTGCGAACAACATTGTGACTTACCGTGATGAAAACGGACCATTTGCGTCACGTGCAGCCTTGAAGAAAGTGCCAAAACTTGGCCCTAAGGCGTTTGAACAAGCCGCAGGGTTCTTGCGTATTCCAGATGGAACTAATGTGCTAGACAACACTGATATCCACCCAGAATCTTATAAGGCCGCGAAAGCGTTGTTGCAAAAGATTGGGGTAAAGCCGGGTGCTGAAGCTAAGGCTGCCATGCAAAAGCTAAACAAAGCACAGGTGGCTGAAGAACTAGAAATTGGTGTACCAACGTTAGAGGGTATCATGACGTCATTGGAAAATCCTGGGCGTGATAGCCGTGATAATGCGAGTGGCGCCATTTTACGTTCAGATGTTTTGACATTGAAGGATTTGAAGCCGGGGATGGAACTACAAGGAACAGTTCGTAACGTAGTTGATTTTGGCGCCTTTGTTGACCTAGGTGTTCACGAAGATGGTTTGGTGCATATTTCTCGTTTAGCAAAGCGTCATGTGAATAATCCCCATGACGTTGTTGCGGTTGGAGACATTGTTAAAGTTTGGGTGCTTGAAGTCGACGTTAAGCGTCAACGTATTGGCCTAACGATGTTGCCACCAACAGAAGATAAATAAAATCTAACTAACTATATTAAAAAAGACGTCTTTAAAGTATTAAAGGCGTCTTTTTGTATAGCAAAAATGTATGGTAACATATTATTAGTAAGGGAAATGGGAGGAGGATGCGATGAGTAATTGTGAAACATGTGGTTGCCAGGGAAATGTCGTAGAAGTTGTCGTTGATACAACGCAAGCGGCAGTGCAATCATCAAGTGCTGTGGGAGTAAATGCATCCCCAGCAGCAGAAGAGTCATTGTCAACTGAAGACGTGCCTCCGTGACGAAACAATAATTAGTTACAAATTTATTGTTTTAAGTTACACAGGGAGGATATTATGAAACACGAAAATCACACGAATAATGATATGAAACATATGAATCACAGTGAATACGAAGGCCACGATATGAGCCACATGGATCACGGTACACATGAAGGCCACGATATGAAGCACATGGATCACGATGAACATGAAGGCCACGATATGAGCCATATGGATCACGGCACACATGAAGGCCACGATATGAGCCACATGGATCACGGTACACATGAAGGCCATGATATGAGCCACATGGATCACAATAAATATCAAAGTCATGATATGAAGCACATGGATCACGATGGACATGAAGGCCACGATATGAGCCATATGGATCACAGTGAACACCAAGGGCATGACATGAGTCATATGGATCACAATATGCACGGTGACATGGATATGTCAGGTCATGATCATCACATGATGAATATGGGTGATATGAATCGTCGACTATGGATTTCATTGCTATTAATGGTAGTTATTATTGTGCTATCACCAATGATGGGGATGGAATTACCATTTACGATCACTAATATACCAGGCCAAAATTGGTTGGTCTTGTTATTGGGAACGGTACTGTTTTTCTATGGTGGGAAACCATTTTTTGATGGTGCGAAACAAGAACTAACAGCAAAGAAACCAGCAATGATGACCTTAATTACAATGGGAATTAGTGTTGCTTATTTCTATAGCGTTTATGCAACAGTCATGAATGTGTTAAATCCTGAAGCGCATGTTATGGATTTCTTTTGGGAATTAGCCAGTCTAATTGTAATTATGCTGCTAGGGCACATTATTGAAATGAAGACAGTGATGCAAGCTGGAAGTTCAGTGGATGCGTTGGCACAATTGGTACCTAAACAAGCACACGTGAAGTTGGCAGATGGTTCATTACAAGACATGCCTATTAGTGATGTGAAAAGTGGTGATACATTAGTCGTCAAAGAAAATGAACGTGTACCAATGGATGGAATGATTGTAGCGGGGATGCCAACATTGGATGAATCTTTGTTAACTGGTGAATCCGCAGGAGTCATGAAACATGAACATGATGCTGTTGTTGGTGGGTCACAAAATTTGAATACGGCATTCAGTATGCAAGTCACTAAAACTAGCGAAAGTGGGTTCTTAGCACAAGTACAACAATTAGTTGATCAAGCCAAGGGACAGAAATCAAATGCAGAAAATCTTGCTGATAAAGTGGCTGGTTGGTTATTCTATGCAGCGGTGATTATTGCTGCAATTACATTAGTTGTTTGGACCCTAGTTGCAGGATTTAATACAGCATTGCCATTTGTCGTAACCGTATTGATTGTGGCCTGTCCGCATGCGTTAGGATTAGCCATTCCTTTGGTTGTTGCACGTATGACGGGATTAGCTGCTCAAAAGGGATTGTTGATTCAAAACCGACAAGCTTTGGAGCAAATCAATCATGTTGGCTACCTATTGATGGATAAGACCGGAACGCTAACAGAGGGAAAGTTTGTTGTCCAAGATGTGAAATCATTTTCGGATAATATTTCACCAGATGAGGTTTTGACGTTAGCTGCATCTCTGGAACAAAATAGTACACATCCACTAGCACAAAGCATTGTGAATGCCATGCAGGGACAACCATTAGCTTCTGTCGATGACTTTCAAAACATGCCTGGTGTTGGTGTAGCTGGAGTCATTGATGGTCACAATGTTAAAGTGGTTAAGGCAGGGTATTTAGATAGCCATGATATTGCGTATGATCATGAAGTTTATGAAGACCAAGTGAATAAGGGGTACACAGTTAGTTTTGTATTGCGTGAAAAACAAGCCATTGGACTGTTATCAGCAGGAGATACAGTCAAGCCAGATGCTGAAAAATTGGTGAAGCGTGTACGGCGTATGGGGATTGAACCGGTTATGGTGACTGGTGACAACCAAATGGCTGCGGAAAGTATTGCCCATATGTTGGGGATTAAGTTATTGCATGCTGAACTAATGCCTGAAGATAAAGTAGATATCTTGAAAAGCTATCAAGAAAAAGCTGGTGTGATGATGGTTGGGGACGGTGTTAATGATGCACCTGCCTTGGCTCAAGCAACAATTGGGGTTGCGATTGGTGCTGGAACGGCAGTAGCAATTAATTCAGCGGACGTTATTTTGGTCAATTCCAAGCCAGCTGATATCTTGAGTTTGGTGACTTTGGCGAAGAATACACGTCGAAAGATGGTTCAAAACTTATGGTGGGGTGCAGGTTATAATGTGATTGCACTACCATTAGCGGCGGGATTGCTAGTACCTTGGGGGATTGTCTTAGGCCCATTAGCTGGAGCAATATTAATGTCACTATCAACGGTTATTGTAGCGTTAAATGCCTTAAGTTTACGAGTAAAGGCATAGATTACAACTGAGTAGATAGAAGATTTAGGATTTAAATTTAAGCAAAAAGAACACGTATGGTCGAATATTGATGCATACGTGTTTTATTTTTGGTTTTTATCAAGAAAATTCTGCAAAAGGGTTGACGAATGAGGGTTAGGGCTGTAATATTGAATATTGTTATGGAGGATTACCCAAGTCTGGCTGAAGGGAACGGTCTTGAAAACCGTCAGGTCGTGAAAGCGGCGCGTGGGTTCGAATCCCACATCCTCCTTTTTCTTATATTATCGCGGGATGGAGCAGTCTGGTAGCTCGTCGGGCCCATAACCCGAAGGTCGTAGGTTCAAATCCTGCTCCCGCAATTTATGGAGAATTACCCAAGTCTGGCTGAAGGGAACGGTCTTGAAAACCGTCAGGTCGTGAAAGCGGCGCGTGGGTTCGAATCCCACATTCTCCTTAATTTAAAACATATCCCACATTCCATGGGATATGTTTTTTTTTACCAAAAAATGAGGAGGGTTATGATGACTAAGATACATTTACATTTTCTGCGTTATGCAGGAATTGCGTTACTATTTGCAATCGTATCAGTACTTTTACTACCGGTGTATGGTGGGTTACCAGTTGTGTTTGAAGTAACAGATGAACGCTTTATCTATGGATTATTAGGTTTGTCTGGATTGTTTATCATGTGGACATCAGTACAAATGTTACGACAAGCAATACGTGAGTTAAAAACATGTGGGACTGGATCGGTGTTATTGGTTGTCTTGGGACAAGTGATGCTTTTGGGTGTGACGATGTGGCAATATTTAACACCAGCCTCAATGCATAATTTATTTATGGGTGTAACACTACCAATTTACTTTGTAAGCATGTGTATCGTATACCTAACATTAAATTGGGCACAAAAACAAGAAGATAAAGGCTTATTTTCAACACGTATTCAAAAGAGTACGCGCGGATTAGTCGCAATGATTCTGCTAATGAGTGTTGTTAGTTTTGTTGTATTTTTGAACCGCGGAGACATACAAGTTGCATTATTGATTAGTGGTGCTTTGTTACTAGTTGTAGAGCCACGTTGGGCAATCTTACGTGTGAGTGAATTACGCAAGAACGAAGTACATAATTTAGAAAAAGAAGGTATTCAAGTTCTTGATCACCAAAGCTTGGATAAATTACCAACATTGTCAGATGTTATTGTTGAAAAAGAGGGTGTATTAACTGAAAATAGTTTTCAAGTTTACTCAGTTAATTCACTGTCTAAATCGTTAAGTGAATATGATGTTTTAACAATTGTTGCAAGTTTGGAAGCCAATTTGTCAGATGATTTTAGTCGCAGTGTTGTAGCATATGCACAAGAACATGGCGTGTATCCAGTAGAAGTATTGGAACAAACCGTGTTACCAAGTGTTGGTGTTGAAGGGGAAGTCTTTGGCGTTGAATATGCATTGGTTATGGCTTCTTATGCGCACGAACAACAATACCGTGTTAATGCGAAACGTCTAGAAGCAACTTTGGCATTAGGGAACTCAATCCGTTTGCTTGTGCATGGGGATGAAGTTGTTGGTGCTGTGAATTATGGTGAAAGTTTCCGTCGTGATTTAGGAGATCTTGATCGTTATTTCCAAACGCACGATATGCAAGTACGTGTTGCCACAACGGATACAATGGGATCTGTCCGACCAATTCGAGAAATCATGAAGAGTGTTGTGACTGTACAGGCAGATTTAACAGCTGCCCAACAATACGAACAACAAGCATCTTGGACTGAAGAAGTCCCAACGCTGTTCTTAACACGCGGTGCATTACCGGCGAAGGTAGATCCAGCTCTTGTTATTAAGACAGGGGATAATGATCGAGGTGCCGATATTATGCTAACAGAGATGACACAACTATCTATGTTGCATGAAGCTGCTGTTAAATTACGTAATATCAATGTTTGGACCATTGTTCGCTGGACGATCTTGAGTATTGTGCTTGTAGCAGGGCTGTTTATGGCAGAACTAGTCTTTGATGACTGGTTGGTTGCACCAACTTTTGCGATTTTAATTCGTGCTATCATGTCTTTGATTTTAAGCCTCGTTGACCCTGAATTGAAATAACTATGAAATAGAGACTATGGTCTCTATTTTTTTGTAATCACTCGGTCATTAAATTGACATTAACACGTATAAACCTTAAAATTAAACTTGTGTGAATAGCACCATATCGTATACATGGAGACATGTATATAGAGACAGGAGAAATATAATGGAGAACGTACTCATGTTTATCCTTGTTTCGTTTGCCGCAATCGTAATTGGTGGTTTTCTGGGTTATTTTTTTGCTGATAAAGCAATTAATAAGCGACTTTCAGATGCCCATAGAAATGCAACAGATATCACGAATCAAGCAACTATTGAAGCAACGCAATTAAAAAAGTCTGCTTTAGTAGAAGCTCGAGATGAAAGCCAACGTTATCAAGACCGTATTGAATCTGAACTACAAGAACGACGTTCAGAAGTAAAAGTACAAGAAGAACGACTTGTTAGTCGTGAAGCTGTATTAGATCGTAAAGATGCTTCTTTGCAAAAGCGTGAAGAAGGTGTTGTTGATAAAGAAAAGGTTCTAGATCAACAACGACAAAGTGTAGCTGACAAGCTGAAGCATGCAGATGCTTTGGTTGATGCACGTGAATCAAAGCTTAGTGAAATTGCTAACCTTGATCAGGAAGAAGCACGTGAACGTGTTTTGTCTGAAACTAAGGATGCCTTGGCAGCCGAACGTGCAGTGATGATTAAGGAAAGTAATGCACAAGCAAATGCTGAAGCTGATAAGCGCGCCAAGGAACTTATTGTTGGTGCCATTCAACGTTCAGCTGCTGACATGGTTGCTGAAACAACCGTTTCAGTTGTTAACTTGCCAAATGACGACATGAAGGGCCGTATTATTGGTCGTGAAGGTCGTAATATCCGTGCCTTGGAAACAGTCACTGGAATTGACGTTATCATTGACGATACACCGGAAGCGGTTGTGTTGAGTGGTTACGACCCAATCCGTCGTGAAATTGCCAAGAACACATTGGATAAGTTGATTTCTGACGGACGAATTCACCCAGCGCGAATCGAAGAAACCGTTGAAAAGTCTCGTAAAGAGATGGATGAACATATTCGTGAAGTTGGAGAACAAGCAGTCTTTGATCTAGGGATTCACAACATGCATCCTGATTTGATTAAGACACTTGGTCGTCTAAACTACCGTACTAGTTACGGACAAAACGTTTTGGTACATTCTATTGAAGTTGCCAAGCTATCAGGATTGCTAGCTGCGGAACTTGGTGAAGATGTTACTCAAGCTAAGCGTGCAGGTTTGCTACACGACATTGGAAAGGCAGTTGACCATGATGTTGATGGCTCACACGTTGAACTAGGAGTTGAATTGGCTTCTAAGTACAACGAACGTGCTGAAATCATCAACGCAATTGCTTCACATCACAATGACGTTGAACCTGAATTCGTTGTATCAGAATTAGTTGCTGCAGCTGACTCAATTTCAGCTGCACGTCC
The DNA here is from genome assembly GCF_018394055.1 of Weissella ceti. Classification (NCBI taxonomy): domain Bacteria; kingdom Bacillati; phylum Bacillota; class Bacilli; order Lactobacillales; family Lactobacillaceae; genus Weissella; species Weissella ceti. The sequence goes on from NZ_CP074441.1 coordinate 171,858, forward strand.
AGGGGCTCGTTCAGAATCTTTGGAAAACTATGTGCAACGTTTGAAGCAATTGGAAACAATTGCTAACGGATTTAGTGGTGTTGATAAGTCATTTGCGATCCAAGCAGGTCGTGAAGTTCGTGTTGTTGTTGAACCAGCAGCCGTTACTGACTTAGAAGCAACTGTCTTGGCACACGATATCAAGACACAAATTGAAACAGAATTGGATTATCCAGGACATATTAAGGTCACAGTAATTCGTGAATCTCGTTCGATTGAATATGCTAAATAAATAAGAAGCATCGACTTAGGTCGATGCTTTTTTTGCGTCTTAAAAGTCATTAAAACCGTTAGTAGGCATGTGAGTTGATTGGAAAGGCTAATCACTTATAAAGAGGTCGAAGATGATAGAAACACAAAAGAGGAGGCCGTAGGTGCTAAGTTGGGAAGCATAGTATATTGAATTGGGAGGATAGTATGGGAGAACAAGTAAAAACAACAGTAAAGGTACCAATTTCAAAGGCAAAATTTTATGGTTACTTGAGCGCAAATGATGCAAAAACAGGTGGGCCAAAGTTATTGCGAACTTTGTGTATTGCATCAGATGTACGTAATTCTGAATTGACAACGTTAGCGCATTTCTTTGTGGAGTTGGGGGAAGAAGAAGTGATTTCGCATATTTTAGTTGCGAAGAATACGTTAGAAAGCATGGGGAATTAGGAGAAATTATGGCTAAATTAAAAGTAACCTTTATTGTTGATCGAGCTAACAAAGATAAAAATGTCGAATGGTTTGTAGATAATGTTGATGGGACTGTTACGCAAGAACAAGCACAAAAAGCTTTGCAACGACTAAAGCGAATTGAATATTTGTTAAAGCCAAATGGAGAGCCTTTATATCGCGACGTAAAGGAAATTGATGCTGAAATTTTGCAAGAATCTGCAGTTCTTAAAGTGACTAGCGCGTAAGTTATTAAAAGAAAAATTTTGGTTTCTCAGAAAGAATAGGGTATAATAATCGTATTCAGAATGTTGTGGAGCTTGGCCACATGACACGTGTTATGAGACAACTCCATCCTGACTCAAAGGTCCTCAACGCGCAGGGGGCCTTTTTTATATGTTTAAAGTGTATGGTAAATATATATGTGTTAGATGAGTAAAGATAAAACCCGCATACCAAATTATATTTGGTATGCGGGTTTTTGATATGAGATATTAATCGTTAGAAGTGATCTCCACTACGAATAGTATTAGGTACAATAACAAAGTCTACATCCTTCAAAACAGCGATAGAGTCACCACCAGCATAAGAAATAGCAGATTGTAGATCTTCTTGCATTTCGTGGAGTGTGGCATAGATACTACCACGATATGGAACCATCAATTTTTTACCTTCTACGTTCTTGTATTCACCCTTTTGGAATTGAGAAGCTGAACCAAAGTAAGCTTTGAATGTCTTGCCATCAATGGTTAATAGTTCACCGGGATTTTCATCATGACCGGCTAGCATTGAACCAACCATGACCATTGTTGCGCCGAAACGTAAAGACTTAGCAATATCACCATTAGTACGTAAACCACCATCGGCAATAATGGGCTTTGTTGCAACTTGTGCACATTGTTCAATAGCAGCTAATTGCCAACCACCAGTACCAAAACCAGTCTTCAGTTTTGTGATACAAGCCATCCCCGGACCAACACCAACCTTAGTTGCGTCAGCACCAGCATCTTCTAATGCGATGACCGCATCAGGTGTCGCGACGTTACCAGCAATTACAAATGTATCAGGTAACTTCTCCTTAATGTACTTAATCATGTTGATCACAGTATCAGCATAACCATGTGCGATATCGATTGTGATATATTCTGGAATTAAACCTTCACTAGCTAATTCATCAATAAATGTGTATTCTTCTGGCTTAACACCAACAGAGATAGAAGCAAAAGTGTCTTTATTATGAGCATCTTGAATAAATGCTTTACGTGTAGACGGGTTAAAGCGGTGCATAACATAGAAGTAACCTTCTAATGCTAATTCTAGTGATAGTTTTTCGTCGAGCACAGTTTGCATGTTGGCGGGCATAACGGGTAGTTTGAATTGACGACCACCAAGTGACACGTGTGTATCAGCTTGACTGCGACTTGTTAAGACACAGCGACGGGGAATTAGTTGCACATCTTCGTAATCAAACACTTTTGTTTCTAACATGAAAAGCCTCTTTCTTTATTTAAAGTTCGTGTTTTGGTTGATTTATGATATCTATCACCAACCAAATAGTATTATACACGAATTATAAATAAGTAAAACACTAAATGTTCGCGAAATGGATAATTGTTAGATTTTCTAACGCGTATTGTTCGTTTTTTTGATATACTAGATAAGTAATATCTCGGGGTCGTTTTGGAATCGACTAGTATTGTTCGAGCTAGTACTGCGTTTAGGGGTTGTGGCCCTATAATCCACTCAGACGAATTAACTGCAAACAATTCAAACAACTACGCTGTCGCTGCTTAAAAAACAGCACACGTGATCATTCCTAGCTGTGATTGCCAGCTACCGAGTGGTTTTATAAATTTAGTAATCTGCGCGTAACGGCCTCCGATTGGGGTTTTTACGAAGAGGATAATCAATCTAGTCATTTGATCGCCGTGTTACATGGCGTGCACATGATGAATTTTAAATGATGTGACTATGAACGTAGATGTATTAGTGTCGTGGTGCTAGGACAGGGGTTCAAATCCCCTCGGCTCCATTAATTGGGTGTTACCGCACCTACGATGAAAAAACGCTGTCTCACATTGAGATAGCGTTTTTTTATTGCTCAAATGAGTATAAGTGCAGCACGTTGCAGAGAAGATTATTGTAAATATGAATAAAAAAATGGTAATGCGTTTTATTTCCTGCTTTTGCAAGTAAACAACCTGATAATAAATGGGCAACCCGTTATAGTTGATAACGTGGTGGGGCAATTTATTCTTGTAACCGACCATGTTGAGAAAGGCCTTATGCCAATTTAAGTGTACACACCCCTCATTTACTTAATTCTTAGGAGGTGCAAACATGAATAAAAGGAAAGGTTCTATTAGTGTAAATAATGTGATTGAGTGGGCGATTGGTATCTCAATTATTCTTGGTGCTATTGGTACGTTCATCGTTAAATTAGCTAAAGCTGATTATATACGTCGTAGTGATCCAAACGGCAAAAAGAAAAACGACCACTCCGGAGAGTAGTCGTTACACACATATTTACACTTAATTCTTAACCGCGTTAGGTAGCAGCAACTACCTAACGCTTTTTCTTTACTCCAATATCTTACAACGATTTAGTCGTGTCTGGCAAGTCAAGGTGAAAGTAGTAGATACCATGCTATCCACGAGTCATTTATTTATGTGTTGGTTAAATGATTTAGTCTATATTAGTTTGAGGATAGTTTGTATTTTTATGCTATGATTTATATATAACCAACATGGGAGTGAAAAAGATGACTGAATTTGAAAAAATGTTGGCAGAAGAGCTTTATGTACCAGCGGATTCAGAGTTAGAAGAACTGCGACATAAAGCACATCAATTGAGTCAATTATATAATCAATTGGATGAATCTGATACAGGACGTGCTGAAGTTTTGGGAAAGTTGTTAAGAGATATGGGAGATGGTAGTTATTTCCAGGGACCCATACAATTTGATTACGGAATAAATACTAGTGTTGGAAAGAATTTTTTTGCAAATTTCAACTTAACGATTTTTGATTGTGCAGAGGTGACGATTGGCGATGATGTGATGGTCGGACCAAATGTATCATTGCTAACACCGCTCCATCCGTTGCGTTTTCAAGATAGAAATGTGCGAGTGAATACAGACGGGCACATGGTGAATTATGAATATGCGGCACCGATAACAATTAATGATAATTGTTGGATATCAGGGGATGTCAAAATATTGGGCGGTGTGACGATCGGAGCAGGTAGTGTTATTGGGGCCGAGAGCGTTGTAACAAGAGATATCCCTGAAAATGTCATTGCAGTTGGAAATCCATGTCGTATTGTACGAGAAATAACAGAAGCAGATCGTATGAAATTACCAGAGTAAGAGGGAAAGAAAATGAGTATGTTTAAGCGAATCATGTCAGTGATTATTTGGCCAATTTTGGCTTACTTAATGTTCGAACTATTAGAATTTGTGACGTCTGTCGCGTTAGATGATGATATTTTGCAGTTTGCTCGTCGAGATGCCACTGAATTTATTTGGATATTCTTTGCATTATTTGTTTTCTTTATTGTGATTAGTGTCTTCGTATTGTTTTTAAATCATCGTTTGTTTGCATTGAAAGGCACATATGATGGTGCTTCTGCCTCTTTGAACATGGTCACAACCTTTACCAGTGTAACTGCATTGGTTGTGCAATTTGCCGGTGGTGAGATTCCAAAAGGCTTCTTGACCTTTACGCTAGGAACAATTTTGATCTCAATGTCACTATCAATTACGTCTAAAGTGTTGAAGTGGCGACGTGCACATAACATTAAGAAGAGTTTTAAGTAAGATATATTGACAATGTACATGAAAAGCCTGTTTTAAGCGATAATATGGGTGTTGTATGACGTAAAATTTGATAGAATGTTTAAAGCAGTGTCGGATAAAAATCCGAACATTCGAATGTAGGGGGAGATTGTCATGCAGGCGATAATTTATTATTTTATGATCATGCTTTTCGTGATTAGTACGATTTTTACACTTGTCTTCATGACAAACATTGACGACGAGGTAATTCCATTGTCATTACGTCGTCGTCTAATGTTCCCGCTTTATTTCGGGTTTACATACATTATTGCTTCACTATCAGATAATTCGATGGGAATGGTAATGATGGCATACGTACCAGCCGTGATTGCAATTGTATTTTCTGATTGGAAAACGGCGTTGGTTGTTGCAATTGCAAAACCGTTGATTAATACCTTGTATTTAGAAACACGATATTTTGAATATGAAATCCCTCATATCTGGCAATCAATTTTAATTAGTTGGGCAGCATTGTTAATCTTGATGCTAGCTTTTTATAAGTTTAGACATTCAAAGGCTTTTTATATGATTGTGGCGGTCGGAATGGGGATGTTAGAAGATATGCAGGCGTTCTTCTATCCTACTGATTTTAATGGGGCACATGTTGTTTTGGTTGTTAATGTATTTAGTTATGTTGTCATTTTATGGTTTGCGACTTCATTGCGTGATCGTTTACATCGTTACCAACAAAAGGTATCGGATGAACTATTACGAGATCCGTTGACTAATGTTTATAATTTAAAAGCTTTTAATGAAGGTAAGACCAATAATCCAGAAAAGAACCCATATGTGATTGGTGTGGTGGACGTTGATAAATTTAAGCAATTGAATGATACGTTAGGGCATAGTGCTGGGAATCGGGTCATTCAAATGATGGCAGATACGTTACTAGAAACGATGGACGCACATTTCCCAGACCAAGAAAAGAACAAAAAGGCATACCGTGTCTTCCGCTTTGGAGGAGAAGAATTCGTGGTTGTGTCTATGTACAATGGGAATCTTAAAACTGGAATGTTAGAATTAAAAGCAACATTAGATGAAGCAAATGTGTTATTTGATCAAAAGGTTCAGGCTGAATTTGATCGTCCTGCAAGTTTCTCGGGAGGGATTACTAATAGTAATTCGCATGAACGTGGATATGCATCGTTCCGTCAAGCCGATTCGTTGCTATACAAAATGAAACGTTCTAAGCCAGGTGAAATTGCAATCGATACAGAAACAAAGTAGTGATAAATACATGCTAGTCTTAGCACAAATGGGAACAATAGAAACGTACTACGATATTTATAATTAAGGAATAATTATAAATGTTAATCTGAGTACAGAGGGAGTTAGTGTGGCAGATTTATTAGATGAATTTTTGAGTTTTAGTTTGGTCACATTCTTAGTCTTAAGTACCATTTTTTCTCTGGTATTTATCACTAAGCTTAGTAAGAAGATTCCAAAGAATACGCGTCGCTGGTTAATGTACCTGTTGTACTTTGGGTTTACGTACTTAATTGTGTCATTGACTCATGCAACAGTCGGTATTGTAATGCTGGCATATGTACCAGCATTAGTCGTAATTATGTTTGATGATTTTAAAATTGCTGTGGTTGTGTCATTGATTAAGCCGATTATTACGTTGATGTTTTTAACGTTGATTGCACCAGGAGAAATTCGGGATTTGACGTTATCTTTTGAAATTAGTTGGATTACGTTGATGCTTTTGTTATGGATTTTCCGACGTGTTGGGCATCACATATGGGTGTATTATGCGGCGGCAATCATTTTGGCAGTCCTTGAGGATGAATTAGGCTTGCTAGGGCCATCTAATTCATCGTTAGTTGTTGTGGTTAGTATTGCCACATATATTCTGGTTGTGTCATTTATGCTATATCTACAAAAACATTTAATTGCAGATGAGCAAGCATATCTTGCAGAGTTGAATACTGATCCACTAACGGGTCTGTTCAATTTACGTGCGTTTAAACAAGATGTCGAAAACAGATATGTGAATAAAGAATATGTTATTTTAATTATGGACGTGGATAAGTTTAAAATGTTGAATGATACATTGGGACATCCAACCGGTAACTTAATTCTGCAACGAGTTGCAAACAAGACAAAAGAAATGTTAGCCATGAACTTTTCTGACATGGATTTTAAAGTCTATCGATTCGGTGGCGAAGAACTAGTTTGTGTGATTGAAAATCGTGGGAGTATGTGTCGTCTATCCGCGGAAATTAAGTTCTTGTTCAATCAATTGAATGAAGATTTAATGCATGACATGCAAGCAGAATATAAAGTTGATGTGACGTTCTCAGGAGGACTTTCAAGTAGTATCTGGAACGATTCTGATGCTGATGAAACATTTAAGCAAGCTGATCGTTTGTTGTATCAGGCGAAACGAGCAGGTGGTCACAAAATTGCAATCGATGAACACGTGTTAACGTGTGAAAAGTGTAATAACATCGGAGATAGTGTATTTGACTAGTAGGGAGAAAATAGGGATGAACGCAGAAGTAATGTTCAAGCGATTAGATGAAAGTATTCAACAAGTGGAAAAACGACACAAGTTCTATGTACGTTTAAATGCATGGACAAGTATGCTAAGTATTGTCTTGTCTTCAAGTATTCCGATTTTGATTAGCATGGCGAGCCGCCATGTGAGTCTTCTGTTGATTGTATCTATTTTTTCTGCGTTGATTACATTGATTCAAACATTCAAATCAACCTTTAACCTATCAGATAAGATTCAAAACCTAAGCGTTGTTGTTACAGCGATGAAGAAAGAACAACTACTTCTTGTGACACATACAGCGCCGTATGACGGTACTGATGAAGAAAACATGCATCTTTTGGCACATAAGCTAGCAGACAATGCGGATGAATTTATTCAACATTTAGAAGATAATAATAATTAATAAAAATATAGACGTATATAACTGGATAGATTCTAGTTATATACGTCTTATTTTTTTGATATTTTTAAGATATTATATATGTTTTACATGTGAAAAATGACGCGGTGTCATGTTTTGTTATATAAATAACAACATGATATAGTAAATGTGGTTAATGAATATATATTTTGGAGGATAGAGATATGGCAATTTTTCTACATATTTTGATTGGGTTGATGGCGTTTGTTGGAGCTGGTGTTTTGAGCATTAGTTTCATGGATAACATGCAAGAATTAAATGCAATCCAAAAGTGGTCAATGGTTGCAACTGTAAGTGCAATCGGTATTACTGCAGTATTTGGGTTCTATATTGCCGCTGGACCTATCGGCGCAGTTTTGTCAGCAGCATTGCTAGCTATCTTTGAATACGAATGTTTCTTCAAGATTCGTCAAGCAGCTTAAGCACAAAAAAAGCGTAACCATTACGGTTACGCTTTTTATTTATCTTCATTTCACTACACACATTAAATGATGAAGAAGATAGAATTACTTGTTCTTCTTAACGAATGTGTCGAAGTTAGCACCTACGCTAGCCAAGAATTCAACTGTGCTTTCGTTGTAGATAACACCGTTTTCGTCAGCCAATTCAGGAGTGTTTCCAATGTACAATTCTGGTTGTTGCATGATGTTCATGTCCAAGAAACCAAGAGTTGTCTTCAATGAGTGGTTAGCCAAGGCTCCACCGATACCTGCGATTGATTGTGAAGCAGGCAATACAGGCTTACCAGCCCAAACGTTTTGTCCCCAAGGACGTGAAGCAATGTCCAACGCATTCTTCAACGCAGCTGAGATGTTACGGTTGTGTTCTGGAGTTGCGATGATGAATGCATCTTGTGCGGCTACAAGTTCACGGAATTCAGTGTAAGCTGCAGGTGAATCCATGTCTGTGTCTTGATCGTATAGAGGCAAGTCACGAATTGATAGGTAAGTTACTTCTGCATCTGCAGGCAATCCAGCAACCAATGCCTTAGCAACACCTTCTGTGAATGAACCCTTACGTAGTGAACCAACAATTACACCATACTTAGTCATAATATATATCCTCTTTTTCTTTTTGTTTTCTTTTTAATTACTAAAAGTAATAAAGGACGTGTTTTAGAAAAACAACCCTTAAGTTGGAAAAAATGCAAAAAAATTGATTTAAAAATAAAATTTAATTGAAAATTGTGTAAATCAACGTGAGAAAGCGTTTACGTTTAGTGTGACATAATGCTAAACTATTTGTATAAAGTGTTAAACGTTTAACTGTTGTCGGGATAAATGTTATAAATAAGGTGACTTATTTGGACATCTCGGACACAAATTCCTGTGGAAACAGATGAACGAAATGATTACGTTCAGGTGCGTAACCAAAAGTTTGAGCTGATATTCAGTTCAATAAATCATTAAGGAGCGTATCATGCGTAAGACGAATCTTTTGAATACACAACTTTCAAATGCTATTTCAGAAATGGGGCATACACAATGGCTAACAATTGGTGATGCTGGCCTGCCTATTTTAAATGATGGTCGCAAAATTGATTTGTCTGTTATTCGTGGGCTACCAAAATTTATTGATGTTTTGACAGCAACCTTATCTGAAATGAAAGTACAAACAATTTATTTAGCTGAAGAAATTAAGGATAATAATCCAGAACAATTAGCTGCAATTGAATCTGTGATTGATTCAGATGTGGAAATAGTGTGGGTTGAACACGAAAAATTGAAGGCGATGAGTCGTGATGATAACAATATTGCGACTGTGCGTACAGGAGAAGTAACGCCTTATTCAAATATCGTTTTGGAATCTAATGTAGATTTTATTGGCGAAGCAATTAAATAATGGGTCTATAAATTAAAGAAAAAAGTAGAATGTTCATTCTATAGAAGAAAGATGTCATAAAATTATACAAAAAACCGGTCTAACACATGATGTACCATGTGTTAGACCGGTTTTTATATATTATTTTTAATGCCCACTTGTGACTTTGATTCCAATGATACTAATTAGAAGCAGTGCAATAAATAGCCAAGTCATTGGTGCAATGTGATCACCGAAGAACACAAAACCAACAATCACGGCACCAACAGCACCGATTCCTGTCCAAATTGGATAAGCGGTACTTAGGGGTAATGTCTTTGTGGCTTGTGATAGTAACCAGAAGCTCAAAATCATCCCAATAATAGTTAGAGCTGCATAATTAAGTTTAGAAAATCCTTCACTCAACTTTAGCGTTGATGCCCAAACGACTTCAAATAGTCCTGCTAATGTTAAATAAATCCATGCCATAATAATTGCCTCCCAATAGCGAATGTCTTATGTGAAATATGTAAGTATTGACCAATTTAGCACACTAATAATATAAGGGCAAGGCATGCATTGGTTAATCATGTATAATGAACCCAAGAGAAATGTTGAAAGGATGAAAGCATGGAAAAAGTTATTTTAAATTGGATCAATGCCAATATGATGCTAGTTGAAAGTATCGAAGCGCTTATCATTGTATTGTTAAGTTGGCTTATTGGAAAATATTTGGTGAGTCGCGTATACGACATGGTTACAAAACGACTAGTTAACCGTCATACATTAGCTACATTGGTACATGCATTAATTGTGCCAACTCGGTGGCTAGTTTATCTAGCTGGGATGTGCCTAGCAGCATATACACTACACTTACCTAAAAATATGATGATTATCGTTGGGCAAATAGCTGGGACGGTTTTAGCAATCTTAATTGCCGTTACTTTCTATAGTTTAATGCCCACTTTATTTGGCGCAGTCAATAAAGTTGGTACACATCTTGATGTTGATATTGATGAATTGGTATCGCCGTTTATGACCCGTATTCTCCAAGCAATTATTGTTGTTGTTGATTTCTTTGTGGTATTTGCTATTTGGGGAATTAATGTAGGGGCTTTGTTCACAGGAGTTGGGTTAGCTGGTTTGGCTGTTTCAATGGCTGCTCAAGATCAAATTCGTAATTTGTTAGGTGGAGTAGTGATTATTACGGAAAAGCCATTCACTATTGGAGACAAAATCAAATCTCCATCTGTATTAGGTGTGGTTGAAGATATTACTTTCCGTTCAACACATCTTCGAACACCTGATGGGGATCTGCAAGTCGTACCGAATGCGACGTTATCAAATGAGCCGATTAAAAACTTGTCGCGTGTGGATGTCCCACATATTACATTACAATTCGTACTGGCAAACGATACAACTAAACAACAATTAGATAAGCTATTTGATTCTATTTTGGCATTTTTACGAGAAGACGATCGTTTTATGGCTAAGCATATGGAATATCGGGTACAGGTTGATGAATTTACAGAGCGAGGAATATCTATTTCTGTAAACGGGCCATTGTCTGAATTTGGCGCTCAAGAAGTCGCTGATACAAAAAACGATTTAAATATTGAAATTTTGAAATTAGTAGAGTTACAAGAATTACAATTTAATTAACAAGTTTTGAAATCGTTTTCTTTTTACTTGTGTAAACGTTTTCCTTGTGGTATGATTTCAAACATTGAAACAAATGAGCAGGAGAAAAATCTGCCAAACGGAAGAGGAGAGTTTACATATGTCAATTTTGATTGCGCTGATTCCAGCACTAGCGTGGGGAGCAACTGGAATCGTTACAACAAAGATGGGTGGGTCTGCGGCCCAAGGAACACTTGGAATGACTTTTGGGGCATTGTTGTTTGCCCTAGCAACATTCTTTGGATTTGTTTTGCCAACTTACGGTGCTGAATTTGCAATGAACCCACGTATCTGGGTCGTTGGATTTATCTCAGGTATGGCATGGACTGTTGGTACTGCAGGACAATTCGTTGCCTTTAAGAAACTAGGTGTTTCTGTTGGTGGACCTTTGTCAACTGCAGGACAAATCGTGATGAACGCGTTGTTGGCAGCATCATTGTTGGGTGAATGGAGCACAGCAAAGATGTGGGTTATCGGATTGATTGCAATCGTTGCAATTGCTGCCGGAGCTGTTTTGACTGCTTTGCCAGATCCAGCCGACAAGACAGTTAACACACAACAAACACAATGGACAAGTGGTGGAATTGCGTTGATTATTTCAACAATCGGATACATGACTTACTTCATCGTGCCAAACTTGCTACGTAACGCTGGTTACATCAGTAACGAAATTGCAGGTAAGGATAACGGACTAGCATACATTACAGGTATCGTTGGACCACAAGCTATTGGACAAGTTCTAGGTGCATTCATCATTGTTATCTTCTTCATGAAGGAAGGAAAGACAATGTTTGAAATCGGAACTTGGCGTAACATTGTAACTGGACTTGTTTGGGGAATTGGAAACTTGTTCATGTTCATCTCAGCTGCTAACCCAGAAATTGGACAAGCAATGGCTGCCACATTCTCACAACTTGGTGTTATTGTTGCCACATTCGGTGGAATCTACATCTTGGGAGAAAAGAAGACAAGCCGTCAAATGGCTATGATTTTGGTAGGGACATTCTTGATTGTAGTTGGAGCGATTGTTATTTCTAACTTGGCTACATTCTAAAGCTAACTTCAATAAAGCGCTTATTTCTATGGAATAGGCGCTTTTTTTATGCAAAAAAACCAGAAAACGTTTCCATAGAAAAACATTCGTGATATAATCGGTATATACCAATTTAGAACTTAAGGAGAATTATTATCATGGCAACACTTAAATTTGATTCATCAAAGCTAGCGCCCTTCGTTCGCGAAGAAGAGTTGGACTTGATTCAACCTTTGGTCAACGTGGCTGATCAATCTTTGCGTAACGGAACTGGAGCAGGTTCAGACTTCCTTGGATGGATTGATCTACCAGTTAACTACGACAAGGACGAATTTTCACGTATCAAGCAAGCAGCAGAAAAGATCAAGAACGATTCTGAAGTTTTGGTTGTTATCGGAATTGGTGGATCATACCTTGGTGCACGTGCCGTGAACGACTTCTTGAGTGACTACTTTGACAATGCATATGACAACGCAGATCGTAAGATGCCACAAGTTGTCTTTGCTGGAAACTCAATTTCACCACAATACTTGAACTCATTGATTCGTATGATTGGTGACCGTAGCTTCTCAATTAACGTTATTTCTAAGTCAGGAACTACAACAGAACCTGCCATTGCATTCCGTGTATTCAAGGAATTGCTAGAAAAGAAGTACGGTGTAGAAGAAGCGCGTAAGCGTATCTACGCAACAACTGATGCCCACAAGGGTGCGTTGAAGACAATGGCTGATGAAGAAGGATACGAAGAATTCGTTGTTCCTGATAGCATTGGTGGACGTTTCTCAGTTTTGACTGCTGTTGGTCTATTGCCAATTGCTGCTGCTGGACACGATATCGACGCTTTGATGGCTGGTGCCGCTCAAGCGCGTGAAGATTACCAAAACCCAGATGTTAAGGAAAACGACGCATACGCATACGCTGCTTACCGTAACATCTTGTACCGTAAGGGATACACAACAGAATTGTTGATCAATTACGAACCAACATTGCAACAATTCGCCGAATGGTGGAAGCAATTGCAAGGTGAATCAGAAGGTAAGGATGGTAAGGGAATCTTCCCAGCATCAGGAAACTTCTCAACTGACTTGCACTCATTTGGACAATACATCCAAGATGGTCGTCGCAACTTGTTTGAAACTTTGATTCGTGTATCAGAACCTAAGGAAGACGTTGTCATCCCTAGCTCAGATGCTGAAGACGGGTTGGCCTACCTAGAAGGTAAGACAATGAGCTTCGTTAACCGCATGGCTTCAGAAGGAACATTGTTGGCCCACGTTGATGGTGGTGTGCCTAACATGGTCGTTGAACTAGACGAACAAAACGAATTCGCCTTGGGATACATGATCTACTTCTTCGAAATTGCCGTTGGTATCTCAGGATACTTGAATGGAATTAACCCATTCGACCAACCTGGTGTTGAAGCTTACAAGAAGAACATGTTTGCATTGCTAGGAAAGCCTGGATTTGAAGAAATCACAGCTGAATTGCGCGCACGTTTGTAAGAATTAAATTGAAGTAAATGAATGTTTCTACTGTATGTATGGTAGAAACATTTTTTATTTGTTACCTATTTGTTAGAAATAAATTGCCAAGTGGGTGGTTTTTAATAGTGAAAACTGGTAACATAATGCAGAAAGAATAAACAATTTTAGGAGATCTCAATCATGGCAACTATTGGTATGAATGATTTGAAGACTGGTTTGACAATTTTGTATAACAACTCAATTTGGCGTGTTTTGGAATTCCAACACGTTAAGCCAGGTAAGGGAGCTGCCTTTGTGCGCTCAAAGTTGAAGAACTTGCGTTCTGGTGCGGTTAACGAAATTACATTCCGTCCTGGTGACAAGTTTGAAACTGCAAACATCGTTAGCGAAGACATGCAATACTTGTACGCTGAAGGTGATGCACACACATTCATGAACACTGAAACTTACGAACAATTCTCAATTCCAGCTGACCAAATCAGCGACGCATTGAAGTTCATTTTGGAAAACATGATCGTTAAGGTTACTTCATACGAAGGTGAAATCTTGGACGTTGAAGTGCCAAAGACAGTTGAATTGACTGTTGCAGAAACACAACCTGGAATCAAGGGTGCTACTGCTAACGGTGGTGGAAAGCCAGCAACAATGGAAACTGGTGTTACAGTTACTGTGCCTGACTTCATCAACGTTGGAGACAAGTTGATCATCAACACTGACAACGGTGGATCATACTCAGCACGTGCCTAATTAGAATAATGTCTGATTTTATGGCATAATAGAATCAAACAACTATTTAATAAGGATGTCATAAAGTGCCGACCGGTTGCCGGCCGGCGCTTTTGTGTTAAAGAAGGAGAGTTCTCATGGCAGAAGAAACCATTGTATTACACCAAGTAGATGAAACGAATGGCTCAACACAAGTTAATGTTCGTGTGATTGACATTATTGCTAGCTTAGCCGCGCAAGAAGTTGACGGAGTCGCTAGTTTGCGTGGTTCAATGTCAGAACGAGCTCAAGAAGCCTTTGGTCGTCGTATTCAAGGTAAGGGTGTTGAACTAACACAAACAGAAGATGGCTTGGTCATTGATGTTTATGTACTATTGAAGTATGGAGTAAACGTACCAAAGGTAGCACAAGCTATCCAAGAACGTGTACAAACACAAATTTCAGCGATGACTGAAGTTGATGTTGCGACGGTTAACGTCCATGTTGAGGGGATGGTATCTTCTAAGACAGCGGCGTTGATTGATCCTAACAATCTCTTTGGAGAAGCCGTTGAAGAGGAGATTGAAGATTAATGCATGAATTAAATCGTCACCAACAACGTCAAATTGCGTTCCAAACGCTATTTGGACTAATGATGAACCCAGAAGCTGAAGCAGAAGTTATTGTGCAACAAGTGTTGGATGGTGACCCTGAAACAGTCTGGGAACAAGACTTGCCTGCGGATGTACTAGCTTTTGTTAACGGTGTTCGTGAAAACGAAGCGAACCTAAGTGTACAAATTGCAGACAACCTAGCGAGCGGATGGACTATTGATCGTCTAAACAAGACAGACCTAGTTTTGATGCAACTTGCTTTGTATGAAGCTCAAGAAACTGACACACCTAACAATGTGGCAATCAATGAAGCCTTGCAACTAGCGCATGAGTTTACAGATGAAAAGTCTCGTAAGTACATTAACGCTGTGTTGAATAAGGTGTTGACAGAGAATGTTTAATTCTCTATAATAGTTTATTGTTAAGGAATAAAGTAATAGCGCCCGCTATTCACCTAGTTGAGAAAACTCAACGGGTCAATCACTTGATACATTATCTAATGATGTTGACTAGCGGGTTGTCGTGTAAAAGCGGCAAGCCGCTTTTTATTTATATTTCAAGTTTTTCTGGAGGTAAGGATCATAGCAAACGCACGCCAACCGCAACAACCACAAGACCTAATCAATGACCGCATCCGCGCTCGTGAAGTTCGTTTGATTACCGATGACGGTGATCAAGGAGTCATGGCCAAGAATGATGCCCAACGCATTGCTGATGAAGCTGAGTTGGACTTGGTATTGGTGCAAGCAAATGCTAAGCCACCAGTAGCAAAGATTATGGATTATGGGAAGTTCAAGTTTGATTCACAAAAGAAGCAACGTGAACAACGCAAAAACCAAAAAGTCGTTAGCGTTAAAGAAATCCGCTTAAGCCCAACGATTGATGACAATGACTTTAACACTAAGAAGAAAGCTGCTATTAAGTTTTTGGAAAAGGGTAACAAGGTCAAGGTTTCAATCCGTTTCCGTGGACGTGCTATCACGCACAAGGAAATCGGGCGTGAAGTCATGGATAAGCTTGCTAACGAACTAGCTGAAGTCGCTAAGGTTGAAGCTAGAGCCAAGATGGAAGGGCGCAGCATGTTTATGGTGCTTGCACCCAAAGAAGCGAAGTAATTTAATTTTCAGTACGAAGGGGAAGAATTATGCCAAAGTTTAAGACACACCGTGCCTCAGCAAAGCGTTTCAAGAAGACTGCCAATGGTGGTTTGAAGTCAGGTAACGCGTTCACATCTCACCGTTTCCACGGTAAGACAAAGAAGCAACGTCGTCAATTGCGTGGAACTTCAATGATGAACAAGACAACATTGAAGAACTACATCAGCATGTTGGCTCGTTAATCATAACGATTACCAATTTACTAATTTAAAGCAATTACACATTAAGAAATACTGGAGGATTTATCCATGCGAGTTAAAGGTGGAACAGTGACGCGTGCACGTCGCAAGAAGATGATCAAGTTGGCCAAGGGTTACCGTGGTCAACGTAGCATTAACTACAAGGTTGCTAAGCAACAAGTTTGGAAGGGTTGGTCATACGCCTTCCGTGACCGTAAGAACACAAAGCGTAACTTCCGTAAGCTATGGATTGCACGTATCAACGCTGCAGCCCGTATGAACGGATTGTCATACTCACGCTTCATGAACGGTTTGTCATTGATGGGTTCAACTTTGAACCGTAAGATGCTTGCTGACTTGGCTATCACAGACCCTAAGGCATTTGCTGGTCTTGCTGAACAAGCTAAGAAGGCTTTGGCTGATAACGGACAACACGTTCCTTCAATCACACCAGCTACTATCGAAACTGAAATCCAAATTGCTACAGAAGCTGCTGCTCCTGCTGCTAAGGAAGAAGTTGCTGCTGGAAAGCCAACTGCAAAGAACACTGTTGCAGAAATCAAGGACTACTTGAAGGCTAACAACATCGAATTCGCTGCATCAGCTAAGAAGGCTGACTTGCTAGAATTGGTTTAATTAGCATAAAAGAAAAGACCTAACACTATGTTAGGTCTTTTTTGTTGGTTAGAAATGTAATGTCTCAAAATGTTATTTAATCGTGTAATTTTAAGCGTAAGACTTAGTCAAAATACGCCGATGACTAGCCAACTCAGTGCTAAGGAAGGAACGAAGGGCGCTGCCGCAGTGGTTCGCGTATCTAAGTGCTGTAAAATGACTTGGCATAGACATGCAACAAGTAACCATTCATACCAGGTGATAAGCGATACCAAGCAATATCCAATCCAGAGTAGATCGATATCCCCATTACCAATGAACCGTTCATCAAGTACAATGTTACAGATTAATATGGTTAAATATAATAAAAGTAATAATACGTTTTGTGGGTGGGATAGGATAATCATCGCAATTAACCCGATTACATACTTAATATGAAACGTTTGTGTACGCCAATCAATCTCTGCGATAGAAATAAGAACTAATAAAAATAAAAAATTCAGCATATTTTTCTCCAATCTTTGACATCTGTAAAGCGTTGTTCCTATGCGTTTTTGACAAATGACACGCCCGGGATTGTGGACCAACTAAATGCCTTTAAATAGGCTTTTTTATCAAAAAACTATTGCAAGTATTTGCGCAGAATGGTATATTATTATTTGTGCTTTGAGTGAGCAGGGTATTCGTAGAGATACGATGTGCTGAACTCTTTAGCGAAAAGTACCAATTCTTCCGCGTTATTAAGCGACACGCCTGGTAATGTGGACTAAACACTATAGAAAATATCTGAAAGGGGACTCTTAGACATGCCTACAATTAACCAATTGGTTCGTAAGCCTCGTAAGTCAAAGAGCACGAAGTCAAAGTCACCAGCTTTGAACTTCGGTTACAACTCACAAAAGAAGAAGTTGACGCGTGTTGACTCACCACAAAAGCGTGGTGTTGCTACCCGTGTCGGAACTATGACACCAAAGAAGCCTAACTCAGCTTTGCGTAAGTACGCCCGTGTGCGTCTTTCAAACTTGATTGAAGTTACAGCTTACATTCCTGGTATCGGTCACAACCTTCAAGAACACTCAGTTGTCTTGATCCGTGGTGGTCGTGTTAAGGACTTGCCTGGTGTGCGTTACCACATCATTCGTGGTGCTTTGGATACTGCCGGTGTAGATGGACGTATGACATCTCGCTCAAAGTATGGTACAAAGCGCCCAAAGAAGTAAAACATAGGGGGACATAAATAATGCCACGTAAAGGTTACACTAAGCAGGCTGAAGTCTTGCCTGATCCAATTTACAACTCAAAGCTAGTTTCACGTTTGATCAACCGTTTGATGCTTGATGGAAAGCGCGGAACTGCTTCAACAATCTTGTACGATGCCTTTGACATCATCAAGGAACAAACAGGTCAAGAACCATTGGCTGTGTTTGAAGAAGCTATGAACAACATCATGCCTGTCTTGGAAGTTAAGGCTCGCCGTATCGGTGGATCTAACTACCAAGTGCCAGTTGAAGTTCGCCCAGAACGTCGTGTGACATTGGGACTTCGTTGGTTGGTACAATACGCTCGTTCACGTGGAGAACACACAATGGACCAACGTTTGGCCAAGGAAATCATGGATGCCGCTAACGACACTGGTGCTTCTGTTAAGAAGCGTGAAGACACACACAAGATGGCTGAAGCCAACCGTGCCTTCGCACACTACCGTTGGTAAGATTAAAAAATTTGGCTACAGTCATTTGGCAGTAGCCATTTTTCTGTATTATGCGGTATAATAAGAAATATAAATTGGGTTGAAATACCCAAATATTTAAGGAGATTATTACTCATGGCTAATAAGCGTGAATACCCACTTAACCGTACGCGTAATATCGGTATCATGGCCCACATCGATGCTGGTAAGACAACTACAACAGAACGTATCTTGTACTACACTGGTAAGATCCACAAGCTAGGTGAAACTCATGATGGAGCTTCACAAATGGACTTCATGGAACAAGAAAAGGAACGTGGAATCACGATCCAATCTGCCGCAACTACTGCCGTATGGCGTGGATTCCACGAACAATACGACAAGGATGCATTCCGTGTTAACATCATCGACACACCTGGTCACGTGGACTTCACTATCGAAGTTGAACGTTCATTGCGTGTTCTTGACGGAGCCGTTGCCGTATTGGACGGAGCTGCCGGTGTTGAACCACAAACTGAAACTGTTTGGCGTCAAGCTGAAACATACGATGTTCCTCGTGTCGTGTTCGTTAACAAGATGGACAAGATGGGTGCCGACTTCGGTATGTCAGTTGACTCATTGAAGAGCCGTTTGGATGCAAACGCTAAGGCTATTCAATGGCCAATCGGTGCAGAAGATGACTTCGAAGGAATCATCGACTTGATCACTAAGGAAGCATGGTTCCCATCATCAGAACACGGTGAAGTTTGGGAAACTCGCGAAATCCCTGCTGATTACGCTGAATTGGTTGAAGAAAAGTACGACGAATTGGTTGAAGCCGTTGCTGACGTAGACGAAGAAATCATGGACTTGTACCTTGGTGGAGAAGCTATTCCGGAAGACGTTTTGAAGGCCGGAATCCGTCGCGCAACTTTGTCATTATCATTCTACCCAGTTCTTGCAGGATCAGCCTACAAGGACAAGGGTGTTCAAATGATGTTGGACGCGGTTGTTGACTACTTGCCATCACCATTGGACGTTAAGCCATACATCGCTGAAGACCCTAAGACTGGTGAATCAGTTGACTTGATCGCTAACGACGAAGACCCATTTGCTGCTTTGGCATTTAAGGTTATGACTGACCCATTCGTTGGACGTTTGACATTTATCCGTGTTTACACTGGTACTTTGCAATCAGGTTCATACGTAATGAACACTTCACGTGACAAGCGTGAACGTGTTGGTCGTTTGCTACAAATGCACGCAACTAACCGTACTGAAATCGAAGAAGTCTTCTCAGGAGACATCGCCGCTGCTATCGGTTTGAAGGACACAACTACTGGTGACTCATTGACAGCCGTAGAACGTCCTTTGATCTTGGAATCAATGGAATTCCCTGATCCCGTTATCCAATTGGCTATCGAACCAGCTACTAAGGCAGACCAAGACAAGATGTCTACTGCTTTGCAAAAGTTGGCTGAAGAAGACCCATCATTCCGTGCCGAAACTAACCAAGAAACTGGTGACACTTTGATCTCTGGAATGGGAGAATTGCACTTGGACATCATCGTTGACCGTTTGAAGCGTGAATTCGGTGTTGACGCCAACGTTGGTGCACCTCAAGTTGCTTACCGTGAAGCCTTTACTCAAACTGTTGAAGCGCGTGGATTCTTCAAGCGTCAATCAGGTGGTAAGGGACAATTCGGTGACGTTTGGATTGAATTCTCACCAAACGAAGAAGGTGCAGGATTCGCCTTTGAAGACGCTATCGTTGGTGGAGTTGTGCCACGTGAATACATCCCTTCAGTTGAAGCTGGTTTGCGTGACTCAATGAACAACGGTCCTTTGGCTGGATTCCCATTGGTTGACTTGAAGGCTAAGTTGTTCGATGGATCATACCACGATGTCGACTCATCTGAAGCTGCCTTTAAGATTGCTGCTTCATTGGCTTTGCGTGAAGCTGCCAAGACTGCTGGTGCCGTTATCCTTGAACCAATCATGAAGGTTGACATTGTTGTTCCTGAAGATAACTTGGGAGATGCCATGGGACACGTTTCTGCGCGTCGTGGTATGCTTGAAGGTCAAGAACAACGTGGTAACTCAATGATGGTTCTTGCTAAGGTTCCATTGTCAGAAATGTTCGGATACGCTACTACTTTGCGTTCAGCTACACAAGGTCGTGGAACATTCCAAATGGCATTTGACCACTACGAAGCCGTTCCTAAGAATGTCCAAGAAGACATTATTAAGAAGTACGGAAAGAACAACGAAGAAGACTAATCTATTAGTTGGATTTTGTTCTTAAAAGAAACACTCCTCTTTTTGAGGGGTGTTTTTTTGTGCAATCAATACTTATAAAAAAGTAGTGATTAACCTAGGTCAATTGACAACGCTTACTTAACAAGCGTATATTTAGCACATATTGATTATTAAAGATAACTTTTTGTTACCGAAGGAGAAAAAGTATGTTGAATGTTGGTTATGTGGGATTTGGAAAGAGTACAAATCGTTATCACCTACCTTATGTAGAACAACGATTGGATCGTATTAATGTTAAGCGTATCTATGCGCGTACATTGGGAAAGCGTCCAGAAGATGAAGCTAAGTGGGAAGCACGTGGTACGGTGTTTTCTAATGACATGGCAGATATTATTAATGATAACGAATTAGATTTAGTGATTGTTGTGACACCAGCACCGAGTCATTTTGAGACAGTTAAGACGCTTTTGTTGGCTGGTAAAAATGTGATGGTGGATAAGCCAATGGCACGTACAAAGGCTGAAGTAGAGGAACTAGTCTCAATTGCGAAAGAAAAGGGCTTGTTCTTAATGCCTTTCCAAAACCGTCGTTTTGATAGTGACTTTTTGACATTGAAGCATGTATTATCTACTGGCTATGTCGGTGAACCAGTAGAATTAGAATTACACATGGATCACTATCGTCCAAATGATGGTAGTGAAAAGGGAGACCATATTGACGGTGACTGGTATGGGCATGGTGTACATCTGGTTGATCAAATGGTTTCATTATTTGGTAAGCCTGAAGCGGTTAGTTATGACATTAAATCTATTCGTGTACCTGATAGTGTCATGGATGATAACTTTGAAGCAAACATGTTTTACGCGAGTGGCTTTAAGGCTACTGTGCAAGCGACTGAATTGGCCGCGGTACATTATCCAAAGTGGATATTGCATGGAACAAAGGGAAGCTACATTAAGCACAATATTGACCAACAAGAATATGACCTAAAATCAGGCATTATGCCTGGTGACATGAACTTTGGAATTGATGCACCGCAAGATTATGGTCAAGTAACTTACTATAATCAAAATGGTGATCGTTTAGAAAAGACAATCCAAACAATTACTGGTGATTATGGACGTGTGTATGATCATGTGTATGAAACATTGGTTAATGATGCAGCACCGCTTATTTCATTCGAAGAGATGACAAATGTCATTGATATTTTGGAACAAGGGGCCGTTGAATCTCGCCCACATACAACATGCTTTGCCTAAGTGATAAAAAAAGATAAACAAAAACCGCCTCAGTGGACATAACGTCTATTAAGTGAACTGAACCCCATTAGTTGGAGTAACAATCCAACTAATGGGGTTTTACTATGTTCTCAAAAGAAATTCAGTTACAAGCAATTCAGATGTATTTGGATGGTGTCCCTACGAGACACATTCAAAAAGAATTTAATATTAAAGGCAGCGGCACCTTATACACGTGGCTTCGCCATTATAAAACTGACGGTGAGTCCGGGTTAAATAAAACGAATCGTCGCAAGACAAAGTACACAGATTCATTTAAAATCGAAGTTATCACATGGCGACTGACTCATAATGTCTCTTACCCGATAACTGCGAAGAAGTTTGGCATACGAAGTTATATGTCGATTTGGCAATGGGAACGCGATTTAGAGACTGGTCGTCTCAAAACATCTAAACAAAGGCGGACCAGGATTATGTCACAACAACAAGATAACCGAATGAAGCAACTCGAAGAAGAAAATGAACGACTACGCATTAAGGTGGCTTACTTGGAAAAACTAGATGCCTTAGTTCAGAAAAAGTCTCAAATCAAGACAAAGCGCAAATAATTACTGAACTAAGGCGAGAATTCGACGTATCTTTAGCAGTCATTTTAGAAGTTGTGGGAATGTCTAGCAGCAGTTATCACGATGCCATTAAGCGTTCATACAAGTCAGGTAATACAAAACTATTAGAACAAATCAAAGCGATTAGAGCCGAACATAAAGAGTACGGATATCGTCGTATCACTTTAGAACTACGCAATCGCGGCATCATCGTAAACCACAAAACTGTTTTGAAAGTTATGAAGACCTACGGTCTTCTGTGTACTTCATTCAATCGCATCACGCGAAAGTACAACTCATACGCTGGACATATTGGACATATAGCTAAGAATCTTATTAATCGCCGATTCAGTACGGATCGTCCGTTTCAAAAAATAGTAACTGACGTTACCGAAGTACGTTGGGGACAAAAATCTACCAGTGAACGGGCTTATTTCACTGCGTATATTGATTCCTACACAGGAGAAATATTAACTTGGAATATTGATCGACACCCCACGGTGTCATTTGTCACAGAATCATTAGATGAATTATTAGCTATTCGTCCTAACCTGAACTACAGAATGACAATCTATTCTGATCAAGGATTTCAGTATCAAAATGCGGAATATGTATCACGACTAAAGCATAGTCGTGTTTTTCAAAGCATGAGCCGTAAGGCAACATGTCTAGATAACGCCATAGCAGAAAGCATCTTTCATCTAATCAAAGTAGGAACAGTCCATAACAATGACTATCAAACATACGATGAGCTAAAAGGTTCACTTTCAGACTATGTTTATTACTACAATAATAAGCGGATAAAAACAAAACTGGCCGGAAAAACTCCGGTACAATACCGATGTCTTTCCGACCAGTTATCTGCGTAAACTCTCACTCCAATTTTTGGGGTTCAGTTCAAAGGCGGTTTTTAATTTAGATAATTCCTGTACTTGTAGTACTTATTACGGCGATAACAAAAAGTGATATTCGGATTAAACTAGTTAACTTTGCGACAAAGAAAAAACGCCGAAGCAATAGCAACGACGAATAAGAACATTATATATCTTTAGAAACTGAGCGTGTTAACTTAGACAAAACGCCTTTATTTGCGTATCTTTAAAAATTAACAGAAATAAAATTTATCACGATTATGCAGGTTCGAAAATAGGCGAAGGAGAAACCTTTTTTCTTTCAAATGGTTCCATATCCGTTTTAGGTCGGCTTGTAGTATAATCGAGAGTAATGAAAAACGTCGTGGAGGTGCGTAATGCCAGATATTATTGAATTTAAAGAAGTCGCCATGCGCTATGGTGAAACTGAAGTATTAAAGTCGGTTGACTTGAATATTGAAGCGGGTAAATTTTATACCTTGCTGGGTCCTTCAGGATCTGGAAAGACCACCATTTTGCGATTGATTGCTGGTTTTTTGACACCAACCGCAGGTGATATTTTGTTCGAAGGAACAAAGATTAACAATACACCGCCTGAAAAGCGTAAGGTGAACACTGTGTTCCAAAACTACGCGCTTTTCCCGAATATGAATGTGTACGATAATGTGGCGTTTGGTATGACCCTTAAGGGGAAAAGCGACGCACAAATTAGTGAAAAAGTAACTGAAATGTTGAAGCTAGTGAAGTTGAATGGTTATGAAGACCGTGAAATTTCAGAGCTATCTGGTGGACAACAACAACGTGTGGCCATTGCACGTGCGTTGGCAAATGAACCAGAAATTCTCCTATTAGATGAACCTTTGTCAGCGTTGGACTACAAGTTGCGTAAGAGCATGCAATATGACTTGCGTGAAATCCAACAACGTTTGGGGATTACATTTATTTTCGTGACACACGATCAAGAAGAAGCTTTGGCCATGTCTGACTGGATTTTCGTTATGAACGATGGAAAGATTTTGCAAAACGGAACGCCGGTTGATATTTATGATGAACCGATTAACCATTTTGTTGCCGAGTTTATTGGGGAATCGAACATTGTGCCAGGAGTTATGAAGGCTGATTATCTAGTATCTTTTGCTGGTAAGGAATTTGAAAACGTTGACGGGGGAATGCGTGTTAATGAACCTGTTGAAGTGATTCTGCGTCCAGAAGATTTGGACTTGGTCGCTGAAGAAGATGGTAAGTTGGTTGTGACGATTGATGATCAATCATTCCGTGGTGATTACTATGAAATCACAGCCCACGATGATGATCAAAACACTTGGCAAATTCAATCAACTAACGGGGCTGAGATTGGTTCACGTAAGGGTTTGTTCTTTGATCCAGAAGACATTCACATTATGCGTATGAATGAATCTGAAGAAGATTTCGATGCGCGTCTTGAACAATATGATGGCGAAGAGGAGGATGAAGCATGACTCCGAAACGTCCCATGAATTATATGATTCCGTATCTTGCATGGATTTTCTTGTTTGTTCTAGCACCATTGGTGTTGTTAGTCTTTCAATCATTTCATGATGTAAATGGACAACTAACACTAGCTAACTACCAAAACTATTTTTCAGGTACGTACTTGAAGATGACATTCAATTCTGTTTTCTTTGCCTTTTTGGTAACAGCGATAACATTATTGATTAGTTATCCAACAGCGTACATTATGAGCAAATTAAAGAATGCGCAATTCTGGTTAATGCTCGTTATTTTACCAACGTGGGTAAATCTACTATTGAAAGCATATGCTTTTATTGGTTTATTTAGTCAATCAGGTAGTGTGAATGAATTCTTGACTTTTATTGGTATTGGACCACAACAAATGATGTTCACCAATGGTGCCTTCTTATTTGTTGCAGCTTATATTGAAATTCCATTTATGATTCTACCTATCTATAACTCATTGATTGAAATGGATCGTAGTTTAATTAATGCAGCGCGTGATTTAGGGGCGAATGCACGTCAAACACTTTGGCGTGTTATTGTGCCACTATCTATGTCAGGAGTTAAGACAGGAATTCAAGCTGTCTTCATTCCAACGCTATCATTGTTTATGATTACGCGTTTGATTGGTGGAAACCGTGTAATTACCTTGGGAACAGCCATTGAAGAACATTTCTTAGTGACGCAAAACTGGGGGATGGGTGCAACGATTGGAGTTGTCTTGATTGTTGCAATGGCGATAACAATGTATGTTACACGTGATGACAAAAAGAAGAAGCGAGGTCGTTAAGATGCGAGAAATTAAATCTAAATGGTCATATGCCTACCTTGGACTTGTATTCTTCATTATGTACTTGCCGATTTTCTATTTGATTTTCTTTTCATTTAACGCTGGTGATTATATGAGTGATTTCTCTGGATTTTCACTTCGTCACTATGCCGATATGTTTAGTGATCTGCGTTTGATGCAAATTTTGTTGAATACATTTATTGTGGCTTTCCTATCAGCACTGTTAGCAACCTTAATTGGTACCTTTGGTGCACTAGGAATTTACTACACAAAAAATAAGGGTATTCGTCAAACAATCTTGTCATTAAATAATGTTTTGATGGTTTCACCAGACGTTATTATTGGGGCAAGCTTCTTGATTCTCTTTACGATGTTAGGAATGCGTTTAGGTTTCGTGTCTGTCATTATGGCGCACGTTGCTTTTTCAATTCCGATTGTCGTGTTGATGGTATTGCCTCGTTTGAACGAAATGAATCCAGCATTGATTGATGCGGCGCGGGACTTAGGTGCTAATAATGGTCAAGTTCTAAGTAGAGTTGTGTTGCCATTTGCGTGGCCAGGTATTTTAGCAGGGTTCTTTATGGCCATTACGTACTCACTAGATGACTTTGCCGTAACATTCTTCGTTACTGGAAATGGATTCTCAACATTGTCAGTTGAAATTTATGCACGTGCACGACAAGGAATTGACTTATCAATTAATGCTTTGTCTGCGGTGATGTTCTTGATGTCTTTGGGATTGGTCGTGATTTACTACTTTATTTCACGTCGCGCCTCAAAGGGTAAGAAGCGTCGTGGTGCAGGAATGGTGGTGCGCTAATGAAAAAATTGATGTGGTTAACAGGAATTATTCTGGCTGTAGTGAGTGTGTTATGGGCTGGAACAGTGTATCTTGAAAAAGAACAGCATCGAGATTTGAATCAAAGCCGTTCTAAAGCCGATAATGTCTTAACAATTTTTAATTGGGGAGATTATATTGATCCAGAACTAATCAAGAGTTTCCAAAAAGAAACAGGGTACCAAGTAAACTATGAAACTTTTGATTCTAATGAAGCAATGTTTACTAAGATTAAGCAAGGCGGAACATCTTATGACATTGCGGTTCCATCAGAATACATGGTTTCAAAAATGCGCCAAGCTGATATGTTGGAACCATTGGATTATAAGCGTCTGACTGGATTAGAAACGCTTGATGAAAATTTCTTAAAGCAAGATTTTGATCCAAAAAACGAGTATTCACTCCCTTATTTCTGGGGAACACTAGGCATTGTCTATAACGATCAAATGGTTGATGGTCAAGATATTAAAACTTGGAACGACCTATGGCGTTCTGAATTCAAAAAGAAAATCATGTTAGTTGATTCAGCTCGTGATATTTTGGGGATGACACTTGTTTCAAATGGTAAGTCAGTAAATACTAAGAGTATTCCTGACTTAGCTGCTGCGGATGGTAAATTAGCAACGTTAATGCCAAATGTTAAAGCAATTGTTGCTGATGAAATTAAGATGTATATGGCGCAAAATGAAGCCGCAATTGCCGTGGATTACTCGGGTAATGCAGCAGAAATGATGAGTCGTAATGAGCATTTACATTATGTTGTGCCTGAAGACGGGGGCAATCTTTGGTTAGATAACTTTGTGATTCCAAAGACAGTGCGTAATCGTGAAGCTGCATACGCATTTATTAATTTCATGAATCGCCCAGAAAATGCAGCAAAAAATGCGGAATACGTTGGCTATGCAACACCAAATAAGGTAGCGAAAACTTATTTGCCTAAGGAAATTCAAGATAATAAAGCTTGGTATCCAAAGGCAGATGTTCTAGATAAATTAGAAGTTTACCAAGACTTGGGCGTTAAATGGACTGGTATCTATAATGATTATTTCTTAGAGTTTAAAATGCATAAGCAATAAGGGGAAATACTGTGAAGAAATTTAAGGTGGAATACGTCATTGGACTAGTAGTTGCTCTTGTCGTTTTCGGTGGATTTATTTTTATCTATCAACAACAAGCAAATGCTTATCAAGATAAGATTGCGCAAGAAGCGAAAGCAACTGCTGGTAAGAAGGCAAATAAGGCTGAATTAGACAAATTGGATTTTCCACAATTAACAAATGAAGTTGCAAAAGAAGATGCAGTTGTTAAGTTGAAGACCACTGCAGGTGATATTAAGATCAAAATCTTTAATAAATACACACCATTAGCAGCTGAAAACTTCATTACACATGCTAAAAATGGCTATTACAATGGAACAATCTTCCATCGTATTATGCAAGGGTTCATGATTCAAGGTGGTGATCCCAAGGGAACCGGTATGGGTGGTGAATCTATTTGGCATAACAAAGACACTAAAAAAGATAGTGGTAACGGATTTGTGAATGAGTTGAGTCCAGCTTTGTACAATATCCGTGGAGCCGTTTCTATGGCTAATGCTGGGCCTGATACGAATGCGTCTCAATTCTTTATCAATCAAAACAAAGATGATCAGGCTGTTAAGTTAGATAAGAATGCCTACCCAACTAAAATTACTGAAGCCTATAAGAAGGGTGGAAACCCAATGTTGGACGGTGGTTACACAGTCTTTGGGCAAGTCATTAGTGGCATGGACGTTGTCGATAAGATTGCGGCAGGCAAGGTTGAAAATAATGATGGTGGCGAAAACTCAAAGCCTGTCAAGCCAATTAAAATTACTGGTGTTGAAGTAGAAAAAGAAGGTCAAGTTAAGAAGTAAAAATATTGCAAGCTAGTTGAACGCTGTGATATACTGTCTTTATGCGATGAGTCGAGAAGATCATATTAGATCTTTACAAACGACCTACGTGAAGGGCCGTATGCCTGTAGGTTGTAAGGTTGGTTGTGGAACCGCCTTACTTGCACATGACTAACAGCTATTTATAGCTGGTGTACGTTGACTGGTGAGAAATCACCACCTGAGCTAGAACAGGTCTTTTCTAGCAATGCCAAGCGAAAACGTCGATCATTATATGATCGGCGTTTTTTGCTATCAGAGGGCGTTTCTTTTGGTATAATGAGTTATAAATAAGTAAAAATAGAGGTAACTATGCGAGTCTATTCATTTCAACGGTTACGTTTTTCACAACGTGTACTGATTAATACGTTAATGTTATTAGCATTAGCAGGATTGTTTCCACAGGGAATTCATATTTCATCAGTGTGGACAGCACTGTGGGCAGCATTTGTCTTGGGGATTTTAAATGCGGTATTGCGTCCAATCTTGCAACTATTTGCTCTGCCATTAACGATATTGACTTTTGGCGTTTTTGCTTTTGTGGTGAACGGCGCAGTATTGTGGTTAGCGTCATCCATTGTTGGAACGGGATTTCAATTCATGAGTTTCGGATGGGCATTGTTGATTTCAATTCATGAGTTTCGGATGGGCATTGTTGATTTCAATGATTATGGCAGCAGTTAATTTTATTATTACAAGTTACCTAACTGGTGAGTAATGACACAGGATACGAAAAAGAGGATGGGATGATGGGAAAGCGGATTACGGTAAAGAATCTATTAGCAAATACACACTTAGATGTTGTAACAGGTGAAGAGTACTTAGATCGAGTGATTTCAACAGCGGATATTTCACGTCCAGGATTGGAAATGACAGGATATTTCAATTACTATGCACCTGAACGTGTACAATTAATGGGAATTACTGAAACGGCCTTTGCACAACGCATGGGGCATGATGAATTAACCATGATTGCTCGCAAGATGATGCAACCAAATACGCCCGCCTTTGTTGTCTCAACAGGTCGTGAATTACCAGAAGAATTCATGCGTGTTGCAGAAGAAACACACGTGCCAGTTTTGTCTACAGAACTAACGTCATCACGTATTCTTTCTAACATGTCTTATTACCTAGACGGAGAATTGGCTGAACGTCAATCAGTTCACGGTGTATTAGTGGATATCTTCGGATTAGGAGTATTGATTACTGGAGATTCTGGAGTCGGGAAGTCTGAAACAGCGCTTGAATTGATTCAACGTGGACACCGTTTGATCGCAGATGACCGTGTGGACGTGTATGCGCAAGATGAAGAACGTCTCGTCGGTGAACCACCTGCAATTCTACGTAATTTGATGGAATTACGTGGAGTTGGAATCGTGGATGTTATGAATCTATATGGTTCTGGTGCTGTGCGATCACATGCTACGATTTCAATGAATCTTCATTTAGCCCAATGGCGTAATGACCAAAAGGTTGATCGTCTTGGGAATGGTGAAGAAACACTAACAATTCAAGGTGTTGAAGTCCCACGATTTGTGTTGCCGGTTCAAACTGGACGAAACTTAGCAGTGCTTATTGAAGCTGCGACAAAGAATTTCCGTGCTAAAAAGATGGGGTTCGACGCAACTGAAACATTTAACAATAATCTAAATAAATTGATTGAACAAAACGCAGCTGAAATGGACAAGTAAATCTTAAATATTTCAGCTGTGTATACTTTTTTGAAAACGCTTTAAATTTGTGATATCATACTGTTTGGGTATTCTGATTTATAAGCTAATAAGGAGAAATACTTTGACTGAACATAAAATTGCAGTACTTGGTGCAGGTTCTTGGGGAACAGCGCTAGCTAACGTTGCTGCTGAAAATGGACACAACGTTATGTTGTGGACATATAAAGAAAGCCAAGTGCCGGAAATCAATGAACTGCATACTAATGCGCAATACTTAGGGGATAATCCATTACACCATGGTGTAATTGCAACAGCCGATATGAAAACAGCTGTTGATGGTGCGGAGTTAGTGCTAAGTGTTGTACCAACAAAAGTCACGCGACAAGTTGTTAAGCATCTTGCACAAGTTCTAGTAGAACTTAATCAAAGCCCAATTGTTATGGCAGCTACCAAAGGACTTGAACCAGAAACATATTTACGTGTATCAGAAGTTTTGTCCGAAGAAATTCCAGCCAAGTATCGTCGTGGGTTAGGGGTTATTTCTGGACCTTCTCATGCCGAAGGTGTAATCAAGCATGATCCAACTTTGGTAACCGCTGTGAGTGAAAATCTTGCAATTGCTCAAGCAGTACAAGGATTGATGACCAATTCCGATTTCCGTATGTATACAGGTACCGATGTTATCGGTGCTGAAATCGGGGGAGCATTGAAAAATGTTATTGCAATCGGTGCAGGAGCGCTAGAGACACTTGGATATGATGCCAATGCGAAAGCTGCTTTGTTTACGCGTGGATTAGCTGAGATTGGTCGTTTGGGGCAAGCATATGGAGCCAATCCAATCACATTTATGGGATTGTCAGGGATGGGTGATTTGTTTGTTACGGCAACATCAGTACATTCACGCAATTACCGTGCTGGACAACAATTGGGTGAGGGTAAGTCTCTTGCACAAATTGAAGCTGACATGGGGATGATTATTGAAGGTATCTCAACAACAAAGGTTGCGCATGAGATTGCGCAAGCAAAGCACGTTGATATGCCAATTACTGACATGATTTATGAAGTATTGTATAATGATAAAGATATTAAGTTAAGTGTTTGTGAGCTAATGGGGCGTCCAACACATCAAGAAGGGAACTAAAAATTATGAAGCCAGTACGTAAAGCCATTATTCCAGCCGCAGGATTGGGAACTCGATTCTTGCCAGCAACTAAGGCTCTAGCTAAGGAAATGCTACCAATTGTTGATAAGCCAACAATTCAATTTATTATTGAAGAAGCGCTTGAATCAGGAATTGAAGAAATCGTTATTGTTGATGGAAAGTCAAAGCGATCAATTGAAGACCACTTTGACTCAAACCCAGAACTAGAAAACAACTTGCGCGAAAAGGGTAAGATGGAAATGCTGAAGATGGTTGAAGAAACAACAGATATCAACCTGTACTTTATCCGTCAATCACACCCACAAGGTCTTGGAGATGCTGTTTTGACTGCTAAGGCCTTCATTGGTGATGAACCATTCGTTGTTTTGCTTGGTGATGACATCATGCAAGATGAAGTTCCTTTGACAAAACAATTGATTGAACGCTATGAACAAACTGGTGAATCAACACTTGCTGTTATGGAAGTGCCACATGAACAGGTTTCTGAATACGGAGTTATCAACCCAGAAGAACAAGTTGAAACTGGATTGCACCGTGTTTCTAACTTCGTTGAAAAGCCAAAGCCTGAAGATGCACCTTCTGACTTGGCAATTATTGGACGTTACTTGCTAACACCTGAAATTTTCGAAGAACTAGAACGTACAGAACCTGGTAAGGGAAATGAAATTCAATTGACAGATGCAATTGATGCATTGAACAAGCGCCAACACGTTTACGCACACGAATTCAAGGGAAAGCGTTACGATGTTGGGTCAAAGATTGGTTTCTTGACTACTAACATCGAATTTGGTTTGAACCACAGTCAAACTGGAGACGCTTTAAAGACATACATCAAGGATCTTGCAAAGACACTTGACTAAACTTTAAATATTTAAGCAACGACTAATGTCGTTGCTTTTTTGTTTTTCGGTTACTTACTTTTTGTAAGCTTGACGGAATGGCAGATGGAGCGTAAAATAACGTTATCAATAAAGTACAGAAAGAGGCGACAGATGACACAAAAATATGATGTTGTGATTATTGGGGCTGGACCAGGTGGTATGACTGCGGCAACCTACGCATCACGTGCAAACATGTCAGTATTGATGTTGGACCGTGGCATTTACGGTGGACAAATGAACAATACGGCCGAAATTGAAAATTACCCAGGGTACGACAGTATCATGGGAGCAGATCTGTCTGAAAAGATGTACGCGGCATCAATGCAATTTGGTGCGGAATATGCCTTTGGAACAGTGATGAATATGGAACGTCAAGCAGATCAAACTTGGTTAGTAACAACTGATATGGCAACTTATGAAGCTAACTCAGTTATTGTGGCAACAGGTTCTGAATACAAGAAGTTACATGTACATGGTGAACAAGAATATTCAGGTCGTGGTGTTTCTTACTGTGCGGTCTGTGATGGTGCATTTTTCCGTGGACAACATGTTTATGTTGTTGGGGGTGGAGACTCAGCAGTGGAAGAAGCTGTTTACTTATCTGGAATCGTAGATCAAGTGACGATTGTACACCGTCGTGACACATTACGTGCACAACCAATTCTACAAAAGCGTGCTTTTGATGCTGAAAACATTGATTTTCTATGGAACACGGAAGTGACACAAATTATTGGTGATGATACCAAGGTTACGAACCTGAAGTTGCGCAACAATGAGACAGAAGTTGAAGAAATTGTTGATGCTGGTGGAATCTTTATTTATGTTGGTCTATTGCCAATGTCTGATTCAGTAGATGGGCTAGACGTAACTGATGAAGAAGGTTGGATTGTAACTAATGAACGTATGGAAACAAAACAACCAGGGTTGTTTGCATTAGGTGATGTCCGTAAGAAGGAATTGCGTCAAGTTACTACAGCTGTTGGTGATGGGGCAATTGCTGGTCAAAATGCTTACGCTTATAATGAATCATTACGTGATACGCAACGAGGATAAGCGATGATTGATTACAATGCAATTTTAGAAGAATTACGTACAGGCAAGCGAGAATCATTTGAATTGAATTCAGAAGATTTTACAGCTTTTTATGAAGTATGGCGTGACTATCCTTATCAAAATGCAATTGTTGGCCAGGCTGTTCGTGGCGGTAAGGTTACATATCGTCCAAAACAATAGAAGACCAATAAAACCTGTTTACATTTGTAAACAGGTTTTATCATTATTAGACTGCGTTTTTTGATTATGAAAATATCTGTGAAAGCGCTTGCCGTTCGTTTTCAAATCTGCTAGAATTTAAGAAGTGGAACGGTAGGACGCAAGTTTTACAGAACACCGATTTACTAAATAAACAATTAAATGCCTATAAGGCGATAAAAGGAGATTGAATCATGGACTCACGCGAATTTCACATTGTAGCAGAAACAGGTATCCACGCTCGCCCAGCAACTTTGTTGGTACAAGCAGCTTCAAAGTTCTCATCAAACATCCACCTTTCATTCCAAGGTAAGGAAGTTAACTTGAAGTCAATCATGGGTGTTATGTCACTTGGTGTTGGTCAAGGTGCAGATGTTACTATCTCAGCCGAAGGAGCCGACGAAAAGGAAGCTATGGACGCTATCTCAGAAACTATGAAGTCAGAAGGATTGATCGACTAATTTTTTTCTGAACAGATTAAAGCACTAAACATTGAACAATGAGGGAAGAGTGTATGACTAAGAAGATTAATGGGATTGCAGCATCAAACGGTGTTGCAATTGCTAAAGCATATAAGTTGGTCGATCCTGATTTGTCTTTTGAAACGCGTACTATTGACGACGTTCAAGCTGAAGCCGACCGTTTAACGGCGGCTTTTTTAGCATCAAAGACAGATCTTGAACAAATTCGTGATAAAGCAGCTGAATCAATGGGAAAAGAAGAAGCTGAAGTCTTTACTGCGCACATTATGGTTCTGGAAGATCCAGAGTTTACAGGTGGTGTAGCAGGAAAGATTGAAAACGAAAAAGTAAATGCCGAAGCTGCCCTAAAGGATATTTCAGACATGTATATTCAAATGTTTGAAAGTATGGGAGACGACAATCCATATATGGCAGAACGTGCAGCAGATATTCGTGACGTGACAAAGCGTATCATGAGTCATTTGTTGCAACGCACTTTGCCAAATCCAGCGTTGATTAACGAAGAAGTGATTATCATTGCAAATGATATGACACCTTCAGATACTGCGCAATTGGATCGCCGTTACGTGAAGGGATTCATTACAAACGTTGGTGGACGTACGGCGCACGCTGCTATTATGGCACGTACGTTAGAAATTCCAGCCATCGTTGGGTCTGAGGTTGCTACTAAGGAAATCGCCGAAGATGACATGGTTATCTTGGACGGTCTAGACGGCGTAGCAATTGTTCAACCAACTGATGACCAAATCAAGTCATACCAAGAAAAGGGTGAAGCTTATGAAGCCAAGAAGGCAACATGGGCACGCTTGAAGGACGAAAAGTCAGTATCTAAGGATGGAAAAGAATTTGTCATTGGGGCAAATATCGGAACTCCTAAGGATTTGGCTGGTGTCTTGGAAAATGGTTCTGAAGGAATTGGTTTGTACCGTACTGAATTCTTGTACATGGATTCAAAGGAACTACCAACTGAAGATGAACAATTTGAAGCATACAAGTCAGTTCTAGCTGGTATGGATGGTAAGCCAGTTACTGTTCGTACAATGGACATTGGTGGAGACAAGTACCTACCATACTTGCCACTTGACGAAGAAGAGAACCCATTCTTGGGATACCGTGCGATCCGTATTTCATTGGACCGCACTGATATCTTCCGTACACAATTGCGTGCATTGTTGCGTGCATCTGTTTATGGTGAATTGTGGATTATGTTCCCAATGGTGGCAACATTGCCAGAATTCCGTGCAGCTCGTGACATCTTCAATGAAGAAAAGACGAAGTTGCAAGCCGAAGGTGTAGAAGTAGCAGATAACATCAAGCTTGGTATCATGATTGAAGTGCCTGCTGCTGCTATCTTGGCTGACCAATTTGCGCAAGAAGTTGACTTCTTCTCAATTGGAACAAACGATTTGATTGGTTACTCAATGGCCGCAGATCGTGGTAATGATAAGGTTTCTTATCTATACCAACCATACAATCCTTCAATTTTGCGTCTTGTTAAGTACGTTATTGAATCAGCGCACAAGCATGGGAAGTTTGCTGCGATGTGTGGAGAAATGGCTGGAGACCCAATCGCCTTGCCTATCTTGATGGGAATGGGATTGGATGAATTCTCAATGTCAGCCACATCAGTGCTTCAAGCACGTGATTTGATGAGTAAGTTAGACACTACTGAAATGGCCAAGTTGGCTGAAGAAGCAGTGAACATGCAAACAAATGAAGATGTCATTGCGTTGGTACAAGCTAAGGTTTCTGAATCAAACGATTAATGACGACTAAAGCGTTGCTATCAAATGATGGCGACGCTTTTTTTGTTTTAGAAACACATGTTAGACTAGTAAAGAGAATGTGAACATATATCGAAAAATTTGAGAGGCAAGAAATATGCGACGTAAAATTGTGATGGCAAACTGGAAAATGAATAAGTTGCCAAGCGAAGCGACAAGCTATATTGCTGATGTAGGATCGCGCGTCTCTGCATACACGGATGTCGATAAAGTCTTAGCAGGGCAAGATGTTTTGCTCGAGAAAATGGTTGATGCAGCGAAAGATACATCAATTGTCATTGGGGCAGAAAATATGTATTGGAAAGAGCGCGGTGCATATACCGGGGAAACTAGTCCAGCTGCTCTATCTGATTTAGGAATTGCCTATGTAATTATTGGACATTCAGAACGTCGAAACTATTTCCGTGAAACTGATGAGATGGTTAACTTGAAGGTTTTGGCGGCTTTACGAAATGGAATTAAGCCGATCATTGCTATTGATGAGGCACTACAAGTTACAGCACATAATGACCAAATGCATTGGGTGGTAAATGAAGTGATTGAAGCACTAAAAGGAGTGTCTGCCTCTGATGTGAAGGAAGTACTTTTTGCTTATGAGCCAACACAAGCAATTGGAAGTGGGCAAGCGATGGATGCGCCAGCGGCTCAAAAACATGTGGCTCTTATTCGTGAAGCAATTGCCGACATGTTTGACGATGAAGTTGCTGCAGCAGTCCGTATTATGTATGGCGGATCAGTTAAGCCAGCAAATGCCTATGATATCTTGAAACAACCTGATATTGATGGTGTATTAGTTGGGGACTCAGCATTAGATCCCAATAACTATGTTGAACTAGTCCAATTGGCTCATCAAGCCGGTGTATGGCAAGATTAGTAAGTTTTCAAATGAGTTTTCAAAAAAAATAACAACTGAAAGTGAAATCATATCCCATGAGTGTGAAATATGTTACAATGAGACACGTAAGGGTAATAACCTATTAAACTTTCTATATCGTAAGGAGAAGAAGAATGTCTGCAATTACTGATATTTACGCACGCGAAGTCCTTGACTCACGTGGAAACCCAACTGTTGAAGTTGAAGTGTACACTGAAGAAGGTGGATTCGGTCGTGGAATCGTTCCATCAGGTGCCTCAACTGGTGAACACGAAGCTGTTGAACTACGTGATGGTGATAAGGCTCGTTACAATGGTAAGGGTACTTTGAAGGCCGTTGAAAACGTAAACACAACTATCGCTAAGAAGTTGATTGGTATGGATGTTACTGATCAAGTTTTGTTGGACCAAACAATGATCGCATTGGATGGAACACCAACTAAGTCAAAGTTGGGAGCCAACGCTATCTTGGGTGTATCAATCGCCGCTGCACGTGCTGCTGCTGACGAATTGGGAACACCTTTGTACAACTACTTGGGTGGTTTCAACGCTAAGGTTATGCCAACACCAATGATGAACGTTATCAACGGTGGTGCGCACGCATCTAACTCAGTTGACTTCCAAGAATTCATGATCATGCCTGTTGGTGCAAAGTCAGTTACTGAAGCTGTTCGTATGGGTTCAGAAACTTTCCACGCCCTACAATCATTGTTGAAGGAAGCTGGACACTCAACTGCTGTTGGTGACGAAGGTGGATTCGCTCCTGACTTCGGATCAAACGCAGAACCTTTCGACTTCTTGTTGAAGGCTATCGAAAAGGCTGGTTACACTCCTGGTAAGGATATCGCCATCGCCGCTGACATCGCCTCATCAGAATTCTTTGATGCAGAACGTG
Organism: Weissella ceti; assembly: GCF_018394055.1. Classification (NCBI taxonomy): domain Bacteria; kingdom Bacillati; phylum Bacillota; class Bacilli; order Lactobacillales; family Lactobacillaceae; genus Weissella; species Weissella ceti. The sequence goes on from NZ_CP074441.1 coordinate 209,262, forward strand.
AAATTTACGTCTTGGAAGGTGAACCTTCAAAGAAGGAATACACTACTGACGAATTCATCGACTACCTAGAAGCATTGGTAGACAAGTACCCAATCGTTTCAATCGAAGATCCTTTGGATGAAAACCAATGGGATGCTTGGGTTAAGTTGACTGATCGTTTGGGAAAGCGCGTTCAATTGGTTGGTGACGACTTCTTCGTTACTAACACTGAATACCTAAAGAAGGGTATCGACATGGGAGCCGCTAACTCAATCTTGATCAAGGTTAACCAAATCGGAACTTTGACTGAAACTTTGGAAGCCATCGAAATGGCTAAGGAAGCTGGTTACACAGCCATCGTTTCACACCGTTCTGGTGAAACTGAAGACACAACTATCTCTGACTTGGTTGTTGCTACAAACGCAGGACAAATCAAGACAGGATCATTGTCACGTACAGACCGTATCGCTAAGTACAACCAATTGATGCGTATCGAAGACTTGTTGGGTGATAAGGTTGCTAAGTACAACGGTATTAACAGCTTTTACAACATCGACAACGATGCTCGTTCAGCCGTAACTGGTTGGGAAGCTTAATCTACGTCTAAAAGAAACAACTCACATTTTGTGGGTTGTTTTTTTGTTATCTGAAATTTTTGGGGCCCTGATTTGAGTTATACATGTCATTATGCTATGATAATCAAGTATAAATTCAATCGAAAAAAGGGGAGGCACCTGATATGTACGATACGTTATTGACGGCAATGTTGATTGTCGGATTCTTAATTATTGTTGCGGTGCTAATGCAACCATCTAAGCAACAAGACGCCCTATCTGCATTGTCAGGTGGTGGTGGTGATCTATTCGCAACTCAAAAAGCTCGAGGATTCCAAGCTGTTATGCAACGCATTACAGCGATCCTTGGCGGAATTTGGTTCGTGCTAGGTCTTGCATTAGTCTACCTATCTTCACATTAACAAATGAAGGGCCCCTCGTTGTTGTTTGGCGAGGGGTCCTTTCCGTACTCAGGTGATTGATTGATCACAGTCGGTATAAAACAAAAAGAAAAGAGAATAGCAATGACAGAAGACAATCTACAAAACCAACTATATGGTTTTCTAAAAGCCAATTCTAGTCAAGCTTTCCCAGCCCAAACACTAGTTGATGGGCTACGTTTAGACGAGACCAATGCTTTCACAAAAGTTGTGCAAGCACTTGCGGCCTTGGAACGTGTTGAAAAGATCAAAGTCACAGACGATGGTGATTTCCAATACAATGAACAAAAGGAAGGCGTGATTAGTAACTTCCGTGCAAATGACCGTGGATTCGGATTTGCACATTATGATGATAATGAACCAGATATCTTTATCAACCCAGACAACACGTTGTTCGCCCTACAAGGGGATGAAGTCCGTGTAAAGTTCCTATCTAAGGGAGACGGAGATCGTGGTCCTGAAGGACAAGTTGTTGAAATCGTGAACCATGGACGTAGCCAAGTTGTTGGAACGTACAAGGCCGGCAGCGAATATACAAACTTTGTGGGATCAATTAAGATCACTGATAAGAAGACTGCCTCATACCAATTCTTGGTTAAAGAAGGTGGTGTAGAAGCGAATGACGGTGAAGTCGTTGTCGCAACTATTGATGAATATCCTAACCAAGATACGCCTAAGCGTATGACTGGAACAATCTTGAAGTCTATTGGACATCAAGATGATCCAGGGGTTGATATCTTAGAAGTTGTTTACAACCACGAATTACCACACATTTTCCCTGAAGATGCGATGAAGGAAGCTGAAGAAGTTCCAGATGTTGTCTTGGATAGCGAACGCGAAGGCCGTGAAGACGTGACGGACCAAACTTTGGTTACAATTGACTCAATCGAATCAAAGGACTTGGACGACGCCGTTGTTGTTGAACGACTAGACAATGGAAACTTCCACCTAGGAGTTCACATTGCTGACGTTTCACACTACATTCAAGAAAAGACAGCATTGGATGCGGAAGCCTACAACCGTGGGACATCAGTTTACTTGACTGACCGTGTTATTCCAATGTTGCCACGTAAGATTTCTAACGGAATCGCTTCATTGAACCCTGGTGTTGACCGTTTGGCAATGTCATGTGAGATGGAATTCACACCAACTGGAGAATTGGTTAACCACCGTATTCACCAATCAGTGATGCGTTCCCACGCTCGTATGACTTACAAGGCCGTTAACGCGATTCTTGAAGGAGATGAAGAAACACGTGAAGAATACGCAGAACTAGTCCCTATGTTTGAAGCAATGAACATGTTGCACAATGCATTGGCTGCTAAGCGTAAGGAACGTGGAGCCATTGAATTCGATGCACCTGAAGCAAAGATTATTGTGGACGAAACTGGAAAGCCAACTGATATTGAACTACGTGAACGTGGAACATCAGAACGTATGATTGAATCATTCATGTTGGCGGCTAATGAAACAGTTGCGATGCACTATGACTTGGCCAACGTACCATTCATGTATCGTATTCACCAACAACCTGATAAGGAACGTGTTGCTAAGTTCTTCGAATTTGCCAAGGCGTTGGGATGCCCAGTTAAGGCGAACCCTGAAAAGGTTAAGCCAAGTGACTTCCAACAAATCCACAAGTACTTCTTGGGTCGCCCAGAAGAACAAATGGTTTCAATGATGATGCTGCGTGCTATGCAACAAGCTAAGTACTCAGATGATCCAGTTGGTCACTTTGGTATCGGTGCGGACTACTACACACACTTCACATCACCAATTCGTCGTTACCCTGACTTGATTGTGCACCGCTTGATTAAGTGGTACGAACAAAATGGTATGGGTGAAGAAGCGCAAGCAAAGTACCGTGGTAAGTTGGCTGAAATTGCATCAGAAACTTCAATGAAGGAACGTCGTTCTGTTGATACTGAACGTGATGTTGATGCGATGAAGAAGACTGAATTCATGGAAGATAAGGTTAACCAAGAATTTGATGCCGTTGTTAACGGCGTTATGAAGTTTGGAATGTTCGTTTCACTGCCTAACACAGTTGAAGGATTGATCCACACGTCTAACCTAACTGATGATTTCTACCACTTCGATGAATCACACCAAGCATTGATTGGGCGTCGTTTCCACCACATCTACCAAGTTGGACAACCTGTTAAGGTTCGTTTGGTACGTGTTGACAAGGAACAAAGCGCGCTTGATTTTGTTTTGGTAGACCCTAAGGATGCACCATTGACAGACATCAAGGTTCCTGAACCTCGTAAGCCATTCAATAAGAACGGTAAGAAACCTTTCAATGGACCTAAGGGTGGCAACTTCAACAAGAAGCCAAATGGTAAGCCAATGGATCATAAGGAAGCTCACGCAAAGCGTACAAACACTAAGCACAAGTAAAGTGGAGGTTTGAGATGGCCAAAAAGCAAAAAGTAACACAAGATGCCTTAGCAACAAATAAGAAAGCTCGCCATGACTATGCGATTGGTGAGACGTTTGAAGCGGGGATGGCGCTAACTGGTACAGAAATCAAGTCTGTACGAGCTGGTCGTGTAACAATCGCAGATGGCTTTGTTCAAATTCGCCATGGTGAAGCCTGGTTGGATAATGTGCATATTAGTCCATTCGAACAAGGAAACCAATTCAATCACGAACCGGTTCATCCGCGCCGACTATTACTGCATAAAAAGGAAATCCGCGCCTTAGCCGCGGCAACCGATCAACAAGGTAAAACAATTGTGCCGCTTAAAATTTATTTGAAGCGTGGTTTTGCCAAAGTACTTATTGGTGTTGCAACTGGTAAGCACAATTATGACAAGCGCCACGACTTAAAGAAACGTGATCAAGAACGCGATATTCAACGCGCACTACGTGACCGTTAAACCGAATTTAATTCAAATTAAGACACCCTTAGGGGTGTCTTTTTTAATTTAATTTTAATCTATTGTTAAGTTTTCTCACATATTCAGTCCACAAAAAGTAAGTTACATGCTAATATTTTATAAACTTAAAATTATGGAGGGTGTATGGATGAGAAAATGGCGCTTGGGTGTTTTGACCGCAGTGTTTGTGATGTTAGGTATGATGGGGGTCGTACCTAATGCTAATGCGGCAGATAAGCCACATTACACAGTCGCAACGGATACAACGTATGCACCGTTTGAATTTCAAGCGGATGATGGGAAGTATCGTGGAATTGACATGGATATGCTGGAAGCAATTTCTAAGTCAGAAGGATTTACATACGATTTGAAGCCAATGAGCTTCAATGCTGGAGTACAGGCTGTCCAAGCGAAGCAAATTGATGGGCTGCTAGCAGGAACGGCTATTACGGATGAACGTAAGAAGGTATTTGATTTTGGAACGCCTTATTACCGTACAGGCGTGGTTGCTGCGGTGAGTACCAAGACAGATAATATTAAGAGCTTGGATGATCTAAAGGGCAAGAACGTTGCGGCTAAAACCGGAACAGCTGCGACTGTATACGCCGAAGAAATGGCAAAGAAACATGGCTTCCGATTGACATACTTTAATGATTCAAACACGATGTTTAACGACGTGATGGTTGGTAATTCAGTGGCTACTTTTGAAGACCAACCAGTCATTGCTTACGCAATTAAGCAAGGGTTGAACATGAAGATTATTACTGAACCAGCTAAGGCAGGTTGGTATGGATTTAGTGTTAAGAAGGGTGAAAATAAAGAATTTTTGGCATCTTTCAACGCTGGATACAAGAAGTTAGTTGATAGTGGTGAATTCGATAAAATCGTTGAATACTACCTAGGAGACACTGGGTATTCATATCAAGGTGCTTCAGCTTCACCGAAAGAAACGACTATTTTTACATTGATTGCGGATAACAAGAATGCATTATTGAACGGTCTTTGGAAGACATTGCAATTAACATTTATTGGATTTATTTTGGCCGCTATCTGGGGTATCTTACTAGGTGTCATGGGCGTTTCAAAGAATAAGATTATTCGTGGTATTTCTTCAACGATTGTCTACATTTTCCGTGGACTACCGATGCTAGTGTTGGCATTCTTTATCTACATTGGGGTACCAAGTTTGATTGGTACAAAGGTACCAGCCTTTACAGCCGGAATTATTACATTACTACTTAACGAAGGAGCGTATATTGCATCCTTCGTTAAGGGAAGTTTCTTGGCCGTTGATAAGGGACAACTAGAAGCTGCACGTTCATTAGGATTGCCATATCGTAAGGCAATGGCTAAGGTCGTTATGCCACAAGGATTACGTGCAATGATGCCAAGTTTTGTTAACCAATTCATTATCACATTGAAGGACACATCATTGTTGTCAGCAATCGGTATTATTGAATTAACACAAAGTGGAACATTAATTATCGCGCGTAATTTACAAGGGTTCCGTGTTTGGGTCATTATCGCAATGATTTACTTAATCGTGATTACACTATTAACGTGGCTTTCAATCTGGGTAGAAAAGAGGACTAAATAATGACAGCAATTGTTGAAGTTAAAGATGTACACAAGAGTTATGGCAAAAACGACGTGTTAAAGGGGATTAGCTTAGACGTTAATGAGGGAGAAGTTGTCGTTATGATTGGTCCTTCTGGATCTGGAAAGTCAACTTTCTTGCGCATGCTAAACCGCTTGGAAGAAATTGATGCCGGAGTCATCAAGATTGATGGTCAAGATATCTATGCCAAGGAAAATAACATTGATGCAACTCGCGAAAAGATTGGAATGGTTTTCCAACACTTTAATCTATTCCCGCATTTGACTGTGTTAGAAAACATTATCTTAGCGCCTACTGAATTAGGTCGCATGGACAAGGAAACAGCTAGCGAAGAAGCGATGCGTTTATTAGCGCAAGTTGGTTTAGCAGATAAAGCAGACGCAAAGCCAGCAACGCTATCAGGTGGGCAAAAGCAACGTGTTGCGATTGCACGAGCATTAGCAATGAAGCCTGAAATTCTGTTGTTTGACGAACCTACTTCAGCGCTTGACCCAGAAATGGTTGGGGATGTATTAGGTGTTATGAAGCAATTAGCTGAAGATGGCATGACCATGGTTGTGGTAACCCATGAAATGGGGTTTGCTAAACAAGTTGCTGACAAGGTTGTCTTCTTTGCAGATGGTATTATTCGTGAAGCAGGGACACCAGAAGACGTATTTAACAACCCACAAGATGCACGTACACAAGAATTCTTGAATAAGGTTTTGAACGTGTAATTTACGAACTGAAAATAAGAGGTTATCACCTAAGTGATAGCCTTTTTGTTTGGTCTAAAATCGGGTACAATGACCAAGACAAGAAACGATGAGGTGCAAGATGACAACAAAAAATATGCAAGAATGGCAACACGCGTTGCAACAATATTTACCAGAAAATTATTGGCAAGAAGCTGAAAAATTCCTAGACAACGTATACAGTGAAGGTACGATTTATCCAGCACGTGAAAATGTATACGCAGCCTTAGAAACAACGGCATTGTCAGATGTACGCGTGGTTATTCTGGGGCAAGATCCTTATATTAATCCAAACCAAGCACAAGGTTTAAGCTTTTCAGTGCCAAGTGAGACAACATTGCCACCATCATTACGTAATATCTTTAAAGAAGTGGCGACTGACTTGGAAATTGACGAACCGACCGATGGTGACTTACATCGTTGGGCAAAACAAGGAGTACTGTTATTAAATGCAGTCTTAACTGTCCCTGCCGGAAAGTCAAATGCACATGCAAAACTAATTTGGGAAAAATTGACAGATGCGATTATTCGAGTTGTTGCAGAACAAGCACAACCAACCGTGTTTATTTTGTGGGGGGCATTCGCGCAAAAGAAGGAAAAGTTGATTAAGGGTGAAGGTAATCTGATTTTGAAGGCGCCACACCCAAGCCCATTATCTTCATATCGTGGATTCTTTGGTTCTCGTCCATTTAGTCAAACAAATACTTATCTCCTTGAAAAAAATGAAAAAACAATTGACTGGTCGTAACACTGGTTTAAATCTTTAAATCATGTGATAATAAACACATAGTCAAAAAGGTTGAAGATAATTTGGGAGGAACATCATGGATTTATTTGAACAACTATCAAACGAAGTTAAAGGACAAGGCGTTCGCCTAGTTTTCCCTGAAGGGGATGATGCACGTATCCAAGAAGCTGCCGTTCGTTTAGCAGAAGAAGCATTGGTTGAACCGGTGCTGTTGGGAAACCGCGCGGTTATTGAAGAAACAGCCGAACAAACAGGGCGTGACTTGCAATTGGTGACAATCATTGACCCAGCGAATTACGATCCAAAGTTGAGCCAAGAAATGGTTGCTGCATTGGTAGAACGTCGTAAGGGGAAGGTTGATGAAGCTAAGGCAGCACAACTTTTGCTAGACGTGAATTACTTTGGAACTATGTTAGTTTACATGAACGAAGTAGATGGAATGGTTTCAGGTGCTGCTCATTCAACTGGTGACACAGTTCGTCCAGCCCTACAAATTATCAAGATGGCCCCAGGTTCATCACGTATCTCAGGTGCGTTTGTGATGCAAAAGGGAGACGAACGTTACGTATTTGCTGACTGTGCGATTAACTTGGATCCTGATGCACAAACACTGTCAGAAGTGGCATTGCAATCTGCACAAACAGCGAAGATTTTTGGTATTGAACCCAAGGTTGCTATGTTGAGTTACTCAACAAAGGGGTCTGCTGGTGGTGAAGGTGTTGAAAAGGTTGTTGAAGCAACTAAGATGGCCCAAGAAGCTGCACCTGATGATGTGCAAATTGATGGAGAACTACAATTTGATGCTGCGTTTGTTCCTGAAGTTGCTGCATCAAAGGCGAAGGATTCAGAAGTTGCAGGAAACGCAAAGGTCTTTGTATTCCCTAACTTAGAAGCTGGAAACATTTCATACAAGGCTGTGCAACGTTTGGGTGGATTTGAAGCAATTGGACCTATTCTACAAGGATTGGCTAAGCCAGTTTCTGATTTGTCTCGTGGAGCAAATGTAGAAGATGTATATAAGGTTTCAATTATTACTGCGGCACAAGTTTTGCAAGCTAAATAGTTTATTATTGGATATAAAAAAGCACCCATCGAAGACCGTCGATGGGTGCTTTTTTTACGATATACATGTCAGATTAATTGCTATAAAGTTCTGCTTGTTGCTTTTTGAATTTAGTCTGGTGTATGAAGTATATTTAGTTGTTTTTTTAAAGTTAGAGTACTTATGAATATTGAATTTATCTTGTTTAGAAACTGTCGAAAAGGGTGAAAAATGGTATAATCAGAATTATGAGAATGAAAATGAATTCAGTAGAAGAAACACAAAAAGTAGCAGCAACATTAGCATCAATCATCCAACCGGGCGATACACTATTATTGAACGGTGACTTGGGTGCAGGAAAAACAACATTTACACAAGGATTTGCTCGTGCGCTAGGTATGAAGCGACCATTGAAAAGCCCAACGTTCACCTTAGTACGTGAATATCAAACACCTAAATTCCAATTGAATCATCTTGATGTTTATCGTTTAGGTGAAGAAGGTGGGGCAGAAGATCTAGGTTTGAGTGAATACTTTAATCCTAATAGTGTCACTATCGTTGAGTGGTCAGAATTTATTGCTGAAGATTTACCACAAGATTTCTTGCAAATTGATCTAACCCGAATTGAACATGACATTGCGGATACGCAACGTCAAATTACCATTCAAGCGCAAGGAGCAATGAGTAATCAACGCCTACAAGAACTGGAGAATTTATTAGATGGAACTATTTATTAGACCTGTTGAGCCAGAAGACTCACAAAATCTATTGATTCTATTGGCGCAATTAACTAAAGAATCAACAACTTTTATGGTGATGCAAGATTTGTCTGTTGTATCAGTAATGGGCGAAGCAGATAGTATTGCGTACATGCAATCAACAACTAATAATGTGATATTAGTTGTTGCTGATGAAAATAATAACTTGTATGGATTAGCTTCTGCAGTTGCAGGGATCAGTGGCGATCATGCGGAAATTGGTGTAGCTGTCCTAGAACAATATCAAGGTAATGGACTAGCGCAAGCGTTGATTGAAGAATTATTAGCGTGGGCACACGATTATAGCTCGGTTACTGCGTTGGAATTGACCGTGCAATTGCATAACAAAGCTGCCGTACACATTTACGAAAAATACGGATTTACATGGGTTGAAGGGACTGAAAAAACCATTCAAAATACGAACGGCGAAGATGTCGAAACGAAAGATATGGTGCTTTCAGTATAAGGTGAAACTATGAATTTTATTGCAATGGACTTTGAAACGGCTAGTGCACAACGCCATAGTGCCGTTTCGTTGGGAATCGCGGTTGTGCGTGATGATAAAGTTGTCGATCAATTTTACACATTATTAAAGCCTGATACAGCATTTGATGCACGTAATACACAAATTCATGGTATTACAGCAGCAGATGTTGCAGATGCACCAACGTTTCCACAAGTTTGGCCAATGATTCAACCATTTTTCACACCTAACCAACTTGTCGTGGCGCATAATGCTCCTTTTGACAATAGTGTCTTACGAGCCAGTTTAGAGTATTATCGTTTGCCGATGGCCCATTACTTGTCAATTGATACAGTAAGGACTTCGCGGAAACTATATCCTAATCTGCCAAATCACAAATTAAATACGATGGCCGAAGCGCTGGCCATTGATTTACATCAGCATCATAATGCACTAGATGATACCGTTGCTGCTGCTAAAATCTTAGTTAAGCAAGCACAAACGTTTGGTGTAGATGCGGTGAAGCCATTTGTTAAAAACATTTAATTAGGAGCAGATTATGCAAATTGAAGATTTAAAAGTAGCGTTTCCAACGCTAAATATAGAAACGCATGTTGATCTATCCGCCTATACAAATACACGCGTTGGTGGAGTAGCTGACGGTATCTTTTGGCCGGCATCAAAAGAAGAATTAATTGCCGTTGTAAAATATGCATCAGAGCATGATTTGCCTGTATTGGTATTGGGAAATGCGTCAAATTTGATTATTACTGACGAGGGCGTTCGTGGGCTAGTTATTTTCTTAACTCATCTAACGGATATCACAGTGACTGATACAACCATCACTGCTGCTGCAGGTGCGGCAATCATTGCCGTCAGTGAACAAGCGCAACGTGAAGGATTAACAGGATTAGAATGGGCAGCTGGTATTCCGGGATCTGTTGGAGGGGCTGTGTACATGAATGCTGGCGCTTATGGCGGACAAGTTGACGGATGCCTAGCAACCGCTGATATCTTACATCCTAATGGAGAAATCGAAACATTGACGAGCGACCAACTTGAATTTGGGTACCGTCACAGTGTGGTTCAAGGAACAGGTGATGTCATTCTTTCCGCTACGTTTGAACTGGTACCTGGTGACCATGCTAAGATTCGCGAAACGATGGAAGATTTCAATGAACGTCGTGCAAGTAAACAACCACTAGAATATCCATCTTGTGGCTCAGTCTTTAAGCGTCCTGAAGGGCATTTTGCTGGGAAGTTGATTATGGATGCCGGACTACAAGGTTTTACAATTGGTGGGGCACAAGTATCACGTAAACATGCTGGTTTCATTGTTAACTTTAATGATGCAACGAGCGCAGACTACGTGGGCGTTATCCATCATGTTCAAAAAGTTGTTTTTGAACAAACCGGGATCAGCTTGGAAACAGAAGTTCGTATCTTAGGTGAGTAGTTAATTAAGCTAAATAACGACAAATGAAAAGGAGTAGGGGATGCAAGGATTCTTAGATTATGTCAATAATATTAGTATCGTCCAAATAATTGATGTACTGATTGTTTGGTGGTTATTATTCCGTTTATTTATGTTGATTCGCGGAACAAAGGCTGTCATGTTACTTCGTGGAGTTGGGATCGTCGTAATCGTGAAGTTAGTTAGTTGGTATGTGGGATTGAGTACTATTTCGTGGCTAACTGATCAAGTTATTAATTGGGGTGTGATTGCGTTGGTGGTTGTTTTCCAGCCAGAAATTCGCCGTGGACTTGAACACTTGGGACGTCGTCCATTCATTAAGCAAAAGCAAGAAGTGATGCAGGCACAACACTTGATTGATTCACTGGATGATGCCATTCAATATATGTCAAAGCGTCATATTGGAGCGCTGATGTCTATTCAAATGGAAACAGGACTAGAAGAGTATGTTGAAACAGGAATTGAAATGGATGCTGAAATTTCTAGCCAATTGTTGATTCAAACGTTTATCCCTAACACGCCATTACATGATGGAGCCGTGATTATCCGTGATATGCGTCTTGCCGCTGCGGCAGCATACCTACCATTGTCTGATAGTGCTTTGATTCCAAAAGAATTAGGAACACGTCACCGCGCTTCTGTTGGGATTTCTGAAGTAACAGATGCTCTAACAATTGTTATTTCTGAAGAAACAGGGGCTGTATCAATTACACGTAATGCAGAATTAATGCAAAATTTGCAACGTGATGAATACTTGAAATATTTAGAACGCCAATTGTTGCCTAAACAAGACGGACCGGAAAAGCCATGGCACATCTTTCTATCTGCGATGAAACTCCGAAAGGAGGATAAGTAAATGCGTCCGAATTTTGAAAAAACATTATATTTAATGGTATGCTTATTGTTAGCAATCTTACTTGCGGTTTATGTGGGTGGGCAACGTGGTTCAAATATTACACGTGAAGCACCAAGCGATGGTAAGATTGGTGACTTTAGAGGATTAGTTACAACCAAAACAGCGGTTGTCACAGTACCTCTTCAGTTAAACGGATTAGATGCAGATAAGTACTATGTTGCTGGTGCGCCAGAGACAGTCAAAATTGAGATTGAAGGAGCCTCTGCATTAGTTACTACAGCGCAGAATACCAAAAACTTCCAAGTATATGCTGATTTAACCGATTTAGACACTGGCGAGCATCGTGTCACGCTAAAAGAATCAGGTTTGAATAATGGATTAACGTTCAAGATTAACCCGGAATTCCTGGACCTAACAATTACTAAGCGTGCAACAGCAACACATGATGTCCAAGTAACCTATAACGAATCAGCAATTGCGGAAGGTTATCATACTGGTAAGGTATCCACGTCTGTTGATAAGGTGGAAATTTCTGGTCGTGCAGATGCTGTCTGGGCAGTTAATCGTGTGATTGCCAATGTGCAATTGAAGCGTGATACAAATAAGACAGTGAATCAATCTGTAGTACTACAAGCAGTTGACGCTAATGGTACACCAATTAACGTTGCGATTTCTCCACAAATTGCGAAGGTAGAAATTCCTATCGAAGCAGGTGAGGGAAATCGAGATATTCCGGTGAAATTTGTTGGTGAAAATGGGGATCTATCTAAATTTGAAATAACTGGTAGTTTAAATGAAGTTCGAGTATCTGGGCTAGTTTCTGAATTAGATCTATTAAAGTCAATTGAAGTACCGATTGATTTAAAAAATGTGACTGAAGAAACAACAACGGAAGTTGAAATACCAACCCCTAAGGGAACGACAATTAAAAATAATAGGCTACAAGTTACAATTAAACCAAAAGGATAGTTATTAAAAAGGAGAGAGATATGGTTGAATTACATTACTTTGGGACTGATGGAGTCCGTGGGATTGCAAATAAGGAACTAACACCAGAACTGGCATTTCGTTTGGGACGTATGGGTGGAGCTGTGTTGACTCGTCACGCTGAAGGGCGTCAACCAAAGGTTTTGGTTGGGCGTGATACACGTATTTCTGGTGAAATGTTAGAATCTGCATTGGTAGCAGGACTATTGTCTGTTGGGATTGAAATTTTGAAATTAGGAGTTATTCCAACTCCGGGTGTTTCATACCTAGTACCAACACAAGAAGCAGATGCAGGGGTACAAATCACCGCATCACACAATCCTGCGCAAGATAACGGAATTAAGTTCTTTGGAAATGATGGATTCAAGCTTTCTGATGAATTGGAAGCAGAAATTGAAGCGCTTTTGGATGCACCAGTTGATGAATTACCTCGTCCAGCTGCTGAAGGATTGGGAACTGTATCATTATTCCCAGAAGGTGCCGGAAAGTACTTGTCATACCTACAAACTACAACACCAGATGATCTTTCAGGCATGAAGATTGCTATTGATGCTGCGAATGGTGCAACTTCATTCTCAGTGGCAAAGTTGTTTGCTGACTTGGATGCTGACTTTGTAACAATGGCAACAAACCCAGATGGGTTGAACATTAATGAAGGTGTTGGATCAACACACCCTGAAACAATTGCAGCATTTACTGTTGAAAACAATGCACAAGTTGGATTGGCCTTTGACGGAGACGGAGACCGTTTGATTGCAGTTGACGAAAAGGGTGGTGTTATTAACGGTGATAAGATTATGTTCATCGTAGGTAAGTACCTATCTGAACACGGACGTTTGCGTCAAGACACAATTGTAACAACTGTTATGTCTAACATCGGCATGTACAAGGCGATGGATGCCAACAACATTTCATCTGTTAAGACAGCTGTTGGTGATCGTTACGTTGTTGAAGAAATGGTCAAGAGTGGTTACAACGTTGGTGGTGAACAATCAGGACACATCGTATTCTTGGATTGGGCATCAACTGGTGACGGAATGCTAACTGCGCTACAATTGTTGCAAGTTATGAAGGACACTGGTAAGCCATTGTCAGAATTAGCTGCTGAAATGACTGAATATCCACAAGAATTAATCAACGTACAAGTAACTGACAAGAAGGCGGCTTTGGATAACCAAGCAATTCAAGCAATTATTGCTGATGTTGAAGAACGCATGGCTGGAGACGGGCGTGTCTTGGTTCGTCCTTCAGGAACACAAGACTTGCTACGTGTCATGGTTGAAGCACCAACTGATGAATTAGCTAACGAATACGTACATGCAATTGTTGACGTTGTTAACGCTGAAGTCGGTGTAAACTAAAAGGAAAAAAGAAGGAAGATAAACCAATGGACGCAGAAAATTATCAAACGTTTGATATTATTGAAGAAATCACACGTAACGATGGTTCAACATATAAGGAAATTGGGAATCTTTTACACAATGGACAAGCAGAATATGCAGCAGAACAAGGGATGATTAAATCAGTCCGAATTCTAAAGATTAATATTCCGCATTCTACAAGTGTTGAAAAGTATGAACGCTATGTGAATGAAAATTTTGATATTCCCGCGCAAGTAGCCATTCCTGAATATCAAGAGTGGACTAAGACAGATGAAATCTCTGAATTAGTGGATCAAATTATTTCTGATAATAACGTTAGTTAATAGTAGTAAAACACCGGTAAAGTTTTTACCGGTGTTTTTTTATTTGTTCTATCAATGAAGAGTAAATAGTGCATATGAAATTTTTTGTGCATAATATAAGTTTAAATATATCCATTTAGAATGTAATGACATGTAATAGTACTCAATTTAGCGTTATAAGTTGAAAAAATAAGACGAAGTTAGTTGTTAAATAGGACGTGACTCAATATAAGTACTAAATATCTTTTAGTAAAACGTTTAACAGGTTTATTTGTTTTACAAAAATGTTTACTAAGTAAAATGGCTGTGCTACAATATTTTTAACAACGAAACACCTTTTAAGATTGAATCCAGAGAGATTCGCAAGGGTGGCTTCAGCAAATGGGAAACAAGAACGCTATGTACTCTTTTTCCACACAGTATTTGTCGAAAGCCCTGCGGATCACATTGATTCGTAGGGCTTTTTCTATACCAGGAGGCAGGCATGCAAAACTTTGTGAACTTAAATGACTTAACAACTCAAGAAATCCGCGACATGATTGATCTAACACTAGCTTATAAGGCAGGTAAGGAACCGAAACAAGAACGACGTTTGGTTGCAAATCTATTCTTTGAAAATTCAACGCGTACACAAACGAGTTTCCAAGTTGCGCAACTTAACTTGGGCTGGGAACAAGTACATATCAATCCATCAACGAGTTCAACGCAAAAAGGTGAGAGTTTGATGGACACGCTAAAGACTCTAGGTGCGGTCGGGGTAGATACAGTTGTTATTCGTCACAGCATGAACGACTGGTACCAACCATTGATTGAAGAACAATCAGACTTGATGCCACACCTAGTTAACGCAGGAGACGGAAACGGCCAACACCCATCACAAAGTTTGCTAGATCTTGTGACAATCTACGAAGAATATGGTCGCTTTGAAGGATTGAACATTCGTATCGTTGGAGATTTGGCACATTCACGTGTTGCGCGCTCAAACGCTGAAATCTTGACGCGCTTGGGAGCAACAGTCAGCTTCAGTGGACCAGAAGAATGGTACCCAGCTGACTTTGACCAATTTGGCGCATACGCACCACTGGATGAAGGGCTAGCAGAACAAGACGTTGTGATGTTCCTGCGTGTTCAACACGAACGACTAGCGGATATGGAAAATGTAGATTTCTCAGCAGTAAACTACCACCGCAATCACGGGTTGAATCAAGCACGTTACGATCAACTAAAGGCCGATGCGATTATCATGCATCCAGCGCCAGTTAATCGCGACGTTGAAATCGCGGATGAATTGGTTGAAGCCGAGAAGTCACGAATCTTTAAGCAAATGACAAACGGTGTATACGCACGCATGGCCATCTTGAGCTCATTGGGGGATGCATAATGACAAGTTTACTAATTAAGAATGCCCAACTAATTGTGGCAAACAACGATTTAACGCAAAACGATGTTTTGGTTCGTGATGGACGTATCGCTGAAATTGCACCAAAGTTGACAGTTAAGGCAGACAAGGTATTGGATGCAAAGGGAGCCTTGCTGACACCAGGTCTAATTGACATTCACGTTCACTTCCGCGAACCAGGGTTTGAATATAAAGAAACAATTGCTACTGGATCATACGCCGCTGCTCGTGGGGGATTTACAACAGTCGCAGCAATGCCGAACTTGAACCCAGTGCCAAGCACGGTAGAAGCATTTGAACAAGTTCAAAACTTGAACAAGAAAAACGGCGTTGTGAACATTGAACAATATGCGGCCATCTCAGCTGGTCTAACGGCGGATGAAGTTGGTGAAATGGAAGGATTGGCAAAAGCCGGCGCTGTCGCATTCACAAATGACGGTAAGGGTGTTCAAACAGCTGCAACAATGCGAGATGCCATGAAGTTAGCGGCAGCAGCAGACTTACCACTAGTTGCGCATCTAGAAGATGAGTCATTGATGAACGGTGGCGTGATGAACTTGGGAGAACGATCTGAAGAATTGGGACTACCAGGAATTGATCCATTGGCTGAGTCATCACAACTAGCGCGAGATCTAGTATTGGCAAAGGCAACAGGCGTGCACTACCACGTTGCCCACCTGTCAACCGCAGATTCAGTTGAGTTGGTGCGTATCGCTAAGCAACAAGGGGTGAAGGTATCCGCTGAAGTATCACCACATCATCTACTACTAGATGAAACAGATATTGATGGTGACAATGCATTATTCAAGATGAACCCACCGCTACGTACCATGCATGATCGCTCAGGTGTGATTGCTGGATTGCTAGACGGCACAATCGATATGATTGCGACTGACCATGCACCACATTCAGTTGAAGAAAAAGAACGCAGCTTTATCGGCGCAGCATTTGGGATTACAGGAATTGAAACAAGTTTCCAACTAATCTACACACACTTCGTTCGCTCAGGTATCGCAACGTTAGCTGATGTGATGAAGTGGATGGTAAGTGGGCCAGCAAAGCAATTTAATTTAGATGCACCAACAAAAATTGCAGTTGGTGAACGTGCAAACTTAGCATTGTTCGATCTAGATACAGCACACACCATCACAGCAGATGAATTTGTATCAAAGGGTGTTAACACACCATTTATCGGGGAAGAAATTTACGGACAAACAACAACAACCATCGTAAACGGTGAAGTTGTCTATCAAGCAAATTAAGGGGAAAAACATGAAGCGCTATCTCGTATTAGAAAATGGGTCAGTATATGCAGGAGAAGGATTTGGGGCAAAGAAATCCGTCGTTGGGGAATTAGTATTTAATACAGGGATGTCAGGTTACCAAGAATCAATCACGGACTTGTCATACAAGGGACAAATTTTGACATTCACATACCCATTGATTGGGAACTACGGAATTAACCGTGACGATTTCGAATCATTCACACCAGCCGCAACAGCGATTGTAACGCACGAAATTGCACGCCGTCCTTCGAACTGGCGTTCAGAAATGTCAATTAGCGAATGGGCAGAACGTAATGACTTGCCTGGAATTACAGGGATTGATACACGTGCCCTAACAAAGGAATTGCGTGACTCAGGTGTTATGAAGGCGACGATCGTTGATGAAGTCACAACAGACCTAGTAACTGAACTGAGCCAAGCAGTCCTAACAAACGAACAAGTTGCGGAAGTTTCAACAAAGAAGCCATACGTTAACCCCAACATGGGACCAACAATTGCGTTGATTGACTTCGGATTGAAGAACTCAATCTTGCGTGCATTGGCTAAGCGTCAAGTAAACGTGATTGTTTTCCCTTCAACAGTAACAGCAGAAGAAGTGCTGGCTGTTAACCCGGATGGTGTTCTACTGTCAAATGGACCTGGTAACCCAGAAGATGTCGCACACATTTTGCCAGTTATTCGCGAATTGCAAGCCGTTAAGCCTTTGATGGGAATTTGTTTGGGACACCAACTATTTGCCCTTGCCAACGGCGCAAAGACATACAAGATGAAGTTTGGACACCGTGGATTTAACCACGCGGTTAAGACAATTGGACTTTCACGTTCAGACTTTACATCTCAAAACCACGGATATGCAGTTGATGCAGATTCATTGGTAGGAACAGACCTAGAAGTAACACAAGTTGAAATTAATGATGGATCAGTTGAAGGAATTCGTTTGACAAATCGACCAGCCTTTTCAGTACAATACCACCCAGACGCAGCGCCTGGACCACATGATGCTGAATACCTATTCGATGATTTCTTAACAATGATTGCAGCTGACAAGGGGGAAGCAAACAATGCCTAAGCGTACAGATATTAACAAGATTTTGGTAATTGGTTCAGGACCAATTGTGATCGGACAAGCAGCCGAATTTGACTACTCAGGAACACAAGCGGTAATGTCTTTGAAGGAAGAAGGCTATGAAGTTGTTTTGGTTAACTCAAACCCAGCAACAATCATGACGGACACTGAAATGGCAGACCAAGTGTACATCGAACCACTAACACTTGAATTCTTGGAACGTATCTTGCGTAAGGAACGCCCAGACGCAATCGTACCAACGCTAGGTGGACAAACAGGCTTGAACATGGCTAAGGATTTGGCTGAAGAAGGTATCTTGGCTGACCTAGGGATCGAATTGTTGGGAACAAAGTTGTCAGCCATTGAAGAAGCGGAAGACCGTGAAGAATTTAAGGCTTTGATGGAACGTTTGAACGAACCAGTTCCTGAATCAACAATCGCCACAACAATCGAAGAAGCGGTTGATTTCGCTGAAGGGAACGGATACCCAGTTATCGTTCGTCCAGCCTACACACTAGGAGGAACTGGTGGTGGTATCGCGGCTACTCGTGAAGAATTGCTAGAAATTGCTGAAACTGGGTTGGAATTGTCACCAGTAACACAAGTGTTGATTGAACGCTCAATCGCTGGGTTCAAGGAAATTGAATTTGAAGTTATGCGAGACCGTGCTGACAACGCCTTGATCGTTGCCTCAATGGAAAACTTTGATCCAGTCGGTGTGCACACCGGTGACTCAATCGTTGTAGCACCAGTTCAAATACTTTCAGACGTTGAACTACAAATGATGCGTGATGCAGCTTTGAAGATTATCCGTGCTTTGAAGATTGAAGGTGGCGTTAACATCCAAATGGCTTTGGATCCAGAATCAATGAAGTACTACATCATCGAAGTTAACCCTCGTGTGTCACGTTCATCAGCGCTAGCCTCAAAAGCAACTGGTTACCCAATTGCGAAGATGGCAGCTAAGATTGCAGTTGGTTTGACACTAGATGAAATCATGAACCCTGTTACAGGGACAACAAAGGCTGAACTAGAACCAGCGTTGGACTACGTGATCGTTAAGATTCCACGTTGGCCATTTGACAAGTTCCAATCAGCTGATCGTCATCTAGGAACACAAATGAAGGCAACTGGTGAAGTTATGGCCATCGGTCGTAACATCGAAGAAGCCATGAACAAGGCTGTTCGTTCACTAGAAATTGGTGTGACAGGAATGGACGATATGCGCTTTGAAGAAGTAGGGACAGAAGAATTGCTAGACCTACTAATGCCAGCGCGTGATGATCGTTTGTTCATGATTACTGAATTGCTACGTCGTGGGACAACACCAGAAACAATTCATGATCGTACAAAGATTGACTTCTTCTTCTTGGACAAGCTAGTACGTATTATTGAAATCGAACAAGCTTTGACTGAAAATGTCGCAGATGCAGACACATTGGAATTGGCTAAGAAGAACGGATTTGCCGACGCAACAATCGGTGGATTCTGGAACATGTCAGGGGATGACGTAAAGGCTTTGCGTCAAGAACACAGCATCATGCCAGTTTACAAGATGGTAGACACTGTGGCGGCGGAATTCGAATCACAAACACCTTACTACTACTCAACATACGAAAAGGAAACAGAATCAGTACGTTCAGAACGCGAAAGCGTCTTGGTACTAGGTTCAGGACCTATCCGTATCGGGCAAGGAGTTGAATTTGATTATGCAACTGTTCACGCAGTTAAGGCAATCCAAGAAATGGGTTACGAAGCAATCATCATGAACTCAAACCCAGAAACGGTTTCAACTGACTTCTCAGTTTCAGATAAGCTTTACTTTGAACCACTAACAATCGAAGACGTTATGAACGTCATTGATTTAGAACAACCAAAGGGTGTTGTTGTGCAATTTGGTGGACAAACAGCTATCAACTTGGCTGCGCCATTGGCAGAACGTGGTGTTCAAATCTTGGGAACAACAGTGACTGACTTGGACAAGGCTGAAGATCGTGAAGAATTTGACCAAGTGATTAAGCGTTTAGCTCTAACGCAACCAAGTGGAAAGACCGCAACAACAATCCCAGGTGCGCTAGCTGCAGCAGATGAAATTGGCTACCCAGTTTTGGTTCGCCCTTCATACGTGCTTGGTGGACGTGCGATGGAAATTGTTGGAAATTCAGCTGAATTAGAAGATTACATGCACCGTGCGGTACAAGTATCTAACGACCATCCAGTCTTGATTGACTCATACCTAGTTGGAGATGAAGCAGAAGTGGATGTTTTGTCAGATGGTGAAACAGTGGTTATTCCTGGAATCATGGAGCACATTGAACGTTCAGGAGTGCACTCAGGTGACTCAATGTCAGTCTACCCAACACAAACTTTGTCACAAAAGGTTAAGGATGAAATGGTTGAAGCGTCAATCGCTTTGGCCAAGGAATTGAAGACAGTCGGATTGATGAACGTGCAATTCGTTATCCACGATGACACAGCATACGTTATCGAAGTTAACCCACGTGCATCACGTACAGTACCATTCATCTCAAAGGTGACAGGACTACCACTAGCACAATTAGCAACAAAGGGTATGTTGGGACAACGCCTAGCAGACTTAGGATTGGTTACTGGGGTTGTGCCTGAAAGCGAAAATGTCCACGTTAAGGCGCCAATCTTCTCATTCACAAAGTTGCCAATGGTTGACTCATTGCTTGGACCTGAAATGAAGTCTACTGGTGAAGTTATGGGATCTGATAGCACTTATGCTAAGGCGTTGTACAAGGCCTTTGAAGCAGCAAGCACAAAGATTCCAACATTCGGAAATGTTTTGTTCACAATTGCCGATGACGGTAAAGAAGAAGCTTTGGACTTGGCTAAGCGCTTTAATGCACTTGGTTTCCAAATTGTGGCAACTGAAGGAACAGCGCACTTCTTGGCTGACAACAACCTGCGTGTCACAGTATTGGATAAGATTGGACAATCAGATAACAATGCAGTGACAGCAATGCGCGATGGAAACTTGCAACTAGCAATCAACACAACTAAGGCTGACGAAGCCGCAGATAGCGACGGACTAATGATTCGTAATGCAGCCATCGAAAATGCAGTACCACTATTTACAAACTTCGACACAGTCGACGCTTTGTTGCATGTGCTAGAAGCACGTGCTTTTGATGTCAACCCAATGGCATAAGAACATGTTGTAAGAATTAACTGGAGGAAAAGTCATGACAACACCTATTTTTATTGCGTTAGATTTTCCAACTGCCGATGAAATGTGGGACTTCTTGTCTGCATTTCCAACGGACAATCGACCAGCTGTAAAAGTTGGGATGGAATTGTTTTATGCAGAAGGACCAAATTTAGTAAAGGATCTTAAAGCAGCCGGCTTTACGGTCTTTCTAGATTTGAAGCTTTATGATATTCCAAATACCGTTGGCCAAGCAGTGAAAAATTTGGCGAAATTAGATGTTGATTATTTGACGGTTCATGCAGCGGGTGGAAAGCGAATGATGGAAGCAGCGGTAGCTGGAGCAAATGAGGGTGCGCGTACATTGGGAGTGACGCCACCTAAGTTGCTTGCAATTACGCAATTAACATCATTTAGTGAAGCCGAAATGCAAGAAACACAAATGGTAACTGCGTCATTGAATGATTCAGTGGTGCACCTCGCTAAGCTAGCAAAGAGTGCGGGTATTGATGGGACAATTTCATCAGCGTTTGAATCACAAATGATTCATGATGCTGTAGGGGATGATTTCTTATCAATTACACCGGGAATTCGTTTGGCTGGAGATAGTCAAGGTGATCAAAGTCGTGTGATGACGCCAGAACGTGCGGCTGAAAAAACAGCGGATGGTCTGGTAGTTGGGCGATCAATTACGCAAGCCAGTCAGCCGGTTAATGCATATCAACTAGTGGTTAAAGGATTTGAGGGGGTTAAACATGGTTAATTATCAACAAGCAGTCGCGGGTTCATTGTTAGAAATAGGAGCAGTTAAATTCCAACCAAATGAACCATTTACCTGGGCATCTGGATTAAAGAGCCCAATCTATACAGACAATCGTCAAACGATTAGCTATCCAGAGGTACGTGATTTAATCGCAGAAGGATTGGCCAAATTGATTCGTGAAAAGTACCCAGAAGCCAATGTAATTGGTGGGGTTGCAACTGCGGGAATTCCACACGCGGCCTGGGTTGCCCAAGTGATGGGATTGCCAATGATCTATGTTCGCTCAAAGCCAAAAGATCACGGGGCTGGAAATCAAATTGAAGGTCGTGTTGATGAAAACAGTCGTGTTGTCTTGATTGATGACTTAATCTCAACTGGAGGTTCTGTCTTAGGGTCAGTCGAAGCAGTACGCAAAGCAGGGGCGGCTGTTGACGGTGTGGTATCAATCTTCTCTTATGGATTGCCTGCTGCAGATGAAAACTTTGCTGCTGCCAACACTGAATTTGCACCATTAACAACATATGCAGAATTAGTTGCAGTTGCTGGTGAAAAGGGTCAATTAACACCTGATGAAATGGCAACATTAACTGAATGGCGTAAAAACCCACGTGCATGGAGTGATGCACACCAAGCATAATTTTAAGAAGACGCTGAAAAGCGTCTTTTTTTAATGGTTAAATTTACAATGCATGTTCTTTCTTGTTAAAATGAAAGGAATATTATTTTTTTATGAAAGGTGCCTAGTGATGAAAATTGGATTGTTTACAGATACCTACTTTCCACAAGTGTCGGGGGTAGCGACGTCAATCAAGACATTAAAAGAGCAACTGGAAGCGAAGGGGCACGAGGTGTACATCTTTACATCTACTGATCCAAAGGTTAAAAAGCCAACAATTGAACCACATATTTACCGTTTTTCAAGTATGCCTTTTATTGGGTTTAAAGATCGACGTATTACTTACCGTGGTGGCTTCCAAGCATTACAAATTGCCAAGAAGTTACAATTGGACTTGGTACATACACAAACTGAATTTTCTTTGGGCCTAATTGGGAAGTTTGTTGCCCGTCAATTAAAGATTCCAGTGGTACACACATTCCACACAAATTATGAAGACTATTTGCATTATGTTGCGAATGGTCGTTTGATTCGTCCGGCGGATGTGGCATTGATTGCACGATACTTCTTGAACAGTATGACGGCGATTGTTTCTCCGTCACAACAAACATTTGATACGCTAACAAAGTATAAGGTAAAAGCCCCTATTGAAATTATTCCAACTGGAGTAAAAGTGGCGCATAACCAAGCAACAGACAACAGTGATGAACTACGTTCAGAATTAGGGTTGGCACAAGATACACCAGTACTAATGTCAATTGGTCGTGTAGCCTTTGAAAAGAATATTGATCAAGCACTATCAGTCTTCGCTGAAGTGTTGAAGGATGTTCCCGACGCAGTATTCGTTATTGTTGGTAATGGACCTGCCATGGCATCTTTGAAGGATCATGCTGAGGCAATTGGTGTCGCCAGTTCAGTTATCTTTGTTGGAGAGGTGAACCATGATAACGTCTACGGCTACTATCGCTTAGGTGATGTATTCGTCTCAGCCTCAACGTCTGAAACGCAAGGATTAACATTTATCGAAGCGATTACGGCCGATACACCAGTTGTGGCGATGCACAGTGACTACATGGATACAATCGTGGTTGATGACAATATCGGAACGCTGGTTGATGATGGATCAGAAATGATTGAACCAATTGTGCGCTACCTATGTGCTAAGCAACAAGGTGAGACTGTGGGGAATCCTGAGAGTCGCGCTGAAATACTACACGAAATTGACGAGCGTACATTCGGAAAGCGTATTAACGACTTTTACGAATTTGCCTTCTCGCTATACCATGCGGAAGCAGAAACTGATGAAGAAGATGATGACGATGCCGAATACGCACGTTCATTCTTGCATCCTTTTAGGAGAGACTCAAATGATTAAGATTACAATGTTCTCAGCGGCAGAAACAGTTCCAGGTCAAGGGGTTGGGTCTGCTTACCGTGAACTCGTGAATTTGTTGCAACGTAAGTTCCCAGAAGAACTAGAGCTGCAATTTAATACCCTAAAGTCAGCTGATATTAGTCATTACCATACGATTAATTTGCAATACTTCTTAAGTACGTTCTTGCCAAAGCGTGGACGTAAGTTGGGTTATGTACACTTTATTCCTGAAACATTGGAAGACTCAATTAAGCTTCCTAAACCAATTAAGAAAATTTTCTACTGGTACTTGATGACCTTTTACAAGCGTATGGATCATTTGGTAGTCGTTAACCCAACCTTTATCGATAAGTTAGTTGATTTGGGTGTAAAGCGTGAGCGTGTCACATACATCCCTAACTTCGTGGCTAAGGAAACATTTTATCCAATGTCAGCTGAAGAAAAGGTAACTGTTCGGGAAGAATTAGACATTCCACAAGATGCATTTGTTATCTTGGGTGTTGGTCAAGTTCAAGAACGTAAGGGTATCTGGGATTTTATTGCCTTAGCTGAAGCAAATCCTAACTGGCACTTTATTTGGGCAGGCGGATTCTCATTCGGCGCAATGACCGCTGGATATGAAGAATTGAAGAAGGTAGTGGATAATCCACCAGCTAATCTACACTTCCCAGGAATCGTTGATCGAAGCTTGATGAACAAGTACTACAATGCGGCAGATGTGTTCTTGTTGCCTAGTTTTACTGAACTATTCCCTATGTCAGCACTTGAAGCCTTTAGTACAGGGACACCAACGGTTTTGCGTGATATCGATTTGTATCGTGCAATTTTGGATGGATACTATGTGCCAGCTGATGGGCGTCCGGGGATGCAAGATGCATTACAACGTCTATCCGAAGATGCTGATTTTTCTGCAGAACTATCTAAAGAAGCTTTGGCTGCATCTGATCGTTATTCTGAAGCTAATGTTGCTGAAATTTGGCTAAAGTTTTATGCAGAACAAAAGCAAGAGGTATAAACATGTCACGCCGTAATTTAACTATTTTTGTCGTGATGTTGTTATTTGGTGTTTTGATTTTTGCATGGTCATTCCGTGATATTAGTTTGCATCAGTTTATGCTGGATATGCAATCAGCAAATCTATGGTGGTTGTTGGTGGCATTGTTGTGCATGTTAGCCTACTTGCTGCTTGAAGCAGCCGTAGTCAAGCTGTTCATTGACGAAGAAGGACAAAAATTATCATGGCGTGATGCCATTCGTGTCCCAATGGTTGAACAACTAGGAAATGGGATTACACCATTTGCTAGTGGTGGGCAACCGATGCAATTAATTGCATTGATGCAAGCGGGAATTGATGCCGGTAAAGCGGGTTCAATTTTGACAATGAAGTTCATCATCTACCAAGGAATGATTGTTGTAAACTTTATCTTGGCGTTAATTGTGGGATATCAATATATTCACGATAAGCTGCAAGATTGGTCAACAATTGTCTGGTTTGGATTTGGTATGCACGTCATCGTTGTCGCAGCTTTATTGGCACTGATGTTTTTACCACGACTAACTAACTGGCTCGTTGCCGTGAGTTTTAAGCTTATTGGTGTGTTCTCAAAAACTAAGGCTGCTGAATGGCGTCCATCGGTTGATGAACAAATCGAAGGATTTCATCAAGAAAGTTTGGTCATGAAGGCTAACTTACGCTATGTCGTTGGGGCATCAATCATTACATTTATCCAATTGATGTTCTATTACATGATTCCATACTTCATTTTGCTAGCACTAGGTGCGCAAGATGTGGATATTATTTTAATTTTGGCTCTACACATCTTAATTGTAATGGTCATTTCATTATTCCCAATTCCGGGTGGATCAGGGGGCGCAGAAGTTGGGTTTGCGGTTTTGTTCCAACAATTCCTACCAACACATGCGAAGTTGATGTTGGCCATGCTGTTGTGGCGTCTAATTACGTACTACTTCGGTATGTTTGCCGGTGTGGTTGCATTTGGGATTCCAACAACACGTCAAAAGGCGCAAAACCAGCGCTAATTTAGGTTCGATTAATACGCCGTTGTTACAATTGAATATTGGAGCACGGCTTTTTTAATAAATAAACAAAAATAAATGGGGTATATCATCATGAAAAAGGTTGGAGCAGCGCTGAAGCGCGGTGTATTAACAACAACCATGGGATTCTTTATCCTAAATGTTTTCTTGGTGTGGCTAAAGACATACTGGTCATACAATGAAAACTTTTCTTTAGGGGTAGCAGGACCAACACAGCAATTTTTGCTATTCTTTAATCCGATTCCAACAGCAATTATTTTAATTGGTATTGGACTATACTTCCGCGGTAAGGTTGCTTACTGGATTATGCTGTTGATGAACTTAATCCAATCAATTTGGTTGTTCTCAAACATGTTGTACTACCGTGAATTCTCAGACTTCTTGTCAATGAACATTATGACGTCTGGTGGATCAGCTGGGGACAACTTGTCAAAAGCACTAGGTGGATTGATTAAAGTATCTGACTTCTTGGTCTTTGCAGACATTATTATCTTAATTGCATTGCTAGCATTCCATGTGATTAAGATTGATCATGTCCGTGTACGTTTACGTGCATCACTAGCGACGACTGTGTTGGGATTTGTCTTGATGTTTGCTGGATACGGTTTGGCTGAAAAGGACCGTTCTGGTTTGTTGACACGTACTTTTGACAATAATTACATTGTTAAGTACCTAGGTTTGAACGAATATGCAGCCTACAACATTTACAAGACACAACAAACAGCCAAGGTTCGTAATAAAGCCAAGGAAGCCGATCTAGAACCAGTAGAAGCATTTGTAAAGAGTAACCAAACAACACCTAATCCAGAATACTTTGGTAAGGCCAAGGGAAAGAACGTGATTATGTTCCACTTGGAATCATTCCAACAATTCTTGATTGATTACAAAGTGGATGGGGAAGAAGTAACGCCTAATCTAAATAAGTTCTACCATGACCAACAAACATTAGCATTTGATAATGTGTATAACCAAGTTGGACAAGGTAAGACTGCTGATGCCGAAATGATGCTAGAAACAGGTTTGTTTGGAACAGCTTCTGGTTCAGCGATGGTTAACTATGGAACAACCAATACATTCCAAGCCGTACCTGGTCTGTTAGGTAAAGAAGGATACACATCTGCATCATTCCACGGCGCTGGAGCTAGTTTCTGGAACCGTGATAACACATACAAGTCATGGGGTTACGACTTCTTCTTTAGTAAGCCATTTTACAAGTATGCAGAAGATGAAAAGAATAACTATGGTTATGGTCTAAAGGATAAGTTGTTCCTAAAGGAAACGGCTGGTTACTTGGACCAAATGCCACAACCGTTCTATTCAAAGATTATTACTGTCTCAAATCACTACCCATATGATTTTGATGACCAAAATATTTCAATTAAGAAGACAAATACTGGTTCAAAGACTGTAGATGGTTATGTTCAAACAGCACGCTACTTGGACCAAGCTTTCGGTGAATTCTTACAATACTTGAAGGACTCAGGACTGTACGATAATACATTGCTAGTTTTGTATGGTGATCACTACGGTATTTCTGAAAACCACCCAGCAGCTATTGCGACCTTGCTAGGTAAAGACTCAGTAAATGATGTGGACTTAATGAATTGGCAAAAAGTCCCATTCATGATGCATGCTAAGGGACTAAAGGGATATGAAGACCACACTTATGGTGGGGAAATTGATATCATGCCAACGGTTATGCACTTACTTGGACAATCAACTAAGGATAATATTATCTTCGGGCAAGACATGTTGGCCAAGGATAATAAGCAAATTGTGACTTTCCGTAATGGAAATTGGGCAACAGATAAGTACCTACGTAGTGGAAGCAAGTATTACGATATGCGCACACAAAAGGAAATCTTCCCAGATAACAATGCTAAGTTGAAAGAAGAAGTAAAGAAGATTCAATCACATGTGGATCAAACGCTAACAAATTCAGACGCAGTGCAAACAAGTGACCTACTTCGTTTCCACTCTTTGAAAGATTTTTCAGCGATTAAGCCAAGCGATTACTCATATAAGGTAGACGCAACAATGGATAAGTTGAAGAAACTAGAAGAAGATCATCCAACTGTGATGAAGAAGAACAAGGGAAAGACAACACCATATAAGACGGATGCACCGGAATTAGGTGGTAAGCCACAAACAATTAAGGACAGCAAGTAACACTTGTTTTTAAACCCTTATATAGTAATAAGTGATAAACCAATTTGCAAATCGCAAATTGGTTTATTTTTTTTGCAAATATTGTTGACATTTGGCGTTTCAATCTATAATATTAATCAAGTTGTTAAGGGCGCTACGGCGTCTGAAACGACGCTAATTGATTCAAAAAACTTTTTCAAAAAAGGTGTTGACAATTAGCTCGCTCGTCTGTAATATTATACGAGTTGTCAAAGGCAAAACGATTCGCTAACCCTTAGGGGCGCAAGTCATTAGCCGATTCGCTTCTGAAAAAAGTTCTAAAAAACTTTTGAAAAAGCGTTGACATTCATATCGGTTCACGATATGATAATTAAGTTGTTTCAGGGAGATGCAAATCACCTAAACGAAACAACGAAGTAGATCATTGAAAACTGAATATCGTTTCGATGTAACAAATGTGTAGGTCGACCAACTATTAGTTGGTCCAAACATTTGCGAAGTCAATTCGCTAGTAAATTCGTTTAACATCTGTTAAACAACAAAAAAATTGAGTTATACTCAAACTTCAAATTGAGAGTTTGATCCTGGCTCAGGATGAACGCTGGCGGCGTGCCTAATACATGCAAGTCGAACGCACTGTGGTTCAACTGATTTGAAGAGCTTGCTCTGATATGACGATGAACATTGCAGTGAGTGGCGAACGGGTGAGTAACACGTGGGAAACCTACCTCTTAGCGGGGGATAACATCTGGAAACAGATGCTAATACCGCATAACACTAGCAACCGCATGGTTGCTATTTGAAAGATGGTTCTGCTATCACTAAGAGATGGTCCCGCGGCGCATTAGTTAGTTGGTGAGGTAATGGCTCACCAAGACGATGATGCGTAGCCGAGTTGAGAGACTGATCGGCCACAATGGGACTGAGACACGGCCCATACTCCTACGGGAGGCAGCAGTAGGGAATCTTCCACAATGGACGAAAGTCTGATGGAGCAACGCCGCGTGTGTGATGAAGGGTTTCGGCTCGTAAAACACTGTTGTAAGAGAAGAATAGCATTGAGAGTAACTGCTCAGTGTCTGACGGTATCTTACCAGAAAGGAACGGCTAAATACGTGCCAGCAGCCGCGGTAATACGTATGTTCCAAGCGTTATCCGGATTTATTGGGCGTAAAGCGAGCGCAGACGGTTATTTAAGTCCGAAGTGAAAGCCCACAGCTTAACTGTGGAAGTGCTTTGGAAACTGGATAACTTGAGTGCAGTAGAGGAGAGTGGAATTCCATGTGTAGCGGTGAAATGCGTAGATATATGGAGGAACACCAGTGGCGAAGGCGGCTCTCTGGACTGTAACTGACGTTGAGGCTCGAAAGTGTGGGTAGCAAACAGGATTAGATACCCTGGTAGTCCACACCGTAAACGATGAGTGCTAGATGTTTGGGGGTTTCCGCCCCTAAGTGTCGCAGCTAACGCATTAAGCACTCCGCCTGGGGAGTACGACCGCAAGGTTGAAACTCAAAGGAATTGACGGGGACCCGCACAAGCGGTGGAGCATGTGGTTTAATTCGAAGCAACGCGAAGAACCTTACCAGGTCTTGACATCCTTTGACCACGCCAGAAATGGCGCTTTCCCTTCGGGGACAAAGTGACAGGTGGTGCATGGTTGTCGTCAGCTCGTGTCGTGAGATGTTGGGTTAAGTCCCGCAACGAGCGCAACCCTTATTACTAGTTGCCAGCATTCAGTTGGGCACTCTAGTGAGACTGCCGGTGACAAACCGGAGGAAGGTGGGGATGACGTCAAATCATCATGCCCCTTATGACCTGGGCTACACACGTGCTACAATGGCAAGTACAACGAGTCGCTAACCCGCGAGGGTACGCAAATCTCTTAAAGCTTGTCTCAGTTCGGATTGTAGGCTGCAACTCGCCTACATGAAGTCGGAATCGCTAGTAATCGCGGATCAGCACGCCGCGGTGAATACGTTCCCGGGTCTTGTACACACCGCCCGTCACACCATGAGAGTTTGTAACACCCAAAGCCGGTGAGGTAACCTTTTAGGAGCCAGCCGTCTAAGGTGGGATAGATGATTAGGGTGAAGTCGTAACAAGGTAGCCGTAGGAGAACCTGCGGCTGGATCACCTCCTTTCTAAGGAAAATCGGAAACCTACACATTCGCATTGAAACGATATTTAGTTTTGAGTGGTTTACACTCAATGTAATACACGAGAGAAGAACCTCGGGACTGTAGCTCAGCTGGTTAGAGCGCACCCCTGATAAGGGTGAGGTCGGAGGTTCGAGTCCTCTCAGTCCCATTCTAACGGGGAATTAGCTCAGCTGGGAGAGCACCTGCTTTGCAAGCAGGGGGTCATCGGTTCGATCCCGATATTCTCCATTGCCACTCACGTGGCAGTGACTTAGATCTTTGAAAACTGAATAATATTGTAAATTTTAAATTCATTTCAAATTAATTATTTAATTAAATTGAGCCGAAAAAAATACACCGCGTAATTTTTTGAGTTTTTTAAATTAGTTTAAATCGCATGTGGCCTTGAGCCACATACTCAAACTTGAATCATCAACGTAAGTTGATAGGTTAAGTTATTAAGGGCGCATGGTGGATGCCTTGGCACTAGGAGCCGATGAAGGACGGGACTAACACCGATATTCCCCGGGGAGCTGTAAGTGAGCTTTGATCCGGGGGTTTCCGAATGGGGGAACCCAGCTTGTGTATGCAAGTTATCACCTGATGAATACATAGTCAGGTTGAAGGTAGACGTTGTGAACTGAAACATCTCATTAGCAACAGGAAGAGAAAGAAATATCGATTCCGTCAGTAGCGGCGAGCGAAAACGGAAGAGCCCAAACCAATGTGCTTGCACATTGGGGTTGTAGGACTGTCGTTGTGGAGTTACAAAGTTGTTTGTTAGCAGAATCAGCTGGGAAGCTGAGCAGGATAGGGTGATAGCCCCGTATGCGAAAACGAACAACCTCCCGTACAGGATCCTGAGTACGGCCGGACACGTGAAATCCGGTCGGAATCCGCGAGGACCATCTCGCAAGGCTAAATACTCCCTAGTGACCGATAGTGAACCAGTACCGTGAGGGAAAGGTGAAAAGCACCCCGGAAGGGGAGTGAAAAAGTTCCTGAAACCATGTGCCTACAAGAAGTCAGAGCCCGTTAATGGGTGATGGCGTGCCTTTTGTAGAATGAACCGGCGAGTTACGATAACGTGCAAGGTTAAGGTGGAAAGACCGGAGCCGTAGCGAAAGCGAGTCTGAAATGGGCGCTTGAGTACGTTGTTGTAGACCCGAAACCAGGTGACCTACCCATGTCCAGGGTGAAGATGCGGTAAAACGCATTGGAGGCCCGAACCCGTGCATGTTGAAAAATGCTGGGATGAGGTGTGGGTAGCGGTGAAATTCCAATCGAACTTGGAGATAGCTGGTTCTCTCCGAAATAGCTTTAGGGCTAGCCTCGGAATGAAGCGTGTTGGAGGTAGAGCACTGTTTTGGTGCGGGGCCCATCTCGGGTTACCAAATTAAGATAAACTCCGAATGCCAATCACGTATGTCCGGGAGTCAGACAGTGAGTGATAAGATCCATTGTCGAAAGGGGAACAGCCCAGATCGTCAGTTAAGGTCCCTAAGTGTGTGTTAAGTGGAAAAGGATGTGGAGTTGCATAGACAACTAGGATGTTGGCTTAGAAGCAGCCACCATTTAAAGAGTGCGTAATAGCTCACTAGTCGAGTGATTCTGCGCCGAAAATGTACCGGGGCTAAACACACCACCGAAACTACGGGTGCCACGTAAGTGGCGCGATAGGAGAGCGTTCTATGGGCGATGAAGTCAGACCGTGAGGACTGGTGGAGCGCATAGAAGTGAGAATGCCGGTATGAGTAGCGAAAGACAGGTGAGAATCCTGTCCACCGTATGACTAAGGTTTCCTGGGGAAGGCTCGTCCTCCCAGGGTTAGTCGGGACCTAAGGCGAGGCCAAGAGGCGTAGTCGATGGACAACAGGTTGAGATTCCTGTACCAGGTGAACATGTTTGAACGATGGAGGGACGCAGAAGGCTAACAGATCCCAGCTGATGGATATGCTGGGTTAAATCATAAGTCTTAGAGTGAGTTAAATGCTTGCTCTTCCAAGGACAAGTGATGATGAGGACCGAAATAAAGTAGGGAAGTCTGTGATGTCACGCTGCCAAGAAAAGCTTCTAGTTAGTGTTTACCTGCCCGTACCGCAAACCGACACAGGTAGTCGAGGAGAGCATCCTAAGGTGAGCGAGTGAACTCTCGTTAAGGAACTCGGCAAAATGACCCCGTAACTTCGGGAGAAGGGGTGCTCAGCGAAAGCTGAGCCGCAGTGAATAGGCCCAGGCGACTGTTTATCAAAAACACAGGTTTCTGCAAAATCGTAAGATGACGTATAGGGGCTGACGCCTGCCCGGTGCTGGAAGGTTAAAAGGAGTGCTTAGCGCAAGCGAAGGTACGAATTGAAGCCCCAGTAAACGGCGGCCGTAACTATAACGGTCCTAAGGTAGCGAAATTCCTTGTCGGGTAAGTTCCGACCCGCACGAAAGGCGTAACGATCTGGGCACTGTCTCAACGAGAGACTCGGTGAAATTTAAAGACCCGTGAAGATGCGGGTTACCCGCGACAGGACGGAAAGACCCCATGGAGCTTTACTGTAGCTTGATATTGAGTGTTTGTGCAGCTTGTACAGAATAGGTAGGAGCCGTTGAGATCGGAACGCTAGTTTCGAAGGAGGCATCAGTGGGATACTACCCTCGTTGTATGACCACTCTAACTCACATCGCTTATCGCGATGGAAGACAGTGTCTGGCAGGCAGTTTGACTGGGGCGGTCGCCTCCTAAAAGGTAACGGAGGCGCTCAAAGGTTCTCTCAGAATGGTTGGAAATCATTCGTAGAGTGTAAAGGCACAAGAGAGCTTGACTGTGAGACTTACAAGTCGAGCAGGTACGAAAGTAGGACTTAGTGATCCGGTGGTTCCGCATGGAAGGGCCATCGCTCAACGGACAAAAGCTACCCTGGGGATAACAGGCTTATCTCCCCCAAGAGTCCACATCGACGGGGAGGTTTGGCACCTCGATGTCGGCTCATCGCATCCTGGGGCTGTAGTCGGTCCCAAGGGTTGGGCTGTTCGCCCATTAAAGCGGTACGCGAGCTGGGTTCAGAACGTCGTGAGACAGTTCGGTCCCTATCCGTCGCGGGCGTAGGAAATTTGAGAGGAGCTGCCCTTAGTACGAGAGGACCGGGGTGGACGTACCTCTGGTGTATCAGTTGTTCCGCCAGGAGCATCGCTGAGTAGCTATGTACGGATGAGATAAACGCTGAAAGCATCTAAGTGTGAAACTCGCCTCGAGATGAGATTTCCCATTCTTTATGAAGTAAGACCCCTCAAAGATGATGAGGTAGATAGGCTAGAAGTGGAAGTGCAGTGATGCATGGAGCGGACTAGTACTAATGGTTCGAGGACTTAACCAAGTTGAACAAAACGTGGTGTTAAGGCTCAATTAAAGAGTGAAGTAAAATTTACATATTATTCAGTTTTGAGAGACGTAAGTCTTGAATATACCGTGTTGTGATGATGGCATTGAGGCCACACCTGTTCCCATACCGAACACAGAAGTTAAGCTCAATAGCGCCAAAAGTAGTTGGGGGATCGCCCCCTGCGAGGATAGGACGTCGCAATGCAACCGAAAATACCATCAGAAATGATGGTATTTTTTTTGTTTAAATATGAAATAATACATAGAGAGATTTCTTATTTTACAATGTTCTATAAATCGACCACTAATAAAACAGCTAAAGCCTATCAATACTAGGTTTTAGCTGTTTTTTCGTTGTTTTGACGGGTTATTGAGACGTTTGGTAATCTTGTGAAGGGTCACAGGTCGCGGTCAATAACTAAGGGGGCGTTATGGCGAAACAACTTGCGAAGTTCTGTCAGAAGACAATGTTAGTAGTCTGTATGATTAGCTTACTAGTACCAATGGGATTAGAACCATTAGTATCAAGTAACACATTAACGGGGGCGCAGATATTAGAACAGTGCCAGACACATAGGGCAGAAACGCAAGGAACTGAGACACGTAAGATAGATGAAGAAAATCTAGCTGTAATGGAACCAGTTATGCTTGATGTACAACGAATGAACCAAGTACAGAAGCAAAAGGTCGTTAAGACGGTCCATGAGGCAGTAACCGCCTTAAAGCTACCGACACAACAAGATGAATTTGTTTATGAGGAAGCTGTTTTGTCAGTGTTTGATTCAAAGTCAATCAATTATCAAAATGTACAAGGTGCAACAAATACATTGATCAAACAATTGACGGAAAACCACAAGACCATTTTTGATGGTTTGACGGGTGAAAAGATTTTAGCAGCTAAACACGGTGCGATTTCGACATCATTCTTAGGGACTGTATTGGATGTGGCAATTGGTATGGCGTTAGGTGGTGGATTAGGGGCAGCTTTAACCTTAGCGCGTCGCAAGGGCGTGAAGTATGTTAAAAAGCGTTTGATGTCTCGCCTAAAAGGGACATTGGCGAACATTGGATTAAAACGAGCTAGTAAGTTTATTTTAGCGGGATTAGAGATTGCCTTAGGTCACTATAGTCCTGGAAAATATTTAGCACGTTGGGTAGATCGTCGAGATAAAATTCGGAATAATGGATGGATTGAATTGTGGTAATGAAGAAACGTACAAAATTTGGCATTTTATTTTTAGGTAGCGTCATGTGTGTGGCGGGGACACATATATTTGCAGAACATTATCAATTTATGCGATACGTTATCTATGGAGTTTCATCATGGATAATCGTTGAAGCTTTCGCTAAGGAGTAGATATGAGAGATAGAGAAGATAGAGTCAGAAATATTGAGATAAATAATCGATAGCTGTGACCCAGATACCATCAGAAATGATGGTATTTTTTTATCCTGAAACGAAATAAAAAGTCAAGAATTTTGCTATAATAGAGAGTAACCGCCATTTCATGGCAAAAATTTAGAACCTTACTCATTTGTACGGTCGGAGGTAATCACATGACTGAAAATAAAACATTCTATATCACTACACCTATTTATTACCCATCAGGAAAGCTACACATCGGAAACACTTACACAACTGTTTTAGCGGACGCAGAAGCTCGCTACCACCGTTTGTTGGGTGAAGATGTTTACTTCCTTACAGGGACTGATGAACACGGTTTGAAGATTGAACAAAAGGCTGAAAAGCTAAACATGACACCAAAGGCATACGTTGATGGTATGGCTGCGGACATTCAAAAGTTGTGGGATTACTTGGACATCACAAACGATGGCTTCATCCGTACAACTGATGAACAACACGAAAAGGCTATCCAACGTATCTTTAAGCAATTCGTTGACCAAGGTGACATCTACAAGGGTGAATATGAAGGTTGGTATTCAGTTGATGACGAAGAATACTTCACTGAATCACAACTAGAAGAAGTTTACCGTGACGATGCTGGTAAGGTTATCGGTGGTAAGGCACCGTCTGGCCACGAAGTTGAATTGGTTAAGGAAGAATCTTACTTCTTCAAGATGAGCAAGTACGCTGACTGGTTGACAGAATACTACGAAACACACCCTGATTTCGTACAACCACACTCACGTATGAACGAAATGATGAATAACTTCATCAAGCCAGGACTAGAAGACTTGGCCGTTACACGTACAGCCTTCAAGTGGGGAGTACCTGTTGCGGATGATCCAAAGCACGTTGTCTACGTGTGGATCGATGCTTTGTCAAACTACATCACAGCATTGGGATATGGTTCAGATGATGATGCATTGTTTGAGAAGTTCTGGCCTGCAAATGTTCAACTAGTTGGTAAGGAAATCGTTCGTTTCCACGCTATCTACTGGCCAATCATGTTGCACGCTTTGGGACTACCATTGCCAGAAAAGTTGATGGCCCACGGTTGGTTGACTATGCGTGACGGTAAGATGTCTAAGTCAAAGGGTAACGTTGTCTACCCTGATACTTTGGCTGACCGTTACGGTGTCGACGCTGTGCGTTACTACTTGTTGCGCGCAATGCCATTTGGTAACGACGGAATCTTTACACCTGAAGACTTCGTATCAAAGTTGAATTACGACTTGGCCAATGACTTGGGTAACTTGTTGAACCGTACAGTTGCCATGATCAACAAGTACGAAGATGGTGTTATCCCAGCCTTGAACACTGGTAAGACAGAATTCGATGCTGACCTAGTTCGCGTTGCGAACGAAGCTATTGAAGGGTACAACGACCACATGAGTGGCGTACGTACTTCAGATGCGTTGGGTGAAGTTTGGAAGTTGATTTCACGTGCAAACAAGTACATCGACGAAACAACACCATGGGCGCTTGCTAAGGACGAAAGCCAAGCTGAAACTTTGAGCTCAGTTATGGCCCACTTGGCTGCATCATTGCGTGTTGTGGCAATCATGCTACAACCTGTTTTGACTAAGGCACCTGCTAAGATCTTTGAACAATTGGGATTGGCAGAAACAAACTTGCAAATTACTGGTTTGAAGTTTGAAGACCTTGTTTCAGGTGGACGTGTTGTCGCTAAGGGAGAACCAATCTTCCCACGTGTTGACGTTGAAGCTGAAGTAAAGTACATCCGTGAAGAAATGACTGGTGTAAAGCCAGCTGCTGAAACACAAGTAGAACCAACACCAGAAGTAGAAGGAAAAGCTATGATTGAATTTGACGATTTTGATAAGGTTGAAATGCGCGTAGGAAAGATTGTTGACGTCACTGAAGTTGAGAAGTCAAGCAAGCTATTGCGTATCAAGCTTGATGACGGTACTGAAAATGGACGTACTATCTTGTCAGGTATTAAGAAGTTCTATCCAGAATTTACAGAACTAGTTGGTAAGAACATTGCGTTCGTTGCTAACTTGAAGCCACGTAAGATGATGGGCGAATTGTCTGAAGGGATGATTCTATCAGCTGAAAAGGATGGCAATGTTACATTGACATTCTTGCCAGAATCTATCGAAGCTGGATCTGAATTGGGATAATCACTCAGGCCGCCATTTCGATGGGGGCCTGATTTCATTATTGGGAGGATTTTTATGAGTCTATTTGGAGCTATATCATTAGTTTTAATGGCGATTATTGGCGCCAATTTGTTAGCACAAATGTATCCAAAAATCCCACAAGCGTTTTGGCAAATTATAATGGGAATATTAATTGCCTTTATTCCGGGAGTGGGGGCACAGTTAATTATCCATCCGGATTGGTTCTTGGTGTTGATCATTGCACCCTTATTGTTTTATGAGGGGCAACAAACACCAATTAACGTGCTATCTAAAAACTTTGGTTCAATTATTCGATTAGCCGTGTTGCTATCGATTGTTTCAGTCGTTATTGTGGCTGTCTCAGCTGAACAAATCTTATTGTGGCCAATTCCGCTAGCCGTTGCGTTAGCGGCGATTGTCACACCAACCGATGCAACAGCCTTGAATTCTGTTACGGCAGGTGTTGAGGTGCCAGACGACCTACAAAAAGCATTGACGCTTGAATCATTGTTTAATGATGCGGTTGGTCTGGTCGTATTGGAACTAGCCCTACTATGGCTATCTACAGGGCGCTTCTCATTCTGGGAAGGAACATCTGTCTTTATGGTCGCCGCAGTTGGTGGGGTGATTGTCGGAATAGTATTGGCCTTAATCTTGGTCTACATTCGACAACATTTATTGAAGTACCAATTGAACGACATTACGGCCCAATTATTGTTACAAATTTTGAGCCCAATGTTCATTTATTTGATTGCCGATGCCTTACACGTATCAGCCATTATTGCGGTTGTTATTGCCGGAGTTGTGCACAATGAAGAACGTGAAAAGTTACAATTCATGTCAACGAAGTGTAGTAATCTGTCTAACCAAGTATGGACATTGATTTCACACGTCTTGAATGGGGCTGTGTTCGTGTTACTAGGTTCAGGACTAGTTCGTATTCTAGCTGACAATGAAAACACACCTTGGCCAACACTAATTTGGATGACTTGGGTCAGTCTAATCATCTACGCAGTTATGTTAGTGGTACGTTTCTTAGCGCGTATGCGTAACCAACGTAAAGCCAGTGGTGCAGGATTTAAAGAACACAAAGCAGAAAACTACAAAGATGCCATTATCTTTTCAATTGGTGGGGTTCACGGAGCTATGACGATGGCCATGGCTTTGTCAGTACCATTCGTCTTAGAGACAGGTGATGTCGTACCATTCCGTGATGAAATTTTGTTCATTGCAACTGTCGTGATTATCTTGAGTTTGGTTGTGCCTTTGATTGCTTTGCCTCGTATTTTGCCAACAATTAAGCCTGATTACACACCATCAGAGTTTAAAAAGGCACATTTGCGTATGATTCAAGCGGGAATGAAGTTTGTTAAGGCACAGGATGTGCCACAAGCAACCAAAACGCGTATCTATGGTCAATTAAAGCGCCAAATGGGATATGAACAACGTTTTGAAAAGAATGTTTGGACAAAAGCCAACAACCATCTGGCTGATACCAACATCAAAACTATTAAAGAAGCGCTAGCGGATGATCAAATTTCATCAGATGCATTAATCTTGTACCAACGTATGATGGCACAAGAACAACATAAGCTTGGTATGTCACGCTTCCGTATCATGGGACGGAAGTTAATGTTGCATACGATTCATTTCTTTGAAAAGATGATGAGCAAGAATAAACGAAAGAAGCGTCAGCGTGATCGTGTAAAACGTTTCATGCAATTCGAAGAGGATCGTATTAAGCGTTTGCCAGAAGATAAACAACCACAAATGATGGCGCTACTAGATCGTCAACGTGAATACATGAAAAGTGCGACTGAAAATGATTGGAAACAACACCTATCTGACTATCGCGATCATGAACATGAACGTTGGCAACATGCTGCTGATGAATTGAACAATTTGTTGTCACCGGCAGTAGATATGGAAATTGCAGTGTTGGAACAAGATCCGGAAAACACGCAATTGATTATCGCAATGCGTAATATCATGGAACGTCGTCAACACAATGTGGAAACGGCCGTTAAGACTGACAAAGACGCAAACCGTATTATGTTTGCAGCGTTACAAGCTGAACTAAATCAAGTGATTGATAGTGTAGCTAACCATGAAATTCCACAAAGCCTAGCAACAACGCTATGCAGTGAAATTACTGCTGCGCAGGCTTTGATTATGGATACTGAAGAAGGTTAAAAAGACTTAGTGATAACTAAGGAACAGAACAACAACTAATAATGGAGGTAAACAAATGGCGATTTATGATCCAACTAAGCGTCCAGCCGATGGTTACGATACCCACACACATTTGAATGAAGATGTGTTTTGGCATGATGTAGCCGCGTACTGGGCACGTGCACGCGAATTCCGTATCGTTGAAATGAACAATGTTGGTTTCAACCGTGAAGGTAACGAACGTGCGATTGAACTAGCCCATGAATTTGAAGGTATGCATGCGATTATCGGATGGCAACCGGAAGATGTGGCTGCGTTCACAGATGAAGAATTCGAAATTCTAAAAGTCCAAGCGCAAGATGATGCGGTTGTTGGACTTGGTGAAATGGGCTTGGATTACTATTGGGACATAAACCCAACACCTGAAGTCCAAAAGGCGGCATTTTCACGTCAATTGAAGTTGGCTAAGGAATTAAACTTGCCCGTAACGATTCATTCACGGGATGCTTCAGATGATGTCTATGAACTACTAAAAGAACATGACGTTGCAAGCTTTGGTGGTGTCATGCATTCATTCTCAGGGGATGCAGAAGAAGTTAAACGCTTCGTCGATCTTGGCATGTACATTTCATTCTCAGGGATGGTGACATTCAAGAATGCTAAGGACATTAAGGCAGCCTTGCAAGTCGTACCACTAGATCGTTTGCTAGTGGAAACAGATGCGCCATTCTTAGCACCAACACCAATGCGTGGTAAGCAAAATGAACCAATGTTGGTTCGCTTCACGATTGAAAGCGTTGCGGAACAATTGGGGATGACATATAACGAAGTAGCAGAGCTAACAAAGGCAAATGCACATCGTTTGTGGTTGGATAAGAAATAATGATTAAAGAAGTCATTGTCGTTGAAGGGAAAGCAGATACGCAAGCCATTCAACGCGTCATTGACGCCGAGACGATTGAAACAAATGGTTCAGCGCTTTCTGACGAAACACTCCGCTTAATTAAACAAGCTGCGAACACTCGCGGTATTATTGTGTTTACTGATCCTGACTTTAATGGTGAACGATTGCGTAAGATGATTACAGAAATCGTGCCAGACGCTAAACATGCGTTCTTAACAAAAGATGAAGCAGGACGACAAATTAAGCATCACAGTTTGGGCATCGAGTACGCGACTGATGAAACGTTGCAACAAGCATTGGCTCATCTATCAACTGTTGCGGCTGACACATATGAATCTGATATCACAAAAGCAGATTTAATGCGTTTAGGTTTGTTAGCCGGGCCTGATTCAGCGAATAAGCGACAAGCTGTTGCTGAAAAGCTAAATCTTGGCTATGTAAATGGAAAGCAACTTTTGAAGCGACTTGAAATGTTTGGCATTACCCATGCTGAACTTGAGCAAACACTCACACAGATAAGGAAGGAACCTTAATGAACGAACGACCAGATATTGCGACGCCAGTGCGTACGCAAGCCATCATGAACGAATTCGGTATCAATACAAAGAAGTCACTTGGACAAAACTTTTTGACTGATATCAATATTTTGACAAACATCGTTGCTGCTGGGGATGTAACTGAAAATGACAACGTCATTGAAATCGGACCTGGTATCGGAGCTTTGACAGAACAATTGGCACGTAATGCTAAGCAAGTTTTGGCTTTTGAAATTGACGATCGTTTGATCCCAGTTTTGGCCCACACATTGGCACCATACGATAACGTTACGGTTATCCACGAAGACATCTTGCAAGTTAACTTGGCTCAAGAAATCCAAGAACGCTTCGATGATCCAAGTGCACCATTGAAGTTGGTTGCCAACTTGCCATACTACATTACAACACCAATCTTGATGCAAGTTCTACAATCAGGCGTTGATTTCGCTAGCATTGTTGTTATGATGCAAAAAGAAGTTGCTGATCGTATTTCAGCGGCACCGGGAACAAAGGATTATGGGGCACTAACACTTGCGATTGAATACCGTATGAATGCTAAGTTAGCATTCACAGTTTCACGTAAGGCCTTCGTGCCAAATCCTAATGTTGATTCTGCTATTATTGCATTGACACCACGTGAGCCATTGGCTGTTTTGCCTAAGGATGAAGCTAAGATGTTCTCACTATTCAAGATTGGATTTGCAATGCGCCGTAAGACATTGTGGAACAATTTGATTACAGCATTTGGAAAAGATGAAGCAACAAAGGAAAAGCTAACTAATGCCTTGGCAAAGGCAAACATGGATCCAAAAATCCGTGCTGAAAAGTTAACTCTTGAAGATTTTATCAATTTACACAATGCTTTATTTGACGAAGGCGTGTATAGCGCTTAATATAGAAACATAACAATAAAAATATAAATTTTTGAAAGAAGGTATCTCATGGATTCTGGTCCGTCTATAATCTTAAACGTTGTCGTTATTACTGTCATTTTGCTGTTGGCTATTCTGTTCACTCTTACAGAATACTCATTGGTTAAGGTTCGTCCTAGTGCATTGCGTGCAATGCAAGAAGAGGCTGATAAGCCTTCTCCAAAGGTTGAACGTGCCATCTACATGGTGGAGCACTTAACTGAATACCTTTCAACAGCTCAAGTCGGAATTACACTAACTTCTTTGATTTTAGGTTGGTTAGGTGAAAGTTTCATTGCTGGATTGATTATGTCAGCTGACATTCTACCTGCACACATTGCTAAGTCAGTATCATCAATCGCCGCTATTTTGCTTTTCACATTTATTCACGCCGTCTTTACTGATTTGGTGCCTAAGAACATCGCGATTGATAAGCCAGTTCCGGTTTTGATGGCCATCGTGCGTCCGGTTCTATTCTTCCACATCTTGCTTTACCCAATGATTTGGATGTTTGACCGTACAGCTGCTGTCGTAACGCGTATGTTGGGATACAGCCCACATCCAGATGAAGACATTTACTCTGAGACAGAAATTTTGTCACTTTCTTCTGATTCCGTAAAGGCAGGGGAAATTGATCAAGAAGATCTTCAATTCATGAAGCGTGCCTTCGAAATGAATGACAAGGTCGCTGAAGATATTATGATTGACCGTACACAATTGGTTGTTGTCGACGTTACTGACACAATTAAGGATGGGTTGAACACATATCTAGAAGCTAAGTTCTCACGTCTACCGGTTGTTGCAAACAATGACAAGGATAAGATCCTTGGTTATGTTTATGCATACGACATCGTGCGTCAAGGACGTATCAACGATGGTGCGTCACTACGTACTATCTTGCGTAACTTGCCAAACGTGTCAGAAAACCAACCAATTACTGACGTGTTGCAAGAAATGATCGAACACCGTGTTCCAATGGTTGTTGTTAAGGACGAATATGGTGGAACATCAGGTATCGTTACTGACAAGGACATCTATGAAGAATTGTTCGGAACAGTTCGTGATGAAATTGATGATGTTGCCGATGATTTGATCGAAAAGATTGCATCTGATGAAGCAGGACAAATGCACTACAAGGTATCTGGAAAGATGACTTTGTATGACTTTGAACGCTTCTTCCAAGAAACAATTCGTTCATTTGAAGAATCAGAAATGGTTACTTTGACTGGTTACGTATTGGACTTGGACCCTGAACCTGAAGTAGGTAAGCCAATTCGCATTGCGAACTTTGACATTACGCCTTTGGACTTCAAGGACGCTTACATTAATGAATTTGAAGTTGTGCAATATCCATTGGATGTTGCGCCAAGTGACGATGTCATTGGTGTACACGCCTAATTAATAAAAAAGATCGTACTAGTTAGTCTAGTACGATCTTTTTTTATTCTATCGGTAATGTAACTTGATATGTAAAGTGTTAGGTGCAACAAAAAGCGAAGTAAATTGATAAAATAAATGAACAGGAATCTTTATTACGTTTATTCTAAAGGAGGAATATGATATGACATCACTAACCGATATTAGTTTGTTCATTATTATCGCAGGGATTTTTGGGCTGCAATATGTATGGGGGTATTTGAATTTAAAATTTATTCCATGGATTCTACCGGTAGTTATTTTAGGTATGATTGCTTACATGATTTTTAATGGTCAATTTGCTGGTGTGAAAGATATCATCTTTTCGGCATTGGCGTTGTTAATTGCTATGGGAAATTACTGGTCAGGGTTAGATGCCCGTAAGAAGAAGCAAACCCGAAGCAGTACAGATATTGAGGGATAACATAGCTGAAAATCCAGGTAAAGCAAAAAGACCTATGAGATGTATCTCATAGGTCTTTTTACATCACATCGTTTATAGGAATGTGATTTCAATGTTTTCAGTTAGCACATCAGCATAGCTGAATGATGCACGATTAAATTCGTTTCCTGGTTGTTTCAAATCAAGAACAAATACTGCTGGGAAAGTTTCACGTACAACAGCATCGTGTTCAATAGTACGGTGACGACTTTCGTGAGTTACCAATCGGATTTCACCCCCAATGTGATCATCCAATTGTTGTTTGATTTCTGTTAGAGCTAAAGGCATACACATACTTCCTTTCGCGAGACCCTCTCGCATCTCAACTTCTCGGAGTTGACTTATGAACATCGTTTTAAAAACAATAAGCACTTGTATAAGTATAACACAAAACAACTA
Source organism: Weissella ceti (assembly GCF_018394055.1). Taxonomy (NCBI): domain Bacteria; kingdom Bacillati; phylum Bacillota; class Bacilli; order Lactobacillales; family Lactobacillaceae; genus Weissella; species Weissella ceti. The sequence continues at coordinate 253,204 of NZ_CP074441.1, forward strand.
CAAATACAATTGTGTCAGATGTGAGCAGAATGACCTTGGCATAAAAAAATGCGTGAAAACCATTACATAATTTATTTTGTACAAGACGTATACATATAAAAGGATAGATATTCAGTGTTTAAAGTATACTTTCTTTCTGTGTGAAACTGATTCAAGTGAGGCGAAAGGGAGTCATGAAATTATAAGGTATAAATTGGCATAAAAAATGCTATGATAAGGATAATAAATTTTTGAAGAGGTATGACGGATGAGCGAACGAATTGATTGGCCAACGTATTTCATGGTTCAAGCAATCATGACGGCGTCCCGTGGAACTTGCCCACGCTTACGCGTGGGAGCAGTCTTGGTAAAGGACGGTCGTGTTATTGGTAGTGGCTTTAATGGATCTGTTGTTGGAACACCGCATTGTGATGAAGTGGGTGATTTAATGCGTGATGGTCATTGTATTCGTGCTGTACACGCAGAACAAAATGCATTGATGCAATTGGCTAAAATGGGGATTATGGCGGAAGGTGCTGAAATTTACGTAACGGATTTCCCGTGTGTTTACTGCACTAAGTTGCTACTACAAGCCGGAATTAAGAAAATCAACTATCTACGCAGCTATCGTCCAGACGATTTTGTGATGGAATTGATCCAACAAAAGAATGTTGATTTACAACAAGTTTTAGTACACGAATCAGATATGCACAAGTTAGATCTTACTAGCTATGTATTACCAGATGAAGGAGAATAACAATGAGTCAGAATGAACAAATGTATCTAGATACAATCAAAGATATTTTAGAGAATGGAAATGTAAAGGGGGATCGTACAGGTACAGGAACGCGTTCTGTATTTGGTCGTCAAATGCGTTTTGATCTTGCTGAAGGGTTTCCATTGCTAACTACTAAGCGTGTACCATTCAAGCTGGTGACAAGTGAATTGCTATGGTTCTTAGCTGGCGATACAAATATCAAGTTCTTGTTGGAAAACAACAACCATATCTGGGATGAATGGGCGTTTAAGAACTGGGTTGAATCAGATGAATACACAGGGCCAGACATGACCGATTTTGGTCGTCGTGCGCTTGTGGATGAAGAATTCGCAGCAGCATATGATGAACAACGTCAATTGTTCATCGAACGTGTGTTAAATGACCAACCATTCGCTGACAAGTATGGTGAACTAGGTGAAGTTTACGGTGCGCAATGGCGTCACTGGCGCAAGGTTCAAGGTGGCTTCATTGATCAAATCGCGGAAGTGATTGAAATGATCAAGAAAACCCCAGATTCACGTCGTTTGATCGTGTCTGCTTGGAACCCTGAAGCGGTGCCAACACAAGCTTTGCCACCATGTCACTCATTGTTCCAATTCTATGTGGCTGATGGTAAGTTAAGTCTACAACTATACCAACGTTCAGCAGACATGTTCCTTGGGGTACCATTTAACATTGCCTCATATTCATTGTTGTTGCACATGGTTGCGGCACAAACTGGATACGAAGTTGGCGAATTCGTGCACACATTGGGTGATGCGCACGTCTACAGTAACCACTTTGATCAAGTAAATGAACAATTGTCACGTCCAATGGTTGAATTGCCTACACTTTGGTTGAACCCAGACGTAAAGTCAATTTTTGATTACACAATGGACGACATTAAGATTGAAAACTACCATCCCGGAAAGACAATCAAGGCGCCGGTAGCCGTTTAATCAATTGGGGGATATCATGCAAAATTATCCAGAACACGAGCAACAACGTGTCTCAGGAGCTGAACAGCGTGGGCCACGGGAACGGCCACATGCATACCGTAGTCGTCATATTATGTTTGCCGTAGTGATTGTTCTGTTTATCTTCGTTTTAGGATTTGGCATTCGCGCTTTTGTTAATGCGCAAAGTGCTTTGGACAAGGCTTACGAAAAAACAGAGATGAAGAAGACGCGAAATGTTTCAGACTTGCTGAAAAAAGGGGAGCCTTTTTCAGTGTTACTATTAGGGACAGACACCGGTGAATTAGGTCGTAAGTATAAAGGACGTACAGACTCTTTGATGATTGCGACTGTTAATCCTAAGAAGGAAACAACAACGGTTATCTCTATCCCACGTGATACGATTATCGCACCCGTTGGTTATGAGGAGAAATTCCCATTAAAGATGAATGCTGCGTATGAAGTTGGATCAGCTAAAACATCAATGGAAACAGTGCAACAATGGTTGAATGTACCTGTTGATGCGTATATGTTGGTTAACATGGGTGGCTTAGAAAAAATTGTGAATGAATTAGGTGGGATTAAAGTTGTTTCACCACTAACATTTAAGTACAATCCCGATACTGCACATGAAGATAAAGGAAACCTGTACTCTTTTAAAAAGGGAGAGACAACGTATCAACATGCGGGTAAGGATAATGTGATGAAGATGTATACAGAAATGGATGGGGCAGCAGCCTTAGCCTTCTCTCGTATGCGTTATCAAGATCCTACTGGTGATTATGGTCGTCAAAAGCGCCAACGTTTAGTCTTACAAGAAATTGCCAAAACTGCGGTAACCAATCCGATCGCACTAACAAGTAAATCTACGTTAGCAGTCGTTGGTGATTCGACAAAGACAGACTTAACATTTGATGATATTCAACGCATTGCCGGACGTTATATCAGTGCGGCAAAGAATATTAAGACAGATAACTTTACAGGTCGAGAATATAGTAATCTACCGTCAGGATCTTCTGAATTTATTGGGCCAATTGAAAAGCAACGTATTACTAATATTTTACGTGCCCAATTGGAATTGCCTATCGAGGACAGTGGTCCATTGTATGGTGGTGAGGTTACTGCTGCGCAAATTAATGCTTATCAACTACCGTTGCCGTAATAAGTAGGGTTATAAATAAAAATAAACAGGGCCACTAGTGAAAACTAATGGCCCTGTTTACTTGTTTAAGTGACATATAACAAACTATTTGTCTGTGTAGTCGCCTTCTTGGATATTGTCACGATTTGATTGATTGTATGTGTGACGGGTTGGCATGATGATCGCCGCAATGATATAGAAAGCAATCATTGGGAATCCCCATGTAACTAGGAATAGACCGATGAAGATTAAACGCATAACATTAGGATCAATGTTAAAGTAATCTGCGAATCCTCCTAAAACACCGGCAAGAACACGGTCGTTTGACTTATATAACTTCTTTTTCATGAGGGATCTCCTTATTTATTAGTGTATAACAAAGTATATTATATGATAAATAATAACGCAAGTAGCATAAACGTTTTTTAAAAAGCACTAAAGGCAGCGTTTTTTTAGGGCGTTAAATGTTGATTTCTGATAAGGTAGAGGAAGTTATAAAAAGAGGAGATCAATTATGATTATCGAATTATTGAAATCAATGATTATTGGTATCGTTGAAGGAATTACAGAATTCTTGCCAATCTCATCAACGGGACACATTATCATTACCCAAGCCTTTCTGAACATTCCTGGTGGAGACTTGTGGACTGAAGCCTTCGCACACATGTACGAATATGTTATCCAACTTGGGGCAATTATGGCTGTTATTCAGTTATACTTCCATAAGTTGAACCCATTCTCACCAACTAAGTCTTCATTGGAACGTAAGCAAACTTGGAGCCTATGGTTCAAAGTTGCGGTAGGTGTGTTGCCAGCCGTTGTAATTGGTTTCTTGTTTAACGATTACATGCAAGACAACATTTGGATTGTTGCAACAATGCTAATCCTTTATGGTGTCTTGTTTATCGTAATTGAAAACTATTTGAAGAACAAGAACCCATTGGTCACAGACATTAACCAATTGACTTATCAATTGGCTTTGTGGATTGGATTCTTCCAAGTGTTGGCAATTATTCCTGGAACATCACGTTCTGGAGCCACAATCTTGGGAGCCCTTTTGCTAGGGGCCTCACGTTTGGTTGCGGCAGAATTCTCATTCTTCATGAGTATCCCAGTTATGTTTGGGGTGACAATTTTGAAGATGGGAAGCTACTTCAAGGATGGTGGATCATTTACTGGACCACAAGCCTGGGTATTAGCAGTCGGATTCATCGTTTCATGGATTATTGCTTACGTAGCAATCAAGTTCTTGTTGGACTACATCAAGAACAATGACTTTAAGGTCTTTGGTTACTACCGTATTGCATTAGGACTATTCGTCATCTTGTTAGGTGCAATTGGTATCCTACACTAATCGCCAATTAACGATTAGGATAAAACAATAATAAAATGAAAAGGACCGCCTCTAACGAGGCGGTCCTTTTTCGTATGAACAGTAAATTAATTCGATAAAAAGTCAGGCTTTTTCCTTTTTAATATGCATTTTTTGTGAGATTTGCACAATCTTTTGACGACTATTTTTATCAACAGCTGGCCAAATATGATTTAGAATCGCAATGATGGTTGTGCCAAGTAGGCCTACAAATGCTAAGAAATTCATCCAAACCATGGTAATGATCACTGAGTTAATTGCTTGATAGAATGAGTATGCTTGGGTAATAAAGCCCACGTAAAGACTGAACAAGTGCGCCAATCCCATCATACACAATACTTCAAACGTAGTACCAACAACTGCCCACGGTAACCAAGGCTTTTTAGTCGGTAATAACCAATTGAAGAGCGTTAATGTAATAAACAATCCAACGAAAACGATTAATGGTTTAGCAGACTTCAATAGGCGGACAGTATCATCATTAATCGGCAGCACATCCAAAACATTTGATCCAATAGCTGCAAACAATAACAGAATAGCCGCAGTTGCAAGAATTAAAACTAACCAGAAAAGAGATACAAAACGATCAATGATGGCGATATGTTTTGCCGGTACGCCATAGATTTGGTTTTGCGAAGTTCTAATTGAGGCGATTAAACGGGTTACGGACCATAATGTCACTAACAACGAAATTGACAACACACCTAATCCATTTTGAAACAAGATTGATTCAACGATAGGCTGTAGGATGTGTAAAATTGATTCTGGTAAGAATGTTGCTAGGAAATTGATAACGGTGTCTAACTCTAAACCAACAATAGAAAGAAGATTACCAATCACAATTAGCATTGGAAATATTGATAATAAAGAAAAATAAGCAATTGAGGCGCTAGCATAGCCAAAATCGATCCGACAGAAATAATCAATGATAATTTTGACGTATTGATTTTGCCAAATACTATTCCAAACTTTGTGCATGAGTCATCTCCTTTCTTATGATTTTGGCTAGAATATAAAAAACATCAATATAAATTGATGTTAGTGACTACAGATTTTCAAGAGATTCGAGATGGAATCCGCGACGAGATAGTTGGCGAATAATTTTTGATAAACGTGCTTCATCGACTGCCATTGGTAACGTTACAACAACACGTGTTGTGCGGATGTTTTCGTCTGGATCAAATGTTACAAGAGATAGAATATCTGTGTAACGGGCAATGATTTTTGAGATTTTTTCTAGACTACCACGTTCACCATCAGTCAAAATTGTCATGACATAACGACCAGAACTAGGTGTCCATGAGTTTTCAAATACTTCATTTAAACGATTGTTAGTAATAATCCCAATAAAATGATGACGATCGTCTAAAACAGAAATAAATGGTAAATCGCGAAGTGCGAAAATCAAATCAAAGAATGAAGCGTCAATGTTAATAAACTTTGTCATGTTACGCATCAAAGTTGTTACTGGTTGGCTCATGTCAGCTTGCTCTGACAAATGCTTATACAGGTGCAGCTTGTAAATGACACCACGGAACATTTGACCATCAGCGTCCAAAATAGGTAACGCACGTAGGTTTTCAGCTTCTAAGATATCGAATGCTTCTTGTAAAGTCGTATTACTAGTGATGGTAATAATATCGGCACGGGGCTTCACTAAAGTTTCAAGCATTTGATTAAATCTCCTTTTTGTTTTCTAATCTAATTATCATAACATGTTCTTATACTATTTGGCATGTTTGCATGCATCTAAGTAGATTTTTCTCTTAAACATTAGAGAAATCGAACGAAATATGAGAATTATAAGTGTTCACCCGGAAACGCCTGAGAGTAGGAAAGTCGTGCATACAGGTTAAAAATTAGGTACTATTAACACTTGAGTGTCTTTTTAGGCAATTTGGTGTTTTTACATAGAAGTTATTGAGGGTGCAGTATGTTTGATGTGAAATATAAAGAAGTTATACATAAAAGCATTATGTCCATGCTAGTCATTATGATGTTGGCATTTCTATCGACGTATGTGGTGTTTTTTGGACAATATTTTGATTCTAGTGCAGATGGTTTGTTCCATATGAGTCGTTTTGAATCCGTCTATCAAAGTTTTGCAGCCGGACAATGGCCGAGTCGATTTAATTTTATCGGTTTTGATAATCAAGGATCAGTTATTTCAGGGATGTACCCGTGGATTACGTCGCTAATTTTTATTTTGCCACGATTTATTGCGGAGCCGTTTACGGCATTAGCAATTGGCTTCTTCATCATGAATCTTCTAACGATGATATTTACGTGGTTATTGATGCGTCGATTAACCAATCAACGTCTCCTACAATGGTTGGGGATTTTGTTGTATCAATTTAATGGCTACCACTTCATTGTGATGTATTCTCGTGTTGCGATTGGTGAAGCAATTGGATATATGGTATTACCTCTGGTATTACTAGGATTGATTGATATCTGGCACCAACGTAAGTGGGGGTGGGTAACGTTAGGGATAGCTATGGCAATTGTGGCGAATGGTCATGTATTGTCATTGATTTTATGCACAATGATGGTTGTTGTGTTTGAGTTGTATCGTTTGATGACGAAAAAAATGTCTTGGTCTGAAATTTGGCAATTGGTAAAAGGTGCCATGCTAGCCGTTGTATTAGCCGGCTATTCATTGTTCACTATCTTTCAAATTGTGACACAAAACACACTAACGCCACCCACCGTACGTTGGACTACGATGACACCCCTAAACTACATCATCGTTACCGCAACCAATGATTTTAAGGAATATCGTGACACAACGATGGGCTTGGTTATTGGTGTATTGTTAATTTTGTTTTTAGTACTAGCCTTGAAGCAAAAAGAAGGTCGCTGGCGTCGTTGGATCATTGCGGCTAACGTAGTATTGATGGGCTGCTTTAATTTCATTTATTGGCCGGGGATGGTTAACACACCATTAGGAACAATCCAATTTAGTATGCGCTTCTTGATGTTCTCAGGCTTATTCTTAGCTGTTGGAATTGTGATGTATTATCAGGAACATGCATTAACGAACAAACGTCGTCATTGGGTAATTATCACAATGGTTGCCGTGACATTAGGAAGTTTAATCGGAATGATTCGACATGATCGTAAAAATTATGATTACTTGAAACGTGTTACGCCAAGTACGTATGCTAACTGGATTAGTTGTAATCATAGTCGCGACTATGTTGTGCTAGACGATAAGTTTAAGCGACGTGACCATGATATTTCGACAGAACAAGGGCGTAAGGCACTTAATTCTGCGACAATGTATGATCCTAAAATTCGTCAAAAATTTACCTACAAGGGAAGCACGTTCGATTCCGTGGCTTGGGCACAAGAAACAAAGATGACGGGGATGACTAAATTACCTGTTGTTGGGTACAAGGGTGTAAAGTACAAGGTTCTAGTGAATGGCAAAGAAGTTAAGTTTGAATGTAAAGAAGGTCACTTGTTTGTACCGCTAACAAAGGGACATAACGATATTGCTGTCTCAGCTCGTTAGAGCTATTGTGTAAAAAATAATTAATAAAAGCGAGCTCCTTAGGGAGCTCGCTATTTCTTTTGTCTTAGTTTAAAGACCGCCATCTGTTCAATAGCTATTAATGCCTGCTAGATGGCACTTTTTTAAAGTTAGCGGTATAATATGCATAGATAAAGTTCACATGAAATGAAACGGGGAGAGTCACTTGATTCTCCCCCTTTCGTGTAGATATAAACAATTTGAAGAGGAATAAACATGAAATTAATTGTCGGTTTGGGTAACATCGGTCGTGAATACGAAAACACACGCCACAACATTGGATTTATGGCATTAGATGCTTTAGCAGAACGCGAAAGTTTAACTTTTAAGATGGACAGTGCGCACCATGCAATGGTTGCAGACTGGCGTTACAAGGGTGAAAAGATGTTGTTGGTTAAGCCAACAACATACATGAATGAGTCTGGACGTGCAGTTGGACCGTTGATGAAGTATTACGATTTGGAAAATGAAGATGTCTTGGTCATTCATGATGACATGGATATGGATCTAGGTCGTCTACGTATTCGCGCAACTGGTTCAGCTGGCGGACACAATGGTATTAAGAGTTTGATTCAAGCGCTAGGAACGAAGGAATTTACACGTCTAAAGTTTGGTATCTCACATCCTAAGCATGAAAGCCAAGCTGTTATCGACTTTGTACTAGGGAAGTTTACAAAGGATGAAATGCCAGAAGTGATGACAGGAATTGATCGTACAATTGAAATTATTGAAGGATTCGGAGCCGGTGAAGAAGCACAAAAGCTAATGAATCGTTTTAACTAGTAACGGGGGTTACTATTGGGAGGGAATTATGCAACTGATTGACTTAATTGCGCAAAATGAAGACTTACAAACATTAGCGCAAGCATTGCCTGAAGGTGGGCGACATGTTATTTCTGGACTGACTGGAACAGCACGTACAACCTATCTAGGGGCTTTGCATAAACAGGTCGCAGGACCAACACTATTAATTGCGGATAATGCGTATCATGCAGATCAAATTTTTGAAGATTTGGTCGGTTTATTAGGAGAGTCATCAGTTTATATCTTCCCAACTGAAGATACACTTGCGACAGAAACAGCTTTAACATCACCAGATGTATTGATTGCGCGTGTTGGCGCATTACACGCGTTACGTCACCAAGCAGATGCAATCATTGTGACGTCTACGAGTGGTGTGCAACGTTATTTGCCACCAGTTGACATGTTTGATGCTGCTGCATTGACGATTGACTTCGACCATGAATTTGAACTCTCAGAATTACAGAGTCAATTCATGGAGATGGGCTATCAAAAGACGGCGGCTGTTGAACAAGCGGGTGAATTTGCGGTTCGTGGATCAATCGTCGACGTCTTTCCAATGGATGCTGCATATCCAGTCCGAATGGACTTCTTTGATACTGAACTAGATTCATTACGTTCGTTTGATATTGCGACCCAACGAAGCCAGGATAACTTGGAAAACGTGACGATTTTACCGGCAACGGATTTAATTGCGGACGCAGGACGCCGCCAAGCGTTTACAACTGATTTGGAATTGATGCTAACTGAGCAACGTGATGCATTAGAAGGAGCAGCGAAGCGCCATCTAACCGAAGGTGTACAACCTTTGTTAGATATGTTGGCAGACAACCAGATGCCAGGGGCTGTACGCGCATATTTGGATGTCCTATATCCAGAGCAAATCAGTATTTTGGATTATCTACCGACTGATGGAGTGGCAATTTTCGATGATTATCCACGTGCATTAGAGAATGCTGCACAATTTGAAGTCGAAAATAAAGAATGGTTATCAGAACAAGCGGAATCTGGCCTTGTTTTGCAACCTAAGTCATTCGGACTAAAGTTGGCAGAGTTAGCCCGTGATGTGAAACAAGCCAGCGTGATTACGACGACGCTGCAACGTGGAATTGGTAATTTACGTCAAACAAGTTTGACAAACGTCACTGTGCGACCAGCCCAACAATTCTTTGGGCAAATGCCATTGTTGAAGAACGATGTGAGTCGTTGGCAGAAACAAGGATATACAATCTTGTTTTTGGCTAACACACCTGAACGTGTTGAGAAAACAGAAGGCACATTAAATGATTTTGGTGTTGCAACCAATGCTGTGGCAGCTGATGCTTTAGTGACTGAGCGTACGCAAGTGACCGAATTAGCATTGAGTGCTGGATTTGAATGGCCAGCCCAAAAAATGATGGTGGTCACAGAACGTGAACTCTTCCAACAAGTGAAGAAGAAAGCGCCACGTCGACAAACTTTATCTAACGCTGAGCGTATTAAGAGTTACAACGAATTAAACGTCGGTGACTATGTTGTACACACAAACCACGGTATTGGTATCTATGAGGGGATGGAAACCATTGAACGTAATGGGGTTAAACAAGACTACATTACGATTGGTTTCCAAAAAGATGCAAAAATCTTTATTCCGGTGACACAACTAGATCTTGTCCAAAAGTACGTTGGTGCAGCAGAAAAAGCGCCTAAGATTAATAAATTAGGTGGAACTGAATGGCAGAAGACAAAGGCTAAGGTTGCCAAGAAGGTTGAAGATATTGCGGATGACCTATTAGCACTTTATGCTGAACGTGAATTACGTAAAGGATTTGCTTTTAGTCCTGATGGTGATGCACAACAACGTTTCGAAGCAGCCTTTCCATATGCTGAAACACCAGACCAAAGCCGCTCAACAGAAGAAATTAAGCGTGATATGGAGAAGAAACGTCCCATGGATCGTTTGTTGATAGGTGACGTTGGGTTTGGAAAGACAGAAGTGGCAATGCGTGCAAGTTTCAAGGCGGTCAATGATCATAAGCAAGTTGCTGTGTTGGGCCCAACGACCATCCTTGCGCAACAACACTATGAATCATTTGTCAGCCGCTTCGCGGGAACAGATGCAAAGATTGGTGTTTTGTCACGATTCCAAAGCACAAAGCACCGTCGTGAAACGCTAGAAGCGTTGGCGCTCGGTGAAATTGATGTCGTCATTGGCACACATCGCCTATTGTCTAAGGATGTTCAGTTCTCAGACCTAGGACTATTGATTGTCGATGAAGAACAACGTTTTGGTGTGAAACACAAAGAACGTTTGAAGGAATTACAAGCGAACGTCGATGTTTTAACATTAACGGCGACACCAATTCCGCGTACATTAAATATGTCGATGGTTGGGGTACGTGACTTGTCTGTTATTGAAACACCGCCGGCTAATCGTTACCCAATTCAAACTTATGTGATTGAACAAAACGGTCAAACGATTGCGAGTGGAATTGAGCGTGAGTTGTCACGTGGTGGGCAAGTTTTTTACCTACACAACCGTGTGGATGACATTGAAAAGACGGTGGATTACATTCAAACGCTCGCGCCTGAAGCGCGTGTGACGTATGTTCATGGTCAAATGACTGAAACACAACTAGAAGGTGTGTTGGTCGACTTTATTAATGGTGAATACGATGTCTTGGTCACAACAACGATTATTGAAACTGGGGTAGATATCCCTAATGCGAATACATTGTTTGTTGAAAATGCAGATCACATGGGCTTGTCACAACTTTATCAACTACGTGGTCGTGTTGGTCGTTCAAATAACTTGGCCTATGCGTACTTTATGTATCCAGGAACACGTTCGTTGAGTGAAGAAAGTGAAAAGCGTTTAGAAGCGATTCGTGACTTCACAGAACTTGGGTCTGGATTCAAGATTGCGATGCGTGATTTGTCTATTCGTGGGGCAGGTGATTTGCTAGGGCAAAGCCAGCATGGATTCATTAACACGGTTGGTTACGACCTATACATGCAGATGTTGAATGAGGCAGTTGAAGCCAAACGTGGTAAGAAACAAGTTGAAAAGACTGATGCAGAATTGGATCTACAAGTGCAAGCATACTTGCCACAAGACTACATCAGCGATGGACCACAAAAGATTGAAATCTATCAACGCATTCGTAAGTCTAACAAGCCAGAAGAATTTGCTGAAATTGTGGATGATTTGTTTGATCGCTTTGGTGAATTGCCAGAAACAGTGGAAGCATTGATTGAAGTTGGTCAATTAAAGGCAAATGCAGACTATGCGATGATTACGCAAATGAAGCGACCTCGTCAAAACTTGAATCAAGTGGTGATGAGCTTTGACGAAAAGTTTGTTGATATGGCAATGGTCCAAAACGCACTTAAGAAAGCGCATATGCCAGGCCAAGTAAAGCAAATTAACCAATTAGAATTAGTCGTGCCAATCCAAGCGGCACAAAGTGAACTTGAATGGTTGAAGATGTTGAATAGCTTTGCAGCAGAATTACGTACAATTCGAACAAAGGAAAAGTAAGCTTATGGGAAAACAAAAAATGTTGGCTGGGGCAGGTGTCTTAGCGGCAGCTGGAATCTTAGCCAAAATTTTAAGTGCCCTATACCGGGTTCCTTTTCAAAATTTAGTTGGTAATACTGGGTTTTACGTCTACCAACAAGTCTATCCAATTTATGGTATTGGAATGGTCATGGCCCTAAGCGGGTGGCCATTGTTTATATCAAAGGTAATTGCAGAACAACCTAGTGCAGTAGCACGAAAACATGTTGCCTGGCGCTTGTTTTGGTTGTTGACTATCTTAAGTGTTATTGTGTTTGGCGTGTTATTTTTCGGAGCACCGATGATTGCCCAATCGATGGGGAATGACTTACGTCTAATACCAGAAATTCAAGCCGTATCGTGGTTGTTTTTGGTCATGCCATTCTTGGCGGTGGGCCGTGGTTATACCCAAGGTATGATGGATATGGCACCAACTGCGATTTCGCAAGTCTTAGAGCAATTAGTTCGGGTTGGCTTAATCATTGGAATTGCCTGGTATGGTGTCATGCAAGGTTGGTCCGTTTATAAAATTGGTACTTGGGCAATGTTCGCCGCTACTGCGGCAGGATTAGTCGCTGCACTATATCTAGCTTGGTACATTCGTCGTCTACCGAAACAAACGGTGGTTGAAGAAACAAGCAAGTTAGGTTGGCGTCAATTAGGTGGTCGCCTTTGGCGTGAAGGTGGCATTTTAGCGATCGTGGCGGCATTATTAGTGCTGATGCAATTGATTGATTCATTCACCGTAACAACGCTCTTACAAGATTTTGGTCAAACAATTGACCAAGCTGCAATTGAAAAAGGAATTTATGATCGTGGACAACCATTACTACAATTAGGTATGGTAATTGCGACAGGATTAGGAACAACGTTGATTCCGGTGATGCGTGAAAAATGGTTAGCGCAAAATCATGATGGACTCCGTTATGATTTCCAATTAACGATGCGACTAGCCTTAGTAAGTAGTGCTTTAGTTACTGCTGGATTGATTGCAATTATGCCAAGTTTGAACCAAATGTTATTTGCAACACCTGCAGGTAGCAATACGCTGCAGTGGTACATTTTGACGATTGTACCTGCAACACTGATTGTGGTGATGATTAGTATTCTGCAAAGTATCGATCAAAGTCATGGCATTGCGAAGTGGTTAGTTCTAACGCTCTTGTTTAAGTATGTTGGGAATGAATTGTTTATCCCAACTTCGGGTACGACCGGTGCGGCGATTAGTACAGCCTTTAGTCTGGTGCCGATGGCGATCATCGTGTTACGGCGTATTCCAAAAATATGGTGGCAGGGGATGGATTGGTCCCGTTGGACGCGTCATCTGTTATCATTAGTTATGGTTGTTGGCTTCAGTGCCATGGCAGCCCGTAGCTTGTTACACGCTATGGGATTCGGATCACGAAGTATGAGTGTGATGGTAACCATGATTAGTATTGCCGTTGGATTGATTGCTGCATTCGTCGGGATGCGTCGTTGGCCAGTATTTGCACCAACGGACTGGAAGCATATTCCTAAGGGTGAGAAGATTCAAAAGAAGCTCCAAAAATAAATAACAAAACAGTGCAGAAAAGAAAGTAGAGAAAATATTATGCGTTTAGATAAGTTTTTGAAGGTGTCACGTTTGATTAAGCGTCGTACAGTGGCAAAGGAAATTTCAGACCAAGGTCGTATTGATATCAATGGTAAGGTAGCCAAGTCATCAAGCGATGTTAAGGTTGGAGATACATTAACAATCCGTTTTGGAAACAAGACAAGTGAAATTCAAATTGACCGTATTATGGATGTCACTAAGAAGGATGAAGCAGAACGTATGTACACAATTCAAGGTGAAACATTCGCGACAGAATCTGCAGAATAAGGAATCAGTTGGTTTGTTAAGTAAGGCATATTAAGAGTTTATTAAGTAATGTATAAATCTCTTTTAGAGAAGTCACTGTTTTAGGTATAGTTACACTAGATTATTGGGAAAAATCATGAGTGAAACTAATTTTGGGAGAATCCAGATGGCATACATGAACAGACAAACGAATATCCAAGCCTTAAATGATGCTGGACGTAATGAAATTGCATTTCGTCAACAAGAGTTGGCGTACCAACGTGCAATTCATCGTCGTCGTATCGTCATCTGCGGACTAACAATGTTGGTGTTCACCATTGTTTCTATGGTTCAATACCATGGCCAATATGTGAAATACACAGCAGCCGTTCAAAGTAACGCACAAATGCAAAAAAACTTAGAGAAGGCGGAAGCCGATAATAAGCAATACGTGCAGACTGCTAAAGATTTGCAAAAGGACGACTATTTGCAAAAGGTTGTACGTGAACGTCATTTGTACACTAAGGATGGCGAAACGGTATTTAACTTACCAACTAACTAAATGATGAATGAAATGGTCGAGAATTTCTCGGCCATTTTTCTATAAGGAGAGATTTATGCAAACACGCGTGTTGAATGCTAATTTAATCCAGTCGTTACGCCAAAAACAGTTATTTAATAAAGATGATCATGTTTTAGTCGCTGTATCAGGTGGCGAAGATTCACTGAACTTACTCCATTGGTTAACAAGCGGCAAGTTACCTGTGGATGTACAACCCACAGTGAGTGCGGCGTATATTAATCATCAATTACGTGCGGATTCAGCAGATGAAGAAGCATTTGTTCAGCGCGTGTTTGAGAATACGCATAATTTAGAACAGTGCTTAACGCAACGTTTGAGTTGGGACGAACAACCAACTGCAGCATTAGAGGAACTGGCACGAAAAGGACGCTATGACGCATTGATTGAAATGGCTAATCAGATTGGTGCGAATATTTTGGTGACAGCACATCACGAAGATGATCAAGCCGAAACGATTTTATATAAGTTGATTCGGGGCAGTCGCTTATCTCAATTGCAGGGGATGCAAGAGAAGATGCCGTTGTCTGAAAATCTGACGTTAGTACGTCCGTTTTTAGGGCTAACTAAAGAAAATATCCGTACACTTAATAACCATGAAGTGCTTGATTGGGTATCTGATTCTTCCAATGAGGATGTGAGCTTTGCTCGTAATCGACTACGACATGTCATTTTGCCAGAAATGGCGCAAGTAAATACACAAGTGAATCGACATTTGATTGAGTTGGGTGACCAATTAGCGGGCCAACAAGCATTATTAGTACCGGTGCTCGATGATTATGTGCTAAAAATCCAAAAGGGACAGTTTGATTGGCAATTGCCAGTTGAAAGTTGTATTTTGATTTTGCAACATTGGCTAGCGTCTAATGAGATGTTTGATATTAGTGATCGTCAACTCCGCCAGGTGGTCACGTTAATGCGTAATCAGAGTACGAACAACGGGGTTGTCATGCTAAGTGGTGGCCGAAAATTCGTCCGTCGAGGAACGTTGTTGACAATTACGGAGAATTGACTGAAAGCGGACTAAAACTTTCCGTGACAAGTACTAAACAATCGACTTAAATCGTGTTATCTTAGTACTGTGTATCAATTTAAAAAGATGAACTTGAGGAGAAACCAAGATGACGCAATGGGACATGAATAACGATATTGAACGTGTACTTTATAGTGAGGCAGATATTGCGGCCGCTGCAAAGCGTGTCGGAGAAGAATTAGCTGCGGATTATGAAGGACGAACACCAATGATCCTTTCAGTATTGAAGGGGGCTGTATTGTGGACAGTTGACGTTATGCGTCACATGCAATACTCAGATGTCGAATTCATCGACGTTTCTAGTTATCACGGTGGAATTGCTTCGTCAGGTGAAGTAGAACTAAACATTGACTTGCAAACTGACATTAAGGGTCGTGACATTATCATCATGGAAGACATCGTCGATACAGGACGTTCATTGAAGTTCATGATTGAATTGTTGGAATCTCGTGGTGCAGCATCAGTTAAGGTTGCCAGCTTGTTGGACAAGAAGGAAGGTCGTGTTGTTGAAGCGAACGTAGATTACGTTGGATTCGATGTACCAAAGGCTTTCGTTGTTGGTTACGGACTTGATTACAAGCAACTTTACCGTAACTTGCCATACGTTGGGATTTTGAAGCGTGAAGTATACGATACTGCGCACGCTGATTTGGTGGATACAGCAGATATTACATCTGAACACTAAGCATTAATAAATAAAAGAGTGAACAAGAGTAATTGGGCTCTTGTTGAGGGGGACTAGGCATGAAGAATCCACAAGGTAGTGGCAATTTTGTGCGTAATAGTGTGTTTTATGTGGTAGTTGTCTTAGGCCTATTGGGACTTGTGTACTGGGTTGCTGGTCCAAACCAAGCGACACAAACACAGACGATTAACACGTCAACATTTATGACGCAATTGCAAGACAAGAAGGTTAAGAGCATTAGTGTCCAACCAGGAGCAGGGATTTTTGAAGTTTCTGGTGAATACTATGAAGAGCAAGAACCTGAAAAGAAAGACAAGAAGAACGAAAGCAATGCTTTGGGAAGCTTGTTAGGCGAAAAGCAAAACAGCAAGGTTAAGAAGTTCACGACACAAATCGTGGGTAGCGACCAAGTGATTTCAAACGTCCAAAATGAAGCAGATAAGGTGAAGACTGAAGTGACAGCCTTGCCAGAACCATCTAACTTCCTTGGATCACTATTGATGTCAATGTTGCCTATCTTGATTATTGTTGGTTTGTTCTACGTGATGTTTGGACAAATGGCACAAGGTGGTGGTGGTCAAGGTGGCCGCGGTAACATCATGGGTGTTGGTAAGTCAAAGGCTAAGCCTGCAGACCCAGCCGACAACAAAGTGCGCTTCTCTGACGTTGCGGGAGCCGAAGAAGAAAAGCAAGAATTGGTGGAAGTCGTTGAATTCCTACGTGATACAACGAAGTACACAAAGCTTGGTGCACGTGTGCCAGCGGGTGTTTTGCTTGAGGGACCTCCCGGAACAGGTAAGACTTTGCTAGCGAAGGCTGTTGCTGGTGAAGCACAAGTACCATTCTTCTCAATTTCAGGATCTGACTTCGTCGAAATGTTCGTCGGAGTTGGAGCAAGTCGTGTCCGTGACTTGTTTGAAAATGCTAAGAAGGTTGCCCCTGCGATTATCTTTATCGATGAAATCGATGCGGTTGGTCGTAAGCGTGGAGCCGGTACTGGTGGTGGAAACGATGAACGTGAACAAACATTGAACCAAATGTTGGTTGAAATGGACGGATTCTCAGGTAATGAAGGAGTCATCGTGATGGCTGCTACTAACCGTGCGGATGTTTTGGACCCAGCTTTGCTACGTCCAGGTCGTTTCGATCGTAAGATTTTGGTTGGTCGTCCTGATGTTAAGGGTCGTGAAGCAATCTTGAAGGTGCACGCTAAGAACAAGCCATTGGCTAACGACGTGGATTTGAAGATGATTGCCAAGCAAACACCTGGCTTCGTCGGAGCTGACTTGGAAAACTTGTTGAATGAAGCTGCGCTTTTGGCTGCTCGCCAAAACCACACTGAAATCAACGCAGCTGATGTTGATGAAGCGGAAGACCGTGTTATCGCTGGTCCAGCCAAGAAGGATCGTGTTGTTTCTGCTAAGGAACGTGAAGTCGTTGCTTACCACGAAGCTGGACACGCCATTGTTGGTTTGGTCTTGAACGATGCTCGTGTTGTGCACAAGGTGACAATTGTCCCTCGTGGACGCGCTGGTGGTTACGCAATCATGTTGCCACGTGAAGATCAAATGTTGCTATCTGCTTCAGATGCAAATGATCAAATCGCTGGTTTGATGGGTGGACGTGCTGCCGAAATGTTCAAGTGGAAGCAACAATCATCAGGGGCTTCTAATGACTTTGAACAAGCAACACAATTGGCTCGTGCCATGGTTACTGAGTACGGAATGTCTGAAAAGTTGGGAATGGTTCAACTTGAAGGGCCTAACACGCCTATGATGGGTGTAAACTACTCACAAGACACTGCATCAATGATTGATTCAGAAGTGCGTGACTTGACTGCCAAGGGATACAACAACGCCATCTCAATTGTGGCGCAATACGAAGATAAGTTTGATGCAATTGCGCAAGCATTGCTTGAACACGAAACTTTGGATGAAAAGGAAATCTTGAGCTTGTTTGAAACAGGTAAGATGCCCGAATCAAAAGAAGTGAAGTCTGACGATGAAGTTGTACCAATGAGCTATGATGAAGCTAAAGCTGCAGCAAACGAAAAGTTGGTTGAAGCTGAAGAAGAATCAAAGAAAGCACATGAAAATGAATCTGGTGAAGCAATTGAACCAGAAAATACTGATGTGATGCCAGATGCGGACAAGAACCGCGATGATATCTAATCAAGCGTAAAAGCTAGCCAATCTTGGCTAGCTTTTTTGCTTGTCTGAGTAATCGTGCGTATAATGGACTAACGAATGTATGTCTCATCATATGAGTACATTGAAATAGAAATTCTTATATAAAGAAGATAGAAAAGAGTAAACGAGATGACAGATAAGTTGATTCGTGCCGTGACAAATGATGGAGCCTTCCGTGCCATTGCAATTGATGCAACAGAAATGGTGCAAGTAACAAGTAAGTATCACTCAGCATCAACCCTTGGCTTGGTTGTTTTGGGGCGTGCTTTGATTGGTGGGCTATTGCTAGCCAATGCTTTGTTGAAGGACAAGGAACGCTTGGTAATGACTATTAACGGTGGTGGTCCAGTTGGTAAGGTTGTTGTTGAAACGTCTGCCGAAGGACATGTCCGTGGTTATGTCGAAAACCCAACGGTTGAATTGCCGCTTAAGGCTGATGGTCAAGTCGACGTCGCTGGTGCCGTTGGAACAAACGGATTTTTGACAATTACTAAAGACATGGGCGAAGATATGGCACCATTCAGTGGACAAGTGCAATTGGCGACTGGTGAAATTGGTGATGACATTGCCTACTACTTAGCTAAGTCAGAACAAATCCCTTCAGCAGTTGCATTGACAGTTGATGTTACTGAAGCGGGTGTATCTGTTGCCGGTGGATTTATGGTTTCAGCATTACCTGATGCAACAGAAGACGACATCATGGGCTTGGAAGGTGAGTTGCAAAACCTACCATCAATGAGCGACATCTTGGGTGCAAATCACGAACCAATGGATGCACTTAAGGGATTGTTTGGTGATGACGCAGTGAAGTTGTTGGACACAATGCCGGTTGTGCCATACCCAGAAACAACTAAGATGGACTACACAAAGATGTTGGCAACATTGCCAGTTTCGCAATTAACAGAAATGCTAGAAAACGATCATGGGCTAGAAGTAGTTGACCGTTTTACTGGCCGTCGCATTCAATTTAGCGAAGCTGAATTGGCAGCAATCATTGAACAAGTGAACGCACAATAGAAAAGATGATAATCTCAGCCTAATTAACACTTGTAAAAGTCGTAGATGATTGGCAAAATAGGTATTGAGATGATTAATTAACATTAGATATTAAAAGACAAGAGGGGCATGACATGGCAAACCAACCAGAGTCACTTAACGATCAAATGATTGCTCGTCGTGAGAAAGCAGAAGAAATGCGCCAAGCAGGGATTGATCCCTTTGGACACCGTTTCGAACGCACACACACGGCAGCTGAACTACACGAACTATTCGATGACGTCGATGCAGAAGTTTTGGAAGAAGCACAAAACCGTGTGAAGATTTCAGGACGTATGATGACTAAGCGTCGTTCAGGAAAGATTAGTTTCGCGGACATTAAGGACCTTTCAGGTCGTATCCAAGTGTTCGTTCAAAAGCCAGTTGTTGGTGAAGAAGCCTACGAATGGTTCAAGAAGTCTGACTTGGGAGACATTATTGGATTCGAAGGTACAGTTATGAAGACTCGTGCCGGAGAACTTTCAATTAACGTTGAAGTGATTACACACTTGTCAAAGGCTTTGCGTCCATTGCCTGATAAGTACCACGGTTTGACAGACGTTGAAACAAAGTACCGTCAACGTTACTTGGACTTGATTGCTAACGAAGAATCATACGACCGCTTTATTAAGCGTTCACAAATCATCGCAGCCATCCGTTCATACATGAACCAAGATGGTTTCATTGAAGTGGAAACACCAATGTTGCAAAATGAAGCTGGTGGAGCATCAGCTCGTCCATTTACAACTCACCACAACGCGTTGGACATCGACATGTACCTACGTATCGCTTTGGAACTACACTTGAAGCGTTTGGTTGTTGGAGGGATGGAACGTGTCTACGAAATTGGACGTGTATTCCGTAACGAAGGTATGGACCCTAAGCACAACCCAGAATTTACTGTTATGGAATCATATGCAGCATACTGGGACTTTGACGACGTTATGACACAAACTGAAGAAATTTTCCGTGCAGCTTCAAAGGTTGTTTCAGAAGATGCTAAGGTTGTGTACAACGATGTTGAAATTGATCTAGGAAAGCCATTTGCTCGTAAGCACATGGTTGACTTGGTTAAGGAAGCAACTGGAATTGACTTCTGGCAAGAAATGACGCTTGAAGAAGCACGTGCATTGGCAGATGAAAAGGAAGTTAAGTACGAACAATACTGGGGAATTGGACACATCATCAATGAATTCTTCGAAGAATTCGTTGAAGACACATTGATTCAACCTACATTCGTGTACGGACATCCAGTTGAAGTGTCACCATTAGCTAAGAAGAACCCTGAAGACGGTCGTTTCACTGATCGTTTTGAATTGTTCATTATGGCTGGTGAATACGCAAACGCCTTTACTGAATTGAATGACCCAATTGACCAACGTGAACGTTTCGAAGCGCAAGCTGCAGAACGTGCCGCTGGTAACGACGAAGCCGAAGGTGTCGACGATGACTTTATCGAAGCGCTTGAATACGGTTTGGCACCTACTGGTGGATTGGGAATCGGAATTGACCGTCTAGTTATGTTGTTGACTGACGCAGATTCAATCCGTGACGTTTTGTTGTTCCCAACAATGCGTTAATAATAACCAATAATATAGAGAAAACCACGCAATTTAACGTTGCGTGGTTTTTTTGTAAAAAAGATACGAAAAAGCGTTGACTTTTGGTGTCTCAGTCTATAATATTAATCAAGTTGTTAAGGGCGCTACGGCGACTGAAACGACGCTAATTGATTCAAAAAACTTTTTCAAAAAAGGTGTTGACAATTAGCTCGCTCGTCTGTAATATTATACGAGTTGTCAAAGGCAAAACGATTCGCTAACCCCTAGGGGTGCAAGTCATTAGCCGATTCGCTTATGAAAAAAGTTCTAAAAAAACTTTTGAAAAAGCGTTGACATTCATGCCGGTTCACGGTATGATAATTAAGTTGTCTCAGGGAGATGCAAATCACCTAAACGAAACAACGAAGTAGATCATTGAAAACTGAATATCGTTTCGATGTAACAAATGTGTAGGTCGACCAACTATTAGTTGGTCCAAACATTTGCGAAGTCAATTCGCTAGTAAATTCGTTTAACATCTGTTAAACAACAAAAAAATTGAGTTATACTCAAACTTCAAATTGAGAGTTTGATCCTGGCTCAGGATGAACGCTGGCGGCGTGCCTAATACATGCAAGTCGAACGCACTGTGGTTCAACTGATTTGAAGAGCTTGCTCTGATATGACGATGAACATTGCAGTGAGTGGCGAACGGGTGAGTAACACGTGGGAAACCTACCTCTTAGCGGGGGATAACATCTGGAAACAGATGCTAATACCGCATAACACTAGCAACCGCATGGTTGCTATTTGAAAGATGGTTCTGCTATCACTAAGAGATGGTCCCGCGGCGCATTAGTTAGTTGGTGAGGTAATGGCTCACCAAGACGATGATGCGTAGCCGAGTTGAGAGACTGATCGGCCACAATGGGACTGAGACACGGCCCATACTCCTACGGGAGGCAGCAGTAGGGAATCTTCCACAATGGACGAAAGTCTGATGGAGCAACGCCGCGTGTGTGATGAAGGGTTTCGGCTCGTAAAACAC
The DNA here is from genome assembly GCF_018394055.1 of Weissella ceti. NCBI lineage: Bacteria > Bacillati > Bacillota > Bacilli > Lactobacillales > Lactobacillaceae > Weissella > Weissella ceti. The sequence continues at coordinate 275,213 of NZ_CP074441.1, forward strand.
TGTTGTAAGAGAAGAATAGCATTGAGAGTAACTGCTCAGTGTCTGACGGTATCTTACCAGAAAGGAACGGCTAAATACGTGCCAGCAGCCGCGGTAATACGTATGTTCCAAGCGTTATCCGGATTTATTGGGCGTAAAGCGAGCGCAGACGGTTATTTAAGTCCGAAGTGAAAGCCCACAGCTTAACTGTGGAAGTGCTTTGGAAACTGGATAACTTGAGTGCAGTAGAGGAGAGTGGAATTCCATGTGTAGCGGTGAAATGCGTAGATATATGGAGGAACACCAGTGGCGAAGGCGGCTCTCTGGACTGTAACTGACGTTGAGGCTCGAAAGTGTGGGTAGCAAACAGGATTAGATACCCTGGTAGTCCACACCGTAAACGATGAGTGCTAGATGTTTGGGGGTTTCCGCCCCTAAGTGTCGCAGCTAACGCATTAAGCACTCCGCCTGGGGAGTACGACCGCAAGGTTGAAACTCAAAGGAATTGACGGGGACCCGCACAAGCGGTGGAGCATGTGGTTTAATTCGAAGCAACGCGAAGAACCTTACCAGGTCTTGACATCCTTTGACCACGCCAGAAATGGCGCTTTCCCTTCGGGGACAAAGTGACAGGTGGTGCATGGTTGTCGTCAGCTCGTGTCGTGAGATGTTGGGTTAAGTCCCGCAACGAGCGCAACCCTTATTACTAGTTGCCAGCATTCAGTTGGGCACTCTAGTGAGACTGCCGGTGACAAACCGGAGGAAGGTGGGGATGACGTCAAATCATCATGCCCCTTATGACCTGGGCTACACACGTGCTACAATGGCAAGTACAACGAGTCGCTAACCCGCGAGGGTACGCAAATCTCTTAAAGCTTGTCTCAGTTCGGATTGTAGGCTGCAACTCGCCTACATGAAGTCGGAATCGCTAGTAATCGCGGATCAGCACGCCGCGGTGAATACGTTCCCGGGTCTTGTACACACCGCCCGTCACACCATGAGAGTTTGTAACACCCAAAGCCGGTGAGGTAACCTTTTAGGAGCCAGCCGTCTAAGGTGGGATAGATGATTAGGGTGAAGTCGTAACAAGGTAGCCGTAGGAGAACCTGCGGCTGGATCACCTCCTTTCTAAGGAAAATCGGAAACCTACACATTCGCATTGAAACGATATTTAGTTTTGAGTGGTTTACACTCAATGTAATACACGAGAGAAGAACCTCGGGACTGTAGCTCAGCTGGTTAGAGCGCACCCCTGATAAGGGTGAGGTCGGAGGTTCGAGTCCTCTCAGTCCCATTCTAACGGGGAATTAGCTCAGCTGGGAGAGCACCTGCTTTGCAAGCAGGGGGTCATCGGTTCGATCCCGATATTCTCCATTGCCACTCACGTGGCAGTGACTTAGATCTTTGAAAACTGAATAATATTGTAAATTTTAAATTCATTTCAAATTAATTATTTAATTAAATTGAGCCGAAAAAAATACACCGCGTAATTTTTTGAGTTTTTTAAATTAGTTTAAATCGCATGTGGCCTTGAGCCACATACTCAAACTTGAATCATCAACGTAAGTTGATAGGTTAAGTTATTAAGGGCGCATGGTGGATGCCTTGGCACTAGGAGCCGATGAAGGACGGGACTAACACCGATATTCCCCGGGGAGCTGTAAGTGAGCTTTGATCCGGGGGTTTCCGAATGGGGGAACCCAGCTTGTGTATGCAAGTTATCACCTGATGAATACATAGTCAGGTTGAAGGTAGACGTTGTGAACTGAAACATCTCATTAGCAACAGGAAGAGAAAGAAATATCGATTCCGTCAGTAGCGGCGAGCGAAAACGGAAGAGCCCAAACCAATGTGCTTGCACATTGGGGTTGTAGGACTGTCGTTGTGGAGTTACAAAGTTGTTTGTTAGCAGAATCAGCTGGGAAGCTGAGCAGGATAGGGTGATAGCCCCGTATGCGAAAACGAACAACCTCCCGTACAGGATCCTGAGTACGGCCGGACACGTGAAATCCGGTCGGAATCCGCGAGGACCATCTCGCAAGGCTAAATACTCCCTAGTGACCGATAGTGAACCAGTACCGTGAGGGAAAGGTGAAAAGCACCCCGGAAGGGGAGTGAAAAAGTTCCTGAAACCATGTGCCTACAAGAAGTCAGAGCCCGTTAATGGGTGATGGCGTGCCTTTTGTAGAATGAACCGGCGAGTTACGATAACGTGCAAGGTTAAGGTGGAAAGACCGGAGCCGTAGCGAAAGCGAGTCTGAAATGGGCGCTTGAGTACGTTGTTGTAGACCCGAAACCAGGTGACCTACCCATGTCCAGGGTGAAGATGCGGTAAAACGCATTGGAGGCCCGAACCCGTGCATGTTGAAAAATGCTGGGATGAGGTGTGGGTAGCGGTGAAATTCCAATCGAACTTGGAGATAGCTGGTTCTCTCCGAAATAGCTTTAGGGCTAGCCTCGGAATGAAGCGTGTTGGAGGTAGAGCACTGTTTTGGTGCGGGGCCCATCTCGGGTTACCAAATTAAGATAAACTCCGAATGCCAATCACGTATGTCCGGGAGTCAGACAGTGAGTGATAAGATCCATTGTCGAAAGGGGAACAGCCCAGATCGTCAGTTAAGGTCCCTAAGTGTGTGTTAAGTGGAAAAGGATGTGGAGTTGCATAGACAACTAGGATGTTGGCTTAGAAGCAGCCACCATTTAAAGAGTGCGTAATAGCTCACTAGTCGAGTGATTCTGCGCCGAAAATGTACCGGGGCTAAACACACCACCGAAACTACGGGTGCCACGTAAGTGGCGCGATAGGAGAGCGTTCTATGGGCGATGAAGTCAGACCGTGAGGACTGGTGGAGCGCATAGAAGTGAGAATGCCGGTATGAGTAGCGAAAGACAGGTGAGAATCCTGTCCACCGTATGACTAAGGTTTCCTGGGGAAGGCTCGTCCTCCCAGGGTTAGTCGGGACCTAAGGCGAGGCCAAGAGGCGTAGTCGATGGACAACAGGTTGAGATTCCTGTACCAGGTGAACATGTTTGAACGATGGAGGGACGCAGAAGGCTAACAGATCCCAGCTGATGGATATGCTGGGTTAAATCATAAGTCTTAGAGTGAGTTAAATGCTTGCTCTTCCAAGGACAAGTGATGATGAGGACCGAAATAAAGTAGGGAAGTCTGTGATGTCACGCTGCCAAGAAAAGCTTCTAGTTAGTGTTTACCTGCCCGTACCGCAAACCGACACAGGTAGTCGAGGAGAGCATCCTAAGGTGAGCGAGTGAACTCTCGTTAAGGAACTCGGCAAAATGACCCCGTAACTTCGGGAGAAGGGGTGCTCAGCGAAAGCTGAGCCGCAGTGAATAGGCCCAGGCGACTGTTTATCAAAAACACAGGTTTCTGCAAAATCGTAAGATGACGTATAGGGGCTGACGCCTGCCCGGTGCTGGAAGGTTAAAAGGAGTGCTTAGCGCAAGCGAAGGTACGAATTGAAGCCCCAGTAAACGGCGGCCGTAACTATAACGGTCCTAAGGTAGCGAAATTCCTTGTCGGGTAAGTTCCGACCCGCACGAAAGGCGTAACGATCTGGGCACTGTCTCAACGAGAGACTCGGTGAAATTTAAAGACCCGTGAAGATGCGGGTTACCCGCGACAGGACGGAAAGACCCCATGGAGCTTTACTGTAGCTTGATATTGAGTGTTTGTGCAGCTTGTACAGAATAGGTAGGAGCCGTTGAGATCGGAACGCTAGTTTCGAAGGAGGCATCAGTGGGATACTACCCTCGTTGTATGACCACTCTAACTCACATCGCTTATCGCGATGGAAGACAGTGTCTGGCAGGCAGTTTGACTGGGGCGGTCGCCTCCTAAAAGGTAACGGAGGCGCTCAAAGGTTCTCTCAGAATGGTTGGAAATCATTCGTAGAGTGTAAAGGCACAAGAGAGCTTGACTGTGAGACTTACAAGTCGAGCAGGTACGAAAGTAGGACTTAGTGATCCGGTGGTTCCGCATGGAAGGGCCATCGCTCAACGGACAAAAGCTACCCTGGGGATAACAGGCTTATCTCCCCCAAGAGTCCACATCGACGGGGAGGTTTGGCACCTCGATGTCGGCTCATCGCATCCTGGGGCTGTAGTCGGTCCCAAGGGTTGGGCTGTTCGCCCATTAAAGCGGTACGCGAGCTGGGTTCAGAACGTCGTGAGACAGTTCGGTCCCTATCCGTCGCGGGCGTAGGAAATTTGAGAGGAGCTGCCCTTAGTACGAGAGGACCGGGGTGGACGTACCTCTGGTGTATCAGTTGTTCCGCCAGGAGCATCGCTGAGTAGCTATGTACGGATGAGATAAACGCTGAAAGCATCTAAGTGTGAAACTCGCCTCGAGATGAGATTTCCCATTCTTTATGAAGTAAGACCCCTCAAAGATGATGAGGTAGATAGGCTAGAAGTGGAAGTGCAGTGATGCATGGAGCGGACTAGTACTAATGGTTCGAGGACTTAACCAAGTTGAACAAAACGTGGTGTTAAGGCTCAATAAAAAATGGATTTAAGACTTGACAGTATTATTCAGTTTTGAGATAATTAAATCTCGTACTGATAATTTAATATCATCGTGTTGTGACGATGGCATTGAGGCCACACCTGTTCCCATACCGAACACAGAAGTTAAGCTCAATAGCGCCAAAAGTAGTTGGGGGATCGCCCCCTGCGAGGATAGGACGTCGCAATGCATCTGGACGTTTAGCTCAGCTGGGAGAGCACCTGCCTTACAAGCAGGGGGTCACAGGTTCGATCCCTGTAACGTCCATTGGGCCGTTAGCTCAGCTGGCAGAGCAGCGGACTTTTAATCCGTGGGTCCTGGGTTCGATCCCCAGACGGCCCATTGTCAGTAACATCATATTCCGCCAGGCTGATATATTTTATATCGCCGACTTAGCTCAGTTGGTAGAGCATCGCTCTTGTAAAGCGAGGGTCGAAGGTTCGAGTCCTTTAGTCGGCATCCTGCGATAACTAATGGTTAGTGGTTCTTATGTCGATAAGAACCGATAGGTTCGATTCCTATTTTTCGTTTTGCCGGCTTGGCGGAATAGGTAGACGCACAGGACTTAAAATCCTGCGATGGTAACATCGTACCGGTTCGATCCCGGTAGCCGGCATATATAACGCACCTATAGCGCAATTGGATAGAGTGTCTGACTACGAATCAGAAGGTTGCAGGTTCGACTCCTGCTAGGTGCATTGTGATAGCAATATCACACTTATAGAATTAAATTGTTCGGGACGTAGCTCAGCTTGGTAGAGCACCTGGTTTGGGACCAGGGGGTCGCAGGTTCGAATCCTGTCGTCCCGATTGTAACAATATAATATATGTTATAAGATTCGCGGTGTAGCTCAGCTGGCTAGAGCGTTCGGTTCATACCCGAAAGGTCGAGGGTTCGACTCCCCCCGCCGCGATTGATATTTTTCTAAAATATCTATTGGAGAATTACCCAAGTCTGGCTGAAGGGAACGGTCTTGAAAACCGTCAGGTCGTGAAAGCGGCGCGTGGGTTCGAATCCCACATTCTCCTTTAAACACGAAAGTGTTTATCCATAATAATTATCGCGGGATGGAGCAGTCTGGTAGCTCGTCGGGCCCATAACCCGAAGGTCGTAGGTTCAAATCCTGCTCCCGCAATTTGGTCGCATGGTCTAGGTGGTTAGGACGCCTGCCTGTCACGCAGGAGATCACGGGTTCGAGTCCCGTTGTGACCGTTTATTATGGCGCGATAGCTCAGTTGGTAGAGCATACGATTGAAGCTCGTAGTGTCGACGGTTCGATTCCGCCTCGCGCCATTTATTTATAAAATTAAATAATTGCATTTATATTTTATAATGCGGATGTAGTACAATGGCTAGTGCTCCAGCCTTCCAAGCTGGGAATGCGGGTTCGATTCCCGTCATCCGCTTTTTTTGAAAATAATAATGCGGATGTAGTACAATGGCTAGTGCTCCAGCCTTCCAAGCTGGGAATGCGGGTTCGATTCCCGTCATCCGCTTTTCTTAAAATTAATAATGCGGATGTAGTACAATGGCTAGTGCTCCAGCCTTCCAAGCTGGGAATGCGGGTTCGATTCCCGTCATCCGCTTTATGGGACTGTAGCTCAGCTGGTTAGAGCGCACCCCTGATAAGGGTGAGGTCGGAGGTTCGAGTCCTCTCAGTCCCATTATTAACATATTCGTGTGTTAATAATGGGTTTTATTATAATGATGGGGACATACTCAAGAGGCTGAAGAGGCGCCCCTGCTAAGGGTGTAGGTCGGGCAACCGGCGCGAGGGTTCGAATCCCTCTGTCTCCGTACGAATTAAAAAACCGATATCTCTACGAGGTCTCGGTTTTTTGTTAAGAAAGTTTGGGAACGCAATAAATAAAAGGAAAGTGGGATAAGTGGTTTATGAGTGAAGAAGATCTGAAAAAGCATGCTATCTTTATGTGCATGGTTACAACGATGATGTCGATTAGTTTTTTTAGTACCTTAGGTGTCTCATGGCAAACAATGATGCATATCTCATTGATGCTATTGATCATGTGGCCAACTGTATTTGGACTAAAAGAATTGATTACCGCACCCATTGTTAAGAAGCTTCATGATCATGTCTTATGTAAGATATCTCATAATAAGCGACACACATATCCATTCTTCACCATCTTCATTAACTCAGGATTAGTGACTTTGCTACTGTTAGTTGTGGCACAAATCTACCCAAACAACTTTTTAGCGACTTTCTTAGATAACTGGGAAAAGAAGTTGATTGTATTAATTCCATTATTTTTTCTTGTCCTACGACCAACAATTGAATGGTTGTTTAACAATGAGAAACATCAACTAGTCAAGTTGATCGAAGAGAAATCAAATATCAATAAAAAGTAAGACATCTAGGGGAACTTAGGTGTCTTTTTTTATATATTTGATATCATTTATAAAACTTGACGATAAATCAGACTTTCTGTACACTTACTTATAATAAGTAATTAAAAAGGGGAAGCGACATGAAAGCAACTGAAATTGAATTGGGATTAGATACTTTTGGAGATTTGGCTAAAGACAATGATGGGAATGTCATGAGCTATGCGGCGTCATTGCGACAAGTAGTAAAAGAAGCTGTGATCGCAGATAAAGTTGGTGTAGATGTTATTGCATTGGGAGAACACCACCGTGACGAATTTGCAATCTCAAGTCCAGAAACAGTACTAGCTGCGATTGCAACACAAACTGAAAACATTCGTCTTGCTTCAGGGGTTACTGTTTTGAGTTCTGATGATCCAGTTCGTGTATACAAACGTTTTGCGACAGTTGACGGATTGTCAAATGGACGTGCAGAAGTTATTTTGGGACGTGGATCATTTACAGAATCATTCCCATTGTTTGGATATAACCTTGAAGATTATGATGACTTGTTTGAAGAAAAGATTGCGATGTTCTCAAAAATCTTGGAAGAAAAGCCATTAACATGGGAAGGTGAATTCACACAAAAGATTACAGACACACAAATTTACCCAAAGACTGAATCTGGTCACTTGAAGACCATGGTCGGGGTTGGTGGTTCACCTGAATCAATTATTCGTGCCGCACGCTACGATTTCCCTGTAATCCTAGCGATTATTGGTGGAGATCCTGCACGATTCCACCCATACGTAGAATTGTATAAGCGTGCCGCTAAGCGTCTAGGAAACCCAATTCACCCAATGGCTATGCATTCACACGGATTCATTGCGGATACGCAAGAAGAAGCCGAAGAAATGGCTTGGGAGAACATTAAGATGGCATTTGATAAGATTGGTAAGACACGTGGATGGGCACCTATGACACGTGAACACTTCAATCGAGAAATGGAATCAGGCTCAATGTATGTAGGAACGCCTGAAGTTGTGGCACAACGTATTGCTAAGTCAATTCGTACCCTAGAAGTCGGACGTTTTGATTTGGTTTACGGAGCCGGAGAACAACCTGCAGCAGCGCGTGAACACATGATTGAATTGTATGGAACAAAGGTTATTCCTCGTGTACGTGAATTGCTTGTGGAGGCTGGATATGCAGAATAAAACGATAGGTATTTTGGGTGCTGGTAAGGTCGGCATTGTTTTTGCCCAATTAGCTATTCGTGCTGGATATAATGTTTTGATTGCTGGATCAGGTAGTGTTGAGAAAATTGATCTAACGATTGAAGTTTTAGCACCTGGTGCGAAAGCGGTGACGGCTGCAGAAGCAGCTAGCGAAGCAGATATTGTGATTTTAGCGTTACCATTGAGTAAGTATTTGACGATTGAACAAGAACCACTTAAGGGTAAGATTGTGATTGATGCTATGAATTATTGGTGGGAGGTGGATGGCTTCCGCGATGATTTAACAAATCCCTTACAATCATCAAGTGAATTGATTCAAGAATACTTGCCAGAAAGTCGAATTGTTAAAGCATTCAACCACATGGGATACCATGACTTGCTAGATGAATCCGTAGCAGCAGGGACTGCCGGACGTAAAGCAATTGCGGTTGCTGGAGACGATAAAGAAGCTGTCGGGATTGTAGAACAGGTTGTGGATGAATTAGGATTTGATCCAGTATATATTGGTGGCCTAGATCAAGGACAGAGTTTAGAACCTGGTAGTGATGCATTTGGTGCTAATGAGACACGTGAAGTGCTATTAAACATGATAAATGCCTTTGATGAAACAGAACGCGGTAAGCAGATTAAAGCTGCGCGAGCTGCAAAGAATAACTAATAGAATTAGTAAACCACTCATTTGAGTGGTTTTTTTATTGTCTTATCAGATATGATAAAAACATTTTTTTGTGACAACTTGTCTAGAAAACTTAAAGACGTTTACTAAGTTATAAAAGGTCATCCGCGTAAAAGATAATGAACGAATTGATTACACCTTGGTCAGGTATTGGTTTTCGGAATTAAGAAAATATACACTCATAGAGAAAGTTGATAGTGATAATTAATCCACCTGTTAACAGTCAATGGCGTGTGCTTGTTGTTTAAGAATGCTTCACATAAACTAAATTCATAAAACGATATCGGGGGGATTGAATGATTGTAGATGGGGCATTATTAAAACAGCGACGAGAACAATTGGGAATATCTCAGGGGCAATTAGCACAGGGGATTTGTCACCAATCATTAATATCACGTTTAGAAAAAGACAATCATATAACCAGTATGACGATCTTGCAAAACTTGTGTGCACGACTACAAATTAATGTATCAACATTGGTTACTTTTGCAGATCAAGAACATATGCCATTGAACGTTATTCGGGAATTAGTAGATGCGCATCAATATACACGAGCGAAAGTATATTTACAGGCAAAGCGTTTAAAGAAGTGTTTACCAGAATTTGCATTACCGGAATATCATTTATTACGTGGAAGGGTTCATCTAGGTTTGAGTGAAATTTCGCAAGCAATGCAAAGTTTACATTTAGCATTAGGAGAAGTTGGGCGTCATCAATCACAGTTAATGGTTGAAATTTTTACTGAAATGGGTGCCGTCTGGTTAGTACAAAATGAAATTGTCAATGCGACAGAATGTTTAGAACGCGCATGTAGTATCATCCGTGATTTAAACGATACACAAACATCGAGCTTAAACATGGTGATTGTTTACACATATCGTCGACAAGCAGAATTGTACATTAAAGTGGGTGATGCGACTAAAGCATTGAAACGAGTTAAAGATGCAATGAATTTATTACCATCTGAAAATGTCTATCATGAGATGGTTGCTTTGCAAGAATTACGAATTCAATGTGCAGATATACTGAAATTAACTGATGATAAAAAAGATGCGATGGTCTTAGCCTATGCCGCGGCTAAGTTTTCACGAGATTCGGAATTAGAAGAAACTGTAAAATCATATCAAGATTTAATACTTACTTCACATTAGTGACGATTATGACACCGTGTCATTTATTTGAGGGTTAGACTAGCTAAAACACTTGATTATGTTTATAATATATTGTATAAGCGCAAAGCTTGGGTATATTTAAAATTGAGTAGGAGGCAAGTTTCATGAACTTGATGACAGGTCTTTCCATGTTAGACTTGGCGCGTATCCAATTCGCGATGACAACAGTGTTCCACTTTTTCTTTGTGCCACTGTCAATCGGATTGGGATTAATCGTTGCAATCATGGAAACTATGTATGTGATTAAGAAAGATGACACATACAAGCGTATGGCAAAGTTCTGGGGACGTATTTTCCTTTTGAGCTTCGCAGTTGGAGTTGTGACTGGTATTATTCAAGAATTCCAATTCGGAATGAATTGGTCACAATACTCACGTTACGTTGGGGACATCTTTGGACCTGCGTTGGCCGTTGAAGCCTTGGTAGCGTTCTTCATGGAATCAACATTCCTTGGACTATGGATGTTCGGATGGGATAAGTTCAATAAGGGCCTACATTTGGCCTTTATCTGGATTACAGCTGTAGGTTCTGCATTCTCTGCATTGTGGATTTTGGCAGCGAACTCATTCATGCACAACCCAGTTGGTTACGAAATTGATAAGGTAATGGATCGTGCCGTTTTGGTCGACTTCCCAGCCTTGTTGACTAACCACCAACTATGGTTGGTATTCCCTCACGTATTCTTTGCAACATTCCTTGCAGGGTCATTCGTGGTTATCGGGGTATCAGCATTCTCATTGCTACGTAAGACAAAGGAATTGAACTTCTTCAAGAAGTCAATCCACGTTGCATCAGCTGTTGCGATTGTTGGAACATTTGGAATTTTGGTCACAGGTGATTTGCACGCATATAACCTACAACATGACCAACCAATGAAGTTTGCGGCTATGGAAGGAATTTCAGAAGACATTGGTGGTGAAGGCATTTCACAACCATGGGCAGTTCTGGCATACACGAACCCAGAAACGCATAAGACAGAATGGTCACTTGAAGTGCCATATCTATTGTCAATCCTTGGAAACCACTCATTGACTGGTTTCAACAAGGGTACTGAAACAATTAACAAAGAATTGCATGAAAAATATGATGATCAATTCGGAGAAGACATGAGTTACTGGTTGCCAGCTAACACATTGTTCTACGCATTCCGTATTATGTCAGCATCAGCTATGGCATTCCTTGCACTAGCAGCATACGCATTCTGGTTCACTCGTGAAAAGGCTGACTTCAGCTTCTTCTACAAGTACCGTTGGATTTTGTGGATCTTCGGATTGGCTACATTCTTGCCATTCGTTGCCATTACATCTGGTTGGTTGGTAACAGAATTGGGACGTTTCCCATGGGTTGTTTACGGCGTATTGACTATCGCCGATGCCGTATCACCTAACGTATCATGGATGTCATTGATGATTTCAAACGTATTGTACTTCTTGACATTCTCTGTTATCGGGGGAATCATGGTCTTCTTGTCACGTCGTGTGATGATTGAAGGACCTGAATCAGTCGATGCAGAAGCAATTGAAGATGCTAAGGAAGCAACAGATCCATATGCAGCAGATTCATTTGAAGGAGGAGCAAAGTAATGACATTTCTACAAATTCTTTGGTTCGTCCTTGTCGGTGTTTTGTTCGCTGGATTCTTCTTCCTAGAAGGATTTGACTTCGGGATTGGGATGTCTGTAAAGACAGTTGCTAAGAACGAAGAAGAAGAAGATGCATTGATTGAAACAATCGGACCTCACTGGGACGGAAACGAAGTTTGGTTGATCACTGCTGGTGGTGCCATGTTCGCGGCTATTCCATTCTGGTACGCTTCGTTGTTCTCAGGATTCTACTTGGTACTATTTATCATCCTATTGGGACTAATCTTCCGTGGGGTATCATTTGAATTCCGTGAAGCAATGCAAACAGCTAAGTACCGTAACCTTTGGACTACTGTATTGGCAGTGTCATCATTCATCGTACCGTTCTTCTTCGGTGTAATGTTTGTCGACGTTGTCCAAGGTATGCCAATCGACGCAAACGGTGACTTGATGGCTGGATTCACTGACTACATTAACGTATTCTCACTAATCGGTGGGGTTGCCTTGTCATTGATTTCATACATGCACGGATTGAACTACATGCGTTTGAAGTTGGTACCTGGTGTATTGACTGAACGTGCTGGAAAGCAACTACGTGTCTTGTACCCAGTCTTGTTGGCCGGTGAAGTTGCCTTCGCTGTTGGTTTGTACTTGAACACAGACTTCTTCACACAAAAGCCTGTTATCACAACAATCTTGCTAGCCTTGATCGTTGTATTGACAGTTATCGGTTGGTGGTCTGAATCAAAGGCTAAGGAATTACTTGCATTCCTTGCTTTGGGGCTAACAATTATGACATTGGTTGGATTGTTGTTCACTGGATTGTTCCCGCGCGTTATGATCGGAAACGACCCAGCAACTTCAATCTTGCTACAAAACGCAACATCAACACCATACACACTTGTATGGATGTCATGGATCGCTTTGATCATGGTGCCAATTGTCTTGGGATACCAAGCATGGAGCTTCTGGATCTTCCGTAAGCGTATCAGCGTTAAGCACGAAAACTAAAATGTTTATTTAGATAAACTAAACCGTCATCCAAATTGGATGGCGGTTTTTATTTTATAAACTTTATACCCATTTATATGACATCTAGGAGGAGTTAAAGAAGTTAGGTGGTCTATGAGTTATCTAATTCATTTGACTGCGTTAGATAGCTTGTGAGAGACGATACAAACGGTTTGTTAACGGGGGTAATTAATCTAAAGTAAGGTGGGGCATTTTTTAATAGCATTTATACTGTATTTATAGGGTAGTAGCGTTTTTGACGGGGCATGAATAGATGCTTATAATAGAATTAGTTCACAAAGGATCGGGCGATGACCGGTCCTTTTTATTCAGTTAAAAGCGCAGGGAGAAGTGTATGATTGACCGTCGAATATTTAAATTTGCAAATGCTAAAAAGGTCTTGTTAGTATTGGCCGGCCTAACAGGTATTCAAGCTATAATTATCGTTCTACAAGGATTGTTTTTGAGTACAACTCTGACAGGACTTTGGAATATGTGGCCACTACAACAAGTGTTATTACCATTGGTTATTTTTGCTGGGGCATTTGTGATGCGTCAATTGTTAGGTGTGGCGAAAAACTATGTATTAGCACCATTCGCTGATAATGCAACGAATGAATTACAAGAAGCGCTAATCAAGAAATACACGAAATTAGGACCATCTGTGATTGCGAAACATGGGACAGGGAAGTCAGTTGTGTTGGCTGTGGAAGGAATTGATCAAGTACACGATTACTTTTCACTTGTGCTGATCAAGCTGTTTGATATGAGCATTATCCCATGGGTGATTTTGGCGTATCTGACAACACTGCAATGGAAAGAAGCGGTGTTCTTGTTTGCCATCTATCCTGTGATTGTCTTGTTCATGATTTTATTAGGATTTACTGCTCAAGCCAAAGCTGACAAAGAATATGATCGTTTTAACCGACTATCAAATCACTTTATTGACACACTACGTGGATTAACAACTTTGAAGCAATTAGGTTTGTCTAAAAAGTACGCCAATAATATCTATGAAGTATCAGAAGATTACCGTAAAGCAACGATCGGAACGTTGAAGATCGCAATTCTATCTAGTTTTGCTTTGGACTTCTTTACAACACTATCAATTGCGATTGTGGCGTTGTTCCTAGGAATGAGTTTGATGAATGGGACCTTGATGCTTTTACCAGCATTAACAATGTTGGTATTGGCCCCAGATTATTTCTTACCAATCCGTAACTTTGCGAATGATTATCATGCAACTTTGAATGGTAAGAATGCCTTGGCCGATATTTTTACAATTTTGGATATGCCAGAACCTGAAGGGCAAGAAACGTACCAACCAACAAATGGACAATGGCAAAAGGATAGTACCTTGTCATTAAAGCATGTTGATTTTAAATATGATGACGGTAGCGAAAATGCACTATCAGATATTAGCTTAGACATGACAGGCTATCAACGTGTTGGACTTGTGGGAACATCTGGCTCAGGAAAGTCTACTTTGTTGAACTTGATTGGTGGCTTCTTAAATGGAAATGGTCAAATTGCCATTGATGGACAAGACGTACCACATTTGGCTCAAAAGAATTGGCAACACATGTTACAAGTGATGCCACAAGATCCTTATATCTTCCATGAAACTGTACGTGAAAATTTGGCGTTCTACGCGACTGATGCTTCGGATACAGACATTATTGCTGCAATTGAGACTGTTGGATTGCGTTCATGGTTTGATGGACTACCAGAAGGCCTAGACACGGTTATTGGAGAAGGCGCTTTACAAACATCTGGTGGGCAAGCACAACGTATTGGCTTGGCTCGAATTATCTTAGACACACAACGTCATGTGATACTACTAGATGAACCAACGGCGCATTTGGATATTGAAACTGAGTATCGTCTAAAAGAAACGATGTTACCAGTATTTGAAGATAAGTTAGTGGTCTTTGCAACACATCGTCTACATTGGTTAGCGCAAATGGATAATATCATTGTGATGCGTGATGGGAAGATTGTTGAACAAGGTACATTGCCAGAATTAATGGCAGCCAACGGCTACTTTGTCGAATTACAAGCAGCAATGCGAGGAGTGGCAAATGACTAAATATAAAGAATTAATCAAAAAAGACAGTTGGGTATTTCCGTACCTAACGAAATATTCAGGGCTATTAGCTTTAGTTATTTTTCTAGGCTTTTTAACAGTATTCTGCGGTGGGGCTTTGATGTTTACATCTGGGTATTTGATTTCTCGTTCAGCGCAACGACCTGAAAATATTCTATTGATTTACGCACCAATTGTTTTGACGCGTGCCTTTGGAATTGGACGTCCAAGTTTCCGTTACTTAGAGCGCTTAGTATCACACAATTGGGTATTGCGTATTGTTTCAAACTTCCGAAAGCGACTATATCAATTAGTGGAAGTTGGAACGAAAAGTATTCAAGCGAAAGTACAAACAGGGCAAGTCTTTAACGTACTAGCCAATGATCTATTTAAAATTGAAAACTTCTATCTACAAATGTTGTTCCCAACAATTATTGGATGGTTAATCTATTTGGCAGGATCATTTGCAGTAGGCCTATTTAGTCCACTAACTGCAATTTTATTGCTATTAGTGCTAGGGTTAAACACGATCTTGTTACCGTTGATTACCGTACTAATTAAGGGCGCACGTGATTTTGAACAAAAGCAATTAGAGGAACGCATCTATACTGACTTAACTGACGCAGTTTTGGGACTACAAGATTGGGTCTTGTCAGGTCGTACGGATGAACTATTAAAGAAACAAAATCGCGACTTCAATCGATTGAATGCTTTAAAAGAAAAAGATAATCATTTCGATTGGTGGCGTGGCTGTGTTGCAGAAATTGTCATCGCCGTAACGGCGGTTATTTTGATTGTGTTCGCGAACGCAACCTTTGGTGGTCAAACTGATACAGTTAGTTGGATTGCGGCCTTTGGATTAGTTATGTTCCCATTAGCCGATTCATTAGTTAGCATTAGTGCTGGTTTTGGTGAGTGGCCACGATATGCTGACTCAATTCAACGTTTAAACAAGTTGGAAGAACAAAGTACGACAGAAGCTACTTTTGATGCACAAGCATTACCAACGGACTACACAATTCAATTTGAGCATGCTAGCTTTGGTTATGAAGCTGATCAACCAGTGTTGACAGATATTAACCTAACCATCCCAGCAAAGAAGCATTTGGCAATTTTGGGACCTTCTGGGGCCGGGAAATCAACATTATTGAAGTTATTGTTAGGGGATGAAACGCCTACAAGTGGTTCAGTAACTGTTGGTGGTCATGTTGCAACAAGTTATCAAAATGAACGTGCTGCCTTGATTGCGGTGTTAGATCAACAACCCTATCTTTTTGCGACTTCAGTGGCCAATAATTTGCGTTTAGGAAATCTACATGCGACTGACGAAGAAATTTGGTCAGCACTAAAGAAGGTCCAATTAGATACATTAGTAGCTAGTCTACCTGGTCAATTAAAGACTCCCATGAATGAAGCGGGAAAGCGTTTTTCGGGGGGAGAACGTCAACGTTTTGCGTTAGCACGTATTCTCTTGCAAGACACACCTATTGTAGTTTTGGATGAGCCAACAGTGGGGTTAGATCCTGTCACTGAATTAGCAGTCTTAAAGATGATTTTCGATGTTCTAGCTGACAAGACAATTATTTGGGTTACACACCATTTGACTGGGATTGAGATGACCGATGAAGTTGTATTTATTGATCATCAAGGCATTAACTTACAAGGAACGCCAAAGCACTTGATGGACACGGAACCTCGATTTGCTAAGTTATTAGCAATGGATCATGGTGATTTGTTATAAAGTTGACTTAATTTTATTTAAAGTCCGAGTGGCTATACTCACAAGACTAAAATAGAATGAGAAGATATATGCAAAAACAAAAATTAACACCTAAATACAAGCACAAACCATATTGGCTATTATTACCGTTAAACTTTCTAATTGGCATGTGCATGCTCTTTGGATTAGTGATCATAGGTGTATCAAACAATGAGGATAAACCGTCTGAACAAGAGTTACAACGTGCTGCATTTTTGACTGAAATTGGGCCTGCTGCAAAACGTATTCAAGCCGCATATGATATTCCAGCCTCAATCATTATGGCGCAAGCTGCCTTAGAATCTAATTTTGGCCAAGCTGAACTCGCGGCTAAATACCATAATCTATTTGGTGTTAAAGCAAGTGCAGGGATGGACCAAGTCACATTAGCAACGCAAGAATTTGTAAATGATGAGTGGCATACTGTGAACGCAGCATTTCGTAACTATCCGGATTGGACAGCATCGATGATTGACCATGCGCAATTAATTCGTAAGGGTACATTGGATAATCCAAATCGATATCAAAACGTGACAGCAACAGGTGGGTATGAAGCGGCTGCACACGGATTGGTCAGTGGTGGTTATGCAACTGATCCAAAATATGCAGATAAATTGATTTCAATGATTGAAACATACGACTTAGACACGTATGATAAGTAAAAGACACAAATTTGACATGAAAGGAGGATAGCCACCATGGCATTTCATTTATTACCAGGTAATACAATTGGTATTATGAGTGATGATTTAACTGGACAAACTTTGGCTCAACATGCGCATGACATGGGATTTAATGTGGCAGGCTTCAGTGAATTTCCTGATGCACCTGTTTTATCTGAAGCCGATGAAGCGTTCATTGGCCAAGAGCAATTAGAAGAGTTTAAAGCTAAATCAGACGTTATTACGTATACGGCCCCGTGGTTGTCTCCTGATTTAATTGACCAACTACAAGGAACAGTACTGCCGCAAGGACTAGATCTTGTATCGATTACTGGTGATCATGCCATTAGTCGTGCGTTTAATGAAGCCTATGCGGTGAATATTTTGCCGTATCGCATTGCGACTTCATTAGATGATGTAGAAGAGTCAGGGCGTATTTTAGGATACCCAGTTGTTGTAAAACCAATCTTTAAGCATAAGCATCATGATGAAACCGTTATTCTACATGGTATGTGGGACCTAGGATTAGTTGCACCTATGGTAGATGGTGGAACGATGCTAGTCGAAAATTGGTTGGATCCTGTTAGGGAATTTTCTGTTACAGCAGTTCGAAGTGAACAAGGGGATGTGCAAGCATTTCCGATTCGCGAAACGAAAAAGCAAATGCAACACTTACGTCAAGCATGGACTGTAGATGATTTGGATGCTGACTTAATTGAAGCAATCCAAGATGTGTTAACACGAATTAGTACAGCGTTAGATTATGTTGGTGCCTTTTCGGTTAACTTCTTCTTCAGTGCCGAAGGTAATCTATACGTGCGTGATGTATTGCCAGGACTACATGCCACAGATGGTGTGTACGAAGGAATTACATCTATCTCTGTCGCCCAACAGCATCTGCGTGCGATTACTGGGCAACCACTTCAAACGATTAAACAGTTTGGTGCAGCAATGTATCTACCTGTTACAGCACGTGAACGTACGAGTGTGATTTGGAACTGGGGTATTCAAGATACTTGGTCAGTGAACTTGTATCGTAACCCAGGGACTGCGTTAAAGATTGGACATGTAAATATCATTGGATCAAATACAAACGACTTGCTTCAAAAAGTGAGTGCAACTCAAGTTTGGAACATTGATAAAGACGAAGAAGATTCTGAATGATAACGTAAAAAAGCGCCACAGACGA
The DNA here is from genome assembly GCF_018394055.1 of Weissella ceti. Lineage (NCBI taxonomy): Bacteria > Bacillati > Bacillota > Bacilli > Lactobacillales > Lactobacillaceae > Weissella > Weissella ceti. The sequence continues at coordinate 293,418 of NZ_CP074441.1, forward strand.
ATTGTCTGTGACGCTTTTTTGATTCATTTAGAATTGAATTGCTGATAACAACACAACAAGTGAGCTTAGGATCATTAGTGCTAGCATGAACACAACGAACACTTGAATAATTTTTTGCATTGTTGACTTACGCTTTTTAACAGCCATATGTTTGTATCTCCATTTGTCTTTAATCTATATTGTCCAGTATAGCAAACTTTGCCGATGATGTAACATTAGTGTTTTTAGAAGTACTAATAAATAGATATTTACAATAATTCAATAATGCCTATATATTTACAAAATTAAAAATGTCGTGTATTTTAAATAATATAAATCATTTACTATATGAGGGGATTATATGTTAAAAGGAAAGTGGATTGACATTCTTGAAATTGTTTTTGCAGTTATTGTTGTGAATATGTTTGGACGAGCATTATTAGCGTACTTAGATGCGCATTGGGATCTTGGGCTACTAAACATCTTGATTATGTTAATTATGTCAGTAATCTTTGGCTTTGGGCTAGTCGTTACACAAGCAACAATCCGAGTAAAATTACAACAAAGTAGACAATAAAAAAAGACCAGCCTCGGCTGGTCTAACGAGCATTATTTAGCTTCTGGTAGTGGCTAGGTGCAGAATAGGGTATGGACGCCCTTCACCATCAGTTTCTGAACGGCTAACTTGTTCAAATCCTTGCTTGTGGTAGAATTTTACCGCGTTAGGATTGTCTTCGTTAACATCCACAGTTGTGATATTCTTGTCTTCAAACAAGCGTTGGATAATTTGTGTTCCGTATCCCTTCTTAAAGTGAACAGGGTCGATAAACAACATTTCCAGTGATTGATCGTAGATACCAGAGAAACCAATTAGTGCATCTCCGTCGTACCATAGTTGTGCATCAACTTGTGCAAAGTATGATGGAATCTCTTCATGAAGGGCATTGAAGTCTTCTTCAGTTAGAAAGTGGTGTGTTGCTTTAACAGCGCGTGCCCAAATGTCTACCGCAGTGGGGTAAAATTCAGGGGTCATAGGCTTATTTGATACAGTCATATGTATGCTCCTTAAATCGTACAAAATATAGGGGTAATTATACCATATTTCAAAAAATCAACCAATAAATAGTAAGTACATAGAAGAGGGTAAATGAATGTTTGAAGTGTTTAGTATACTTGGTGATTTATTCGCAACTATTGCCGCATGCCTGAATGGGTCTGATATGGTTAAAAACAAAAATAAAAACAAGTAGATTATTGATTGAGAAGGTGGAAGATTTATGATGAAATTAGAGGATTTAACACAATTAGTTGTTGATATGAGTAATGGATTCGAAAGTTTTCCTTTTAATAAAGATATGACCAAACATAAAATTATTTGGCATGTTGTCAAACATCAGCATAATCAAAAAATTTATGGCATGGTGTTTGAAAAAGAGCAAAAGTTGTTTTTAAACGTTAAATTAACGACAGAGCATGGACAAGAACTACGTGAATTACGTGGTGTGACACCAGGGTATCATATGAATAAAAACCATTGGAATACCATTGAAATCAATAATACAGAATTGAGTTATGCTGAAATTAAAGGTGTTATTCAAGAAAGTGCGCAGTTAACGCAATAAGAGATAACGCGCATTGATTAGAACTAAAACGAATGCTTTTTGGCAAGCAAAATCGGTGATAAGAATAATTATTTACGGTTATTTTTAATTTGCAAATATATATTTGTTATAATAGAACGATAAGTTGAAAAAATATTTTCAACACACATAGAGGAGGGCTTCATAGTGGAACCTGAAACACGTTCAAGTCGGCATGAGAATAAACCAAAAGTACACTCACCACACTTATTTTTGGTTCTTATGATCGGTGCAATTGTCATTTTCTTTGCAGGCATCATGATTACATTTGTTCTAAGAACTGATGGTGTGATTAGAGAAGCGCCAGAATCAACGATTTCAAGAGTTGAATCAGAGTCTAAAGCAGCCTCAGAAGCGGCTGCAAATACTGAAATGAGTGCAGACGAAAAAACATCAAATATCGTTGAATAAAGAATTAAAGATACATACAGTTATCCAAATATACATTCGAGACAGCTTTTAATTAATGATGAGTTGGTTATAAAACCACTGATGATTAATTAAAGGCTTTTTTTATGCACAGAATCAAACATTAAAAACTGGCAACTTAATAAAAAATTAATAACTTTGAAAAGGTTATTTGAGAAGGGAATGCATAAAACGTTTAATGTATTATCAGATATGGTTTTGTGTCAAGAAATACGCGAAACATACAAGTCAGCGTTTAAAAATGATAAACGTTTTACCATCATAAAAATATCAAGCCAATAAAAAATAATCGCACTTGATGTTGAAAACGCTTTCAGTGGAGTGATAACATTTAAGTACGCAGAGGCGAATAAAATTTAGGCTGAGCGATGTAGGACATGGGTGATATATCGATACGGTGGATTAATTATAAATCCGACAAAGAACAAAGCTGCTTGGCATTCTGCCATAGGGAGAGGGGTTGCGTTTTATTGATAGAGAGCCCATGAAATTGTAGAAGATGTCTAAAGTGACAATGTCGACCAATATGTCGTTCAGAGCTGTTCATCAACGAACAGCTAATGATTTTGCATTGGCATGAGGCATGTATAGTTTATGAGTAAAGGGAGAAGTATAATGACTGAGAAGATGGATCGCACGATGCCTGATGATTTTCTATGGGGAGCAGCTGTTTCTGCTCATCAATTAGAAGGTGCATGGAATGTAGATGGTAAGGGAGTATCAATTGCGGACGTAATGACTTACGGAACGGCAAAGGTACCACGTCAATTGATGGACGACCCTAACTTGGATGAAAATTTTCCAAATCACCGTGGGATTAACTTCTATGAAACATATCCTGAAGACGTAGCGATGCTAGGTGGTATGGGTATGAACGCCTTCCGTATTTCAATTGCTTGGAGTCGTATTTTCCCACAAGGGGATGAACTAGAACCTAATGAAGCAGGGTTAGAATTTTACGACGGCTTGATTGATAGCATTATTGAAAATGGCATGGAACCTGTGATTACATTGAGTCACTTTGAAATGCCACTGCACCTTGTTCAAGAATATGGTGGTTTTTCAAATCGTAAGTTGGTTGGTTTCTTCACGCGCTTTGCGGAAACGGTTATGAGCCGTTATGGTGATCGTGTAAAGTACTGGATGACATTTAACGAAATTAATAATCAAATTGACTGGGAAAGCAACCATCATATGTTGCAAGACTCAGGAATTAAGAATCATGATGCTGCCGATGCACATCGTTTGATGTACCAGGCATCACACTATGAATTGTTAGCATCAGCGCAAGTAACTAAGTTCGCACATGAACACTTCCCAGAAATTCAAGTGGGTTGTATGATTGCGATGAACTCAATCTATCCTGAAACATCAAAGCCAGGAGATTCAATGATGGCAGAACGCGCGATGCAATCTCGTTACTACTGGGGAGATGTTCAAGCACGTGGTGAATATCCAAATTGGTTGTTGAAGTTCTGGGAACACAAGGGCTTTGATTTGGACATCACAGATGACGACTTGGCAACAATGTACGACAACACTGTGGATTTTGTTGGATTCTCTTACTACATGTCTTGGAACGTTAAGGACATGGGTGATCCTTGGTTTGAATACAATGAAACAGAAAACCACCGCAACAATCCTAACCTTGAAAAGTCTAGCTGGGGATGGCAAATTGACCCAATGGGTGTCCGTTGGTCAATGAACTGGATGTGGGATCGTTGGCAAAAGCCTTTGTTCCTTGTTGAAAATGGCTTCGGTGCGTATGATGAACTAACTGAAGAAGGTGAAGTTCATGATGATTACCGTATTGATTACTTGCGCAAGCATATTGGTGCCTTAGAAGATGCTGTACTATTAGATGGTATTCCAGCATTGGGATACTTGACTTGGTCAGGAATCGATATCATCTCAGCTTCAACTGGAGAAATGGCTAAGCGTTACGGTATGATCTATGTTGATATTGATGATGAAGGCAACGGAACTGGTAAACGATACCGTAAGGACTCTTACAACTGGTATGCGAACTTAATTGCGACTAATGGTCGTGAACTGTAAGCGAAGGAGTTTCTGATGAATAACTTTATCAATAAGAAAATTCTGCCACCAGTCATGAAGTTGGTTAATACCCGACCAATGCAAGCGCTGAAAGATGGAATGGTCTTTCCGTTACCATTTATTATCGTTGGATCAATTTTCTTGATTTTGGCACAATTTCCATTTGCTCCAGTTGCGGACTTTTTTCAAAGTATTGGATTAACCGCATTCTTTAACCAAGCCTACGGTGGAACCTTTGCCATCATGGCTTTGTTTGCAGCATTTGGAATCGCTTATTCTTGGGTTAAGCATGCTGGCTATGAAGCAACAACTGCTGGTATGTTGGCAATTACCGTCGATATTATTTTGCAACCAAGTGTTTTGACAACAGTATCAAGTGCGTTGAACCCGGCAGAAACATCAACGGCATGGCAAGCAACTAATGTGATTAACAAAGCTTGGCTTGGTGGGGAGGGAATGATCCTTGCGATCATTTCAGGTCTATTAGTTGGGTGGATGTACACATGGTTTATGAAGAAGGAAATTACAATTAAGATGCCTGATTCTGTGCCAGCAAACGTGTCTGGTTCATTTACAGCCTTGATCCCAGCGTTTGCGATTGTTACGACAGCGATGATCATTTATGGTGTATCAATGTTGATCGGACAAGTATCATTCGTTGAATTGATTTATGGTTTGATTCAACAACCATTGCAACACGCAACGGACGGCATTGTTGGGGTGCTATTGATTAGTTTCCTACCAGTGTTCTTCTGGTTCTTTGGGGTCCATGGTGCCACATTGATTTCCGGATTGATGATGCCGTTGATGTTGGCTAACAGTGCTGATAACTTGAAGTTGTACCAAGCTGGTAACTTGAGTATGGATGGTGGAGCCCATATCGTGACCCAATCATTCATGGATCAATTTACAACGGTTACTGGATCAGGAATGACCATCGGATTGCTAATCTTTATGTTGATTGGTGCAAAGTCTGAACAAATGAAATCAATGGGAAAGTTGAGTTTAGGACCGGCTATCTTCAATATTAATGAACCAATTTTATTTGGAACGCCAATTGTTTTGAATCCGTTGTTCCTAGTACCATTTATTATGATGCCGGTTGCAGCCGGATTAGGAACATATGGTCTAATCTCTCTAAACATTTTGCCGCCATTAAATGGATTGATGGTTCCTTGGACAACACCAGTTATTATCTCTGGTTTCCTTGTTGGAGGATGGCAACATGCTTTGTGGCAAGCAGCATTGATTGGGATTTCAACATTGATGTACTGGAACTTCGCGAAGAAGTATGACCATACATTGGTTGCCCAACAAGAAAACAAAGCGGCTTAATAAAGCAACTTGGATAAACAAGTACGCAGCATCATGGCAAGTGGGGCTGTGAGTTAAAAAGAATCTCTGAAGATCGGACGCCATTGATCTTCAGAGATTCTTTTTTAATTTTCTACATGTGCCACTATTACAAGGAATTGGTTCACCGGGAACTATGATATAATGGCATATAATACATATAAGAGGAAGTGATGAAATGGCATCGATTGTAGCTTGGCCAATAACTATTTTAATAACCGTCATTATTGGGGGAATCTTATGGGGCCTACAACGTTTTGTTGTGAAAACTGCGTGGCCAGTTTGGCTACAACCAATTGATGTTGCAACCATTATTGCTTGGTGGAGTATTCAAAGTATTTCTTACCAAGTTTGGGGGCATTCATTCTTATTACCATTACTATTAATGCTTGTTTTGTGGGGAATTGCGGTTGCGCTTTATCAGACATTTTTACAACAGACATTTACGGTACAACGTTTTGGACGTCAATGGTTTCGCATTATAAATATTACGACATTCGCAATTTTAGTCATCTTTGCATTACTAGGTTGGCTACTTTAATTAAGGAGATACACATGGAAAAAGTTTTAGGTACAGTAAAGAGCTGGGATAAAGGATTTGGTTTCATCGAAATTAAGGGTGAACCAGACGTATTCGTACATTACTCACAAATTGAAACACAAAACGTTCGTCGTTTAAATGAAGGTCAAAAAGTGGCTTTGATGGTTGTACAAGGATTACGTGGCCCACAAGCTACGGGTGTAGAAGTTATTAAGGAAGGGTAGTTGCCATTTATGGATGAACAATATCGTGAAGAAGTTCTAGAAGAAAATGTGAAATATGATGGGAAAATCATTAAGGTCACACAACAAATCGTTAAATTGCCAAACGGCGCTGAAGCGACACGCGATATTGTCTATCACAGTGGCGCAGTTGCTGTGATGGCGCTGACACCTGATGATAAAATGATTTTGACACGTCAATGGCGTGCGCCGATTAAGGCGATGTCCCTTGAAATTCCAGCGGGTAAATTAGATGAACGTGATCGTCAAAAACCATTGCATGCGGCGGAACGCGAATTAAATGAAGAAGTGCGCATGCAAGCAGCAAGTTGGCAAGAAGTAGCTAACTTCTACACATCAATTGGATTTGCAGATGAGCACATGACATTGTTCTTGGCTACTGACTTGTCACAGGTTGAGAATGAACTACCGCAAGACGATGATGAAAACTTAGACTTGTTATACGTGTCATTTGATGAAATGACTGCTATGTTTGAAGCTGGGCAATTACAAGATGCGAAAACGCTAATGGCATACTTCCACTGGCAAACATTGCGTCAGAAATGAGGGTAAGATGAGTCGTTTAAAGTCTTGGTGGGAAAAAATTCGTCCTGCACGTAAAAAGGCATTGGATGAAATGCCAGAAATTAATGGTCGTCCGATTACACGAGCTGAATATCGCTTGAGTGGAAAGGGCCGTTACGAACTAGATAAAGAAACTGGTCTACTAACAGATGCCGGTAAAACTGATCGATTAAAGCATCGCTTAAATTTAGTAATTGGTTGGCTGGTTATCTTAATTATTATTGTTTACATTTTATTATTCACACTATAGGAGAAAGAACATGCGTTACGGTGTAATTAATGCGATGCCTGAAGAAAAGGCAGCATTGCTTGAAGCAATGACAGATATGGTAAAGATTGAAAAAGGATTAAAGGAATTCCATACTGGAAAGATTGGTAACGCTGATGTCGTTGTCGTCGAATCTGGTATTGGTAAGGTTGAAGCAGCTGTTACAACTGCTTTGTTGATTAACGAATTTGACGTTGATGCAGTTATCAACTCAGGTTCTGCTGGAGCCCTTGGTGCAGAATTGCGTATCGGCGATGTCGTTATTGCTGATAACTTGGCTTATGGGGATGCTGATGCACGTGCATTTGGATACGCCTATGGACAAGTGCCACAACAACCAGCAACTTTTGTTCCTGATGAAACATTGTCAGGTGCTATGGCCGATGAATTTGGTAAGACAGCCAGTGGTAAGCTATACCGTGGTTTGATTTTGACATCAGATTCATTCATTGCTGGACCAGAACAAAAGGATGTCCTACTTGGACACTTCCCACATGCAAAGTCAGCTGAAATGGAAGGAGCTGCAATTGCGCAAGTAGCAACAATGTACAACAAGCCTTTTGCAGTTGTTCGTGCTATTTCAGATAACGCTAATGGTGAAGCCGGTCCTACATTTGATGAATTCATCGTTGATGCAGGACGTCAATCTGCAGATGTATTGATTAACTTCTTTAACAAATAGGCATAAACGTAATAGGAGGTATTGAAAATGGCTTTTGAAACAACAGTAACAGTTCCTGGAGACAAGCAAACATATATTTTTAATCCAAATATGCGTAAGTACGCATTAACAGACTTAGGGTTTATTACTAACAATGCTGGGACATATGTTATGGAACGTGCATTGCAACCAATGAAGGGGCTACAAGCCTCTATTAAGTTGAAGGTAATGGTAGATAAAAATCTAACAGGTATTAAGATTAAGACGATGAATCCAGCTGGAAATGATCGTGTAGACATCTTTAAAAATCCAGATAATGCCGAAATGGTAGAGTTGTACAACTACTACTTAAACGAATTAGTATCACGTGACGTGATTAAGATTGCTGAATAAATCAAAGAAAGAGAATACTTAGGTATTCTCTTTTTCTTTTTCTTAATGAAACAAAAATGTGACATAACATGACAAAATGCTTACTTTTCCTTAGTTTTCCTTTAAATTTTTTGTAGGAAGATTTAGAATAAGTTAAGAATCCTGTTGTCACCAGTAGGTTGTTTGTTGGTAGATGCTAGGATGAAGCAGGCGGTACTGTTAGTATCGTCAAAATGTCGATTCATGAAGCCGTCAAATAGAACGTTAGCTATAACTAAAGGAGAAGCGCTAGATGAATAAAAAGTTGATGTCAACGGTGACCGTTGCAGGACTTGCCACTCTTGGTGGTATTACAGATGCCTCAGCAGACACCAAATACACAATTGAAAAAGGTGACACATTGTCTCACATCGCATTAGAATATGCGACAACAGTCAATCAAATTGCTGCCGAAAATAACATTGCCAACCCAGATTTGATTTTTGCTGGGGACACACTATGGATTAACGGGGTGCCAACACCAGTACGTCCATCAGGCTCAGTAGAAGCACCTGTGGCGCCAGTACAATCTGTACAAGCACCTACAGTTGAAAAGTCAGCAGCACCAAAGGTAGAAGCACCAAAGGTTGTTGAAGTGGAAACACCAGCACCAAAGGTCGAAACACCAAAGGCTGTTGAAGTGGAAACACCAGCACCAAAGGCAGAAACACCAAAGGCTGTTGAAGTGGAAGCACCAGCACCAAAGGTAGAAGCACCAGCACCAAAGGTAGAAGCACCAGCACCAAAGGTAGAAGCACCAAAGGTTGTTGAAGTGGAAGCACCAGCACCAAAGGTAGAAACACCAAAGGCTGTTGAAGTAGAAGCACCAGCACCGAAGGTAGAAGCACCAAAGGTTGTTGAAGTGGAAGCACCAGCACCAAAGGTCGAAACACCAAAGGTTGTTGAAGTAGAAGCACCAGCACCAAAGGTAGAAGCACCAAAGGCTGTTGAAGTGGAAACGCCAGCACCAAAGGTCGAAACACCAAAGGTTGTTGAAGTAGAAGCACCAGCACCAAAGGTCGAAGCGCCAAAGGTTATTGAAAGCCTATCTGTTTACGATCGCTTTTTGAATGCTGGTGGAACAGAAGCGTTGTGGAACGTAATTGTTATGCCTGAATCTGGTGGAAACCCAGATATTGTTTCACCAAGTGGTTACCGTGGTTTGGGACAAACTAAGGAAGCTTGGGGAATGGGAACAGTTGAAGAACAAACAGCAGGAATGTTGAACTATGCTGAACAACGTTATGGTTCTGTAGCCGGCGCCGTGGCATTCCGTTTGGCAAACGGATGGTGGTAAGCTAACTCGCATGTGTTAGTTATATTGACCCAAACAAAAAAGCAGGAAGTACTTGGACATCGTGTCGGGTACTTCCTGCTTTTTTAGTGAAAGGGTAATTGATGTGCCATTAAATTTAAAATGACACGCTTTTATGTATAGAACACAGAGTTTATAGTAGATCTTTGTCCACTAAGCGTTGAATTAGAATGTCATAAATACGTGTGACATCTTGTGGCATACCACGTAACTCAAAGTCAGCCAACATAGGAACACCGTATTTCTTAGCGTAGCGATTGGCAGTAAGGGTGTATTGGATATTAAAATTCTTGTTACCAGATCCAATAATGCCTAAAATTTGACGACTGTTATTACCGTAATCTAAATATTCGCCTAATGCGTTTGTTAGTGTTTCGGTAACACCGCTATCGATTCCGTTACCACCGTCTAAATAAGTGGGAACAAATGCGAAATAAGGAGTTGTTTCAAAATCGTCAGGTGTTGCATCAGAGATTTCTACGGGTGTAAAAGTAACGCGGCCTAGAGCATTGGCGTGTGAAACTAGGCGATTAACAAACGCACGTGTATTTCCTGATTGTGAGATATAAAGTAGACGTATTTCCATGGTAAACTCCCTTAAAGTTGATACATATTACGTTAGAACAAATTGGTCAGAATAACAATGGTAAAAACTAGCTTTTTTTGTTAAAAAAAGCTTGCCAAATGACCTGAATCGTGGTTATGGAAAAACGATTTTCTAACAATGCGTTAGATTTTAAAGAGATTGTAATATTAGCTCTAAACGGCTATATAAAGCGTTTTATTGTGATTTTACATGAAAATAATGAGTGAATTGCCTTGCAATGAGTTAGTTAATTCACTATACTCATTTCTATTGAATAAATTCGATCAAAAATATAAGTAAAAACAGAGGAGAAAAACCATGAATCCAGTAACAATTTATACAAAAAACCAATGTGTGCAATGTATGATGACAAAGAAGACTTTGGCACAATATGGAGTAGATTTTGTTGAAAAGAACGTAGAAGAAGATGCAGAAGCATTAGAATTCTTGCGTGCACAAGGTTTCCAATCAGTACCCGTTTTGTTTGCTGAAGGTATGGAACCTGTTCAAGGATTCCGTCCTGACGTTTTGACAACTTTGGCAAAGGCTATCTAGATTTAAATCGCTAGACTGTTTACATTTGCCTACTGTTATTTAAGTAATAAATTGAGAAATATGAGGAGAGACCATGTCATTGTTGGACCTAGATCAAGACAAAGTAACGTACTTTGACTTAAACAACGAATTGAATATTCCAAAGGATAATACAATTCAATTGGGAAAAGATAAGGAAGCGCTAGAAGCCTTTCTTGCAGAAAATGTTGAGCCCAACACCCTAAAGTTTGCGACTCTCCGCGAACGTTTTGACTACTTGTTAGAAAACGACTTCGTAGATCCAGCGCTTCTAGCACAATATGACTTTTCAGTAATTGAAAAGTTGTACGCTTACTTGGAAGCCGAAAATTTCCACTTCAAGTCATTTATGGCTGCATACAAGTTCTATGCACAATACGCTATCAAGACCAACGATGGCGCTTTCTATGTAGAACGCTATGAAGACCGTGTTGTGATGAATGCGTTGTTCTACGCAGCTGGAAACGAAGAATTAGCAATGCGTTTGGCTGATGAAATGGTTCACCAACGTTACCAACCGGCAACACCATCATTCTTGAATGCTGGACGTTCACGTCGTGGTGAATTGGTATCATGTTTCATCCTACAAACAAGCGATGACATGAACGCGATTGGACGTACAATCAATTCAGCGTTGCAACTATCAAAAATTGGTGGTGGTGTAGGAATCACACTATCAAACTTGCGTGAAGCAGGAGCGCCAATCAAGGGAATTCAAAATGCTGCATCAGGTGTTGTGCCTGTTATGAAGTTATTGGAAGACTCTTTCTCATACTCAAACCAAATGGGACAACGTAACGGAGCAGGTGTTGTATACCTATCTGTTTTCCACCCAGACATCATGGCATTCCTTGCAACAAAGAAGGAAAACGCCGATGAAAAGGTCCGTATTAAGACCCTTTCAATGGGTGTAACAGTTCCTGATAAGTTCTACGAACTAGTTAAGAACAACGACAAGATGTACTTGTTCTCACCATATGACGTTGAACGTGTGTATGGTAAGTCATTCAACTATGTTGATATTACTGCTGAATACGACAACATGGTTGCTAACCCAGATATCAAGAAGACAGTGATTAACGCACGTGATCTTGAAAATGAATTGTCAAAGATGCAACAAGAATCTGGTTACCCATACATCATTAACATTGACACGGTTAACCGTGCTAACCCAATTGCGGGTAAGGTTGTTTCATCTAACTTGTGTTCAGAAATCCTACAAATTCAAAAGCCTTCTGTTATTAACAACAAGCAAGAATTTGATGTACTTGGAACTGACGTTTCATGTAACTTGGGATCAACAAACATCGTTAACATGATGGAAAGTGATAACTTCGAACAATCAATCGATACAATGGTCCGCGCGTTGACATTCGTGTCAGACAACACGTCATTGGACATCGTACCTCCAGTTCAAAATGGTAACCGTCAAGTCCACGCAATTGGATTGGGTGCCATGGGATTGCATGCTATGTTCGCTAAGAACCACATGCACTATGGAGATGAAGAAGCTTTGGACTTTACGAATGCTTACTTCTTGATGTTGAACTACTACACATTGAAGGCATCTAACGAAATCGCCAAGGAACGTAATGAAGCGTTCTACGAATTTGAATTGTCAGACTATGCTAGTGGTCAATACTTCGACAAGTATGTTGAAGCTGATTGGACACCAAAGACAGAAAAGGTGCGCGAATTGTTTGCAAACCACAACTTCCCAACACAAGCTGATTGGCAAGCGTTGAAGGAATCTGTTATGAAGCACGGTATTTACAACGCATACCGTATGGCTATTGCACCAACTGGTTCAATTTCATACGTTAACGATTCAACTGCTTCATTGCACCCAATCATCAACAAGATTGAAGAACGTCAAGAAAAGAAGATTGGAAAGATTTACTATCCAGCACCTTACTTGGATGCGTCAACAATCCCATACTACGAATCAGCGTACAACATGGACATGCGTAAGGTAATTGATATCTACGCAATCGCGCAACAACATATTGATCAAGGAATGTCTTTGACATTGTTCATGCGTTCAACGTTGCCTGAAGGATTGTACGAATGGAAGAATGGTCGTACTGATAAGATGACAACTCGTGATCTAAACATTCTACGTAACTACGCCTTCAACAAGGGTATTAAGTCATTGTACTATGTACGTACGTACACAGATGATATGGAAGAATTCGGCGTTAACGAATGTGAAAGCTGTTCTATCTAAACATAATAAATAAACGAAACAGTCATTGGTTATTACCGATGACTGTTTCGTTGAATTGCAGAGGGGAAGAAAAATGGCCGAAAATTACAAGGCAATTAACTGGAATCAAGTTGAAGATGCGATTGACAAGGCAACTTGGGAAAAACTAACTGAACAATTTTGGCTAGACACACGTATTCCATTGTCAAATGACCTAGATGACTGGCGTCAAATGACATCAATGGAACACAACTTGGTTGGTAAGGTGTTTGGTGGTTTGACCCTTTTAGATACATTGCAATCACAAGACGGAATGACTTCATTGAAGGAAGATAGCCGTACACAACATGAAGAAGCTGTGTTGAACAACATCGAATTCATGGAATCAGTGCACGCCAAGTCATACTCATCAATTTTTGAAACGTTGAATACTGAGCGTGAAATTGATGAAATTTTTGAATGGGTTGATGAAAATGAGTACTTGCAATACAAGGCTCAAAAGATCAACGACATCTACCACAATGGAACACCAATGCAACGTAAGGTTGCCTCTGTATTCTTGGAAACATTTTTGTTCTACTCTGGGTTCTACACACCGTTGTACTACCTAGGACACAACAAATTGAACAACGTCGCAGAAATCATTAAGTTGATTTTGCGTGACGAATCAGTTCACGGAACTTACATTGGATACAAGTTCCAAGTTGGCTTCAACCAATTGTCAGATGATGAACAAATGGAATTGAAGACATGGATGTACGACTTGATGTTTGATTTGTACCAAAACGAAGAAAAGTACACACACGAATTGTACGATGGTGTTGGTTGGTCAGACTCAGTTTTGACATTCTTGCGTTACAACGCAAACAAGGCTTTGATGAACTTGGGACAAGATCCATTATTCCCAGACACAGCTGCGGATGTTAATCCAATCGTGATGAACGGAATTTCAACAACAACATCTAACCACGATTTCTTCTCTCAAGTTGGTAACGGATACCGTTTGGGTGAAGTTGAAGTCATGGAAGATGATGATTACAACTACGGACTAACAAAATAACACCTTGACCAGTCCTGGGCAGAGTGCTATATTAAGTTTATTCTTATAGATTGAGTGGAAACAGACATGACAAATTTAACAACACAATTAAATGGTTGGTGGCGCAGCTAGCGCATTTGAACTGTAGTACGTACAGTTTCGATGCGCGCTTTCGATGAGCGTAAGTATCGATTCTGTGCTGACATGTTTCCGTTAACAACGAAAGGTCCGCATGGGAAGCCAGCGGACCTTTTCTTTTGCCGTAAGAAGAGCCGAGGGCTTATCTTACGGCTTTTCTTTTACAACGGTGAACCCAAGCCAAAGAGGAATCAAGAATGAATACGAAAATTAAAGTAACAATCGCAGGACTAGGACTAATTTTATTAGCAGGTTTATTTACAGAAACACAACCGACGGTCAAAAAAGCAGGGGATGTGGCCCATGTCGGTATCCTACAGTTCACTGCACATCCCGCGTTAGATGCAATTAATAAAGGCATTCTGACAGAACTAGAAGCAGAAGGATATAAGCCAGGTAAGAACTTAGAAATTACCCAATTAAATGCGCAAGGTGATCAATCTAATTTGCAAACGATGGCGACTAAATTGTCATCACAACACAATGATGTAAATGTGGGGATTGCAACACCAGCGGCCGTACCGCTAGCGAATACAATCAAAGATGATCCTGTTGTGTTCGCAGCTTCAACTAATCCTGTAGGTGCTAAGTTGGTTAAGTCAATGAAAGTACCTGGTGGCAATGTGACAGGAGTGTCAGATCAAGCACCATTGCCTGCTCAATTAGCGCTAATGAAATCATTTGTGCCATCATTAAAGACATTAGGTATTATTTACACTTCTTCGGATGATGCAGCATCCACGGAAGCAAAGCGTATGGATGCATTAGCTAAAAAGGCTGGTTTAGCAACTAAGATGTACACAATTAGTTCATCGAACGATTTAAATCAAACCGCACAACAATTGGTTGCTAATAAACAAGTACAGGCAGTATTTGTGCCGACTGACAATACCATCGCTGGCGCATTTTCAACATTATTGAAACAAGCCAACGAAGCTGGCGTACCAATCTTTCCAACGGTTGATACAATGGTCGCTAGTGGTGGTGTGGCGGCGGTATCAATTAATCAAACTGAACTTGGTCGCATGACTGGAAAGCAAATTGTTGAAATTTTAAAGGGTAAAGCACCAAAAAATATGCCTGTTGATTTTATTAAAGAAGGACAGGTTGTTGTGAATGACGAACAATTAAAGCATTTAAAGATGACGGTCCCAACGGCCTATCAAGATGCAAAATCTGTGAAAAGTGAGGGCAAATAAATGGCAATGTTAATATCAGCAATTGGACAGGGTTTGATTTGGGCTGCGGTTGGAATTGGTCTTTATCTAACATTTCGAATTTTAAATTTCCCGGATATGACTGTGGAAGGAACCTTCCCATTAGGAGCTGCAACAGCGGTTGTATTGATTTCTAGTGGTATGAACCCATATTTAGCAACGCTATGCGCTATGGGAACTGGGGCAATTGCCGGTATGATTACTGGTCTGTTGTATACAAAAGGACAAGTACCAATTTTACTTGCTGGAATTTTAACGATGACAGCAGCTTACTCAATTAACTTACGTATTTTAGGGCAAGCAAATCGATCATTGTTGCAAATGCCAACGGTGTTTTCAAATGAAATACTACAAAAATTACCAACGAATTATCCAGTGATTGTCGTTGGATTAATCTTAGTAATTGTCATAATTTTACTATTGAGTGGTTTCCTAAAGACGCAATTAGGACAAGCTTTTGTGTCTACTGGAGATAATGCCACAATGGCCCGTTCAATGGGGATTAACACAGACACAATGACTATCTTGGGACTAATGCTTGCCAACGCTTTAATTGCGTTGGGTGGTGCATTAGTCGCGCAAAATAATGGTTTTGCTGATGTAAATATGGGGATGGGAATCATCGTTGTCGGACTTGCATCAATCATTATTGGAGAAGTCTTGTTCGGTGGTGAATTAACCTTGATGGAACGCTTAATAACCGTAGCGATTGGATCAATCCTATATCGCTTTGTTCTAGTATTAGTACTATATATCGGCTTTAACGCAGACGACTTGAAGTTAGTTAGTGCTATCATTTTGGGATTAGCTTTGATGATTCCAAAGTTCGGCAAGCACTTGAACATCAAATTCCGAAAGGGGGCTTAAGATGAGTGATATGAGTTTAGAATTAATTGATGCAACTGTAACTGTGAACCAAGGGACACCAGAAGAACGCAATATTTTAAATCATGTTAACCTGCAAATTGCAGCGGGTGAGTTTGTGACTGTTTTGGGTTCTAATGGAGCCGGAAAGTCAACTTTGCTAAATGTTATTGCTGGGAGCTTGAAATTGACGAGTGGTGAAATTTGGCTTGGTGGTGAGAACGTCACTAATCTAAATGATCTGCAACGTACGAAAACACTAGCACGTGTATTCCAAGATCCTAAGTTAGGAACTGCACCACGAATGACCGTTGCAGAGAATTTGTTGTTATCGCAAAAGCGTGGTCAACGTCGTGGATTACGTAATCGTGGTTTAACTGCTGAGAAGAAAGCGGAATTAGCCACAATTACTGAAACGATGGGAAATGGTCTAAGCCAACGTCTTGATGTACCAACTGGTAAGTTATCAGGTGGGCAACGTCAAGCACTATCATTCTTGATGGCAACACAAGTTCGTCCAGATGTCTTACTATTAGATGAACATACAGCCGCGTTGGATCCAAAAACTAGTCAACAATTGATGACGCTAACGAATGAAAAGATTCGTGAAGCCAAACTAACAGCGATGATGATTACACATGATCTAAACGATGCATTGATTTATGGTGACCGTTTATTGGTTATTGAAAACGGTGGTATTGGTCAAGACTTTGATGCACTAGAAAAGGCTAAGTTGACTGTGGCTGATTTGTTGGCATACTTCAACAAGTACTAAACGATTAGGGGGGGATAAATCATGCAACACCGAATTGTGACACAAATAATGGCCGTCTTTCTGGGTGGTTTAATTGGTGGCGCGATGCGTGAACTATTAATGTTAGGGATTCGTCTAGATAACTTTCCATTAAATACATTGGTGGTTAATTTAACAGGTGTATTTCTAACTGTGTTGGTAACCACACAATTATGTCGCCGTTGGCATCGATTTAAATATGTCCATGAATTTATGGATGTAGGTGTCTTAGGAGCTTATACGACTTATGGGACAATTATTGTAGATATTTCGACACACCAAGCGTTATTCACAAATAGTGTTTATTTACTACTCACAGTAGTAGGTAGTGTTGTCATGGTTTATCTGGCACGACTTGTTGGACGGGGGCGATAAAATGGTAATGATTATAGTGGCAAGCCTTGGGGCCGCTGTCGGGTCAGTTGCCCGTTTTCTGATTCAAGCACGTTTTACAGCATATGCTGAACGAACTATTTTAGGAATTAATTGGTTAGCAGCATTTTTAGCTGGAATAATGGTGAGTTTACATTTATCACCAGTTCTGCATACTTTGATGTTGGTTGGACTGATTGGTGGATTTTCAACATTTTCGGGACCAATTATTAAACTTGCGGATTCTTTGGGGGATGCCTCAAAACGTTTGAGAGCAATCCGAGATATTGTGATCTTATTTGCGGGTGGAATTATCCTATTCGATTTGGGATATTTGCTAACAGCATATGTTATGGGACATTAGTCAAATAAAAACATAGAAAAAAGACCTAACAAGTGTGCTTGTTAGGTCTTTTTATGTTTACTTATTTATTAGCAATTACGTTGATTTGGTTGCCTTCAGGGTCATCTAAATGGAAGATAACATGGCGACCATCAGGGTCAACAGTCATTGGTTCTGCTTGTTTAACATAATAGTTAAGCAAGTGGTTTTCAACTGTCTCTTGATGATCACGAACAACTACTTCAACGGTGATACGTTCAGTGTTTTCGGCATCAAAAAAGATGTCTTCATCATGGAATGATAATTGACGACTTTCGTTGGCACCGAAAGTTGTTGGTAGATCAAAAACTTCTCGGTAGAAACGAGTTGCTCGTTCAACGTTTTGAACGGGGATGTTTAATGGGGCAAACTTACGAACACGCATATAAGACTCCTTTTAATTGTTATGTTTTAAGGTAAGTATACACGTCTATGAAATGAGTTAAAAGAATTTTAGAAGATTACCGTGTTAGGTACGCTTTAAGGATACTTGTTTATAGGAGGAATCCATGAAAATAACATCAATTGAAGGGTTAGGCAATCAACTATACCGACAATATGGGCATGAACCGCAAGAACATTGTTGGGTTTTGAGTGTGAATACGCAAATGGAAATATTAGACTACGTGCAAGTTGCGTTAGGAACAATAAATCATGTGACGATTCATCCACGAGACGTTTTTCGTCGCTTGGTTTCAGTGAATGCGTATGGATATATTTTAGTGCACAATCATCCAGGCGGAGGGTTAAATCCTTCGGAAGCAGACATGCGTATTCTGCAACAATTTGTTGCGTGTAGTGCGTTAATGCAAATTCATTTATTGGACTTTATGATCATTAGTAAGAGTGGTTATTATAGCGTTCGAACCAAACAGGAATGGCCTGAAATCTCGTTGAATTCATTACTCGATTTATGGACGTAAACTGTCCGTATATGATAAGATGAATGAAGGTATTTTGTTTAAGACATAGTCAGAGCAAATTTAGATAAAATAAATAATTAAAGAAAAGGGAACTAGTGCCATGTTTTCATTTGGAACGCATAATATTGGAATTGATCTTGGGACAGCAAACACATTGGTTTATATCGAAGGAAAGGGTGTAGTACTTCGCGAACCATCAGTGGTTGCTCGTAACATGAAGACGAACGAAATTGTCGCTGTTGGTGAAGCCGCGAAGGAAATGTTGGGACGTACGCCTGAATCAATTAAGACAATCCGTCCAATGCGTGACGGAGTTATTGCTGACTACGAAACAACAGTCGCAATGCTTAAGTACTACCTTGAAAAGGCGATGGGTGGACGTATTACTGGAAAGCCATACGTAACAATTGGTGTACCATCAGGTGTTACAGCCGTTGAACGTCGTGCCGTTAAGGACGCTGCTAAGGTTGCTGGTGCACGTGATGCCTTCGTTATCGAAGAACCATTTGCTGCTGCAATCGGTGCCGGTCTACCAGTTATGGAACCAACAGGTTCAATGGTTGCTGATCTTGGTGGTGGAACTTCAGATATCGCAACAATTTCATTGGGTGGAATTGTTTCTTCACGTTCAATCCGTATGGCTGGAGATAAGTTGGATGAAGCGATCATGACTTACATCCGTCAACACTTCTCAATCTTGATTGGAGAACAAACTGCAGAACGTTTGAAGACAGAAATCGGATCAGCTGACATTGAAGCTGCTAAGAGCATGGCTGGAAGCACTGCACGTGGACGTGATTTGGTAACTGGATTACCAAAGACAGTTGAAGTGCCTGCTGTTGATATCGCAACTGCAATTAGTGATGTTGTTTCAGAAATCATTGTTGCCATTAAGGAAACTTTGGAAGAAACTTCACCAGAAATCGCAGCGGACGTTATCGATCATGGTATCGTTTTGACTGGTGGTGGTGCTTTGTTGAAGAACATCGATGAAGTTATCTCACGTGAAACACAAGTGCCTGTATTCATTGCTGCAGAACCTTTGGATGCTGTTGTAGTGGGTACTGGAGAAGCGTTGAAGTCAATCGACGTTTTGAAGGATACTGAATAATTTCTAATCAAGACGCCCACACGATTACGTGGGGCGTTTTTGTTATCAAGAGTTCTCATTAAATGAAAGGGGGCTGTCGTATGAAAAAACTTTTCACATCTCGACGATTAGTTGTCGGTGTCATACTGGTCATTATTACGATTGGGATGATTACGTTAAGTTCACGCGCACGTGCTAATCAAGAAAATCCAGCGTTACCAGTACGTATTGTCACTGACATTTCTAGTTGGATGTCTGAAGTCGTAAATACGCCCCTAAAGGTCGTAGGTAACGCTACAGAAGCAACGACAAAGTTGTTTAAGACGTATCAAGAAAACGAACGCTTGAATCAACGTATTGATGATCTAGCGGCTACCAAAGTTGAATTGCAAACTGTTCGTAAGGAAAATGATGCCTTAAAGGAACAACTAAAAATTGGTAAGACATTAACAGATTACCAAATGGTTAATGCAACAGTTGTATCTCGTTCACCAAATAATTGGCAATCTGAATTGATTATTAATCAAGGTGCTAAAGCTGGTATCAAAAAGAACATGGCTGTGATGGGTGGCGGAAGCGTGATTGGACGTGTGTCTGAAGTTGATACAACAAATGCGAAAGTCGAATTGTTGTCTGACAATAGTCAAACGAATAACCGCTTTGCTATTCGTATTACCAATAAAGATAGCCAAACCGTGGATGGTATTATCACGAAATTCAATCAAACACGTAACTTGATTGAAATGAAAAACGTAACATCTAATACCAAGGTTAAAAAGGGTGATAAGGTTTCAACGAGTGGTCTTGGGGGTGTGACACCATCAGGATTATATGTTGGAGAAGTTGAATCAATCGATGATGATGATTATGGATTGACAAAGACGATTTATATTAAGCCAGCAACTGACTTTAACAACATTCCGGTTGTTAGTGTTGCGATTCCAGGTGCTTAATAAGCATAAATAAAAATAGGTGACCAGCTAATAATGCTGGTCACCTATTTTTTGTTATAACAATTTAATTTTAATCTTGTTCATAGTATTGAACGACACGTGTGTGTAATGGTTGAATATCACGATTGTTACCAATATAGAATTCTTTAAAGCGTTCCAATTGATCTGCGGATACAGCTAAAGGCTCATCCAAGATATACCATTCAACGTTTTCAGTTAAAGGTGGTGTCGTTAATGAACCAAGGTATTGATAATAGTTACGAGACTCAGGTAATAGTGCCATAATATCTGTTTGGAAAGGTACATCAGTTGGCATGTGTGCAAGAATATCACGTAATGGCGTCTCACCATTCGGCGTAATCTGTAGTAGGACAGCAACGACCCCTAAGCGACCATCCGGTGCTTGGTGGACGAAATGCAATTCGCCATCGAATTGACGCCCGCGTAGTGTGTGTTCACTGGGGAAATGTAGATGACCTTGTTGTGGAGAGAATGGTCGGTGATTTAACCAGACTTGTGGTCCAGTCAAACCAAATTCAATACCACGACCAGTGTCATGAACATAAGGAACAGTTTCTTCGTATTGTAGCTTCAAAGGGGCGTCATAGCCAATTTGATGAGTTTGAGAAGGCTCAATGTTGATTGGTGATTGCATATCACCCGCCACGAATGACCATTCTTCTTGGTGCATATAGTTTAAGTAGGGCATCACAGGTACCTCTTTTACAAAATTTTAATTATGGTATCAAATCTATCTGAAAAAGTCAAAATTCATGTCAGGTAACCCGTCATGAGTAATGTTTGACGGGGTAGACCAGACACGCTAAAATGAATAGATATATGACATAAATTGATGGGGAGAATTGCATGCTTAAATACATTCATACAACTTGGCTTCATGTTATCTTAGCCATTTTGGCCTTGTTTTTGGATGGCGGCATTGCTTTCCAATTTGCAGGGACACTATTTCAATTACCAATCTCAGCAAGTCCATACTTGTGTTTACTAGTCTTACTAATGCCGGTGTTATCTGGAACGAGTAAGAATCAAGTTCGTATGCGCTGGTCATACGGTGTGGCGGCTTTAATTGGTCTTTTGTACGACATTAATTACATTGGTATTATTGGAATTTCTTTTGTTGGTTTCCCATTAACAGTGTGGATTACAGCCAATATTAAAAAATATTTTGCCAATACAATGACCTGGGCATTAGCAACATGGTTCTTGGCACTAACGATTTTCTTAATTTATGATTACTTTGCTTTTAGTATCATTAATATGGCTAACATTAGTTTGCCAGGCTTTATTATTTTCCATCTATTCCCAACTTTGTTGGTGAATTTGATTCTATTCTTCTTGTTCTATGGTTTATTCGATTATTTGTATCGTTCAACACGTCAACTAGACGGTTCTTCATACAGTTTGGAAGGACATCAATTAGATGCGACAATGCCATTGCGACGACGTACTCGAAAATATTAATTGACTTTAAACGTATACTCGCTTATAATTTCTAATTAAAGATATGAACGAACGAGTAACCTAATTGTTATTGCAAAGAGAGTCACGCTGAAGTTGAGAAGTGATCAATGCATTAGGTGAACCACATTCGTGATCATCGACATATTAAACCTATGTCCGGTTAGCACCGTTAACTGCCTTGCCTTGGATACAAGGTGAATGAGTGTTAGGGAGTAATGCCTAACAAAATTGAGGTGGAATCACGAATTTTATCGTCCTCAAGTCATCCATTAGGGTGGCTTGAGGACTTTTTTTATTATCTGAAAATGGAGATAAACGCTATGACATACATGCTTGAAGTATTACCGAGTTTATTAGAAGGATTAAAAATGACCTTAGGTGTATTTATCCTGACACTACTGGGGTCAGTACCATTAGGGATTTTCATTGCATTAGCACAAAAATCACCATTAATGGTCGTGCGTTGGTTAATGAATGCCTATGTTACGATTATGCGTGGTACACCATTGCTATTACAAATTGTTTTTGTGTACTATGGACTTAGCTTAGCTAACATTGTAACTTTACCTCGATTTGAAGCTGCTGTATTAACGTTCGTATTGAATTATGCAGCTTACTTTGCAGAAATTTTTCGTGGGGGAATGCAATCAATCAACAAAGGGCAATTTGATGGTGCGAAGGTATTAGGCTTTAGCCGTGTACAAACGATGCGATACATTGTCTTGCCACAAGTATTCAAGACGGTTATGCCTTCAGTAGGAAATGAAGTAATTAGTCTTGTTAAGGATTCATCACTTGTTTATGTGATTGGTTTGGGTGACTTGATGCGTGCAGGTAATATTGCTGTTGCACGTGATATTACGCTTGTACCATATTTGATGGTCGGTGCATTATACTTACTATTAACAGTATTCTTAACAAGTGTTTTGCGTACGATTGAAAATCGATTGAACTACTATAATTAAGGAGGTCCAACATGTTAGAAATTAAGAATCTAAATAAAAAATATGGAGAACGTGTCATTTTTAAAAACTTAAATTTGACGGTTGAACCAGGTGAAATTATGACCATTGTTGGGCCTTCTGGGATTGGTAAGACGACGTTCTTACGCATCCTTGCTGGATTAATGGCCGCAGACTCAGGTGAAATGCTCTTGGCAGGGCACCAAGTGGATGTGACTGGTAATCGACTAGGCGCCGAAGTCGGTGTTATTTTCCAAGACTTTAATCTATTCCCGCAATATACAGTGAAAGAAAACATTGGTTTGGCACCAAAATTGGTAGCAGGTATGTCTACTGACGAAGTAACAAAAAGTGTCGATACTTTAATGGAACAATTAGACCTCACATCATATCAAGAACAATATCCACATGCATTATCTGGCGGACAAAAGCAACGTGTTGCAATTGCACGTGCTTTAGCAATGCAACCCGGTGTCTTGGCTTACGATGAACCAACATCAGGGTTAGATGAAGCCTCAACTGCGCGTGTTGTTGATGTGATTAAAGACTTGCAAGCACAAGGTGTCACGCAATTAATCGTGACACATGACTTAGCTTTTGCAAATCAATTAAATGGACGTGTCTTTGATTTTGCAACAGATGTTCAACGATAAGGAGGTAATTATGACGACAGAGATGCAGAAAAAGCGCCGTAATAACATCATTTGGAACACCATTTTGGTTCTTATCTTACTGTTAATCGGTGGTGGGCTATGGTATAAAAGCACACAAAAAACTGATTCATGGGTGAATGTTAATCAACGTCAAAAAGTCGTTATCGGATTAGATGATACCTATGTGCCTATGGGATTCCGTGATGATAAAGGACACTTAATAGGCTATGACGTTGAATTAGCTGAAGCAGCCTTTAAAAAATTGGGCCTAGTTGCTGATTTCCAAGTCATTGATTGGTCAATGAAGGAAACTGAATTGATTACTCAACATATCGATGTTATCTGGAATGGGTACACAAAGAATGCTGAACGTGAAGAGAAAGTGGCCTTTAGTGACCCATATCATGAAACACAACAGGTTTTGCTTGTCCGGGAGAATGGCGTAAAAAACATTAATGACATGAAGGACAAGCAGTTAGGCGTCCAAACGGGATCTGCTGGTTTGACGATTTTCTCAGCTGAACCTAAAGTTTTGAAAGACAAACTGAAGCATAAGCCAATTCAATACGATACGTTCGACAAAGCAATTAATGATTTACAAGTTGGTCGATTAGATGCAGTGTTGATTGATGAAGACTATGCGAAGTATTACTTGGCGACTGAAAAGTTAAACGCCAAGTTAACAACCCTTGCGACGAATTACTCAAAGGATTCGTATGGGGTGGGAATGCGTAAAGAAGATAAAATTTTACGTGAAAAATTAAATAAAGTATTAGCAGAATTAAAATCGGATGGTACAGAAGCACGTTTAGCTGAAAAGTATTTCGGTAAATAATTCATATAATAAATGTCTGATGATAAAAGCGACCTTTGGTCGCTTTTTTTATTGGAATGGGCTAAACTGAGAGTACATTAAGACCTTAGATGGCGGAGGAATATTATGAAAAGCGATATTCAAATTTCAAAAGAAGCAACGTTATTACCAATTGATCAAATTGCACAAAAAGCCGGCCTAACAATGAATGAATGGGAACCTTACGGACGCTCTAAAGCTAAGGTTTGGTTAGATGATGAACGTGAACAAACAGCAGATATGGGGAAGTTGATTTTAGTGACTTCTATCAATCCAACGCCAGCTGGAGAAGGAAAGTCAACCGTGACCGTTGGGTTAGCAGATGCTATCGCCAAAGAGCACAACACAATGATTGCTTTACGTGAACCTTCATTAGGCCCTGTTATGGGGCTGAAAGGTGGCGCCACCGGGGGTGGTTACTCACAAGTTATTCCAATGGATGAAATTAACTTACATTTTACAGGGGACTTCCATGCCTTAACTAGCGCGCATAATACGTTAGCGGCATTGATTGATAATCATCTATATCAAGGCAATGAACTACGTCTAGATCCTCGTCGCGTTCTATGGAAGCGCGCCTTAGACGTTAATGATCGTGCTTTGCGTAATATTACAATTGGTCTTGGTGGACCAACCAGTGGTGTTCCGCGTGAAGATGGGTTTGATATTACGGTTGCGTCAGAATTGATGGCTATTTTGACGCTATCTAAGACATTAGATGAATTACAAGCACGAATTAACAAAATTGTGATTGGTTATACGTATGATAAAGAACCAATCACAGTTAAGGAGTTGGGGGTTGGTGGTGCGTTAACAGCATTACTAAAGGATGCCTTGAAGCCTAATTTGGTGCAAACAATTGCGCACACGCCAACGCTTATTCATGGCGGCCCATTTGCCAATATTGCACAAGGAACGAATTCAATTTTGGCCACACGAACGGCGTTGAAGCTGGCCGATTATGTTGTGACCGAAGCTGGTTTTGGTGCAGACTTGGGTGCAGAAAAATTCCTAGATATCAAAGTGCCTTTGCTAGAGAAGCATCCTGATACGATTGTGATTGTTGCAACAATTCGTGCCTTGAAGATGCATGGTGGTTTGGCTAAAAGTGAATTGACAACCCCTGACTTGGCAGCGCTAGAAAATGGATTAGCCAACCTAGGACAACATATTAAGAGTATGAAGCGTTATGGTGTGCCAGTTGTGGTAGCCATTAATCAATTTACTGCCGATACAGATGCTGAAATGAAGTTAGTTAAAGAATATGTGGCACAATTTGATGTTCAAGCGCATGTCGCTGATGTTTGGGGACAAGGCGGGGATGGCGCCACTGAACTAGCGTCCGCAGTTGTTAAGGCAACCAATCAACCAGCTGACTACACACCGTTGTATGCTCGTGATGCACCAGCTGAAGAAAAATTACAAACAATTGTTGAAACCATTTATGGTGGTGCGAATGTTGAATTATCAACGAAAGCGCAACGTCAATTGAAAGACTTTGCCAAGTATGGTTGGGATAAATTACCGATTGTTGTTGCTAAGACGCAATATTCATTGTCAGATGATGCTAATCGTTTAGGTGCCCCAAAGGATTTTACAGTTCATGTTCGTGAATTTGTTCCTAAGTTAGGTGCCGGTTTCTTGGTGGCATTAACAGGAAATATTCTAACAATGCCAGGATTACCAAGTGATCCAGCTGCAAACCATATTTCAGTTGATGCACATGGTGAAATTGACGGTATTTTCTAAGCAATTGTCAGCCGAATTGACTTTGAGCTAAACAATTAATTGATTTAAAATAAGACTGTTTTAACGATGACATAAATAAAAGACCTCGTAGAATCTGGCCGGTTAAGTAATCGACAATTCTATGAGGTCTTTTATTTATTAGAATGGTTTAACGATGATTAGTCGCGTGAATTAGTACCAAGAATTGTAGAAAACAGGCATTTTAATGGCAATGGGGACGTAACGAACATACAGCATTTCACTAGCCTCCAACCACATTACTGCTAAAAACCAGCCAGCTAAAATATCACTAAAAGCAACATTTGGTTGGAAAAGGCTGTACAACATCGTGATAAGCCAAGCCACAACCCAAAAGCTTGCTAATCCCCAACGCCAACGCTTACGTAGGATTGTTAATTCTGGTTGTATAAAAATAACCCAGTAAGAATAAATCAAAGTAACCCAAAAAGGAGCATGAGCTGGATAAGTTAAGCTTAATCCTGCAACGTGATGAGGGATGATTAAGTTAACTAACGAAAGTACAATGAATCCAGCAGCGCTTGTAAAACCAATCCAAGCGGCAGGAATTTTGAACTTAAATCCCCACAAAAAGAATGCCATGAGGAAGATAACGATAAAGGCAAGGAACCCAGTATTAAAACTGTAAATGATGTTGAATAAAAAATTGATCAATTTAGGTAGCATTTTTGTGTTCAACTGTGCGGTAACTGTGTCAAGTAAACTAATCCAAGGATTGTGGAACAACATAAAAAGCGTCAAACTAACAAAGCTGAACGCGCTCAGGCCTAATAGCCATTTTTGTGTTTGTAAGTTACGAATGATCATGACTAACTCCCTAACGAATAGTAATTATATTTAGTTTAAACCATTAAAGGGGTTTATAATTAAAAATACAGAGTTTATTAAACACTTTTTGAGGGAGAAATTATGATTGAACAATTAATTATCATGTTAATCACAGGAATCGCAGCAGGGATTTTTGGGTCTTTGTTGGGATTAGGCGGTGGCATGATTGTGACGCCAATTTTAACTGTTTTTCTGGGAGTTGATATAAAAACGGCGATTGGAGCTAGTATTATTGCAGTTATTGCGACTAGTTCAGGATCAGCGATTGCCTTTTTGAAGGACGACATCGTGAACTTACGTGTTGCAATGTTTCTGGAAATATTTACAACTATCGGAGCGTTGTTAGGGGCAATTCTTTCTGGATATATGAAGGCGACATGGTTGTTCTTTTTATTTGGAGCCTTATTACTCTTCCAAGTCTGGAACATGATTAATAAAATTCGACATCCAAATACAGATGCCATTTTAAATCGTAAAGATCCTATTGCAACTAAATTGCAGTTAAATGGTGCTTATTATGATAAACAACAAAAAGAAACAATCACCTATACTTTGGAACACGTACCAGCTGGATCAAGTGTTATGTTTGGGGCAGGGATTGCATCTGGTTTGTTGGGGATTGGATCCGGTGCGTTTAAAGTAATGGCAATGGATGGTGTGATGAAAATGCCACTAAAACCATCATCTGCTACATCTAATGTGATGATGGGAGTTACGGCAGCTGCCTCAGCTTTAGTATATTTCTTCAATGGTTTGTTACAACCCTTGATTGCAGTGCCCATGGCATTAGGTGTGGTTGCAGGTGCTGCAGTTGGGTCACGCTTGATGCAATATTTACCAGCCAAGCTGTTGCGTTATATTTTTGTGCCGGTTGTCTTAATCATGGCGATTCAATTATTAATGAAGGGATTCGGTCTATAATAATGAAAGAAACACAAGAATCTTTACAATTAATGGAAAAGCGAATTGCAGTTATCATGCGAATTGGTGTGGGGATTGCAATGACGCTGATGATTATTGGTTTGGTTATGTTCTTATGGCAACCAATTACGTTTACCGATACCTCCGTTTCAGCAATTTGGATAAATATGTGGCAAGGTAATGGTGTGGCATGGATGATGATGGGGTTGTTTGTTTTAATTCTAACGCCCGTGTTACGAGTTATCAGTACAATTGTTTATTTTATGCACGCAAAGGATGTAACATACACGATTATTACGACAATTGTATTGTTAATTTTGATTATTGGTATGTTTTATGGCGCAATGCATTAAGGTTGACTTTAGTTCAAGAGCCATGCTATATTCAGTATTGTAAATAAATGAATAGAGGTTGCAGTCAACAAGAGTAATCGATCAAACCGGTGGGTAATGCGATTGATGAAAGGGGCGATTGCCGAAATGACAACATGACAATGTTGTTCGTTGGTCCAAACATTAACAGTGGTTGGATTGTCGCAAGAAATTGCGGAGCGCTATCGATGATATACTATAGGAATGAAACCCTTAGTTTATGCGCTTTTGTATAGACTAAGGGCTTTTTTATTAGCTTATTGGGACAGTGCCTCACATAAAATGGAGGGAAGAAAGATGGAAGAACAAGTAAACAATGGCGAGCTAAAGCGTACGCTTAAGACACGTCATCTATCAATGATTGCACTTGGTGGAACGATCGGAACAGGATTGTTTGTGGCATCAGGAGCAACAATTTCTCAGGCTGGCCCATTAGGTGCCTTAGCAGCTTATGCCATCACAGGGGTCATGGTTTACTTCTTAATGACAAGTCTAGGGGAAATGGCGACGTATATGCCAGTATCTGGCTCATTTTCAACTTATGCCGATCGTTTTGTTGATCCAGCGTTTGGATTTGCGATGGGGTGGAACTTTTGGTTGAATTGGACGGTCACAGTAGCCGTAGAAGCGGCAACTGTGGGTGTGGTCATGCGTTATTGGTTCCCGGATATTCCGA
Organism: Weissella ceti; assembly: GCF_018394055.1. NCBI lineage: Bacteria > Bacillati > Bacillota > Bacilli > Lactobacillales > Lactobacillaceae > Weissella > Weissella ceti. The sequence goes on from NZ_CP074441.1 coordinate 322,528, forward strand.
CTATCATTTGGTCTATTGGTGTTTTGGTCTTAATCATTGCGATTAACTTGCTTTCAACAAAAGCTTTTGGTGAAGCTGAATTCATGATGGCATTAATTAAAGTTATTGCGGTGCTAGTATTTTTGGCTGTTGGATTTGCCATGATTTTGGGAATTATGACATACAAGCCAGATGTTACCCACAATTTGAGTGCCGGATCACATGGATTTGTTAATGGTTGGAATGGTATCTTGGCCGTGCTAATGGTTGCAGGATTCTCATTCCAAGGAACTGAATTCGTTGGAATTACAGCGGGTGAATCTGAGACACCAGAGACATCAGTTCCCAAAGCAATTAAGCAAGTCTTTTGGCGAATTCTACTATTCTATATCCTATCAATCTTTGTTATTGGATCTGTGATTTATTACACAGACTCTTCATTATTAAATGCGAGTGAAAGTAATGTTGCTGTATCACCCTTTACTTTAGTATTTGAACGTGCCGGATTAGCAGGGGCTGCATCTATTATGAACGCAGTTATTTTGACATCAGTTATCTCAGCCGCTAACTCAGGTTTGTACACATCGTCACGAATGCTTTACTCAATGTCTCGTGAAGGGATTGCCCCTAAGTTCTTTGGTAAGTTAAATGTTGGGACAGGAATTCCTGTGCCTGCTTTGATCGCAACGGTATTCGTTAGTTTGTTGGTGTTCCTAACAAGTGTTGTAGGCGAGCACGTTTACTTATACCTTGTGGCAGCATCAGGTTTGACTGGTTTCATTACGTGGATTGGAATCGCTATTTGTGATTATCGTTTCCGCCGTGCTTTTAAAGCACAAGGCCATGACATCTCAGAATTGCACTATCATGCGAAGTGGTTCCCATTAGGACCAATCTTGGCACTGGTTATGTCTGTAATCATTGTCATGGGACAAGATGTTGCTTCATTCCAAGGAGCAATTAGCGAATGGAATTGGCAAGCAATCATCACGACTTATGCAGCTATTCCAATTTTCCTTGCTTTGTATTTCGGATATAAGGTGAAATATCGAACAAAGTTGCGTCCTTTGACAGAAGTTGATTTAGAAACTGACGCACGTCCATTTAAAAAATAATAAAAATAAGCACCTTTCCAGCCGGAAAGGTGTTTAATTTTTTAAACAAAAAAATACGAAAAAATTGTAAGGGGTTACATTCTAAAAACCTTGTGATTGCCTGTATTAAAACGTTTCGAACTGGTGTACAATAGGTTTTAGTTAATACTAGAAATTGAACCAAAAAGGAGATTTTTCAAAGATGAAAAAGACGAAAATTGTTGCAACCCTTGGCCCTGCCAGTTCTGATGTCGAAACGATTGCTAAGCTTGTAGAAGCTGGTGCAAACGTTGCACGTATGAACTTTTCACACGGTGATCACGAAGAACACCTAGGACGTATGAACGCTGTCCACGAAGCTGAAAAGATGACTGGTAAGACTGTTGGTATCTTGTTGGATACTAAGGGTGCCGAAATTCGTACTACTGTTCAAGAAACAGGAAAGATCGAATTCAACATTGGTGATGTGGTACGTATTTCAATGGATTCTTCACTAGAAGGAACTAAGGAAAAGGTTGCCGTAACTTACGCTGGATTGTTCGATGACGTTCAAGTTGGTGGACACGTATTGTTTGACGACGGTAAGTTGGACATGGTCATCACTGAAAAGGATGACGCAACTCGCGAATTGGTTACTGAAGTACAAAACCACGGTTGGCTTGGTTCACGTAAGGGTGTTAACGCACCTGGTGTATCAATCAACTTGCCTGGTATCACTGAAAAGGATGCTGAAGACATTCGTTTCAGTTTGAACGCAGGAATCCAATACATCGCCGCTTCATTCGTACGTAAGGCTGCGGACGTTTTGGACATTCGCGAATTGTTGAAGGCTGCTGGTAAGGAAGAAGTAATGATCTTCCCTAAGATCGAATCTCAAGAAGGTATCGACAATTTCGCCGAAATCTTGGAAGTTTCTGATGGTTTGATGATTGCTCGTGGAGACATGGGTGTTGAAATTCCAGCCGAAAACGTGCCTTTGGTACAAAAGAAGTTGATCCGCATGATGAACAACGCTGGAAAGCCTGTTATCACTGCGACTGACATGTTGGACTCAATGCAAGAAAACCCACGTCCTACACGTGCGGAAGCATCCGACGTTGCCAACGCCGTATTTGACGGAACTGACGCAACTATGTTGTCAGGTGAATCAGCTAACGGTGCATACCCAGTTGAAGCTGTTGCTACTATGGCACGCATCAACGAAAAGGCTGAATCAGCTTTGGCAATCAACGGTCGTCACTCAGCTGACTTCGAAATTGACAACGTAACAGAAACTGTTGCTGCATCAGTTGCGAAGGCTGCTAACTCATTGAACGTTAAGGCTATCGTTGCCGCAACTAACTCTGGTTACACAGCTAAGTTGATCTCAAAGTACCGTCCAAACGCTGACATCTTGGCTATGACATTTACTGAAGAAGTACAACGTTCATTGACAATTTACTGGGGTGTTCAACCAGTTATTGCAGAACCAGTTGCAACTACTGACGAAATGATCGAATCAGCTAAGAAGACTGCTCTTGAATCAGGATTGGCAGAAAAGGGTGACACAATCATCGTTACTGCTGGTATTCCTGTTACAACTTCAGGAACAACTAACTTGATGACTATCGTTACAATCGACTAATTATCAAGCTATATAAAAACCACCTAACTTTGGTTAGGTGGTTTTTTGTATGTCTTATTCGTGCTAAGATAGTAGCAATTAAAACAACCGAAAAAGAGGATGAAATCCATGAATTGGCAAGAAGTAACAGTGACAACACAATCTGAATCTGTTGAAGCAATTAGTAATATTTTGATGGAAGCGGGTGCAGAAGGTATTCAAATTGAAGATGCAGCTGACAAGGATAATTACGAACCAGCTGATGAAACAGTTTGGGTGGAATGGGACAAGCTTGATCGCTTAGAATCTGGCGCAGTAGTATCAGGATTCTTCCCTGGTGACATCCAAGTGCGTGAAATGTTGGATGAACTACGCGTTAAGGTATTGGGATTAGCTGAATTTGGTTTAGATCCTCTACCTGGGACTGTTCAAATGGCGGATGTTAAAGATGAAGATTGGGCGACTGAATGGCAAAAATACTATCATCCAGTACGTATCACGCGTGATCTAACTGTTGTGCCTAAGTGGGAAAAGTACGAAGTTACAAATGCAGACGAAAAGTTGATTGTCTTGGATCCAGGTCTAGCCTTTGGAACTGGAACACATCCAACAACACGTTTGATGTTGCAAGCGCTAACATTTGTGATGCGTGGTAATGAACGTGTCTTGGACGTTGGTACTGGATCAGGTGTTTTGGCCATTGCAGCCAAGCATTTAGGTGCTGATTACGTCTTGGGAACGGATATTGATGAAGTTGCAGTTCGTTCAGCGCAAGGGAACTTGGACTTGAACCCAGTTGCTGAAGACATTGACGTACAAGTTAGTGATCTATTGAAGGATGTTGAAGAAAAAGACTTTAATGTGGTAATTGCCAACATGTTGTCAGAAGTCTTGTTCCCATTGATTCCAACATTGCCAGAAGTATTGCTACCAGGTGGTACATTGTTGTTGTCAGGAATTTACGAAGATAAGATTGAAGCGATTAAGGAATTGTTGATTGCACAAAATTATACAATCGATGAAATCTTGCAAGCCGGACCGTGGTTTGGTGTGATTGCACGTCGCTCAGTGGAGGGTTAACATGCAACGCTATTTTTTGACGGAAGAACCAGCGGATCAACGCTTTGTTTTGCCAGAAGATATTGCACATCATTTCATGACAGTTTTACGTGGTGAAGTTGATTCGCAAGCTGAATTTGTTTTACCTGATCGCCAGCGTGTTGTCATTGCAAAAGTTGTTTCTGTTGATGGTGAACAAACCACGATGGAGATTGTCTCTGAACGCCAAAGTGATGTTGAATTACCAGTGGATGTGACTTTAGTATTAGGTCTAACTAAGGGTGATAAACCCGAATTGGTGGTTCAAAAAGCAACAGAATTAGGGGTTACAAACATTGTGTTTGTTGAAACAGCTTGGTCTGTTGTGCGTTGGGGCATGAAAGTTGATAAGAAGTTAGCCCGTTTGAATAAAATTGCTCAAGCAGCTGCAGAACAAAGTCACCGTTTGCACATTCCGGAAGTGACGTATGTGCCAAAGATTTCAGCATTAGAATTGCCAGAAGGTGAACGTATTGTCGCTTGGGAAGAAAGTGCGAAACAAGGTGAGGCAAGCCAACTAGTTAAATCATTACAAGGTTTAAAAGCGGGTAGCCATTTAACAGCATTGGTTGGACCTGAAGGTGGTTTGTCACCTGAAGAAATGACGGAATTAGCGGCATTAAACTTTAAGCCAGCTGGATTGGGACCACGTATTTTACGTGCTGAAACGGCGCCCTTATATATCTTGAGTACCGTAAGCTTTGCGCTAGAACTAGAGCGCTAAATTACAGAATAAGAAGACGTTATCAATTGATAACGTCTTTTTTTTGTATATTTGAAATTTCATTAGATATGATTGAGTATTCTTAACAAATAACAGGGTTTATTTAAGGTTTTATCTCCCACCAAGGAAACTGATGGGCTGAAATACGCCGTTTAAAAGGGTTTTAAAGGAGTTGTTAAGCTTTTTCTCTACTCTAAAGAAAATCTTAATAATTCTTAAGGAATTGAGTGGAAAGCCGATATGACGGGCTTTATCAAGTGGTATACAGATGACACATTGTGGTGGGTGGTGGGGAGTGGTGGTAGAAAGTGGTAGAAAGTGGAGGAATGTGGTAAATTATTACTATTGAAACATGAGAAAGAGTAGCATTGGGATCAAACTGTTATCACTGACTTTGAAAGGGGGACTTGGGCGATGTTCATGGGAACGTATCAACACACAATCGACACGAAAAATCGTCTAATTATCCCGGCAAAGTTCCGTAATCAATTGGGAGATTCCTTTGTTGTGACACGATGGATGGATCATTCATTACGTGCCTACACCCAAGAGGGATGGATTGAATTCTCAACGAAGCTTCGCAAGTTACCCGAAACAAATGCACAAGCGCGTCAATTTAAGCGTTTTGTGCTGGGTGGTGCGCAAGAAGTCGAGTTCGATAAACAAGGTCGCATTAATTTAGCGCAAAATTTGCGTCAATATGCGGAGATTGAAAAAGAAGCAACAATATTTGGATTGGGTGAAGACTCATTCGAAATTTGGAGTGCTGAACGTTGGCAAGATTATGAAGATATGACGGCAGACAACTTTGATGCTGTGGCAGATAGCTTGGATGGCTTGGACTTCTAACTCATTTCAATATTAAAAGGTAAAAAAGGTAAATAAATGGCAGAATTTGATCACACGACAGTCTTGTTACACGAGGCAATTGATAATTTGAATGTACAACCAGATGGTACTTATGTTGATGCCACACTTGGTGGTGGAGGACACTCAGGTCTCTTGGCAAGTCAATTAACAACTGGAAAGTTGTGGAGCTTTGATCAAGATATTACAGCGATTCGTTACAACCAAGAAAATTTGGCTGATGAATTAGCTGCTGGGAAGATTGATTTTATTCAAGATAACTTCCGTAACTTGGCTGCTGATTTGGCAGAGCAAGGTGTGTTTGGAATTGATGGAATTGTCTATGACCTGGGTGTTTCATCACCGCAATTCGATGATGGACAACGTGGTTTTTCATATAACTACGATGCGCCATTAGACATGCGTATGAATCAAGATCAAGAACTAAATGCGCGTACAGTTGTGAATGAATGGTCATTCCATGAATTGCTACGTATTTTGAGTCGTTATGGTGAAGAAAAGTTTGCGAAGCAAATTGCACGTGCGATTGAACGCCAACGTGAAATTGCGCCAATTGAAACAACGTTTGAATTGGTTGAAGTGATTAAGTCAGCAATTCCAGCGCCGGCGCGTCGAACTGGTGGTCACCCAGCTAAGAAGAGTTTCCAAGCAATTCGTATTGCGGTTAACGATGAATTAGGTGTGGTTGAAGATTCATTGCAACAAGCTCTAGAGATCTTGAACGTTGGTGGACGTATTGCAGTGATTACTTTCCATTCATTGGAAGATCGTTTGGTTAAGACAATGTTCAAGGAAAAGACAAGTATTCCAGAATTACCAGCTGGGTTGCCAATTATTCCGGATGAAATGCAACCAGATTACAAGTTGGTTTCACGAAAGCCGATTTTGCCTGGCGAAGTTGAAATGGCTGAAAACCACCGTGCTCATTCAGCTAAATTACGTGTAATCGAACGTTTACGATAAAAAAATAATGTCTATCTAAATAATCTGATATAGCGAGAAAGGAACAGACGATGGCTGCGATTCCACAATATAAAACAAATCCAACTCCAAAAAATCAACCGCTTAAAAAGCGTCATGTGCAACGTAAATATGCGGCGCCTAAGTGGAATTTAATGGACAAGGTAATGGCAGGCGCAGTAGGTCTGACCATTCTATGCATGATGTTGTTAGTTATTTCGATGGCTGATAGAGCCGCATCAGCAAACAACACATTATCAATGACAACGGCTCAATATGACAAACTTGAAAACGAAAATAACGACTTGAAGCAAGAGATCAATGATTTATCTAGTCCTGGTCGTTTAGAGAAGATTGCCAAGAAGTATGGCCTATCAATGCAGAACAATAATGTTAGGAATGTAAAATAAATGGCAGATAAAAAACGGACACCTAAAAATCAATTAGATCGTAATAGTCGCAATGCAGGGAGAATCCTAGTATTGGCCATGCTACTCGTCTTAATTGTATTGGGTGGCCGTTTTTCTTATGTAGCCATCACACAACAGGTGCGTGGTCATGACTTAGGTAAAGTAACCCAAAAAATTTATCAGAATCAAAATATTGATCGTGCCCGACGAGGAACTATTTTTGACGTCGATGGGAATGTGATTGCCGAAAATTCAACGGCATACACAGTTATTGGAGTAATTGATGAACGTCAAGTTGGTTTGGATGGATCAAAACAATATATTGCACCAGAAGATGATAAAGAAGTTGCTAAAAAAATGGCCAAGATTTTAGGTGATAAACCTAAGTACTATGAAAATATCTTGACCGATGGACGAAAGAATAAATTGAGTCAAGTGCAATTTGGTGTACGTGGCCAAAGCTTGAATGCCTCTAAGTATAAGGCACTTAAAAAATTAGATATTCCAGGAATTGACTTTTCAAATAACCTAGTACGTTTTTATCCAAATGGTTTCTATGCATCAGATTTAATTGGAATGGCGCAAAAGAAAGAAGACGATAAGACCGGTATTAGCCAATTGAAAGGAACAATGGGAATTGAAGCGAATTGGGATAAAGACTTGTCAGGTAATGATGGTATTAAAACAACCAACATGCCAAAGAACGAAGAAGCCAAATTGCGTAATGCTGCCGCAGAAAGCGGACACGATATTTATACAACGCTAAACAGTAACTTACAAAAGTTATTGGAAGGGCAAATGGACAAGCTAGCGAAGGAAACAGTCCCATATTCTGCTACTGCAACTGTGATGGATACACAAACTGGAAAGATTGTTGCCCAAACACAACGTCCTAGTTATAATCCAGAAACTGGAAAAGGAATTGGCGATTTGTGGTCCAATGAATTGGTTGAAGCCCCATATGAACCAGGATCAGTTATGAAGGGGATTATGGTAGCTGCCGCAATTGAAAACGGGACTTGGAAACCCAATGATACATTCGCCTCTGGTCGTTTACGAATTGGTGATAAAGTCGTGAATGATTGGAACGAAGGACAAGGTTGGGGGAGAATCACTTATAGTGAAGGTCTAGCTCGCTCATCTAACGTTGCAATGGCAAAAACCGTAGAGAAAATGGGAGCTGATGTCTGGCGTGATTATATTGATAAATTTGACTTTTTGAAGTCAACTAATTCCGGTTTAACAACTGAAGAGGCTGGAAGTATTCAGTATAAGTATCCCATTGATCAAGCAAGTACAGCCTTTGGACAAGCCATAGCTGTTACACCAATTCAAATGTTACAAGCTTATTCAGCCATTGCAGGGAATGGAGAAGTCCTGAAGCCACAATTTATTGAAAAAATTGTTAATTCAGAAAAAGATGAAGTCCTATTTCAAGCGAAGCGTCAAGTTGTGAGTCATCCGATTAGTGAAAAAACTGCTAAAGCAACTCGTAAGCAATTAGAAGATGTTATTTATTCACCGGCTGGAACTGGTAAGGAATATGCAATTCCGGGTGTTCGTACGAGTGGTAAGTCGGGAACGGCCCAAATCTCTACAGCCAATGGATACAGTATGCCTGGAGATACATCTAATGAAATTCATTCATGGATGGGGATGGCCCCAGCTGATAAGCCACGCTATGTCATGTACATTGTGGTTAAGAAGCCAACCAAGAATGGTGGTAATATCAATAAGTACTTAGCAGATGTATTTGTGCCCGTTATGCAACGTGCCTTAACGATGTCAGAGGATGATAATAAAATTATTGTCAGCAAAGACCAAGAATTTAAGGTGCCAAATGTAACAGGTCTGGGGACAAATGAAGCAAAGAAAGTATTAGAAAAATCAGGATTACAATCAGTGGTGATTGGTGATGGACCAACGGTTAAACAACAAAATCCACCGGTTGGGCGTAAAACGTTGGCAAATCAGCTAGTTGTCTTACAAACAGACAGCAACTCAGTGACCATGCCGGATATGCGTGGTTGGTCTAAGAGTGATGCTCTTGCTTGGGGAAAATTAGCAAATTTGGAAATCCGAACCAAGGGTGAGGGATTTGTCACCAGTCAGTCAATTGATGTTGGGACAGAACTGGATGATAGCGTTAAAGGAATTGCAATAGAATTGAAAATGCCTAAGGGTAATTAGAGGAGTAAATGATGGTTGTTTGGATGATTGGTTTATTAGTTGGTATTGTGGCTTCATTAATTGCGGTACCAACAGTTCGTGAATATTTTAAGAAGAAAAAAGTTGAGCAATTAGTGATGCGTACTGGTGAATTTGGACCAGATCATGCAGCTAAGGCTGGAACACCAACAATGGGTGGTGTTGCATTTATTGCGGTTGTAGTTCTTGGATACATCGTTGTTGGATTTATGACAAAGTCATATGATGCGACAGCTTGGGCAACCTTAAGTGCTATTATCTTGTATGCAATTGTTGGTGCGATTGATGATAGTGTTAAGATCTTCAACAGTCGTGATGAAGGCTTGCGTTTCATTCCTAAGTTGAGCGTTGAAATTATTGCAGCAGTATTAGCTGTTGGTATCTTATACGTAAATGGATTTGAATTTAGTTGGCCAATGCCATTTGGTCTAGATCCAATCCAAAACATTGCGCTATACACAATGCTAGTGATTGTGTGGCTAGTTGGTTGGTCAAATGCAACTAATCTAACAGATGGACTTGATGGATTAGCAACAGGGGCAAGTATCATTGCCTACACAGCCTACCTAATTATTGCGATGCAATCAGGTAACGCATCAATGATGTTGCTAGATGCTTTGATGATTGGTGCATTACTAGGATTCTTTATGTTTAATCATTATCCGGCATCTATCTTTATGGGTGACACAGGGTCACTTGCCCTAGGAGCCGGGTTAGCATTGAACGCGATTGTATTGCACGTTGAATGGTCATTATTGTTGATTGGGATTGTTTTCTTTGTGGATACATTGTCGGTGATTATCCAAGTTGGAAGTTTCAAGCTACGTGGTAAGCGTGTTTTCTTGATGACACCAATTCATCACGGATTTGAAAAGGGTGGTCTAACAGGAAACGTTGAGAAGCCATGGAACGAATGGCAAGTGGATGCCTTCTTCTGGGGAATGGGCTTGCTAGGGGCAATCGTCTACTTCGGATTATTCCACTAAGCTACTAGTCAGAAGATTTAAACCGGGAGGAAACTCCCATACATATTGTACGATCGCCTGAATTATTGGGAAGTATGCCAGGCATTCCAGAGGACTTAGCCTCTGTACATACAGAACTCACTACAGAGAAAGGATGTTAAAGAATGATGAAAGCATTGGTAATTGGATTTGCACGTTCAGGTGCCGCCGCTGCGGCATTGTTACAAGCCGAAGGTGCACAAGTCGTTGTATCTGATCCTAAATTAGACGCAAATGATGACAAGGTAAAAGAATTAGAACAAGCCGGGGTGGTCTTTACAACAGAACAAACAGAAGATTTGTTGGAGCACGTAGACGTTGTGGTAAAAAATCCTGGAATTCCATACCATATTCCTATTTTACAAGCGGCAATGACTCGAAACATTCCGATTGAAGTTGAAGTGACTCGTGCCCAAGCCTATATCAAGGGACCGTGGATTGCATTGACTGGTTCAAATGGTAAAACAACGGCTACTAAGATGATTGCCAGTGTACTTGAACGTAATGCAGATGCAACACATCCAGTTAAGGTAGCGGGAAATATTGGTACACCGGTCAGTGAATTAGCAAGAACGCTGTCTGCAGATGATACATTGATTACGGAATTGTCATCATTTCAATTGATGGCAATGCCAAATGCACAACCTAATATTGCGGTAATTACAAACATCTTTTCATCACATCTCGATTTTCATGGTACGCGCGATGAATATGTTCGTGCTAAGTTGAACATTACAATGCATCAAAAGCCAACGGATTTCTTAGTGATGAATTATGACCGTCCAGAATGGATTGAGATGGTGAAAGAATCACCGGCACAAATTGTGCCATTTAGTCGTCAAAATGTAACCCAAGATGGAGCGTATCAATTGGATGGGCGCCTATACTTCCGTGATGAGATGATTATGGACGCTGATGAAATTGGTGTACCAGGTGATCACAATATTGAAAATGCATTAATTGCGATTGCGGTTGGTAAATTGCGTGGTGTTGACAATGAAAAAATTGCGAGTGCTTTACGTCAATTTGGTGGCGTTGAACATCGTTTGCAAAAAATTGGCATTTATGAAGGATGTACGGTCTTTAATGATTCGAAAGCAACTGATATTGAAGCAACCGAAAGCGCATTGTCTGGCTTTGAACAACCGGTAGTATTGCTAGCAGGTGGCCTTGATCGCGGAGACGATTTAATGCGCTTAATCCCGGCAATGCAAGGGAAGGTGAAACAAATGGTTGTCTTTGGTCAAACGGCAGAGCAATTGATCACCGTTGCCGAAGCGGCTGATATTAAAGTCGTGAAGACACAGGATGTCACAACTGCAGTACCATTAGCTTTTGAAAATAGTCAAGCGGGGGATGTGATCTTACTATCACCGGCAGCAGCTTCATGGGATCAATATCCAAATTTTGAAACGCGTGGTGATATGTTCATTGACGCAGTTAAACAATACGTAAAATAGAAAGGAAACATTATGCGAATTGTAGTATCAGGTGGTGGAACCGGAGGGCATATTTACCCAGCCCTAGCAACAATCAAAAAAATGCAAGAGCGTGATCCAGAGCTAGAAGTACTATACATTGGTGGTGAACGTGGTCTTGAAAAAGATATCGTTCCTGCAGCAGGTGTTAACTTTAAAGCAATTGCAATCCAAGGATTTAATCGTTCAGCGGTGCTGGATAACTTTAAGACAGTTAAGTTATTCTTAGCAGGAACAAATAAAGTTCGTAAGATGCTCCGTGAATTCCAACCAGATGTTGTGATTGGAACAGGTGGTTATGTTTCTGGGCCTGTCCTATATGCGGCGCAAATGTTGAAAATTCCAACGGTTATTCATGAGCAAAATTCAGTGGTCGGTGTGACAAATAAGTTTTTGTCACGTAAAGCGACCAAAGTCGGTGTAGCCTTTCCGGCGGCTATGAGTGCTTTTAAAAAGGGACAAGCCACAGTTGTTGGTAATCCACGTGCACAAGAAGTCGTTGAGGCAGGTGGAGATTTTGATTGGAACGCATTAGGTCTTTCAGAAGATTTGCCAACCGTCTTGGTTTTTGGTGGATCACAAGGTGCATTGAAGTTAAACCGCGCGATGTTGGATTCAGCAGTTCGCTTTGCTGAACGCGATTACCAAGTTATTTTTGCGACAGGAACAAACCGTTTTGAAGAAGTAACGGCTGAGATTTTGAACGAAGAAATTACCATTCCAGCAAATATGTCAATTGTGCCGTACATTAGTAATATGCCGGCATTGATGCCGTTGGTTGATTTGGTTGTCGGTCGTGCTGGAGCAACAAGTTTGGCGGAACAAACAGCGCTGGGTAAGCCTATGGTTTTGATCCCAAGCCCATATGTGACGAATGATCATCAAACGAAGAATGCCCAAAGCTTGGTCCAAGCTGGTGCAGCAACAATGCTTACAGAAGCTGAGTTAGCGGGTGATACATTATTTGAAGCTGTTGATAACATTATGTCAAACGTACCAACACGCCAAACAATGGCTGAGCAAGCAAAGAAGTTGGGTGTGCCTGATGCGGCGGATCAATTTGCAAACCTTGTTGAATCAACGTTGACAGACTATCAAGCATAAAATATAAAATTATTATTTAGAAAACAAATCGTTAGGAGGCCAACAGATGACGAATGAATCTGATGAAAAACAAGAACAGAATAAAACATCGCATATTCAAGACCATCTGAATCAATTGTTGGCTGAAAAAGATGGCCTAACGAATGAGGAAGATGCCAAAAGTGAACAAACTGTGGCATCAGTACATACAACTGAGCAAGAAAAACAGTCATTTGGAACACGGATTGTTAAAAGTATGCGTTCGTTTTTTAGTGATGAAGATGGTGGAGGCTTCCGTTTTGTTACACCCGCAGAACTGAAGGAAAGCGTAGAATCAGTAGACTGGCGTGGGCGTTGGACGCTAAAGAATTTAAATGATATGGAGCGCCAAGGGTTACTAGTCATAACTGGTCTAGTTGTTGTTGCGTCAGTTCTTGGCTTTTTAGTCTCGCCACTTGGATCTATTTCTACGTATAACGTGAAAGGGAATCAAGAAGTCTCAACCAAAAAATTATTGTCAGAGCTGCACTTAGACCAAGGCCAATCTTCGTTGCTATTGCTAACCGAATCACGGGCATTGGCAAAAAAAGCACATGACATGGATCCACAAATTCAAGATTTGAAACTAACTTTGAAGTCACCAACAGTAATGGACGTTAAAGTAGTAGAAATTCCCAGTGTTGGGTACCTAAAGGATGGGGGGAAATATATTCCGCTGTTGGCTGATGGTACACGTTTGACCAAAGAGGCTAAAAAATGGCCGGATGAATCTTTCCCAGTTTATACGGGATTTAAAGATGATGAAAAATTTGACAATGTCTTACGTTCATTTGGAACATTATCATTAGCATTGCGTCAAGCAGTATCAGAAGTTATTTGGTCACCGACAAGTGAAAATAGTAGTCGTTTAGTATTTATAATGAATGACGGAAATCAAGTTTTAGCCAACTCAGAAAACTTTGAAACAAAATTCAAATACTATCCTGGAATGGCAACGCAATTGAAGAAAAACGGTGTAATTGATTTGCAAGTTGGTGCTTACGCAAAACCCTATTAATTCCAGTGTTTAATCTTATTATTTGTACACAAAGCCTAGTGAAATCAAGGTTAAGTATGGTATTATCATAGAGAAAGTTTTATTTTCGAATGGACTAATGGTGAGTATGTAAAAAGGAGGGGACAAATGGCCAATCATGGGATGATTGTAGGGCTCGATGTAGGAACTAACACAGTTAAAGTTCTTGCAGCCGATGTCCGTGATCAACAAGCGAATATTATCGCTGTCGGTCGTTCTGTTTCACATGGGGTGAACAAAGGTGTTGTTGTTGATATCGACGCAACAGCAAATGACATTCGACAAGCGGTCGCACAAGTGAATGAACAAGCAAGTGAAGCGGTCACGGAAGTGATTGCTTTATTGCCTGTAAAAGATATTCAAATGAGTCATGTAGAAGGAACTGTAACGGTCGAAGAAAGCCAACACATTTCATACTATGACGTTGAAGCAGTTGTACAAGAAGCTTTGAAGGGGCAAGTTAGTCATGATCGTGAAGTGATTGAGATGTTCCCAGAAGAGTTTATCGTGGATGATTTTGATGGTATTCAAGATCCAAATGATATGGTTGGAATGCGCCTGGGAATGCGAGCCACTGTATATTCAGCGCCACGTAATCTAGTACGTAACTTGCGCCTAGCAATCGAAAAAGCAGGATTAAATGTTCGCGACATGGTACTAACACCAGTTGCGGAAGGGAAAACTATTCTTAGCGATGCTGAACAAGAATTTGGAACTATTTTGTTGGATATGGGAGCTGGACAAACAACAGCAACGGTTATTCAAGATCGCATGACCAAATTCATTACAACGTTCCCGGCTGGTGGTGACAATATCACGCGTGATATTAGTACAGTATTATCAATCGGTGGTTATGACGCAGATATGTTAAAGCTAGATGCCGGTGTGGCTTTGGTTGAACAGGCTAACTCAGAGAATCAATTAATGATTCAAAAAGTAGGAGAAGATGAACCAGAACGTATTTCAGAGAAACATCTTGCTGAAATCATCGAAGCACGCACGATTCAAATTCTAAGCAAGTTACAAGAACCTCTGGCAGAAGCAGAAGCGCTAACTGTTCCAGGAGGCGTAACGTTAATTGGTGGCACATCTACATTACGTGGCATGACCGATGCGGTTAGTGCTGTGTTTGGTACAAAGGCACGCCAATTTACACCTGATGATATTGGCTTACGTCATCCTGGTATGTCAGGTGTCTGGGCAGTTGTTCAATATGCCGCTTTGCAAACACCAGTTCAACTGATTGTTAAACAAGCGTTATATGGATTGCCGCTATACGTTGTGGGTAAGCCGCAAGTTGGTGCGCCGTTCAAAGCTGAACGTAAGGCATTCTTTGAGCCAAAGCAACCAGCACGTACAACCCAAGCAACACCAGAAAACGAAACAAACATTGAAACTAACGAAACAAATACAGATAATCAAAATGATGAAGAAAAAACAGGTGCTCGCGCCGTTAACTTCTTAAAAGGATTTTTTGATTAACAGGTAAATAAACGAGGAGCTCAGTATGGATTTCCAAATGGATACAGGCGCAAGCCAAGAATATGGTGCAACAATCAAGGTGATTGGTGTCGGTGGTGGTGGTGGAAACGCCGTTAACCAAATGGTAAATGCCGATGTTGAAGGCGTTGATTTTATCGTGGCAAATACTGATGCGCAAGCATTGGAAAGCTCAGCCGCAGAAATCAAGATTCAAATCGGAACAAAGGCAACCCGCGGACTTGGTGCTGGTGCAAAGCCAGAAGTTGGTGAAACTGCTGCCAAGGAAAGTGAAACAGAAATTGCAGAAGCCCTTGCTGGCGCAGACATGGTCTTTGTTACAGCTGGAATGGGTGGAGGTACTGGAACAGGTGCCGCTCCTGTTATTGCACAAATTGCTAAGGAATCTGGTGCGCTAACAATCGGTGTGGTTACACGTCCATTCTCATTTGAAGGACCAAAGCGTGGTAAGGCTGCTGCTGAAGGTTTGGCAAAGTTGAAGGAAGCAGTAGACACATTGATTGTTGTTTCAAACAACAACTTGCTAGAAATCGTTGATAAGAAGGCGCCTATCATGGACGCTTTCCGCATGGTCGATGATGTCTTGCTACAAGGTGTGGCTGGTATTTCAGACTTGATTACAAAGCCAGGAATCATCAACTTGGACTTCGCTGACGTTAAGACAGCGATGGCAGATCAAGGAACTGCATTGCTTGGAATTGGTAGTGCCACTGGTGAAAACCGTGCGGCAGAAGCCACTAAGCAAGCCATTGCTTCTCCATTGCTAGAAGCTAAGATTGAAGGCGCAAGCAATGTCTTGCTATCAATCAAGGGTGGAATGGACATGTCATTGTTCGAAGCACAAGAAGCATCAGAAGCCATTGCACAAGCTGCTGGGACTGATGTGGACATTATCTTCGGTACAACAATTGATATGGAAGTTGAAGGCGAATTGGTCGTAACTGTTATTGCTACAGGTATTGATAAGCCAAAGCAACAACCTGTTCGTCCTGAAATTAACTTGGGTGCAACAGCAACTCCAAGTCCATTTGAACAAATGTCAGAACAACAAGTCGCACCACAACCTGTTGTTGAAGAAACACGTCAAACAACTGCTGCTGACCCATTTGAAAACTGGAACATGTTGAACAAGGCTGGAAACACACCAGCACCAGAACAACGTGTCGCAGAACAACCAGCTACGCAACAAGCTCCTGTAACACCACAAACAACAGTTTCTGCTGGTGAAGAAGAATTGGAACAACCTCCATACTTCAACTGGAACAAGCGTAACGAAAAGTAGGTAAATAAATATGGCATTTAATATTAAAGAATTATTCATCCCTGCGGATGAATACGATGAAGAGGTCGTCGACCAAGCTGGTTCTGATAATATGGAAAATGCTGATGTGAAAGAGCCCGTTAACCGAAGCAAGAAAGTGCAACGGAACGTCATCAGCATGGACGGTAATCGTGCAGCGCCATCTAAGATTGCGCTATATGAACCACGCACATATGCTGACGCGCAAACAATTGCAACGCAAATCCTGCAAGGGGAAGCGGTTATTGTTAACTTTGGTGGTATTGACGAACGTAATCAATTGCGTGTCTTAGACTATATCGCTGGAGCAGCATTTGCAGTTGATGGCATGGTTGAACGTGTGGGAGAACAAATCTTCCTAGCGACACCACATAACTTCGAAATTACTGGATCTATTTCACAAAATCCGAATCAATAAATAAGGAGAGACAACACCAATGGGTATGATATTTTATGGCTTAAGCCTAGTGCTACAAGCATTTCAAATTATTATTGTCGTTTGGGCGTTGTTATCTTGGCTCCCTGGTGGTCAACAATCTGGTTTTGGTCAAGCACTAGGGCGTTTGGCTGATTTGGTTGTTGGACCAATTCGTCGTATTTTGCCAACTGTGGGCATGTTCGACTTTTCTCCGCTAGTCGCAATTTTATTGCTACAAGGAGCTCAATACGGTCTAGTTAATATCGCACGGACGGTCCTTTATGGATGAGCTTAAACAGCATTTTCGTCCAAGTGAAGTAGCTTTTGTGAATCAAGCTCAAGGATGGGTTAATCAGGCAAGTAAAGAATACCGGCCAATTTTAACCTCGTTCTTAAATCCCCGACAACGTTACATTCTCACCACTTTAGTTAACCGTCAAAATGAGCTTCGTTTAGAAGCAAATGGGATTTTTTCCGATGCTGAAAGTCAACGTGTGTTGATTATGCCTGATTATTATGAGGCACAATCATCAGACTTTGACATGACGTTGATGGAAATTGAATACGCACAAAAGTTTGCGACTTTGCAACATCGAACAATTTTAGGTGCACTAGTCCATAGTGGCCTAAAACGAGAGAGCTTTGGCGATATCGTTGTTGATGAAAATCAACGTTGGCAAATCGCGGTATCAAATAGTATTGCACCGTTTGTGCAGCAAAATTTGGTGCGATTAGGCCGCCAGAAAGTTAAAGCTATTCCTGTAAATGATGATCAAGCAATCACGTTGGTTCAAGATTGGGTCGAATCAGATGTCACTGTAACATCATTACGATTAGACACGCTCGTTGCCCAAGCGTATCGTTTGTCTCGCACACAGGCTAAAGAATTAGTCGAACGTGGACTTGTCAGAGTCAATTGGACGGAAATTATTCAACCTGACTTTACAGTTGCAACAGGCGACATGTTGTCTGTTCGTGGCTATGGTCGTGTACGTTTAGTTCAAGACAACGGTATCACGAAAAAAGAAAAGCATCGCTTGACGATTGCTGTTATTCAAAAGTAGAGGAGTAAATGAAGATGATCACCCCACAAGAAATTCATGCAAAGCAATTTACTGAACGTTCAAATAAATGGTTTGATAAGTCTGAAGTAACAGACTTCTTGGATCAATTGGCGATTCAATTAGAAGAAATGCAACAAGAAAACAACAACTTGCGTACACGTGTTAGTGATGCTGACCAAAACTATGCACAAGTTGAAGAAATGAAGCAATCTGTTAACTCTTCAATCTTGATTGCACAAGAAGCAGCGGAACGTTTGAAGCGTCAAACTGAAGCGGAAGCAGAAGCTACGTTGCAACAAGCGCAAATTGAAGCGCAAAAGATTGTTATGGAAGCCAATGTTAAGGCCAATGCTTTGTTGACTGAAAGCCAAGTTGCAAATGAAGAATTGGCAAAGCACCATGAAGGATTAGAAAACGAAATGGCTGCCTTTAAGTCACACGTTGAATCATTGATTGGAAATGTTTCAGAAATGCTATCTTCTAAGGATTGGGCTGAATTCCAAACTAAGGGACGTCAGGCAAGTCTTGCTATCGTGCCAGAAATGGAAACACCAGTTTATGAAACTGAAGCAGCTGTTGCTGAAGCGCCAGTAGTCGAAGAAGATAAAACTGAAACTATGGTTATCTTCCCGGATTTGGAAGAAAATAACGAAAACTTCTTGAATAAAGACTAATAATTCGTTATTCTTCTATATGTAGTTCTTTAATCAAACGGTAGTTAGTATTCCAGAAAGCGACTTAGGGATGGTGTGAGCCTAGGATGGTGCCGCTAGCTATTTATCAGTAAAGAAAATATTTGAATAAAACTGTTGAGGCGACATTGTCGCAAAAACGGGTGGTACCACGTTAATTAACGTCCCGGGTCAGTATTATACTGGCCTGGGACTTTTTATTTAGAAAGGGTCTCGTAATGAAAATTAAAGAAACGCTGAACCTAGGAAAGACAAAGTTCCCAATGCGTGGGAACTTGCCACAAACTGAATTGCAACGTGAAAACGTTTGGTTCGAAAACAAGGTTTATGAAGCACGTCAAAAGTTGAACGAAGGAAAGCCTTGGTTCATGTTGCATGATGGACCTCCATATGCCAACGGAAACATCCACATTGGACACGCAATGAACAAGATTTCTAAGGATATCTTGGTACGTTACAAGTCAATGAACGGCTTCAATGCACCATTCGTGCCTGGTTGGGACACACACGGTTTGCCAATTGAACAACAATTGACAAAGGCGGGGAAGGACCGTAAGAAGGTTGGACCGGTTATCTGGCGCAAGATGGCGGCTGAATTTGCTGATAAGCAAGTTAAGAAGCAAAAGGATGACTTTAAGCGTCTAGGAATTTCTGCTGAATGGGATAAGCCATACTTGACTAAGGACCAAGACTTCGAAGCTGCTGAAGTTCGTGTCTTTGGTAAGATGGTTGCTCGTGATTTGATTTACCGTGGTAAGAAGCCTGTTCTTTGGTCATGGTCATCAGAATCTGCTTTGGCATTGGCTGAAATCGAATACCACGATGTTACATCAACATCAGTATCATTCTCAGAACGCGTTGTTGATGGTAAGGGTGTCTTGGATAACGATACATACTTCGTTGTTTGGACAACTACACCATGGACAATTCCAGCATCACAAGCGATTGCTGTTAACCCAACATTTGAATATGTTGTGGTAAAGCCTGCTAACTCAGACAAGAAGTTCGTTGTTGCGAACGCTCGTTTGGCTGGCGCAGCCGCTGACTTCGGTTGGGAAGAATACGAAATTGTTAAGACAGTTAAGGGATCAGACATTGATCGCGTAACTGCACAACACCCATACTTGGATCGTGAAATCTTGGTTATTAATGGAGATCACGTTACTGATGAAGCTGGAACCGGACTAGTTCACACAGCACCCGGATTCGGTGAAGATGACTTCTACGCAGCGCAAAGCTACGACTTGCCAGTTATCATGAACGTTGACGGGCAAGGTAAGTTGACTGCGGAAACTGGTGAAGATTTTGCTGGTGTCTTCTACGAAGATGCGAACGAAATTTCATTGGCTAAGTTGGCTGAAAACGATGCCTTGGTTAAGGCACAAGAAATCACACACAGCTACCCATTTGACTGGCGTACAAAGAAGCCAGTTATCTACCGTGCGGTACCACAATGGTTTGCATCTATCGAACCATTCCGTCAAGAAATCTTGGATAGCTTGGATGAAGTTGACTTCCAACCTGCATGGGGAAAGAAGCGTCTAGGAAACATGATCCGTGACCGTGGCGATTGGGTTATCTCACGTCAACGTGTTTGGGGTGTTCCATTGCCAATCTTCTACGCAGAAGATGGTACACCAATCTTGGATCCCGCTTTGATTGATCACGTGGCGGACTTGTTTGCAGAAAACGGTTCAGACATCTGGTTTGAAAAGGAAGCGGCTGACTTGTTGCCTGAAGGCTACTCAAATGAACACTCACCAAATGGTGTGTTCACTAAGGAAACAGACATCATGGACGTCTGGTTTGACTCAGGTAGCTCACACGAAGGTGTGTTGAAGGAACGCGAATACTTGAATTTCCCAGCCGATGTTGTGCTTGAAGGTTCTGACCAATACCGTGGATGGTTTAACTCATCATTGATTACATCAGTGGCTGTTAACCACAAGGCACCTTACAAGCGTGTTATCTCTCAAGGTTTCGCCTTGGACGGTAACGGAGACAAGATGTCTAAGTCAATTGGTAACACAATTGTGCCAGAAGAAATCGTTAAGGACATGGGTGCCGAAATCATCCGTCTTTGGGTCACTTCTGTAGACACATCCGCTGACGTACGTGTATCTAAGGAAATCTTGGCTAAGACTTCTGACACATACCGTAAGATCCGTAACACAATGCGTTTCTTGTTGGCTAATACAGATGACTTTAACCCTGAAACTGATGCAGTGGCATTTGCTGACATGACACCAGTTGACCAATACTTCTACACACGTTTCAACGAATTCGTACGTGAAGTGAAGGCTGCCTACGATGCTTACGACTTCCAAGCAATTAACAAGTTGATCATCAACTTCATCAACGTTGACTTGTCAGCGTTCTACTTGGACTTCGCCAAGGACATCTTGTATGTTGAAGCACCGAAGGGACAACTACGTCGTTCACTACAAACTGTCTTGTACAAGATTGTGGTTGATATGAACAAGTTGTTGTTGCCAATCTTGCCACACACAGCAGAAGAAATTTTCGAATACTTGCCATTTGAAACAGCAGACTTTGCCTACCTAACAGAAATGGCTGAAGTCGAAGATCTAGGTGATACATCAGCCTTGATCGCTAACTGGCAACAATTCATGTCATTGCGTGATGCAGCCAACAAGGCTCTTGAAATCGCACGTGATGAAAAGTTGATTGGAAAGCCTGCTGAAGCAGCGCTAACAGTTTACTTGACTGATGCACAGGCTGAATTGCTAAACGCTCTTGGCCAAGATGTACGTGGACTATTGCTAGTTTCACAACTACACCTTGAAAACATTGCGGACGCACCAGCTGAAACAGCCGTCTTTGACGACTACACAATCGCAGTGGCCCATGCTGAAGGTGAATTGTCACCTCGTGACCGTATGTACCACACTGATTTGGGTGCTGATGCTGACTTCCCAATGTTGTCAGCCCACGAAGCACAAATCGTGCGTGAAAACTACCCTGAAGCATTGGCTGAAGGGCTAGAATAAGCTTTAAACGCTCCTAGAAATAGGGGCGTTTTTTGTTATCAACTAAAAGAAATTTATGTCGAAAAGCGGAACCTGTGGCATAATTGAACTATATATACAAAGCGAGTTTTTGCGGAAAAGGATGAACAAACATGACGAAGTTATACTTTATTCGCCACGGTAAAACAGAGTGGAATCAAGAAGGACGTTTTCAAGGTAAAGATGGTGATTCACCATTACTGGCGGAATCCTTTGAACAAATTAAGTTGTTAGGGGCATCTTTGAAAGATGTAACATTTAAGCATGCTTTTACGAGTCCAATTAAGCGTGCATGCGACACAGCTGAATTGACACTTAAAGCGATGGACGCAACTGACGTTCCTTTGACCAAGTTACCAGGATTAGCTGAATTTGGGATGGGTGTCTGGGAAGGCATGCGGTTTGTGGACGTAGAAGCTGGTTGGCCTGAAATGCTATACGCATACCGTCACCAGCCCAATCTATTTGATGCAGCGCAAGTTGATGGTGCAGAATCATTTGCCCAAGTGCAAGGCCGCTTTACTGAAGCAGTTAAGCAAGCTGTAGCTGAATTTGGTGGTGAAGATGTTAATTTGATTTTCTTTAGTCATGGGATGTCTTTGACTGCTGGAATGGCCGCATTGGTTAAAATTCCATTGGCAGAAACCCGTGCACGTGGTGGATTGTCAAACACAAGTACATCAATTCTAGAAACTCATGATGGGGAAACCTTTGTAGAATTGACACGTAATGACACAACATATTTAAACTTAGGAGATGACCAAACAAATACGGTCTAATCCAACTTGAAGGAGAACGGCAATGACAAATGCAATGGAGAAAAGTATCAGTGAACTTGTCCAATTGATTGAGCAAGATGAAAAGAATTGGTCAGCGTATGTTGATCTGATTGGGGCGTTAGTTCTTGCAAATGCATTGCCAGAAGCAGAAGAACTGGGCTTAAAAAGTTTGACTTTGTTTGCAGAGACACCAGAAGCGACCCAACATTTATTGTATGCGGTTGGGAATGTCTATTACGCTGCCGGTGCATATGATCGCGCCCAACATTTTTTTGATCAAATTACGAACCCAGAGCTACATTCAGACGCTTGTTTGATGCAAGCACAGAGTTTATATGGTCAAAAGAATTATCAAAAAGCCTTAGCCTTTGCGCTAACTTATCATGAAGATAAGCCAGAAGATATTGATGGTCTAGTGCTATTAGGCCGAATCTGGTTAGCTTTGAATGATCTGGCAACTGCAAAAACATTATTTGACCAAGCACTAGCCCTTAATGCAGATGATTATGCAGCGAACTTTGCACGTGGGGTGGTTGCGGTTGCAATGGATAAAGAACCGAATAATGCCTGGCTAACACATGCACAAGCGCTTGATGCCGCACAATACAAAGCAGACGCTGAACAATTAGACGCCTTATTGACTGCAATAACAGGAGGTATCTAATATGACAGGGGATGCTACACAAGCTACGGTACAAGGACGTGTCGAACATATTGTATTTGCCGCACAAGATTCTTTCTTTAAAATCTTGGCCATTGAAGTTGATGATAATAACTTTGATTATGATGATACCGTCTTAACTGTGACGGGAAATTTCGGTGATATTCAAGTTGATGGTGAATATGAATTCTTTGGTCGACTAACAACGCATGCAAAGTATGGCCGGCAATTCATTGCAGACAATTATCAACGTATTTCTACCGGAACGATTTCAGGATTGGTCCAATACCTATCAAGTGAACGTTTTAAAGGAATTGGAGAAGCAACGGCACAAAAAATTGTGGATGAGCTAGGGATTAACGCCGTCGAATTGATTCTAGATGATATGTCTGTGCTAGACACACTTGATGTCAGTGATAAAGTCAAAAAGACGTTATACCAACAATTGCAACAATCTGATGGAATGGAACGTGCCATCTATGCCTTGAATACATTTGGTTTTGGAACAACAATGGCTACTAAAATCTATGAAAAGTATCAATTAGAAACATTGCAAGTTCTAAAGGCTAACCCCTATCAATTAGTTCAAGATATCGACGGGGTTTCATTTAAACGTATTGATCAAATGGCCCAAGAACAAGGGATTGCTTTTGATGATGAACGTCGTATTCGTGCTGCTGTTATTGCTGCATTGAATGCGGTGACATTTGATTCCGGCGATACCTTCATTGATGTGAATCAATTAAAGCAAGCAACGCAACGTTTGTTAGGTAGTCGCGTGAGTGCTGAACAAATTGAAGATGCATTTGAAAACTTATTGGCCAATGAGTACATTGTGCAAGAAGGTGAACACGTCTACATCGAAGCAATTTATGAAGCAGAAAAAACGATTGCTCAAAAGATGCTGCGCATGACCAAGTACAATAAAGTGTCATTTGATCGTAAGACCGTGGTGAAAGAACTAGGAATCGTTGAAGGGAATAATAAATTTGCTTATGATGAAGATCAAAAAGAAGCGATTATTTCTGCCTTAACAAACCGTCTGTTTATTTTGACAGGTGGACCCGGAACGGGGAAGACCACTATTGTTAACGCAATTGTATCAACGTACAAACGTTTGCTACGTGCCGAAGGCATGAAAGAAGATGCGGTGCAAGCGAATATTTTGCTTGCAGCACCGACGGGTCGTGCCGCTAAACGTTTGTCAGAAGCGACGGGGATGCCAGCGTCTACGATTCATCGTTTATTAGGAATTACTGGGCGAGAAAACTTAGATGCGTTAGACATTGAACAACTTGAAGGACGCTTATTAGTTATTGATGAGATGTCGATGGTTGATACGCAATTGTTTGCCTTATTAGTTGAAGCCATTGCAGCAAACATGCACGTTATCTTGGTGGGTGACAAAGACCAATTACCTTCTGTTGGACCAGGTCGTGTCTTTTATGACTTGTTGGCAAGTGGTCTATTGAGTTATCGCGAATTGGAGATTATTCACCGCCAAGGTAAAGGGTCAACGATTATTGAATTGGCTAATGAAGTAAAGCAAGGGCGCCTACCAGGTAATCTGACTGAACGACAACCGGATCGTTCATTCTTTCCCGCCTCTGGTAACCAAGTACGAGATATTGTGCAAAAGATTGCAGAGACTTGGCAAAAGCGTGGCTTTAGCGTCGCTGATATGCAAATTTTGTCACCGATGTATCGTTCAGCAGCTGGTGTAACGGAATTAAATGAAGTAGCCCAAGAAATCTTTAATCCATTAACGCCTAAAAAACGTGAAATTGTGATTAAAACTGGGGAAGCACCCACGAGTTTCCGTGTCGGTGACAAGGTCATGCAGACGGCTAATGATCCAGAAAACAATGTCTTCAATGGTGATATTGGATATATTAAGACAATTATGTATGCCAAGGACAAAGAGAATGATGCTAAAGAAGACATGGTTACCGTTGAATTTGATACAGGGTTCGTTGATTATCCACGTCAGAACTTGATTCAATTACGTTTGGCTTATGCAACGACAATTCATAAGGCACAGGGTGCCGAGTACAAATTAGTCATTATGCCAATGATCAATGCCTTTTCACGCATGCTGCAACGAAACCTTTTATATACGGGATTAACGCGTGCTAGTGAATCGTTGGTATTGATTGGTGAAACATCAGCTTTTGTCCAAGCAGCACAAACTGAAGGTATTAAACGACAAACAACTTTGAAGGAACGTTTGTTGCAATCTGATTTGGGTGAAGTTGTAGAAGTCGCTTCAACGCCTAAAAAGGTTGAGCAACCAAAGGTGGCACAACCTAGTGCATCAGAAGAACAGACTAAGACTGAGCGTCCACAATCAGTAGAACGCAATGTTGAACAAGTAAAGACACAACCAGCAACGTCTGCACCTGAAGCAGAATATCAAGGACTATTAACGGCTGAAATTATTATGGCAGAGATTATTGATCCTAATATTGGGATGATGGGGATGACACCAAGCGATTTTAAAGATGTTTAGTATCGCACAATCTTCATGAAAAACTAGGCACATAAACCGAATTATGATAAAATAAGTTGATAAAATTTTCGAAGGAACGGGGTTTTTGATATGTCAGGACACAGTAAATGGCACAATATTCAAGGACGTAAGAACGCCCAAGATGCAAAGCGTGGAAAGATCTTCCAAAAGATCTCACGTGACCTATATACAGTAGCGAAAGATGGTGGGGCAGATCCTGCTTCAAACGCTTCATTGCGTTTGGTTATGGACAAGGCTAAGGCCGCTAACATGCCTAAGGAAAACATCCAACGTGCATTGGACAAGGCGTCTGGTGCTGGTGGGGCAAACTACCAAGAATTGACATACGAAGGATACGGACCAGCTGGTTTGGCCGTATTGGTTCAAGCATTGACGGATAACACAAACCGTACTGCTGCGTCAGTTCGTTCAAGTTTCAAGCACTTCGGTGGGGAACTTGGAGCTACTGGATCAGTTGCTTACCAATTCGAACGTAAGGGATACATTGAAATTCCTCGTGACGAAGACACTGAAATCGATGAAGACCAATTGTTTGAAGACATGCTTGAAGCAGGTGCTGAAGACATGAAGACTTACGATGACCAATTTGAAATTTACACAGAACCTAAGGCTTTCCCTGAAGTTCGTGATGCCTTGACTGAAAAGGGCTACACTTTGGTTAACGATGAAGTGACAATGATTGCTGAAAACCCAATGGAAGTTCCAGCGGACAAGCAAGAAACATTGGCTAACTTGGTTGATGAACTTGAAGCAAACGATGACGTTGTTGCCGTATTCACAACTGCTGAATAATTAAATTAACGTTATTAAAAGAAACCTTGAATGGATGAAAATCTGTTCAAGGTTTTTTTGTACATTCTTCTCTTTACGTTTGCTTTTTATGGAGTGAAAGGAGGAGAAGTATGAAGACACAAATTCAGGAGTTGGTTCAAAAAGCCTATGAACAACAGGCCAGTGATATTTATATCATCCCCGCTGTTAACGGGTATCGGATAGGATTTTACACACGCACCGGGATTGATTGGCAAGAGATTATTCCGCAGCAAGACGGCGAGCATTTGATTCGTTATTTGAAATATAAAGGGGGGTTAGATTTGTCGGATGGCCGGCGTCCACAAGATGGTCGAATTAACTTTGATTTAGCAGAATGCATGATCTATGGACGTATTTCATGTGTGGGTGATTATCAATTGCAAGAAATGTTGGTACTACGACTCGTCTATTCGCTACAGGCGAAGTGGTTAGAATGGGCAAATATGGCCGAACTAGATGCTTTAGGGCAGCAATTGCAGGTCACAAATGGCTTGATTTTATTTGCAGGGAAAATGGGCAGTGGTAAAACAACGACCATGCATTATATGCTGCAAACATATCTGCGAAATCAATTGGTACTCACGATTGAGGATCCGGTTGAAATTGTTCAACCGACTTTCATGCAACTAGAAGTGAATGAGTTGGCTGGTATGGGATACGAACAGCTCCTCCGTGTCGCTTTGCGTCACCATCCAGAAGTACTTGTAATTGGTGAAATTCGTGATGTAGTCACCGCTATTTGTGCAATTAAAGCCGCGCTAAGTGGACATCTTGTGTTAGCAACGATTCATGCCAAATCCGACGAAGATATTCAAGCTCGATTAGAAACATTAGGAGTAGAACCTGGTTTAGTCCAACAAGCCCTAAGTGCCAGTATTTTTACAAGTAAAGTTGCTGAAACACAAACGGTGTCAGTAGAGGTGAATCGTAAATGCAGCATGCTGTGAAACGATGGTCGCGTAATCAAGAACAACAATTCTTTGCCAATGTAAGTGACCTACTCAGTAATGGGTATTCACTTCATCATGCTTTAGGTGTTATGCAAGCAACGTGTCCAGCTATTCAACAAGATTTAACTGTCATTCAACAATGCTTAAATGAAGGACAGACCTTAGCCGTGAGCCTCGACACATATATCCGTCCCAATCTGCAGGGGGAACTGGCTTTAGTTGAATTGCATGGTTGTCAATTAGCCTTATTACATGCGATTAGTGAGCGTGAACGCCAATATCAACAACAATTTAAACGACTACAAAGTGTCATTTATTATCCAGCACTATTGTTGCTGATGTTGGGGATGGTTGGTGGTTATATTGCCATGGTTGTTAGTCCACAGTTAGGTGCAACATTATGCACTATTCAAAATTACAGTATTTGTGCGGCTACATTGATTGGCTTAGGGGGCTTGTGGGGATGGTATAAACGGCAATCACAATTATCAAAATACCAATGTCTAATGCGCATCCCCATTATCGGTCCGATTGTACAACTATTTGTTCAACAAGCCTTATACATGCAACTGGGGTATTTATTGCAAAGTGGTGTCGGCTTACGGGATGTTGTGGAATATTGTCAGCGCCATACCAGCTATTGGTTATGCGAACTGATTAATGAACCAGTTAAAAACGCCTGGGAACAAGGTGAGACGTTAGAAACAGGCTTAAATCAGGTTCAGTATTTAGCATTGGAAGCGAAACTATTGTTTATGCGTGGCAATTCTTTAGCTCAAACGGGACAAGATTTAATTCAATTAGCCAGGTATCTACAAACCCGACAAGAACAGCGGATTCAAATGGGCGTTGCCCTAGTACAACCCATCTTTTTTTTGTGTGATTGGTGTAGGGATTGTGGGATTGTATATGCTACTGTTACTACCAATATATGATCAAATGTTTACTATGGGAGGAATGAAATGACCAAAAAACGGCGCGGTTTTACTTTAATTGAAACAGTCACAACCTTGTTTATTGTGTCCTTATTGGCCATGTTAATTATGCCTAATATTGCCAATGTCCAACAGACAGCAAATAAACGCCAAGCCGAAGCAATGGTGCATATGATTCAAGGACAAGTTGCTTTATATCAAGAAGAAAAACACGAGAAATTAGTTTCCTATAACGAACTCATTTCGGCGGGGTATTTAACTGACGCTCAAGTACAAGCGGCAGAAGCCGCCAAAATTCGTCTGCAAAATGGCCAAGTTGTCCAAAGTACAACTAAGTAATGCGTAGGGGATTCATTTTGCATGAATGGTTGATTGCATTAGCAATTATTGCTGGAATGGGCGCATGTGTCCCGGTGGCAGGACCGTATATTGAAGCTCTCCAATGGCAGCAATTTAAGCAAACAATTCAACAAATCCAACACCATGGGTTAATCAATGAACGATTGCATCCCCATAAAAATTACCTTTGGATTACCGATAATGTCGTGCAACTTAATCGTGGGTTACCTAGCTATCTGCCAAACGGTTGGCGAGCAGAACGTCCAACTCGGCTCTTAATATCAAAACAGGCGCCACAAGCTGGGACGATAGTCTTGACCAATGGACAGTATAAGAAGCGACTAACCTTTCAAGTCGGGAGTGGTACTTTTGATGTTCAGTAAACGACAAGGATTTATCCTGTATGAAGCAATTTTAGGGTTATCAGTATTTTGTTTGGCTATTCAATTATGTATGGGGATGTTGCAAAACTGTCAACGAGAAATGATTTTAGAAGAAACACGACTAGCCAGTTTAAGATCCCATTTTGAGCGGTTGGACAGTAAAAGTAACGAAACAGATAAAAAAGGACAGCAAAAACGCACTAAGGTTTATCGCACAAAACGTGAAATACTGCATTCAAAAATACGTGTAGATTAAGATATCACGTAGTGTGTATGGGGAGTGAGGCAAATTAATCCTGATGAAGGCTAGGCTAAGCATCGATGCAAAAATTAAGACGAGGAAGTATTTTACTTGAGTTAATAGTCGCCTTGTTGGTATTTGGAGGCATCATATCGTTAAGTACACATATGCTGGCGTATCTCCGACAAGATGTGCAACAATTGACCCGTCAGGCACGAAAACGGGAGGTACAAGATTTAGTAGATCGGATTGCAACGTTGGGTAAAAATATGACGCGGATTGGGACTACAACTGGGGAAGCAATACGATTTGATAATGCGAAGCATGAACGTTGTGATATCAAATTACATGGTAATCGATTAATCTATCAAAAAAAGGGTGCTGGGTATTATGTTCTCGCGACGAATGTTAAGACTGTCTATTTTACGGTTAAAGATCATATCGCTTTATACATCAAAGTTGAATTCGAAGATGGTGTCTGTGAAAGTGGACAATTCAATATATGGAGGTGATTAATTATGATCACGACAAAGCGGCGTGGGTTTATTCTCATCACAAGTCTGGGATTGAGCGCTTTAATTGTCATTTATACATTGGGTGTTTTACCAATGAAGCATCATGCTTTATTAAGTATTCGTGAACAACGGCAAAGCTTAGAAAAACGACTATAATTGTGTCCGCACTTAATGATTAGGCATTGAGTCATGCCAGAAAATTGTTACAATGGAAGTAACTATACTGACTAAAGAGGGTGATGCTATGTTTGAAGCAATCGAAAAAACAATCAAGCAACTACAAAAAGTACAAGAAATGATTGGGGAAGTTGTAGAAGGCCCTGCAATTGAAGCACATATTGGTGTCTATGAACTATTGTTGGGACAACCTGACATCTGGTTTACTGACTTGCCAGAAGATGTGCAAATAAAAATTCAAGACGCATTGAACGAAAGTGGTTTCTTTGACTTAAATGCAGAACAACGTCGTCAAGTCTTGCAATTACAATTGGTTGCGACAATGCGTGCTGATGGATTGCCTGCCAACTACCAAGTCACACCTGATGCAATTGGTTTGTGGTTTACTGTCTTAGCAGAAACATACTTTGCTAAGCAAGAAACAGCCCAAATCATGGATGTAACCGTGGGGACAGGAAACTTATTGGCAACTGTTGCATTGAGCTTGCAACAAAAAGATAAAGAAGTTATCGCCAGTGGGATTGAAAACGATGACACAATGATCACCATTGCGAGTGGTGTGGCAGCATTAACTGAGATGGATTGGAATTTGACCCATGCAGATGCGATGACTGTGTCAGCACCAAATCAACAAATGATTATTGGGGACTTGCCAGTTGGCTACTACCCAGGTGAAGTAGCTGATGATTTTGTCACAAAGGCGACTGAAGGGCGTTCATTGGTGCACCAAGTATTGATTGAACAAGCTATGCGCCAACTACGTGTAGGTGGATTAGGACTATTCCTAGTACCTGTTAATGCGCTAGAAAGTAAAGACTTATTGAAGTACTTTGCGGACGAATCAGTTCACTTCCAAGGAATGGTGCAATTACCTGAAAAGTTGTTCACTGACGCAAAGCAAGCTAAGAGTATCTTGATGTTGCAAAAGGCTGGCCAAGGGACGCAACAAGCATCCCCAGCCATGCTAGGGCTTGCGCCTGAAATGCGTGACTTAGCTGGAATTCGTGATTTCGTGAAGCAACTACAAACTTGGATGATTGAAAACAACATTCAAGCCTAAAAGAACCGTAAACAGTTGATAATTAAGGGATAACAAGCATATTGTTATCCCTTTTTTTTCGTTTCGAGTAGTTTTTTGGTATAATAGTAAAGTGTACCGAAAAAGGAGGATTAATTGTATGCAAGCTAAGATTGTAGTTGATGTACCAACCATGCAAACTAATCAACCTTATACCTATCAAATTCCAACACATTTGGCGGAAATGGTAGAACCAGGTATGCGTGTTATCGTTCCTTTTGGAAAAGGTAACCGCCGTGTCCAAGGCTTCGTGGTGCAAACGGGCATCATCGAAACCGACATGACTAACAAAATAAAAGAAATTGATGAGGTGCTGGATTTAGCACCAGTATTAAATGCTGAATTGTTGCAATTAGGTGAATGGATTGCTAAAGAGACATTTTCTTTTCAGATTAATGTCTTTCAAGCGATGCTACCTAATGTTATGCGCGCGAAGTATTCTAAGACATTGCAGTTAATAGAAGGCGTTGAATTAACTGATTATCCTGAGATTGCCGATTTGTTTGTGGATCGTTATGAAATCCCATTTGATGCGGATGAAGTCGACCCAGAACTTTGGCCCTTGTTGCAACGTCTACAAAAGAAACAATTGATCCAATTTGGGTATTACGTTGATGATCGCGCCCAAGCCAAGTTGGTCACAGCTTTACGTCCTGTGCAAGACACCATTTTTTATGAAAATGAATTGGGGAAGTTACGGGCAAACGCAGTGAAACAAGCCCGATTATTACGTTATTTAATGACGTCAGAACCGGTATTTGTGCCACAACGTGATGTGATTGCGAATTTGGAAGTTGATTACGCCAGTATTCAAAAAGCTGAAAAGAATGGTTGGCTAGAGCGTACCGAGATTGAACAATATCGACTACCTAAATTGACAAGTCCAATTGAGCCAACTGAACCATTGGTATTGAACCCAGAACAAGACCTGGCGTACCAAGCAATTACGCATAGTTTAAATCATGATGCCAAGACATTCCTATTAGAAGGAATTACTGGCTCAGGAAAAACAGAAGTTTATTTGCAGAGTATTGCGGCAACGTTAGCACAAGGAAAGACAGCGCTAATGTTGGTGCCTGAAATTACCCTGACGCCACAAATGGTCCGTCGTGTGAAAGGCCGCTTTGGTGAACGTGTTGCGGTGATGCACAGTGGTTTGTCTGATGGTGAACGCTTTGACGAATGGCGCCGTATTGAGCGTCAAGAAGTTGATGTTGTAGTGGGCGCGCGTTCCGCTGTATTTGCCCCATTAGAAAACATTGGACTAATCATTATCGACGAAGAACACGAATCGACCTATAAGCAAGATGAGAATCCACGCTACCATGCACGTGATGTTGCATTAAAGCGTGCGGAAACTTATCAAGCGGTGTGTGTTCTGGGATCAGCGACGCCGTCATTAGAGAGTCGTGCACGAGCCCAAAAGGGTGTTTATGAATTACTAACGTTGACAAAACGCGCAATGAATAACCCGTTGCCAGCAACGACGGTGGTCGATATGCGTGAGGCGATTAAAGTGACGGGGGATGATTTATTCTCACCAGAACTTTTAACGGCTATTCAACACCGGCTTGATCATCAAGAACAAAGTGTCTTGATGTTGAATCGCCGTGGTTTTGCTAATTTCGTCACGTGTCGTGATTGTGGTGAAACGCCTTCTTGTATCAATTGTGATCTAGCCTTAACCATGCATGCGCAACAACGTCAATTAGTGTGTCATTACTGCGGATACAGTCAACCGATTCCAACGGTTTGTCCATCGTGTGGATCGAACCGCATTCGACCATTTGGAACAGGGACTGAAAAGGTCGAACAAGAATTGAAGGAACGTTTTCCAGAAGCGCGAATTCTTCGAATGGACGCTGATACAACACGTCGTAAAGGCGCAAGTGATGCATTACTGGAAACCTTTGGTTCGGGTAAAGCTGATATTCTGTTAGGAACCCAAATGATTGCGAAGGGGTTAGATTTCCCTAATGTCACGTTAGTGGGGGTCTTAAACGCTGATACAACATTAGGATTGCCTGACTTTAGAGCCGCTGAGCGAACTTTCCAATTATTGACGCAAGTATCCGGTCGTGCCGGTCGTGCCGATAAATTAGGTGAGGTTGTGATTCAAACCTTTAATCCAGAGCACTATGCGATTCAATTCGCACAGTTACATGACTATGAAGGTTTTTATGGTCAAGAGATGAGTTTACGTCGTGAGTGGCGTTACTCACCGTACTATTACACGGTGCAAATTAAAATTGGGCATCAAGACGAAGCCCATGCGGCTAAAGTTGCGTACCAATTAGCTGAATGGTTAAAGCCGCAAATGGATGAGCAAACAATTTTGTTGGGCCCATCAGCTGGTTCAGTTGCCCGTTTAAAAAATAAATATTATTACCGTTTAGTCTTGAAGTATCGTCACGGGGACCATCTGTTCCACGCCTTGACGGAATTAATGCAAAAAGGCCAAACATTACAAAGAGAGCAAGTCACCTTAGTCATTGATCGCGATCCGGTTAATTTCATATAGGAACATAGAAGGAGTCAATATGACACAAAAGATTATTTTCATGGGTACACCTGATTTTTCAGTGCCAATTTTGAATGCACTTATCGCCGCACCAGAATATGATGTGATTGCGGCTGTGACACAACCTGATCGTCCGGTTGGGCGTAAAAAGGTGCTACAACCAACACCGGTGAAGGCTGCTGCATTGGCTGGTGATGTCCCTGTTTTCCAACCAGTGAAATTAGGTGGATCAGAAGAATTAGATCAATTGATCGCCATGGAACCGGATTTGATTGTAACAGCCGCCTATGGACAATTCTTGCCAACGCGTTTCTTGGAATCTGCTAAGATTGCCGCAATTAATGTTCATGCGTCATTGTTGCCTAAGTATCGTGGTGGAGCACCTATTCATTACGCTGTGATGAATGGGGACGCCAAGACTGGTGTATCAATTATGTACATGGTGAAGAAGATGGATGCGGGTGATGTTTTGGCGCAAGCTGAAATTGCAATTCCTGAAAATGCGACAACTGGTGAAATGTTTGCTGAATTGAGTACACTTGGTCGTGACACATTGTTGGCGACTTTGCCGGGCTTGATTGCAGGTGATATTGTCGGAACACCACAAGATCCAGATGCTGTGAGCTTCTCACCAAACATTGCGCCAGAAGAAGAAGTGCTAGACTTCAATGGATCAGCGCAATCAGTGCATAATCATGTGCGTGGATTGAATCCATTCCCAACTGCACACACAACCATCAATGGTGTGCGTACAAAGATTCAAAAGACACATTTGCCAGCCGAAGCAACTGATTTGCCAGCTGGAGCAATTGTTAAGAAGACGAAAAAAGAACTATGGTTAGCTGCTGGGGATGGACAAGTCATCGCGATTGATGAACTTCAACCAGCTGGTAAGCCAAAGATGGCCGTGGCCGCATACTTAAATGGACATGCGTCATTCAACGAAGGAGATATTGTAATCACTCATGACGAATCAAAGTAATGGTAAGATCCCACAATGGGAAAAGAATAATGCACGTGCACTAGCCGTTCGTACCCTTGAAAAGGTCCAAAACGGGGCTTACTCAAACCTACAATTGAACGCTATCATCAAGAAGTCAGAATTAGATGGCCGTGATGTGGCCTTCATGACAAACATGGTGTACGGCGTTATTCAACATCGCCTAACATTGACTTACTGGTTGAAGGACTTTGTCGCTAAGCCAGAAAAGTTGGACCCTTGGGTTCGTGAATTGTTGTTGATTTCAATGTTCCAAATGGTGTACATGGATAAGGTGCCTAAGCACGCTATCTTTGATGAAGCGATTGAATTAGCTAAGCGTCGTGGTCACGCTGGACTACGTAAGTTTGTGACTGGTGTCCTACACGCCATTGATCGTAAAGGCTTGTCTGATTTCTCAGAACTAACTGATTTGAAAGAACGTCTATCAGTACAATACTCAATGCCTGAATGGTTGGTTGAAAGCTTCTTGAACGATTACGGTCAAGAACGCACAGAAGCTTTGTTGACAAGCGTAAACGAAGCGCCAAAGCAATCAGCGCGTGTCAACACAGTGATGAACACGGTTGATGAAGCGATTGAAACATTGACTGATGAAGCGATTGAAACATTGACTGCTGAAGGATTTGAAGTTGAACGCTCAGCAGTTAGCCCAGTTGGTTTGTTATTGACTGGTGGTCACGTCGCTAGTTCTGATGCCTTTGCGAATGGTCTTGTAACGTTACAAGACGAATCAGCTATGTTGATGGCCCCAGCCCTAACCATTGAACCCAACATGCAAGTTTTGGATGCAGCTGCTGCGCCAGGTGGAAAGACAACACAAATTGCAACTTACTTAGACCCAGAACAAGGTGGTAAGGTGACGGCACTTGATATTCATGAACATAAGGTTGCCTTGATTGACGACAATGCGGCGCGTTTGGCTGTTGCCAAGCAAGTTGATGCCCGCTTGTTGGATGCCCGTAAGGTTGATGAAGTATTCGAAGATGGTTCATTTGACCGTATCTTGGTCGATGCACCATGTTCAGGATTTGGTTTGCTACGTCGTAAGCCTGAAATTCGTTACGACAAGTCAATTGATGACAGCAAGAACTTGCAACGTATTCAATTGGCGATTCTTGATGCCGTTTCACGTAAGGTGAAGGTTGGTGGCGATGTCGTCTACGGAACTTGTACCATTTTGGCAATTGAAAACACAGACGTTGTGAATGCTTTCTTGGCTGATCATGATAATTTTGAGGTTGTGCCAACTATGTTGGAAAATGATTTAGATGTTCGAACAGCAGATGGTAGTGTCCAAATTTTACCAGATGACTTCGGTTCAGACGGATTCTTTATTGCCACACTACGTCGAACTAAATAGTTCGATATAACTTAGTAATAAACGCGTTACACAGAAAGGAACAATCATGAAAATTTCATATGCGACAGATATTGGCCGCGTGCGAACAAATAATCAAGATTATGTCGGTGTGTACATGAATCAGTTTGGTGCCCAACTGGCCATCGTTGCTGATGGGGTTGGCGGAAGTCGTGGTGGCGATGTTGCCTCAAATATGTTGGTAACGGATCTGGGCGAACGCTGGCAAAAAACAGATTTCTCAAGTGCGAATGAAGCACATGAATGGATTTCACTTGAAACAAGTGAAGCCAATGATCATATTGTGGAAGTGTCTAAACAATCAGAAAACTTAGAAGGCATGGCCACAACAATGGTGCTTGCAGCCATTTTTGAAAAGTCAGCTTTGATTGCAAATATTGGGGACTCACGTGCTTACTTGATTCGACAAAATGTACTGCATCAAATTACGGAAGATCACAATTTGGCTGCAGAACTTTTGAAGCAAGGGGCCATTACAGAAGAAGAAGTTGAGGTTCACCCAGGTCGTAATGTGATTACGCGCCAACTTGGTTTGGATGACATGGTGGACTTAGACTTGTTTGGCGTTGAATTAGAGCCTGATGATTTATTGTTATTAACGACGGATGGGATGTTAAAGCATTTGTCAGAAGAAACAGTCATGGACACAATTAAAGAAAACTCAGATCTATCAGCAAGTGTTGAACAGCTAATTTTGCAAACAAATGCAGCTGGAGGAACAGATAATGTTACTGTGCTGTTAGGACACCAAGAAAGCGAGGATCAATAATGAATGCTGGACATTTAATTGGTGATCGTTATCGTGTGATTTCTCGACTTGGTAAAGGTGGGATGGCAAATGTCTATCGTGCCTACGATACGATTCTAGAACGTGAAGTTGCTGTCAAGTTTATGCGTTTGGATTTGAAAGATGATCCAATGGTACAAAAACGTTTTGAAAATGAAATTCGCTCGTCTTCGGAATTAGTGAATGAACACATTACGCAAGTGTATGACTATGGTGAGGAAAATGGGAGCCAATACTTGGTCACTGAATTCGTGGATGGTAAAGACTTGAAGCGTTATGAGTTGACTGAAAGCCCCATTCCATTGACTAAAATTGTTGATTTGATGTCACAAATTTTAATCGGAGTTGAGGCTGCCCATGATCAACGCATTATTCACCGTGATTTGAAGCCACAAAATATTTTGGTTTCAAATGAAGGCGAAGCTAAAATTACTGATTTTGGCATTGCACGTGCGCAATCTAGCTATGGCATGACCCAAACAAATACTGCGATTGGTTCAGTCCACTATATGGCACCAGAACAGGTCCGTGGTGAAACAGCCAGTGTGCGTAGTGATATCTACTCATTAGGAATCATGTTATTCGAGTTATTAACTGGGGATGTACCATACACTGGTGAAACATCAGTTGCAGTTGCAGTTAAGCACACAACAGAAAGCATGCCATCTGTACGAGAACAAGATCCGCGTATTCCTCAAGCGTTAGAAAATGTGGTGTTGAAAGCTACCGCCAAACATCCGGCAGATCGTTATGCGAGCGCGGCGAAAATGGCGGAAGATTTAGCAACAGTGTTATCACCAGAACGTGTGAATGAAGCGAAGTGGGTTGCATCACATACTGATGAAGATGCGACGGTCACAAAAGTGTTGCACTTATCAGGTGCCGACCATAATGGTCAAGCAACACAAATGACAACTACAATCGCAACGCAAGTCGTACCAGAAGCTGT
Source organism: Weissella ceti (assembly GCF_018394055.1). Classification (NCBI taxonomy): domain Bacteria; kingdom Bacillati; phylum Bacillota; class Bacilli; order Lactobacillales; family Lactobacillaceae; genus Weissella; species Weissella ceti. The sequence goes on from NZ_CP074441.1 coordinate 360,153, forward strand.
TGAGTCTGTGGCCACACCCTTTGTGGACGAAAATAATCGTCAACCTAAAAAATCAGGTAAACGTTGGTTCATCTGGTTAACATGCTTGCTAGTATTGGTCTTAGCTGGTTTTGGCTTTGCAGTTGCTAGTCAACCACAAATGTATACTGTGCCGGATGTTAAAAACATGAGTGTGACAGAAGCGAAGCAAACGTTGGCAGATAGTAACCTTGATTTGGGGGATGTGACGCAAGAATATTCATCCACTTTAGAAAAAGATATGGTTATTGGTTCTACGCCGGGTTCAGGTAAAAAGGTGCGTAAGGACGCCAAGGTGGACTTAGTGATTTCTCGTGGACCTGAGCAAGTCCGTTTCGGGGATTATGTGAACGCGAAGTATTCCGATGTATCAGAAGATTTGAAACGCAAAGGTTATTTGATTGATCACGATTATTTGTACAGTGATGTATACCCGAGTGGTTATATCATTAGTCAAAGTATCCAACCAGATGCTAAAGTGATTCCAGCCGATACCAATGTAACGTTTGTGGTATCTAGTGGTCCGATGCCCGTGGCACCAACCTTGCCTAAGGCCGATTCTGATAGTGAATCGAAGGAATCATCTGAATCAAAGAGTAGTAAGAAATCTGAATCAAAGTCTGAATCTAAGGCCACTAAAGAAGACGATTCCGATGACAAGTCTGATGTAGACACACCCACAGAAACAGACAAACCCAATAAAAAAGCAGAAACAAACAAAGACTAATTAAAGAAGGAGGAACATATGCCAAATTATCATGGACAAATTCAATTATCATTAGCTGGCTTCTATGATGTCATGACTGATGATGGTCAATTGATTCGTACACGTGCACGTGGAAACTTCCGTAAGCGTGATATTAAGCCAATGGTTGGTGATTTTGTTGAATTTTCAGTAGAACCACCCCAAGATGGATACATTCTAAGCATTGATGAACGTCGTAACAGCTTAGTTCGTCCACCTGTTTCAAATGTCGATCAAGCATTCGTTGTAACCTCAGTTAAAATACCTGAATTCTCAACAAATCTGTTGGATCGTCAATTGGTTGCTTTGGAAGAAAAAGACATCGAACCAGTGATTTATATCTCTAAAACTGATTTGTTGTCACCAGAAGAATTTGCGGAACTATCGGAAATTATTGATGGGTACCGCGCGGCTGGTTATGACGCAATTTTGCCCGACAGTTCATTTGATGAAGCAAGTCTGGCGGAAGTAAAAGAACGCATGCCAGGTCAACTAACGGTCTTGATGGGACAAACAGGGGCTGGAAAGAGTACATTGTTGAACCACTTGGTACCAGGTCTAGAACTAGAAACTGGCGAAGTGTCTGAAGCATTGATGCGTGGAAAGCACACAACTCGTCAAGTTGGTTTGATTGAAATGTTTGACGGTCTAGTGGCCGACACCCCTGGATTCTCAGCGTTTGAAGTCTTTGATATGGATGCGCGCGATTTGACGCACTATTTCCGAGAATTTAACCGCTTGAGCCCAAACTGTAAGTACCGTGGTTGTGTTCATTTGAATGAACCAGCCTGTGCGGTCAAAGAAGCATTAGAAGCTGGCGAGATTATGCCTTCACGTTATAAGAATTACACAGAATTTTATGATTTGATTGAAGGCCGTCGTCCGGTTTATAATAAACACGATAAGAAACATTAACTTTTATTCTGAAAGAGGTAGAAATTATGGCTATTAAGGTTGCTCCATCAATTTTGTCAGCAGATTACATGAACTTGCAAAAGGACGTTGAACTAGTTGAACAAGCTGGTGCAGAAATGCTACACATCGACGTTATGGATGGTATGTTTGTCCCATCAATCTCATTTGGTCCAAACTGGGTTAAGGGATTGAAGGAATTCGCAAACATTGAATTGGACGTTCACTTGATGGTTGAAGAACCTGGACGTTACGTAGATGTCTTTGCTGATGCTGGTGCCGATATTATCGGTGTACACTACGAAGCCACACAACACATTCACCGTGTGCTACAACAAATCAAGAACCGTGGATTGAAGGCCGAAGTTGTTATCAACCCTGGAACTTCTGTTGAATTGTTGGCCCCTGTTTTGGATATGGTTGATCAAGTATTGATCATGACTGTTAACCCAGGATTTGGTGGACAAAAGTTCTTGCCATCTTCAGTTGCAAAGATTGCTCGTTTGCACGAAATGAAGGTTGAAGGCGGATACGACTTCGACATTCAAGTTGATGGTGGAATTAACGATGAAAGTGCTAAGCTAGTTTACGATGCTGGTGCAACTGTTGCTGTTGCTGGATCATACGTTTACGATAAGGTAGACCCTGCAGCCAAGATTGCACGTTTGAAGGAAGTTACGGCTAACTAATGCAACGCATTCGTCTGTTAGCAGGTGGCCCAACCACAGAATGGCCAGCTGAACTTGCTCAGGGGCGTTTAGAAGGTCCTTGGGCAGGCGCAGACCGTGGTGCCTTACGTCTGTTGGAATTGGGGCATCAGCCAATTATGGCTGTCGGTGACTTTGATTCATTAACAGAAGCAGAGGCGGCAGTTGTTTTGCCACAAATTCAAGATGTATTTCGTTCAAATCCGGAAAAGGACTATACAGATACGGAACGTTTAGTACGTGAAGTAGATGCAATGTACCAACCGGATGAAATTGAAATCTATGGTGCAACTGGTGGACGAATTGATCAATTGTTATCAAATTTGTTTGTCTTTGCAACGCCTGAATTTCATGATATTGCACCTAAAGTGCGGTTAATTGATCGACAAAATGACATCCGTTTCTACTTACCTGGTGAGCATGCTATTGCTAAAACGCCAGGAATGAAGTATGTTTGTTTCATGCCCTTGACGCCAGTTGAAGAGTTAAACTTAATTGATGAGAAGTATCCATTGCGTTGGTCAGGCAATCCATATGCCTGGTCTTCAAATGAATTTACGGCTCCAATTAATCATTTTAGCTTTAAAACTGGCGTGGTTGCGGTGATTCAAAGCCGTGATTAAAAGAAGTTTCCTGTAAAGTAAAAATACTTTACACAAAACCCTTGCACAAGGGTGATTGGTTTGATATTATTATTCAAGTAAATAAAAGCACTGAATGTAGAAATTTAAGAGCTTAAGATAGGAGGGGTTAACTTATGGCAGTTGATGCAATTACTGGAAAGCGTACTCGCTTTGGTAACCAACGTTCACACGCCCTTAACTCAAGTCGTCGTAGCTGGAAGCCAAATTTGCAAAAGGTAACCGTTAAGATTAACGGTTCTGCACCAAAGAAGGTTTACTTGTCAGCTCGTACTTTGAAGGCTGGATTGAAGAACGGTTCAATCGAACGTGTTTAATAGATAAAGCTACCAATTTTGGTAGCTTTTTTCTTTTTATAGGGTAAAAGTCTTATTTCACCGAAAAGTTCCGGTAATCTCGTGACATTGTTTTACGTCCGATTTAAGGATGTGATAAAATAGACTATAGTCTAAATGGAGGTCATTAAACATGGCAGTTAAAATTCAAATGAGTCAAGGAACGATTGAAATTGAAAATGATGTCATCGCAACGATTGTGGGAGCGGCTGCAACAGATAACTATGGTGTTATTGGAATGGCCAGCCAAAACCCTTTGCGTGATGGCTTCAACCAAATTTTGAATGGGGACAACTTCGCCAAGGGTGTTGTTGTGCGCCAAAATACAAATGGGGTCGCCGTTGATGTTTACATCATCACTGGCTATGGGATGAAAATTTCTGAAATTTCAAAGAGTGTACAAGCACGTGTCAAGAATGATTTAAACGTGATGCTTGGCATTATTGCAGATGAAGTTAATGTTATTGTGCAAGGTGTGCGCATGTTAGAAGATTAATGCCAACACCATAAGGAGTTTAAATCGTGGAAGTTTTGACGAATATTACTGATGTTGAATTCAGTAAGATGATTAAAGCTGCAGCCGGTGCGTTGCAGGAAAATGCTGAAAAAATTAATGAATTAAATGTGTTCCCTGTGCCGGATGGTGACACAGGAACTAACATGATGCTTTCAATGGCTATCGGTGCTGAATACGAAGAATCAGAAACTGGTACAACAGTAGGCCTATTAGCGAAAGCAACATCAAAGGGATTGTTGATGGGAGCACGTGGTAACTCAGGTGTTATCTTGTCACAAATCTTCCGTGGTTTTGCAACAAGCGTTGCTGACAAAGAAGTTTTGACAGCCCGTGATCTTGCAGACGCCTTCATGGGTGGTGCTGAAACAGCGTATAAGGCTGTTATGAAGCCAACTGAAGGAACAATTTTGACAGTTATCCGTGAGGGGGCTGCTGCGGCTAACCGCTCAGCCAACCAAACTGATAACGTTATCGAAGTGATGCATGCAACTTTGGAAGCTGCTGAAAAGGCGCTAGCCTCAACCCCAGATCTATTGCCAGTTTTGAAAGAAGTTGGTGTTGTGGATTCAGGTGGACAAGGTTTGACAATTGTTTTCCAAGCATTCTACGCTGCATTGTCAGGTGAAGAAGTGTCATACAAGGTTGCTTCAGCAAACCTTGATGCACAAGTGAAGGAAGTTCACGGTGGTGCGCAAGCTGCCATTAACCCTGAAGACATTGAATTCAGTTACTGTACTGAAATCATGGTCGGAATTGGTGAAGGAACAACTTACACTAAGGACTTCGACTACGATGAATTCTACGCTCACCTAGCAGACCTTGGAGACTCATTGTTGGTTATCAACGATGATGATGTCGTTAAGGTTCACGTTCACACTGAAAACCCAGGAGCTGTTATCTCATGGGGAACTGAATTTGGGGACTTGCAAAAGGTTAAGGTCGACAACATGCGTGAACAACAAGTTGACGCAACTGGTGGACAAGCTAAGAAGGCCAATGCACATGACAAGAAGGAAGCTGTTGATCTAGCGATTGTTACAATTGCTAGTGGAGCAGGATTTAACGACTTGTTTACGGCAGCTGGTGCAACTGTTGTGCTTGATGGTTCAAGTGCCCCATCAACGCAAGACTTGGTTAAGGCCGTTAACGCGACTGGTGCCAAGCGTGCGATCATCTTGCCTAACGATAGCAATATCTTTATGGCTGCTGATCAAGCAGTTGAATTGACTGATATCCCGACAGCTGTTGTACGTACACGTACAGTGCAACAAGGATTGACATCAATGGTTGTTGGTTACAACCCTGAAGGTGAACTAGAAACAACTGTTACGGCTATGACAGGGACTCTAACAGACATCCAATCAGGTGCTGTGACAACTTCTGTTCGTGACACAACGTTGAACGGTTTGGAAATCCACACAGGTGATGCCATTGGATTGCTAGACGGTAAGATCATTGTTGCTGTTCCAGATGCAGACATCATGGAAGCCGCAAAGCAATTGATGGCTGAAATGCTAGACGAAGATTCAGAACTAGTAACGATTTACTACGGTGAAGAATCAAGCCTAGAAAAGGCGCAAGAACTTGAAGATTACGCCGTTGAAGTTGATGAAGAATTGGAAGTTGAAACATACGAAGGTGGACAACCACTTTACCCAATTTTGATGTCAGTTGAATAAAGCTAAAAAATGTAAAGAGTTAGCCTTGGCTAGCTCTTTTTTTGTAAAGTAGGTGAGTATATGATGAGTTTAATGGACTCAGTTGCTGAACTGAGTGGTGTGGGACCCAAACGTGAACAAGCGTTAAATGCGTTAGAAATCTATACAATTGCTGATTTGTTGAGTTATTATCCGAAGCGCTACACAGACTTAAGTGAGAAAACACCCGCCGAAACACAAAACGGTGAAAAAATTACGTTTAAAGGTGTTGTAACTTCAGAACCAGTCATCGCACGCTTCGGTCGAGCGAAAGCGCGTGTGACTTTTCGCTTAACTGTATCGCCGGACACGATTAGTGTGGCCTTCTTTAATCAACCATGGATTGCCAAGCAATTAGAAATTGGCCAAGAAGTAGCTGTTTATGGGACTTATGATAAGGCCCGTCAAAGTTTGAGCGGGATGAAACTAATGACCACTGATGCGGAAGATAGTCTGCAGGGCGTTTATCCATCATCAAAACAAATCAAAGCAGGAACAATTAAAGAATTAGTCCAACAAGCCTTGGGGCGTTATGATCAATTAATTCGTCAGGAATTTGTGCCTAAAGCCATTCGTGAACAATTTAAATTGATGGATCATTACACAATGGTGCATACGATGCATGAGCCACAGGACGCCTATACCTTGGAACAAGCGCAACGCACAGCAAGTTTTGAAGAATTCTTTATCTTCCAAATGCGTCTACAGTTAATTAAACAAATGAATCAAGCCAATCAAGGGCGTTCGGTGTTATTTAATAACGACACATTGAAATCCTTTATTGCCACGCTGCCGTTTGAACTAACTGATGCGCAGAAGAAAGTCGTGAATGAGATTCTCCGTGATATGCGTCGTCCGTTACATATGAACCGCTTGTTACAAGGTGACGTTGGGTCTGGTAAGACCGTTGTTGCAGCACTAGCGATGTATGCTGCAATCACAGCTAACATGCAAGCGGCAATGATGGCGCCAACGGAAATTTTGGCACAACAACATGCTAAAACAGTTGGTAAGTTTTTTGATCCACAAGAAGTGCGCGTGGAGCTATTGACTGGTTCAACGAAAGCAGCAGCGCGTCGTCAGATTCTAGCGGATTTAGAAGCGGGTGAAATTGATATTTTAATTGGAACACACGCGCTAATTCAGCCAGATGTGGCTTTCCATAACTTAGGATTAGCCATTATTGATGAACAGCATCGGTTTGGGGTTAAGCAACGTGCCGCTTTGCGTGAAATTGGGATGAATCCAGATGTATTAGCCATGACGGCGACACCGATTCCACGTACATTGGCGATTACAGCCTATGGTGAAATGGATGTGTCAGTGATTGACCAACTACCAGAAGGACGAAAGCCAATTCAAACGAAATGGGTACGTCATCATCAATTGGAAGAAACGCTGCAATTTGTTCGTGGCCAACTAGATGAAGGCGCCCAGGCTTATGTCGTGACGCCATTGATTGAAGAATCTGAAGTGCTAGATGTTCAAAATGCACAAGCGATGTATGAAGAACTACAGGCAGAATTTGCACCCAAATATAAGGTTGGTCTTTTACATGGTCGAATGACGAATGATGAAAAAGAAGCTGTGATGGCGGCCTTTAAAGCTAATGAATATCAAGTCTTAGTTTCAACGACTGTTATTGAAGTTGGAGTGGACGTACCAAATTCATCGGTCATGATTATTCTGGATGCGGATCGCTTTGGTTTGTCACAATTACACCAATTACGCGGGCGTGTTGGTCGTGGTTCAAGGCAGTCGTACACATTCCTAGTGAGTGATCCAAAGACACAATATGGAATAGAGCGAATGGATGCGATGGTTGGCACAACCGATGGCTTTGTATTGGCCCAAAAGGACTTAGAATTACGTGGAGCCGGTGACATCTTAGGTAAGCGTCAATCAGGGGTGCCTGAGTTCCGCGTGGGTGATCCAGTGCAAGATATTCAAATGATGTCTGTGGCCCAAGAAGAAGCGATTACTGTCGTTAGCCAACCAGATTGGGATAAAGATCCAGAAATTGCAGGACTAGTTGAATTGCTCGATGAGACCATGGTTCGTTATCGAAACTTTGACTAATGGGCGCCCAGTTTATATAATTAAAGTTATTAATCAAAAGAGTTATTGAAATTTCGCAGAAAAGGTTGAGGAAAAGACATGTTTAAAATTGCAGTTGATGCAATGGGGGGCGATAACGCTCCGGCAGAGATTGTTGCTGGTGTAGAACTAGCGCGCGATGCCATGCCTGATATGGCGTTCCAACTTTACGGTGATCAAGCACAAATTGAAGCCGTGTTAGAAAACAATGATCGCATTGAAATTATGCACGCTGAAGAAAAAATCGAAATGGCTGAAGAACCTGTTCGCGCCATTCGTAAGAAGAAGCAAAGTTCATTGGTTTTGGCTGCGCAAGCGGTTAAGTCTGGTGAAGCGGATGCTTTGTTCTCAGCTGGAAACACAGGTGCCTTGTTGGCAGCGGGAATCTTTATCGTTGGACGTATGAAGGGAATTGACCGTCCAGCTTTGATGACAACTTTGCCTGCCTTTGATGGGCCACACCAAGCATTTACAATGATGGACGTGGGTGCCAATGCTGAAAATAAGGCAACGCACCTTTACCAATACGGTATCTTAGGCTCATTCTATGCGCGTGAAATCTTGAACTTCGAAAACCCACGTGTGGGACTTTTGAACAACGGAAGTGAAGCGGATAAGGGTGATTCATTGCACAAGGAAGCACACGTCTTACTAGCCCACGGTGGTGAAGCTGGCTACCTAAACTTTATTGGTAACGTTGAATCACGTGATCTATTGCAAGGGGCTGCGGATGTTGTTGTGGCTGATGGCTTCTCAGGTAATGCAACCTTGAAGGCCATTGAAGGAACAGCGAAGACAATGTTGCGTGTGCTAAAGAGCACAATCATGGATGCCGGTTTGCGTGAAAAGATTGGTGGCGCTTTGTTGAAGCCTGGTCTAAAGCGTGTAGCTGCTCGTTTGGATTATTCTGAATATGGTGGTGCTGTGGTGATTGGAACAAACCAACCGGTTGTGAAGACCCACGGTTCTGCTTCTGGGCAAGAAGTTATGAACACAATCAAGCAAATCCACACAATGTTGGATGTTGATTTGACTGGAAAGATTCAACGTTTTGTGACGGATCACGCTGATGAATTGGCTGCCCGTCCTGATACTGAAGAAAAATAATTAAGGAGTCTCACACATGAGTCGCGAAGAAATTTTTACAAAAGTTGCTGGTTTGATTGCAGATCATTTTGAATTGGATGCAGACAGCATTCAAGGATCAATGGACTTGATGGTTGACGTTGATGCTGATTCAATTGACTTTGTTGAATTGGTTTTGGAAATGGAAGATGAATTTGATGCTGAAATTTCTGATGACGATGCCGCAACACTAAAGACTGTTGACGATATCGTTAACTACATTGCTAGCAAGTAATGATTAAAAAGACATGACCATTTGGTCGTGTCTTTTTTTGTGCGCCAAGATCATCAAAGCATCCCCAAGTAAATGAAAAATAAAGGGGGTTTTTAATGGTGGTATTTTTAGTGAATCCCGTAATCTAATGCTGATTTCTGATATAATTAAAGGTATCTATAAATTGAAAATGGGGGTAGTTTAGATGTTTGATGCATTACAAGCAGACTTAGCAACAAAGTATGATATTCACTTTAAGAATGAGGCGTTACTAGAAGAGGCATTTACACAAGCAAACTATATTAACGAGCACCCAGAATACTTGGGAAAAGATTACCAACGTTTAGAATTTTTAGGCGATGCTGTGATGCAACAATCCACAGCTGTTTATCTATTTAAGCGTTACCCTGAATGGGATGAAGGTCGCTTGACAGAGTTGCGAATCTCAATGGTTCAAACACGATCATTTGCAATTTTGTCACGTGAGCTACATCTTGATGAATACATTCGTCTGGGCCGTGGTGAAGAAATGTCAGGTGCGCGTTCAAGAGATTCATTGTTAGAAGATATCTGGGAAGCATTCATTGGTGCTCTTTACTTGGACCAAGGTTCTGATACAGTGATGGCATTCTTGGAAAAGATTATGTTTGCTAAAATTGACGAAGGATTCTACGAACAATTTGTGGACTACAAGTCAAAGCTACAAGAACTTTTGCAAAAACAAGGTGCGGTGGTCATTAAGTACACAAAGATTGCGGAAGAACGAATTGAAAACAATAATCAATTGTTTACAGTATCAGTGACATTGGATGACAAGGAATTAGGTACAGGACAAGGTAAGTCTACTAAGGCTGCGGAAAAAGATGCGGCACGTCAAGCATACCAACGTCTGAGTCAAGAGGCATAATTATTAGTCGTTAGCGTTAGGGAAATCATGAAACTTAAAAACTTAGAAATTAGTGGTTTTAAATCTTTTGCGGAACGTACCAAAATTGATTTTATGCCAGGAATTACAGGTGTGGTTGGACCGAACGGTTCAGGTAAATCAAATATTATCGAAGCCATTCGTTGGGTCATGGGAGAACAATCTGCCCGTGGGCTACGTGGTGATAAGATGGCTGACGTTATCTTTGGTGGAAGTGGTAAGCGTTCGCCATTGAATCGTGCCGAAGTCTCAATTACATTTGATAATTCCGATCGTTATTTAAAATCAGAATATAATGAAATTCGTATTTCACGTACGTTGTATCGCAATGGTGATTCAAAGTATCAAATTAATGGGACGACAGTTCGTTTACGTGATGTTCAAGAACTATTCATGGACTCTGGATTGGGACGCGAAAGCTTCTCCATCATTTCACAGGGACGTGTTGAAAGTATCTTCAGTGCTAAACCAGAAGAACGTCGAACAATTATTGAAGACGTTGCGGGGGTATACAAGTACAAGAAGAACAAGGAAAAGGCGACCAAAGAATTGGATAGCGTGCAGGATAGCCTGACACGTGTTGAAGATATTTTGTTCGAACTAGCTCAACGAATTGAACCATTGGCAGAACAAAGTGCCATCGCCCAAGATTACGTGGATCAAAAGGCGAAGTTTACAACGCTTGATCAAGATCGTCTGGTGTTGTCATTGAATACTTGGCACTCAGAGTTACGAGAATTAAAAGATGGTGTGATAGCGCAAGCGCAACAACGTCAACAAGCGACTGAAGATGTTACAAGTACTGAACAACAGTTGCGAGAACATCAAGCGCAACAAGAAGCGCAAGAAGAAAAGTTAGCTGAATTGCAACAAGCTTTGTTGGCATGTACAGCACAAGTTGAACGTTTGAGTGGTGACTTGAATCTCCAAGCCGAACGTCAAGCTAATCGTGAACAAGTACGTCAAGAATTAGAAGCTAAGTCAGCGAATGATACGGAAGATTTGGCTAACTTGGCTAATTCAATGGCAGCATTAGTCGAACAGATGAATGCGACCAATGATGAAATTAACATGCTAAGTGCTTCTTTGAATGACCTGCGCGTTTCACACCCGCAACAAAAAGTCGCACAATTGAATCATCAAATTGAAGCAGTACGCAGTGATTTGGTTGAAACATTGCAGGCGTTGGCAACTGCTAAAAACCAGCAACAACATTTAACGCAAGAAAACCAACGTCAAGGGGCGCAAAGTGATCGTCTGATTCATCGCCAAGAAACACTCCAAGCCCAAGCGCAAAATGCCCAAATGACGCAAAACGAATGTATTGCCGCTGAAGAAGCAGCACAAGCTGAATTAGCTGGTGTGCAAAGTAGTTTGGACGATATGAAGGCTACTGGTAAAAAGCTACAAGATACATACCAAGAAACACGTAAGCAATGGTATGAAGGCTTGAATGTGCAACAACGTTTAGAATCACGTCATGAATCATTAGTTCGTTTGACTGAAAACTATGACGGTTACTACCAAGGGGTTAAGCGTTTGATGCAACAACGTGAAAACTTTACGGGAATTCATGGTGTCGTGGCAGAAATGATGTCAGTGGCGCACGAAAACCAAGTCGCAATTGAAACAGCCCTAGGCAATGCCTTGCAACAAATCATCGTTGATACAACGCAGACAGCTAAAGATGTGATTCGCTACATGACACAACATCGTTTTGGACGTGTCACCTTGCTGCCAGTTGAAACGATGCAAGGTCGTCAACTGCGTCCAGATCAAATTGCGACAGCGAAAAACCAAGCAGGATTTATTGGCATTGGATCAGATTTAGTAAAGACTGAAGAAACCTATGCTAAAATCATGGAGAATTTGCTAGGGACAACTATCATTATGGACACCATGGACCATGCGGTTGTTGCGAGTCGTGCTTTGCAACAACGTGTCCGTATTGTCACGTTAGATGGTCAAGTCATGAACCCTGGTGGATCAATGACTGGTGGAGCGAATAGGCAAAACGGTAACGGTCTACTAGCCCAACAAAGTGAAGCTGACAAGCTACTTGCTGAATTAGAAAAGCAAAAGCTAGTTGTGCAAGAACTAGAAGAAGCAGTGCGTGTAGCGGAAGTAAAATTGAATGAAGCGGCGGAAACGTACCAAGCTGCGCAAAGTAATGTCATGACGATGCATGAACAAGCACAACAATGTGCGACGAACTTGCAAGTTGGGGCAGAACGTTTAGCGCAATTAGAAAAAGAATTAACAGCCGTTAATTATGAATTGCGACAAATTCAAGCGACGACAGAAGATGCGGATCTAGCATCTAATCTGGATAACATTGCGAAGTACACGCAAGAACAAGACGACTTGCAAGCTAAATTGGATAACCTGCAAGAGCAACGTCAACAAGCTGAACGTGATGTTGAATCAGTTGATGAAGCGATTGCGACCATGCAGACAACGATAGCGACTGCGAAGGCTAATCTGGCTGCGCAACAAGATCGGTTGAATGATTTTGAACGTCAAGAAGCGAAGTTGCTAGACATGCAGGCCAATACAGCCCAACAATTAGCAGATTTGACGGCTAATCAAGCAGACGTTGAAGCACGTATTGCGCAAGAGTTACAAGCAGCGCAAGAACGCCGTACACAATTACTGCAAGAGCAAGAAACAACGGAAGCAAGTTTAGTTGCAAGTAAGCAATTAGGTAGTGAGCTGCAAATCACCTTGCAACGTATGCAGCATCAATTGCAACAACAACAAGGGGATGAGAATGCCCTGCAAGTTAAGTTGACACAGCGTACAACCCAATTTGAATTAGCCCAACAAGAATTGTTGGATAACTACGAACTAACATTTGATCAAGTGGTGGGTACATCAGTTACTGATAAGGCTTTACCTGAAATTCAACAAGAATTGAAGTTAATCAAGCGTGGTTTAGCTGATATTGGGGATGTTAATATTGGTGCGATTCAAGAATATGAAGAAGTGAAATCACGTCATGACTTCTTGCAACAACAAAAAGATGATTTGATTTCAGCACGTGGTAACTTGCAACAAACGATGGATGAAATGGATCAAGAAGTGGAACGTCGTTTCGCAGAAACATTCCATGCTATCGCAGCGGCCTTTGAGTCTATTTACGTGAAGATGTTCGGAGGTGGGCAAGCCAAATTGATTTTGACTGATCCAGATAACCTCCTAACAACAGGCGTAGATATTAAAGCCCAACCGCCGGGGAAGAAATTCCAACAAATGAGTTTGTTATCAGGTGGAGAAAAAGCCCTAACGGCAATCAGTTTGTTGTTTGCGATCTTAGCTGTCCGTCCAGTACCATTCGCGGTGTTAGACGAAACGGAAGCTGCCTTGGATGAAGCGAACGTTGATCGATTTGCGGAATACTTGCATGAAGTGAATGACAATACACAATTTATTGTGATTACACACCGTAAGGGAACCATGACGAATGCCGATGTCCTATATGGGGTAACGATGCAAGAGCCAGGAGTCTCAACGATGGTATCTGTTGATTTAACAGATGTAGCCACACAAAATAATTAGAGAAGAGGATACTAAACATGGGATTATTTGATTTTTTTAAAACACCAAAGGAACCAGTTCAACCTAAAGTAGAAGTTGAAATTTTGTATCCACAAGCATTAGCACAACCAGAAGTTGATGTAACACCCGTTGTTGAAGTGGTTGAATTGCTACCTACACCAGGAATGGCCGTAGAAATTAAATTACCAACACAAACCGTTGCAGCAGAACCAGCGATTGCTGATACTCTAGAAACAGAAACAGAAACAGAAACAGAAACAGAAACAGAAACAGAAACAGAAACAGAAACAGAAACAGAAACAGAAACAGAAACAGAAACAGAAACAGAAACAGAAACAGAAACAGAAACAGAAACAGTTGTTAGTGATACAAATCTAGAAAATGGTTTGAAGAAGACACGTAAGACTTGGTCAGAACGTTGGAACCAATTCATGGCGAATTTCCGTTCAGTCGATGAAGACTTCTTTGATGACTTGGAAGAAACGTTGATTGGTGCCGACGTTGGGGCACAAACAGCGTTGAAGTTGACGGATGAACTACGTGATGAAGTGAAGCTACAAAATGCCAAGAGCAAACAAGAAGTTTCAAAGATCATCATGGATAAGTTGATCGAACTTTACCAAGCCCAAGGTGTTAACGAAGACACAAGCATGCACTTTGCGCCAGAAGGGCCAACAGTCATTATGTTTGTTGGGGTTAATGGAGTTGGTAAGACAACAACGATTGGTAAGATGTCAGCGCGTTACAAGGCTGAAGGTAAGAAGGTTGTCTTGGCTGCGGCCGACACATTCCGTGCGGGAGCAACAGAACAATTAGAAGAATGGGGACGTCGTAATGATATTCCTGTTGTGAGTGGTAAGGCACAAGCTGATCCAGCTTCAGTTGTCTACGATGGTGTTCGTACAGCTATCGATACAAACGCGGATGTATTGTTTGTCGACACAGCTGGACGTTTGCAAAACAATGTGAACTTGATGCAAGAATTGGCTAAAATGAAGCGTATTATCTCACGCGAATTGCCAGCCGAACCACAAGAAGTCTTGCTAGTATTGGATTCAACAACTGGGCAAAACGCTTTGCAACAAGCCCGTTTGTTTAAGGATTCAACTGACGTAACAGGAATTGTCCTAACAAAGCTAGACGGAACAGCCAAGGGTGGAATCATCTTGCCAATCCGTAATGAATTACACTTACCAGTTAAGTGGGTTGGTTTGGGTGAACAAGTGGGTGATTTGCAACCATTTAAGGCTGATGAGTTCACTAAGGGCTTGTTTAGTGGTTTAATTGAGGAGTAGACATGGAAATTGAAAAGACGACGCGATTAAATGCGCTATTTGATTTCTATCAACCACTTTTAACAACACGTCAAAAGGATTATCTACAACTGTATTATGCGGATGATTTCTCATTAGGAGAAATTGCGGAAGAGTTTGACGTGTCACGTCAGGCGGTTTACGACAACTTAAAGCGTAGTACACAATTACTGGAAGATTATGAAGCTAAGCTACACATGTTTGAAGATTACTTGAAGCGTGAAGCAGCAGCGACAGAACTAACAGATTACATTAATGATAACTATGCCGATGATGCACAACTAGCTACGCTAGTCGCAGAATTGGGATTGCTAGAAGAGGAGTAATGCGATGGTATTTGAAGGATTAACAGAACGCATTCAAAATGCGATGACAGGTCTTCGTCGTAAAGGGAAGGTTACTGAAGCTGATTTACGTGAATCATTACGTGAAATTCGTATGGCCATGTTGGACGCCGACGTTAACTACACAGTTGTTAAGGAATTTATCCGTAACGTCCGTGAAAAGGCCGCGGGTGCTAAAGTCCTTGATGGATTAAACCCAGCCCAACAAATCGTTTCTATCGTTAACGATGAAATGGTTGCGATGATGGGAGAAACTGACGTCCCATTGAACAAGTCACCAAAGATTCCAACTGTTATTATGATGGTTGGTCTACAAGGGGCTGGTAAGACAACAACAGCTGGTAAGCTTGCTTACAAGTTGAAGGAAGAAAACAAGGCGCGTCCATTTATGATCGCAGCCGACATTTACCGTCCAGCCGCCATTGACCAATTGAAGGTCCTTGGATCACAAATGGATGTGCCAGTCTTTGACTTGGGAACAGACGTTGACCCACGTGAAATCGTGCGTCAAGGTATGGAAGCTGCGCGTGAAGCGAAGGCTGACTACGTCTTCATTGACGCGGCTGGTCGTTTGCAAATCGACGAAGCGTTGATGCAAGAATTGGCTGACATTAAGGAAATCGCCCAACCAGATGAAATCATGTTGGTTGTTGATGCGATGACTGGGCAAAACGCCACAGAAACAGCTGAAGGATTTAACGCTCGTCTAGGTATCACTGGGGTAACGCTAACTAAGTTAGATGGTGATACTCGTGGTGGGGCTGCCTTGTCAATCCGTGCCGTGACTGGCCAACCAATCAAGTTCGTCGGTCAAGGTGAAAAGATGACTGATTTGGATGTCTTCCATCCAGATCGTATGGCAAGCCGTATCCTTGGTATGGGTGATATGCTGACTTTGATCGAAAAGGCCCAAAAGGACTTTGATGAAAAGCAAGCACAAGCTACAATGGAAAAGATGAAGGACAAGACATTTGACTTCAATGATTTCCTAGACCAAATGCAACAAGTGCAAAACATGGGACCAATGGAAGACATCTTGAAGATGATTCCGGGGATGGCTAACAACCCAGCTTTGAAGAACGTACAAATCAACGACAAGGACATGGCACACATTAAGGCGATTGTTTACTCAATGACACCCGCTGAACGTGAAAACCCAGACTTGTTGAACCCTTCACGTCGTCGTCGTTTGGCTGCTGGTGCTGGACGCCCAGTAGTTGAAGTTAATAAGCTAATCAAGCAATTTAACGAAATGAAGAAGATGATGGGTCAAGTTATGAACGGTAACATGGCCGGGATGGAACAAATGATGGGTGCCATGGGAATGGGCGGTCAAGGTTCTGGTATGAAAGGCAAGATGGCTAATATGGCGATGAAGCAAATGGCTCGTCGTGTCCAAAAGGCCAAGAAGAAGCGCAAGCGCTAATAAATAAAAACTTTTTTACAAGTGTAAAGGAAAAACACTTTACACGCATGGAAAGTCCTGTTATATTATTACTTGTAGAAAAATTACTGGAGGAAATTACACATGGCTACAAAGATCCGTTTGAAGCGTATGGGTTCAAAGAAGCGCCCATTTTACCGTGTTGTAGTGGCTGACTCACGTGCACCTCGTGATGGTCGCTTTATCGAAACTGTTGGAACATACAACCCATTGACTCAACCTGCTGAGGTTAAGTTTGATGAAGAAGTTGTACTTTCATGGTTGAGCAAGGGTGCTCAACCTTCAGATACTGTTAAGAACTTGTTCTCTAACGCTGGTATCATGAAGAAGTTCCACGAATCAAAGCTTGCTAAGTAATTAGTTGCTTGATTTAAAAAAAGAGTTACTCATCTGAGTAGCTCTTTTTTTGTGCCTTTATATCAGTAAATAAATCATAACCAGTATCTTTTGCCAGGTATCTAAAATGTCGAGATAAGCATTTTGTGCTATACTGAGATACATAATTTAAACGCATGAAGGAGCAATTATGACTTTATATAAAGTAGGAAATATCGTGAACACACACGGTATTCGTGGCGAATTGAAAGTAATGGCAACAACTGATTTCCCGGAAGAACGTTTCGTTAAGGGGCAAGAATTGGTCATTGATGGACAAACACCTTTGAATGTCACTATTCAAACAGTTCGTCAACACAAGCAATTCTTCTTGATCTCATTCAAGGATATGCAAAACATTAATGACGTTGAAAAGTACAAGGGTCGCGAATTGATGATTGATGGGGAAGAACTTCAAGATCTTGATGACGACGAATTCTACTACCACGAAATCGTTGGTTTGACTGTTATCGATAACGAAAACGGTGAAACACTTGGAACGGTTAAGGAAATCATGGAATTACCAGCCAACGACGTGTGGGTTGTTAGCCGTAAGGGACATGATGACATTTACTTGCCATACATCGAATCTGTTGTGACAGAAATCGATTTGGATGCCAAGACAGCTCATGTCACACAACTAGAGGAAATCTAACATGCGTATTGATGTTTTAAGTTTGTTCCCTAATATGTTTGCGCCAATGCGTGAATCAATTATTGGGAAGACAATTGAAAAGGGCTTGGTTGACTTTAACGTGGTTGACTTCCGTGATCACACAGACAACAAGCACAATAAAGTAGACGATGAAATCTACGGTGGTGGACAAGGAATGCTTTTGATGCCACAACCAATTTATGCAGCAATGGATGCCATTGAAGCAGAGGCAGGTTCACGTGGACGTGTTATCTTGCTAGACCCAGCAGGAGAAACATTTACACAAGCCAAGGCTGAGGAATTGGCTAAGGAAGAACACCTAACATTTATCGCTGGACACTATGAAGGATACGATGAACGTATTCGTGACTTGGTGACTGACGAAATTTCACTAGGTGATTTCGTGTTAACTGGTGGTGAACTAGGAGCCATGACTGTGATTGATGCAACTGTTCGTTTGTTGGATGAAGCATTGGGTGATCAAATGTCAGCCGTAGATGACTCATTCTCAACTGGTTTGTTGGAATACCCCCAATACACACGTCCAGCTGACTTCCAAGGTAAGAAGGTTCCAGAAGTCCTAACTTCAGGACACCATGCAAACATTAAGAAGTGGAAGCAAAAGGAATCATTGCGTCGTACATACCTACGTCGTCCTGATTTGTTAGACAATTATGAATTGTCAAAGGAAGAAGCAAAGTTGTTGGCGGAAGTAAAAGCGGAAGAATCTGCAGAATAATTCCTTGCACTTTAATTCTAGAAGCGGTATATTTGTATATGGTTCTTTGGAACCAAAAATAAAACCCAATGATCCGCTGGCCGAATGGTGAAAGATTGTTGATGAGGAGATTAACATGCGTCAAAATGCTTTGTTGGAAAAGTTAACTGCATCACAACTACGTACGGACTTGCCTGAATTCCGTGCCGGAGACACTGTACGTGTTCACGCTCGTATCGTCGAAGGATCACGCGAACGTGTGCAATTGTTCGAAGGTGTTGTTATTAAGCGTCAAGGGGCTGGAATTCAAGCTACTTACACTGTTCGTAAGATTTCAAGCGGTGTTGGTGTTGAACGTACATTCCCTCTACACTCACCACGTGTAGACAAGATTGAAGTAGTACGTTACGGTCGCGTTCGTCGTGCCAAGTTGTACTACCTACGTGCATTGCACGGTAAGGCTGCTCGTATTCCTGAAGCACGCCGTTAATCCTAGGATTAACAAGAGCCATCTCAGCAATGAGGTGGCTTTTTTATTTGATTTTGATAAAAGACTAGCCCGAAATACAAAAGTATTGCATAATGAATTAATGACTAAAAGTGAGGTGTCTTTATGGACTTTCTACATTTGAAAACTTGGCTAACACGTATTGCAGTCTTTATTTTCTCAGGCGTAATCGTGGCCATTGCGATGAACAATTTTTTGATTCCTAATAACATATTCTCAAGTGGCTTTAATGGGGTGGCGCAATTGATGGCGCTATTCATCGAAGCCGTGTTCCATACTAGTGTGGACGTTGGGGTTATCATCATGATCTTTAACTTGCCAATTCTATTGATTGGGTTAAAGTTTGCGGGTAAGCGATTCACATTGATTTCATTTATGAATAGCTTCTTCATCTCATTCATGATGATTGTCATGCCAAAGGGATCAGTCGTTGATCATGAACCCATCCTAGCAGCCTTGTTTGGTGGTCTGTTGGTTGGAATTGCCATTGGATTAACATTTAAGTTTGGTTTCTCAACTGGTGGGATGGACATCATTGCGATGGCTGTACAAAAGGCCACTGGGAAGTCAATTGGAAGCATTAGTATGTTTATCAATGGCGCCATCGTTATTATTGCTGGAGCCTTTATTGGTTGGCAAAACGCGATGTACACAATTATTGGTATTTACGCGACATCAGTTGCGATTGATTCAATTCACACACGTTATCAAAAGTTGACCGTGTTTATTGTGACACGTCGTGCAAATGAAGTTGCGGAAGCGTTGCAAAACCGCTTGATTCGTGGAATCACAATCATGCCATCAATGGGTGCTTTCTCACACGAAGCATCATCAACATTGATGATGGTTATCTCAAAGTACGAAGTTGCGGAAGTGACTGAAATGACGAAGCTTGTTGATAAGGATGCCTTTATTAACATCGTGGAAACTGTACAAGTACCACAAAACTTCTACAATGAAGACTTACAAGCCCAAATCTTGAAGGAACGCCAAGCGGCGCGTAACCAAATTGATGCGGCTTTGAGTGTTGATGAAGCCGTTGAACAAGGTCAATAAAAATTTAATTTAAAATAATTAGAGGTAAATGATATGCCATTTGTACACGTAGAACTTGTTGCTGGGCGTTCTGATGAACAATTGAAGGCCATGATGGCTGATATTACAACAGCTGTTGAAAAGAACACAGGTGCCCCACGAGAGGCGATTAAGGTTATTGTTAACGAAATGGCCCCAGATCGTTTTATGGACGGTGGAACTTTGCGTTCAGAGAAGTAATTCAGTACAATAAAGGAGTTAGTCTTTTGACTAACTCCTTTTAATTTTGTGAAAATAAGTACATAAAAACTGATAAGAAAAGTAGGAGTAACTCCATGGCTGATCAATATATTCTATCTATCGACCAAGGTACGACTAGTACACGAGCCATTTTGTTTGACCATGATGGTCAAGCAATAGCTAGTGCACAAAAAGAATTACCACAAATTTTTAAGCAACCGGGTTGGGTTGAACATGATGCAGAAACAATTTGGGATGACACGCGTCAAGTCATGGCGGAAGTCATCATTAAAACAAATATCGAACCGTACAAAGTGGCTGGGATTGGTGTAACAAACCAACGCGAAACAACTGTTATTTGGGATCGTATCACTGGTGAACCAATTGCGCCTGCTGTTGTTTGGCAATCAAAGCAAAGTGATGCATTTGCTCAAGCGTTGAAGGATGCGGGCCATGCTGAAATGATCTACGACAAAACAGGTCTTTGGGTCGATGCGTACTTCTCAGCAACTAAGATTATGTGGTTGTTGGACACTGTACCAGGTGCCCGTGAGCGTGCTGAACGTGGTGAATTATACTTTGGTACAATTGATACTTGGATTCTATACAAGCTAACAAATGGTCAAGTACACGCAACTGACGTATCAAATGCGTCACGTACAATGATGTACAATATCCACACGCTTGAATGGGATCAAGAGCTGTTGGATTTGTTTAACATTCCAGCAGCAATGTTACCAACTGTTAAAGATTCATCTGGCTTCTTTGGACACACGGCTGATTTTGCCTTCTTTGGATTACAAGTACCAATTTCAGGAATTGCCGGAGACCAACAAGCGGCACTATTTGGGCACAAAGCATTTGAGGCAGGAGATGTTAAGAACACGTACGGAACTGGTTCATTTATCATGATGAATACCGGTGATAACATTCCGCGTTCAGATAATGGTCTTTTGACAACCATCGGATACGGATTAAATGGCCAAGTAACTTATGCGTTGGAAGGATCTGTCTTTATTGCTGGGGCAGCAATTCAATGGTTACGTGATGGATTGGAATTGATTTCAGATGCCCGTGAGACTGCTGAATTGGCCACTGTATCACGTGAACGTCATCCAGAACGTATTTACATGGTTCCAGCCTTTGCTGGACTAGGAGCGCCCTACTGGGATCACAACACACGTGGGGCTATGTTTGGACTAACACGTGCAACTTCAAAGGCTGACTTAGTTCGTGCAACCATTGAAGCATTGGCCTATCAAACAAAGGATGTTTTGGTGGCAATGGAAAATGATACAGACTTGCACGTGGGAAGTCTGGTCATTGACGGTGGTGCTGCTGCAAATACTTATCTGCAACAATTCCAAGCAGACTTGCTAAATGTGCCTGTGCAACGCCCAGCGCATTTAGAAACAACGGCATTGGGAGCAGCATTCCTAGCTGGTGTAGGTGTCGGGTTCTGGAAGGGACTAGATGACCTACCAACTGCAACTGGTAGTCAGTACAGCGAACCAGATACAGATCGTGAAGAAGAAATGACTAAGGCGTACAAGGGATGGCAAAAGGCTGTCACGGCTGCGCGTACATTTCAAGTAGATTAATATTGATTTAGAAACTACAAGATCATTGCATCTTGTAGTTTTTTTGATGATATAATCATGCTAAATGGTAGAGTGTTTAGGGTATTATCAGGCAATATAATGGGAGAGCTAGATGACACATTTTAAAAATTTTTCTGCAGTATACGCACTAATCTTTGATGATGCAAAAGAGCATATTTTAGTCCATGAACGTGTTAATACAGGAAAACGAGATGGATATTTAGACGTCGCAGCGTCTGGGCACGTTGATGAAAACGAATCAATGTCAGAAGCTTTGATTCGCGAAATTAGAGAAGAAATTGGCCTTGAAGTCAATGTCGAGGATTTGTCATTTGCGGTCATGATACATCAAAAATATGGCACATCCGAGCTGACTTACTACAATGGCTACTTTGTCGTGAATAAATATGAGGGGACGCCTCAAGTACAAGAACCCCATAAAAGTGCAGGCTTACAGTGGGTACCAATTAATGATCTACCAGATAATTTTATTCCAGACCGGAAATTAGCTTTAGATGCATATTTTAAAGGCATTCCATATCTGGAAAATGGATGGAAATAACAAAAAACGAGACCGACATAGTTGTCAGTCTCGTTTTTTCGTACGTATCGATTACTTGTTTTCAGTATCCAATTCAGCTAAACGCGCATCAATTTCAGCCAAAATAACGGCTTGGTTTTCTGGATCTTCAAGATCATACTTTTGCAAATCAACCATCATCTTAGGTGAGGCATCATATTCTTCATACCATTGTTGGTAAGCAGTCCACATCTTGAAGTAGTAGTCGCGCAATTCTTCGTTATCGTCGAATTGTTCGTAATCACGACCACGCTTCTTGATACGGTACAAAATTGTTTCGAAGTCAGCGTTCGCAAAGACCATCAAGTCAGGGCGACGCTTATCCATTGTTTGAAGTTCACCCATCATGTTGTCTAGCAACTTCATGTAGACGTCCATTTCAGCGTCAGAAATGTTTCCTTCACGATGGTTTTCCTTCGTGAACAAGGCATCTTCGTAGATTGAACGATCAAGAATGTTGTTATCTGCGGCCAACGCCTTCTTGATCATTGCAAAACGCTTGTTCAAGAAATAAATTTGTAGCAAAAATCCGTATTGCTTTGGATCTGCGTAGTAAAGAGGGAGAACAGGGTTTTCGCCAACAGGCTCAAAAAACGCTTCCGTTCCCAAATGTTCTGCCAATAGACCTGTTAATGTTGTCTTACCGACACCAATCATCCCAGCTGTGATAATCACCATGGTCGACCTTCTTCTTTTAAAATTTCGCTTTGATTATGTGAATGAATCAATTCGTTGTTCTTATCTTAGCTAAAAGAAAAGTGGAATACAATTCTTGACATTAAAAAAAGGTACTGGTTCATCGAACCAATACCTAGTTTATGCGATTTGTTACAAGTAACAAATTTAAAAATTAGTTTTTACGTGCCAATTCATCACGGATTTCAGTTAGCAATGCAACTGTAGGATCAATTTCTTCTTCTTCTTCAACTGGCTTACGAATTGTGTTCAAAATCTTTACCATCATGAAGACAACAAATCCAGTCAAGACGAAGATGATCGCATTACTCAAAAATGAACCAATCTTCACTTCAGCAGAACCAACAAGCCAAACGATGTCGTTCAACGCAATTGAACCTGTCACAATACCAATAAATGGCATGAAGATATCGTTAACAAGTGATGTTAGCATCACTTGGAATGCGCCCCCAATGATAACGGCAATAGCCAAATCCAACATACTTCCTTGTGTAAGGAAAGTTTTGAACTCTGAAATAAACTTACGCATAATAAACTCCTTAGTATCTAGAATATATAGTGAAATATAACTTTATCAATTTTAAAACAAATGAGCCTAAATGCCAAACTAAACCTTAATTTCTGTTAAAATAGATATTAATAGAACAATGTTGGGGGAATTGAAATGACTTATAAAATGTTGGTTTCAGATTTGGATGAAACATTATTGAATAATGATGGCAGTGTGCACGAAGAAAATGTTCGTGCGATTAAGCAAGCGATTGCACAAGGATTTAAGTTCGTGCCAAATACGGGACGTGCATTTAGTTCAGTCCAAGCGTTATTGAAGACGTTAGGTTTGTATGACCAAGCTGGGCAATACGTGATTTCATACAATGGTGCAGCCATTGTTGAAAACAAAGGGAACGAAGTGTTGGTAACACGTGGGATGACGTTGCCATTGGCACAACAAATTCTAGATGCTGGATTGATCAATGATACGGTAGATGCACATATCTATACCGTTGATACATTGTTTATCTACAATATCTCTGCATCTGATGCCAAGTACATGGCCGAACGTGGTGTTGCTTACAAGGAAGTACAATCATCAGATTTGACATTCCTTGAAAATGAAGCGCCGGTGATGAAGGTTATTTTTGAACATGAAGACGCTGACGTACGTGAAGCCATTAAGGCTGCCGTATTAGCCGCTGTTGGGGCTGAAACAGTCGAAGCAACATTCTCATCAGGACGCTATATTGAATTCAACATGGCCGGTGTGGATAAAGGAAGTGCTAGCCTAATGTTGGGAGAACGACTAGGGATTAAGCAAGATGAAATTATTGCGGCTGGTGACAACAACAATGATTTGGCGATGCTAAAGGCTGTCGGATTAGGGGTCAGTGTCGCAAACGGAATTCCAGCAGTACAAGAAGCCGCAGATGTTGTCACAGAACGAACAAATAATGAAGGTGCAATTGCTGAAATTTTGGATCGTTTTGTATTGGATGGTGCACATGATTAAACTTGTTTATTTCCTATCAAGCATGCTAACCGTGTTTATTTTGGTGAGCGTAGCTTTGTTTGGTAATCAACATGGGTGGCCACCGGTGATGTTCATGAGCATGATGTTTATTACGGTTGTTGGGATGACTGTGTTGATGACCTTGACAACAATCATCTTACAACGTCGTAAAAAGGAGTGTGACGATTATGACGTCGAAAATTAACTGGATGACAGGGCTCTTGTGGGTTGTAACCGGTATTATCCTAGATTTTTCGATTCAAATTTTCGGTGTGACGGGAAGTAAAACGTTAGCAGTCTTGCTAGGGCAACCTGTAAATGGGCTAGTCGCGACTGGTTTACTGGTGGTGATTGTGGCTGTGTTGACAGTTGCGGTGACAAAAGTATTACTATACGCAGTTAGACAAGCGGATCCCGACTTACGTCTGCATACTGTCACTTGGGAGAAGTTAAGCTATGTGTTTGTTGGTTATCTAGCGATCATTTTTGGTCTAATGTTCATTAATTTAGCCCGTGAATTCGTGGTTGGGCACATTGCAATTGCGAACAATCAATTAACTTTGCAAAACACATTTAGCCAAGGAATCTACGGGATTGTATTTGTAGGTTTCCTAGCAGTTGTCGTTGCACCGATTGTGGAAGAGTTAATTTTCCGTGGCATCGTGTTGAACTATTTCTTTACGAACAAGGGTTGGTGGTGGAATATTGTGCTATCAGCCGCAATGTTTGGTTATTTCCACGTTTATTCAGCTTTTAATCCATTTGATTTCTTACAATATGCCCTAATGGGTGGTGTCTTAGCGTATGTTTACAAAAAAACACAACAAATTCAATATGCGATGCTTACGCACGCACTAAATAATGCTATTTCTTTCTTTGCGATGCTATCTATGCTTTAGAAATTTGGCATAGCTGAATAATAGAGGAGGTCTATCATGACAGAATATCTTTATACAACATTTGGTAGTGAAGAGGTGCTACAAAGCGTACGTGAAGCAAATTCTTCACGTAACTTGATGCTAACTGTGGATGATACAGATCCATTGCGTTACCAATTACTAGATAAGACAACTGAATCATCAATTTTTAACACGCCAACGAGTTATGAAATCTTGTCACAACATGGACAAGCACAAGAAATTCGTGGTTGGATGAATTTTACATTTATTACTTTATCAGACCAAGAACGTGCGAATTTTATTCGTCGTTGGGAAACATACCAAGCGCATGGTTTTGATAATGTGAGTGGATTTATGAGTGGTTTCTTATTACAACGTACAGATGAACCTAGTCAATTTGCGATCCTAACAACATGGACTTTGAAGGACTACTGGACAATCTGGGATGATGAAACAGAGACACCATTGACAATTTATGAAGCATCACCATTGCGTTATGGTGTGCGCCACAGTCAATACTCATTTGCTGCATTTACGAAGCAATCGTTAAGTTAAGGTATATTATGAAAAACATTGTTAAAGTATTTTACAGCCATATTCTTGAATGGGGAATGTTGGCATTAGGAATCATTTTGCTGGGATTTTTCTTCCGTGATACGGTCTTGCTTGCCAAGCTTGTATTTACAGCAAGTATGCCAGCTGATTTCTATACAATTAGTGAATTGATTCTAGAAACGTTTTTGTTTTTTGAGTTTATTGTCTTAACACGTGAGTATGTCGTGACTAAGCACATTTCACTAAAGAACTTTATGTACATTGGAATTACAGCGATGTTACGTAATCTGTTGGTTAATCATGCAGATGCAACAGAAGTGCTGATTCAAGCCTTGGCAATTGTAGTCCTTTTGCTTGGTTTGATGGGATACAGCTGGATGAACCAACATTTGCGTCACTTACAAAATTCTGATGAACGTGATACCATTGATTTTTAAATAAACATGTAAGTGATGTTATCGAACACACAAAAGTGGTCCAAACAATCACTGAAAGGAGCAGCTAAATGGATTTTGAACGAATTAATGAAGATACGATTCGCGTCATGATGACACAAGAAGACTTGTCAGATTATGATGTTGTCGTAATGGACTTGCTAGAGAGTCAAGAGAAGATGGAGCGCTTCTTTTATGCAGTATTGGAAGATGTGGACACTGATCATGACTTTATGGATAACGATGCGGTGACATTCCAAATCTTACCAAGTGGTCAAGGGTTAGAGCTATTTATCTCTAAGAACCTAGAAGACCCAACAGGGATGCAAAAGGCCGTTGCCAAAGCATTACATCAGCGTGAAGGTGTTGAACCAGACGATGATGTCAAGGAAGAACTCCTAAATCGTTTGCTAGGTTTTGATGATGCAACACCTAATAAGGATGAGCGTCAAACTGAAATTGCAGATGACATGGTGGATACACAAATCCAAGTTGAATTTGCCAGTTTCGAAGACGTGCTTAATTTTGCCCAAATGCAACCTAAGCTTTATGCTGAAGAACAATTGTTCCGTTATCAAGACAAGTATTACTTGGTCATGACGTTCGCAGATACGCATGATATGGCAACAATTAAAGACAGTACCGCGATTGCACGTGAGTATGGAACGGTTAGTCCGATTTCAGCCGACGTCTTGCAAGAGCATGGTGAACAAATTTTTAATCAAGAAGCGACATTGCAATTGCGTCACTATTTTGAACAAAATTAAATCAATCAAAGAAAATCGCCTTAGGGCGATTTTTTTATTTACATATTAAAGTCTAAAACCTTAATTTACGGACTTTCTATCTTGTGTTATCCTTACTTTATGTAAGTTAACGCATTGAGTGAAAGAGACTTACTGAATAGGCACAATAATAAACAGTTGATACATAAAAGAAAGATGCACTGATAAGTGGATTACGGAGAAGAGACCATGAACGTCAAAGAATATGAAATTGCTCATCTGACGATACTAGCGCACGATGAAGTTAAAATGCGTGCTTTTTATCGGGACTTGTTTAACGCTGTGGAAGAACAAACCGGTGACCAACAATATAGCTATGCATTCACAGCTGGTGAAGCGCCATTTCTAACATTGCAATTTGGTGGACCAGCACAATCAGAACGACAAGAGGGAATGTATCACTTTGCGCTATTATTTCCAAATGCTGCTGAATTAGGAGCCTTAGTACAACGTTTATTAGCGGTACAGTATCTGATTGGCGCAGGTGATCATCAAGTGAGTGAAGCAATTTATTTAGATGATCCAGATGGGAATGGGATTGAACTATATCGTGATCGTCCAAGTGACAAATGGGCATGGCATGATGGGCAAGTAGAAATGGGAACATTTGATGTCGATATTCATGGCTTATTGGGTAAAGTGAGCCGCGTATGGGATGGTTTTCCTACGGGGATGAAGATTGGTCATTTGCATTTTTCAGGTCGTGATTTAGCTGTTGCGGATAACTTCTTCAACAATGTACTACAGTTAGATACTGTGTTAGATTTACCAGAAAATGCCCATTTCTACTCACATAATCGTTATCACCATCATCATGCATTGAATATCTGGGCTGGTCGTGACTTAGTTCCTAAAAAAATGGATGAACAAGGTTTAATTGCTTGGCAAGTAAATGTTGATTCGGAATATTTTGACACAGTTCGTTCAAACTTAGACAATGTGACAGAAGTATTTGAAGAAACAGTAGATAAGCTTGTGATTCAAGATGTTGTTGGTAGCAAGCTGACAATCGTTCGCAAGAACTAAGGCATAAGACATTAACATAAATCATAAGCATGCCACTATGAACAATTTGTTTTTAGTGGCATTTTTGCTTATATATTTGAAACGATATCTGTATAAATACCTAATAATAGATAATTAGACCAATTTTCATGCTTTACAAGTAAACTCTTTAAGAAGAAAATTATCAAAAATGTTACAATACTATCAATAAATAAAATAGTGGAGGATCAAACCATGAGCCAAGAACTTTTACAACGAGATGAACTTCCAACGACAATGACGTGGGACCTATCAACAATTTTTCCAAATGATGATGCATGGGAAGATATGTTTGAAGATGTTGCTGAACGTCTAGAATCAGCAGACTACTTTGCTGAGACAGTTACGAATTCAGGACCACAACTATTAGGGGCACTACAATACGGATTGAACCTAATGCGTGATTTAGAAAAGGTCTATGTATATGCATCAATGAAGAGTGATCAAGATACAGCCAATGGTTACTACCAAGCTTTGAACAATCGTGCTGAAGCATTGGCAGCACAAGTTGGAGCAGCGATTGCGTTTTTTGATCCAGCCATCTTGGCTTTATCAGAAGATGAATTGGCCGCATTGTTTGCTGAAACACCTGAATTGAACCAATTTGAACACTACTTTGAAAGTTTGTTGACGCAACGTGGTCACGTACTACCTGCAGAACAAGAAACATTGTTGGCTGCTGCGGGGGACATTTTTGGTGCATCACAACGCACATTCAGTGTCTTGGATAATGCGGACATTCAATTTGGGCGTGTAGAAAATGCTGATGGTGAATGGGAACAACTGTCAAACGGTGTTTACTCAAAGTTATTGGAATCAACTGACGGACGTGTTCGTCGTGATACATTCCAAACATTCTACGAATCATACATTGCACTAGAAAACACATTGGCTTCAACATTGGCTAGTCATGTAAAGGGCCACAACTACATGGCCCGTGTGCATAACTACGAAACAGCACGTCAAGCATCATTGGCAAACAACCATGTGCCAGAAGCTGTTTATGAAACATTAGTTGATGAAACTAACAAAGCATTGCCATTGCTACACCGTTATGTTGCATTGCGTAAGCGTTTGTTGGGTGTTTCAGAACTACATTCATACGACTTGTACACACCAATCTTGGGTGAACCTGATTACGCAATTGATTACACATCAGCGCAAGCAACTGCGCTAGAAGCATTGCGTCCGTTAGGGGATGATTACTTAGATATCGTTAACAAGGCATTTGATGAACGCTGGATTGACGTGCCAGAAAACAAGGGAAAGCGTTCAGGTGCTTACTCAGGTGGTTCATATGACACAAACCCATTCATTTTGTTGAACTGGGTGGATAATTTGAACAACTTGTACACATTGGTTCACGAAATGGGACACAGTGTACACAGTTACTTAACGCGTCAAAACCAACCTTATCACTATGGTGATTACCCAATCTTCTTGGCTGAAATTGCATCAACGACAAATGAAAATCTCCTAACTGACTACTTGTTGGATACCATTGAAGATAAGGCGTTGCGTGCCTTTGTCTTGAACCAATACTTAGACGGTGTGAAGGGAACAATGTTCCGTCAAACACAATTTGCTGAATTTGAACAATGGATGCACCATCAAGATGCACAAGGTGTACCGTTGACTGCGGACGTCCTAAATGAAGCATACGCTGAATTGAACCAACGCTACTACGGTCCAGCCCTTGAAGTTGATCCAGAAATTGCGAATGAATGGTCACGTATTCCACACTTCTACTACAACTTCTATGTCTTCCAATACAGTACTGGTTTTGCAGCCGCAACTGCGATGGCTCATGAAATGAAGACAAAGGGAACTTCAGCAGTAGATGCCTACAAGCAATACTTGAAGGCTGGTTCATCAGCGTTCCCGATTGATGTTATGAAGAAGGCTGGCGTTGACATGATGCAACCAACTTACTTGCAAGAAACTTTCGATATTTTTGAAGAACGCTTGAATGAGTTTGAAGCATTGGTAAATGAATTAGATATGTAAGCGCTCTGTATTTTGCAGGTATTGGCTTGTTCCGTACTCGATAAACATGTAAAATTAAGCGTATAAAAGGTAATGGAGGACTTTGTATGACACCGGGAGAAATTGCGTGGCTGATTGTCGCGGTTGCGATTTTGTTGTTTTTGGGATCAATTAGCTTCTTGATTTTCCGTATCACACAACCATTGAAGAACGTCTTGAAGGACGTGGACATCATTGCACGTGAAGCGGATGATTTGTTGGCAAACACAAATGTTTTGCTAGAAGATGTTAATGGAAAGGTTGAAGTATTAGACCCAGCCTTCCAAGCGGTTGCGGATTTGGGCGAATCAGTTTCTGGTTTGAACGACGCAGCACGTAACTTAACAACACAAATGGGTACAAGTAACATGTCAAAAATGGGATCAATGTTTGCTACATTTAATGGCATGCGTAAGAGATCATAAAAAACTTTTACAGGAAATTGGAGGGGTAAAACATGGCACACGGATTTATTAAGGGATTGCTAGTTGGTGGTGCTGCAGCTGCAGCTGGTTACGCAGGATACAAGATGTTGAATGAAAACCAAAAGAAGGAAGTTAACCGTAAGGTAGCAGAAACAACTGATGCTGTGGTTGAATACATTCTTGAAGCTGAAGCTATTGCAAGTGCAACTTTTGCCGCTGCAAAGGAAAAGGCCGAAGATTCATTTGAAGATGCAGGTTTGGAACGTAAGCTTGACTCATTGAAGGGGCAAGCAGAAGGTTTTGTTAACCAAGCAATGGATAAGGCACAAGCGTTTAAGAATGATGCTGATTTGGTTCAAGCTGTAACTGAAGCAGATATTATTCTAGATGCAAGTGACTTGGCTGAAGATGCTATTGCACCAGAAAAGGTTGAAATAGAAGTGCTTTTGCCCGAAGCTGAACTAAAGGCAACTGCTAAGCAACAAGTTAAGAGTCTTGCTAAGTCAGGAAAGAAGCCATTGTCTGAATCAAAGAAGACTGGTTTAGTTGCTGAAGTAGAAGATGAAGACAAGAACAAGTCTGCAGCAAAGTCAAAGTCTACTAAGAAGTCAAGCACACCTAAGAAGAAGGCGTCAAAGACATCAAAGGACACATTGGCTAAGACAGACCGTCCAGCTTTGTCATCAAGCGAAAAGTCATTGGCTGATACTGACAAAAAGGGATTAGCTGAAACAAAGAAGGCTGATAATTCAGCTAAGTAATTGATACACCAATATCATTACTAAAATGAATACAAAAGAGACACCTAGCTATGAGATAGTTAGGTGTCTCTTTTTCTTTATAAATTGATTTTGATCATTGAATTTAATCGATAACCAATAGTTCTTTAGACGTGTGTGTAAATGATTCTGAACCAGTTTCAGTCACGACAATTGAATCCTCGATACGAATTCCTAAATCACCGGGGATGTAAATTCCAGGTTCAATTGAGAAAGTCATCCCAGGTTCTAGAATCACGTCATTGCCAGCGGCAATTTGGAGTGATTCGTGCACTGATGCACCCAAACCATGACCTAGACGGTGAACAAAGAAATCACCAAAGCCACCTTCAGTAATGATATCGCGGGCAATCTTATCTAGACTACCAGTTGTAATACCAGGTTTGACAGCGGCTTGTGCTTCGCGTTGTGCCTTTAAGACAAGCTGGTAAAGATCACGTTGACGGAATGAAACTGAATTAAAAGCGACTGTACGTGTTGCGTCAGAAACGTAACCATCATGAATAGTTCCTAGATCAAATAGGACCATTTGACCACCCTTAAGCTTGGTGTTATTTGTTGCACCATGTGGATCAGCGGCATGAGGACCAAATTGCACCATCGTGTCGAACGACATGCCAGTAACACCGCGCATCTTTAACTTGTATTCAAGTTCGGCTTGGACACTTAGTTCTGTTTTACCAGCTGCTAAGGCGGCGAAACCATATTCAAACGCTAAGTCAGCATCACGACCAGCTGCGTGCATCTTAGCAATTTCGTCAGGGGTCTTGATCAAACGCATGCGTTCAATGATAGGTGACAAATCAGTTGTGAACTTTAAATCAGGAAAGGCTGTTTGCAAAGCACTAGCCTTATCCATAGTTAATTGTTGTTTCTCAACGGCCCAACGGGTTGTATTTGTTGTTACATCTAAGATATGTTCACGAATCAATGCAAATGGATTTTGCGCATCTTGATAACCATAGACAGGGTATGGCCAACCACTTTCTTTTACGGCTGATACTTCTAGGGCAGGCGCAAAGATAAATGGGTCATGTTGTGGAAAAACAATTAGGGCCAAAATTCGTTCAATTGGGTCTGATTCGAATCCAGTCAAATATGCGATTGAATGGAAGTCAGAAAAGTAAGCAACGTCAACGCCTTCAGCGTTTAGCAAGGTTTGAATCTCTGTTAAATGTGTCGTCATATTGGAGCTCCTTTTGTGTTATTTATCTCTATTGTACTCTTTTAATTAAAAAATGTTTGTGCTAAAATTAACTTTTGTCTTTGAAAATACATATGAAAACATGATATACTCATTAAGTAAGCGCTTTCTGAAATACTCCCCCAGACAAAAATCTTAGGGAACAAGGAGAATCGATAATGGAAAAACAAACAGTAACAATTTATGATGTAGCGCGTGAAGCCAACGTTTCAATGGCGACAGTGTCACGTGTTGTGAATGGGAATGCTAACGTTAAGGCGGGAACAAAGGAAAAAGTTCAAGCCGTAATTAAGGAATTGGGATACCGTCCAAATGCAATTGCACGTGGATTGGCCTCTAAGCGTACAACGACGATTGGTTTGATTTTGCCAGACTTGGCTGATCAATACTATGTTGAACTTGCACGTGGAATTGATGATGTTGCGAAGATGTACAAGTACCAAATCATCTTGACTAGTGCAGGGGAATCAAACGAAAAGAACCTAGAAGTTATTGATAACTTGTTGGGTAAGCAAGTTGATGGAATTATCTACATGGGTAACCATATTGATGCAGCTGTCGACGAACGTTTGGACTCTATTGATGTGCCATTGGTATTTGCTGGATCTGTTGATGAAGAAAACCAACATCCATCAGTTAACATTAATTACGTGCAAGCCTTTGAAGATGCGACACACTTGTTATTGAAAAATGACCATGAAAAGATTGCCTTTATTTCTGGTGATTTGGAACACGCCATCAACAAGGATCACAAGTTGAAGGGGTATCAAGCAGCTTTGGCAAAGAAGGGATTGGATTTGGATCCAACACTTATCTTCCAAGGAAGCTATGTTTACGAATCTGGTTATGCAATGGCTAAGGATATTATCGCAACCGGCGCAACTGCTGCCGTCGCAGTAAATGATTCCATGGCAGCGGGTGTCTTGAATGGTTTGACTGATGCTGGGGTTAAGATTCCGGCTGACTTTGAAATCATCACAAGTAACAATACTGCGTTGACTAGCATGACACGTCCACAATTGAGTTCAATCACACAACCAGTTTATGACTTGGGTGCGGTTGCCATGCGTGTGCTAACAAAGTTGTTGGATCGCGAAGAATTGGCTGAAAAGCAAATTGAATTGCCACACGGCTTTATTGAACGTGCGTCAACAAATTAAACATATATAATTTAAAGAGATTCTTAGCGTTTTTAATGTCTGAGGATATCATGATATGAAAAAAGCCCTCAAATCGCTGAGAATGCGATTTGGGGGCTTTTTTGTTTATCTATAACACGAGGAGACTCCGATAGAATAGAAAAGGAGACAACGGGATTTGAACCCGTGCGCCAGCTCAACACTGGTTCGGCGGATTTCGAGTCCGCTGCATTACCACTCTGCCATGTCTCCATAATTGAATAGATACATTATAACGAGGGGGAGAAAGTGATTTCAAGTATGGAAAAGGAAAGTGTTAGGAGATTTGAGCAAAAAAAAACAACGCCTAAGCGTTGTTTGCGATAGTCCATCAGGGAATTGAACCCTGGATGCCGGTGTGAAAAACCGGAGTCTTAACCACTTGACCAATGGACCAGGTTTGTTTAAAAACAAAATAGCTCATCAGGGAATTGAACCCTGGATGCCGGTGTGAAAAACCGGAGTCTTAACCACTTGACCAATGAGCCAAAATAATACAATAGTCCATCAGGGAATTGAACCCTGGATGCCGGTGTGAAAAACCGGAGTCTTAACCACTTGACCAATGGACCAATATTTTGTTTTTGAAACAATAGCTCATCAGGGAATTGAACCCTGGATGCCGGTGTGAAAAACCGGAGTCTTAACCACTTGACCAATGAGCCAGAAACGTTTTTGCGTTGTTTGTTTTAACAACAGGAATTAATATATCAAGTTTTTTGATGAATGACAACCCTTTTTTCAAAAAAAAATTAAATCTCTTAGTTGCGTAATTTCTTTTTCTTGCTTACACTGATAACAAAGTCAAAAGTGTGTAAAAAAGGGACTAGGGAAAATTATGAATCTTTTACGTTGGATGTTGGACCGACATGAACAAGAAATATTAGAATTGCATGACTATCTGATATTACATGAAGGGGAAAAACTGTTGCTTAAAACGGTGATCGAAGAGTTGGGATGGTCACGTTATCGTGTTGTAACAGCTTTTAATAGCTTGATTGATGATTTAAATTTGGTTCATCAACATGCTGTTTCCGAAGAAAAATTTGTTTATGACACGAAATATATTGAAGTAAAAAAACAAAATCAAGCAGCAGTTCTAGAATTGGAACATTATTATCGCCAAAATTCGGTTGTTTGGTGGTTCTTAATTGACAGCTTGCTGGAAAATGTTACTTCATATGAGAATTTTGCGGTTAAACATAATACAAGTGTGTCGGTTATTCGTTCATCTAAAGAACGTGCAACTGAAGCATTAGGTAAGCATGGTATTAAAATTACAAAGAATAACCATTTGGTTGGTGATGAAGCAACGCTTCGTACTTTCTTTGTTCATATTATGAATCAATATCATAGCTATACAGAAATGCCGTTAAATGAAATTGAAAATGCGGAGATTGAAGAGATTGTCGATGCAATCATGGATATTTTTGACATTGAAAATCGTCAATCATTACGTCAATCATTACGTACGCAAGTGATGATTCTGTCAGTTAGAATTCGTAACGGCCATTATTTGCGTGACGCAGATTTACCAAAATTTGTGCGTCCTTGGCAAGACTGGCCAGAAGAAGATCAAGAGAAATACAAGGCATTCCGAGAATTGTTCCAAGAATTGTTTGAATTACCAGAACATATTGAACGTACGGAAGTCCTATTTTCTATCTTGGCACTCTTTGTCAGTGGTGTCGTTCGTAGCGTGCCACGTGCAATGATGACTGATAAGGTCGGAAATAATTTTTCAGAAGATCGAAAGCGTTTTGTTTCTATATTTGAACAATTCTTTGGTACTGAATTGCCAACAGAATATCAAAAACAATTGGGGCTAGCGATTGTTGGACCAAATATGCGTCAAGCGTACTTTGAAAGCACGTATGATCGTAAAAAGACTAGTATGCAATTTTTGGAAGAAAACTTCCCAGTGCAATCTCATTTTGTTGATTGCGTGATGGAGGACTTTAAGCGTCAACGCTTAATGTGGACACCAAATGCAGATGAAAAGATTGCAAATCTTTCACAAGAACACTTTAATGCGGTGGTTGCGATTATTCCTGCAAACATGATTTTGCCAAAGATTCATGTTTCTTTGGATTTTGTGTATTCACCAGGACTAGAAACAGTCTTGCATCGTATTTTAGAAAGCCAATGGCAAGTTAATTTTGTCTTTAACGAGAGTGACGCACCGGATTTCTACATTTCAGATATGGAATTAGATTCATTTGATGCCTCAAAAGCCTTTGTCTGGACAACATTTCCAGATGCAACTACGTTGAGCCAATTTATTAAAGAAGCAATGTCATTGAGTGAAAAGAAATTCTTGGCCAGTCGCCACGTGTCTGATTGGGACGAATTAAAAGAAAGTATTCATGTTGAAATTTAAAGCGTGAAAAAAAGCACCAAACCATTTCTGGGTTGGTGCTTTTTCTTATTTTTAAGTTTTTTTGTCTAGGATAGTGTGATGTATTTCAGGGGATTAAGCTTAGCGTTTGGCGTTTATCAAAAGCGTGGTAGAATATAGAAATAGAAATATTTTAGATAGGAGATCATTGTATGTTTAAAGATAAAAAAATTGTGGTTATGGTCAGTGGCGGTGTAGCTGCATACAAAGCCGTTATTTTAGTACGTGGACTCCAGAAATTAGGGGCACATGTTCGTGTTGTCATGTCACAAGCGGCAACAGAATTTGTCACGCCAAAAACATTCGCAGTATTAACAAACGAAACCGTCTTAACAGATTTGTTTGCATCACAAGATGAACAAATTGGCCATATTGATTTATCTGATTGGGCTGATTTGATGGTTGTGGTACCGGCCACTGCTAATATTATTGGGAAAATGGCCAATGGGATTGCGGATGACGCCATTAGTTCTGTTCTAAGCGCACGACATGTGCCGACATTTGTAGCACCAGCAATGAATGTACACATGTTTGAAAACTCAGCCTTACAACGTAATTTAGCCTTGCTTGAAGCCGATGGCGTCCATATTATTGCGCCAACGACAGGCCTATTAGCTGAAGGCTATGAAGGGAAAGGTCGCTTACCCGAACCTGAAGAAATCATTGCACAAATTGACGCTTACTTAAACACAGAACAACGTTTAGTCGGTAAGCATATCTTGATTAGTGCAGGGGGAACTATTGAACCAATCGATCCAGTACGATTTATTGGGAATCGTTCATCAGGTAAAATGGGTTATGCATTAGCGGATGAAGCTCGTAAAATGGGCGCAGATGTAACTCTTGTATCTACTGTAGATCGTCAAATTGATTCGTCAGTACATGTTATTCATGTTGAATCAGCAACTGAAATGGAAGCTGCTATGCAAACGGCATTGCCGAAGATGGACGCAGTTATTATGGCAGCGGCTGTTGCGGACTTCCGTGTTGCTGATGTTGCCGACCACAAAATTAAAAAGACAGATGATTCTGATACAATGACTTTATCATTGGTGAAGAATCCTGATATTTTAGCTGGACTAAGTCAACTGAAAACAACACAAATGATGGTTGGTTTTGCGGCTGAAACACAAAACGTGATTGATTATGCACAAAGCAAACTGGCAAAGAAAAATGTTGATATGATCGTTGCCAATGATGTGTCACAAGAGAATGTTGGCTTTGCACATGATACAAATGCTG
Source organism: Weissella ceti (assembly GCF_018394055.1). NCBI lineage: Bacteria > Bacillati > Bacillota > Bacilli > Lactobacillales > Lactobacillaceae > Weissella > Weissella ceti. The sequence goes on from NZ_CP074441.1 coordinate 397,628, forward strand.
TTAGTCTAGTAACGAAGGATAAGGTAGAAAACTTACCTTTGGCTGACAAACATGATATTGCCCGCGCTATTTTAACGCGTATTAGTGAAAGGTTAGAAAAGTAGCATGAATATTGGAATTGATAAAATTAATTTCTTCTCCCCAAATCTATATGTAGATATGGTGGACTTGGCAGAAGCTCGTGGCGAAGATCCAAACAAGTATTTGATTGGAATTGGTCAAACACAACAAGCTGTTATTCCAGCCACACAAGACATTGTGACAATGGCGGCCAATGCAGCTGACAGCATGTTAAGTGATAGTGACCGTGAAGACATTGAAGAAATCATTGTCGCCACTGAATCAGGGATTGATCAATCAAAGTCGGCTGCTGTTTATGTTCAAAGTCTACTTGGGATTAATCGTTTTGCACGTACAATTGAAATGAAGCAAGCATGTTATGCTGGAACTTATGGACTAATGCATGCGCGTGATTTTGTCGCTGCACATCCGGATAAAAAAGTGCTCGTTATCGCAAGTGACATTGCACGTTACGGCCTAGAAACGGGTGGTGAAGTGACTCAAGGTGGTGGTGCTGTTGCAATGTTGGTATCAGCAAACCCACGTTTGGTGACAATTAACCCCGATAGTGTCTACATGACTGCAGATATTATGGATTTCTGGCGTCCGAATTACACAAGCGAAGCGGTCGTTGATGGGAAGTTCTCAGCTAATATCTACCGTGATTTCTTTGGCGAATTGTGGAATCGATACAAGGAAAAGAATGGGGCATCATTAGATGAACTATCAGCCTTTGTTTATCACCTACCATTTACAAAAATGGGCTTAAAGGCATTGCGTGACATTTTGCCAGAAGTCAATGAAGACAAGCAGGCAGAATTGTTAGCAGCGTTTGAAGATAGTCGTGACTATAACAAGCAAATTGGTAACCTGTACACTGGGTCAACTTACTTGAGCCTATTGTCATTGTTAGACAACACAACAACCCTTAAGGCTGGTGATCGTATTGGCGTATTCTCATATGGATCAGGGGCTGAAGGTGAAGTGTTCTCAATGACTGTACAACCTGAATTTAAAGCTGCAGTATCAGAAGTTGCTTTCAAGGACATGGTTGCAGCACGTCAACGTGTATCAGTGGCAGAATATGAAACAATTTTTAAGTCAGTGCTATCAGGTTCTGCAGATCGTGAACTAGATATTAGTTCTGATCCAGCACGATTTGTATTGCAAGGATTAAAAGAACAACAACGTCAATACGTTGATCAACAAGGTTAATAACAGAATAAATAAGGAGTACGTATCACATGACAAAGATTTACCTAGCAGGACCATTTTTTGATGAAGACCAAATTGATCGTATCAGCCGTATGGAAGAGGCTTTAACAGCTAATCCAAAGGTAGCATCATTCTTTAGTCCACGAAAAGCAGAATTCAAAGACTTGGTAATGGGTACGCCTGAATGGGCAGCGGCTGTATTTGATATTGATCGTACCAACATTGATGCTGCTGATGTTGTCACAGCTGTGATTGACTACGAAGGAACTCATGTTGATCCTGGAACTGCGTGGGAAATTGGATATGCTAATGCAATTGGTAAGCCAGTTATCTTGGTAAAAGAAAAGCCAGCTGGTAGTGTTAATCTGATGATGGGTGTCCCAGCACATGCTGTTTTGACAGATGTAGCGGAGATTGAAACATATGATTTTGATGCCATGCCTGTAAGTTCATGGCAAGGTGACATGTTTTAACCTTTATTTTAAATAAAAACAAAGAATCTTTGACAAACGGAGTGAAAAAGTTCCGAGTTAAGGGTTCTTTTTTGTAGCGATTAGATTAAAATAGAATAATGAATTAAGTACGGGCGGATATGGTGATATCTAGTTGGGAACGTGCGGAGAAGGGGTTCTTGTGGGGGAGAAGATTAAACAAAAGTTAATTGAATATACAATTCCATTGTTTATTTCAAGTATCATGATTGGTTTAGCTGCATGGCTAACCATGTTTTTGTTGTATCAACAACAAGTAACGGTGCAGGTTAATGAAGTGCCAGTACGAGCAGAACGAGGGTACAAAGCGAAACAATTGGGAACCTTGAAGCAAGGCGAACACCTGCAAATTTTGCAAACCAAGGATAATTGGTATGAAATTCGTCGCGAAGATGAATCAAAGGGATGGGTTGCGAGTTGGTTAGTTGAACGTAAGCAACCTCTTGATAAGGTAACGCCTATGTCAGAAATGACAGTTGTTATTGATGCCGGTCATGGTGGAACTGACCCAGGTTCATCAGCGAATGACGGATCTGAGGAAAAGAAGTACACGCTACAAACCGCATTAAAGATGCAAGCTGATTTAGAAGCACGTGGTGCCCATGTGGTTATGTCACGCCAAGGGGACACAGATGTCCTGTTGAAGACAATTGCTGAATTACCAAAGAAGACGGCGGCTGACTTGTTCGTTTCAATTCATTTTGATGCGGTTAAGAAGAACCAAGCCCGTGGATTTACTACTTTCTACTATCATGATGATGGTTCAATCGAATTTGCTGAAGCGATTAATAATGAACTAGAAAAGCGTGTGCCAGACAAGATGCCTAATCGTGGAAATGATTTTGGGGACTATTATGTCCTTCGTCGTAACACGGTGCCAGCTGTCTTGATCGAAGGTGGTTACATTGATTCTGATAAGGACTTTGCCTACATTAAGGATGAAAAGTATCAAAACAATGTGGCTGATAGTGTAATCGCTGGAATTGATGCATTTACAGCTAAAAACGTTAAGTAGTAGCCTTGACGTCTACTCAAGGATATTAGATAATAAAAGACGATATATAACCAGTGAAGAAATGAATTCTACACGTTACATTTTAAGCGAGCAGGGGATGGTGAAAGCCTGTATTGTGAATGTAGAAGGGACACTTCTGAGGTCGCGTTGCGCGGATGTACACCGTTATCGTACGTTGAGAACCAAAACAAGGTGGTACCGCGCGTGAATGCGCCCTTGATAACAATGTTGTTGTTATCGAGGGCTTTTTTTATAGCCTGGTGCCGTGAAAGGACTTTAATTATGGCAAAATCAAATTTTCAAAAGCCAAAGGGAACAGCTGATCTGTTGCCAGGAGAATCATACAAGTGGCATTTCGTCGAAGAAACAGCCCGTCTATTGTTCTCTGATTACCAATACCAAGAAATTCGCACACCATTGTTTGAAAACTTTGATGTCTTTGCGCGTTCAGCAGGAGACACTTCAGATGTTGTAACAAAGGAAATGTATGACTTTTACGATAAGGGTGAACGTCACATTGCCCTTCGTCCAGAAGGAACAGCTGGAGTAGTTCGTTCATTCGTTGAAAACAAGTTGTTTGGGCCTGAATTCCAAAAGCCATACAAGGCGTTCTACATCGGACCAATGTTCCGTTACGAACGTCCACAAGCAGGGCGTATGCGTCAATTCCACCAAATCGGTGTAGAAGCATTGGGTTCAGAGTCACCAGCCCTTGATGCAGAAACAATCGCCATGGCCGTTGATTTCTTCCAAACACTTGGATTGACGGACTTGAAGGTGACGATTAACTCACTTGGTGATCCAGAATCACGTGAAGCTTACCGTCAAGCTTTGATCAACTACCTACGTCCATTGGCTGATGAATTGTCAGCTGATTCAAAGCAACGTTTGGAACAAAACCCACTACGTGTTTTGGATTCAAAGGATGCACATGACCAAGAATTGGTTGCGGACGCACCATCAATCTTGGATTACCTAACACCAGAAGCACAATTGCACTGGGATAAGGTCCAAACTTACTTGGATGCATTGGGGTTGGATTACGAAATCGATGCAAACACAGTTCGTGGACTTGACTACTACAACCACACAATCTTTGAAATCATGACACAAAGCGCAGTACTTGGTCGTGGTTGGACAACGATTGCTGGTGGTGGTCGTTACAATGGGCTTGTGCAAGAATTTGGTGGACCAGAAATGCCGGGTGTTGGATTCGGTATTGGACTAGAACGTTTGATGCTTTTGTTGAACGACATGGACGCTAACTTGGGGATGGCACCAAAAGTTGATATCTTTGTGGCTAATCAAGGTGAAGGAACTGATGTTGCAGCGATGCAAATGTTACAAGCAGTTCGTTCATTCGGTTACAGCGCTGAACGTGACTACCAAGACCGCAAGTTGAAGGGACAATTCAAGGCAGCTGATCGTATGCAAGCACGTTACATGATTATCATCGGTGAACGTGAATTGGCAGATCAAGTCGCGAACTTGAAGGACTTGGAAACAGGAGCCGAACGCACAGAAAAGCTAACTGACTTGTACACTGCATTGCCTGATTTGTTGGAAACAACTGTAATTGATGGAGAATAATAAAATGAAGCGAACTAACTATGCTGGACTAATTGATGAAACATACCTAGGACAACACGTTACACTAGATGGTTGGGTGCAAAAGCGCCGTGACTTCGGTGGTGTTTTGTTCGTTGACTTGCGTGATCGCGAAGGACTAGTGCAATTGTCATTCTCAGACGAAATCAACGCAGAAGCGAAGGCAATTGCGGATGATATCCGTACTGAATACGTGATTGAAGTACAAGGAATCGTTAAGGAACGTATCGAAGGGGCACAAAACCTAAACCTACGTTCAGGTAAGATTGAAGTCCAAGTTGACCACATCGAAGTTTTATCAGCTGCAAAGACAACACCATTTGAAATTGAAGATGGCATTGAAACGTCAGACGAACTTCGTTTGAAGTACCGTTACTTGGACTTGCGTCGCCCTGAAATGCAACGTAACTTGTTGATTCGTTCAAAGGTTACTGCAGCGACACACGAATTCTTGGATGACGCTGGATTTATCGATATTGAAACACCAATCTTGGCTAAGTCAACACCTGAAGGAGCCCGTGATTACCTAGTGCCATCACGTATCTACCCAGGTTCATTCTACGCTTTGCCACAATCACCACAATTGTTTAAGCAATTGTTGATGGGTGCTGGATTTGACCGTTACTACCAAGTTGCTCGTGCGTTCCGTGACGAAGACTTGCGTGGAGACCGTCAACCTGAATTTACACAACTAGACCTTGAAACATCATTCATGTCACAAACTGAAATCATGGAATTGGTAAGCAACTGGGTTGCGCACATCATGAAGAAGACAGTTAACTATGACTTGAACGTTGACCAAATTCCAACATTGGAATGGGCCGAAGCCATGGAACGTTTTGGAACAGACAAGCCTGACATGCGTTTTGGTATGGAACTACAAAACTTGACTGACTTGATGGCTGACTCAGACTTTGGTGTGTTCTCAAACGCTGTTAAGGCTGGCGGACAAGTTAAGGCACTCGTTGTTCCTGGGGGAGCAGATAACTACTCACGTAAGGACATCGACAAGATGGCACAATTCATCGAACGTTTCGGTGCAAAGGGATTGGCATGGTTGAAGGTTTCTGAAGCGGGAATCGAAGGACCAATTGCTAAATTCTTGACTGAAAAGGCAGATGACTTGTTGGCACAAACGCAAGCACAACCAGGAGACTTGTTGTTGTTCGCTGCTGACCAACCTGGTGTTGTTGCGGCAAGTTTGGATGCTTTGCGTCGTTCAGCAGCTGAAAAGTTGAACTTGATTGACGAATCAAAGTGGGCCTTTGCCTGGATTACGAACTGGCCACTATTTGAATACCAAGCTGAAGAAGATCGTTGGATTTCAGCGCACCACCCATTCACAATGCCAAATGAAGAAGATTTGCCATTGATGGATACTGTAGAAGGTGCTCACAAGGCCAAGGCACAATCATATGACTTGGTTTTGAATGGTTACGAACTTGGATCAGGTTCAATCCGTATCCACCGTATGGATGTGCAACAAAAGATGTTGCAAGCGCTTGGATTTACACCTGAATCAGCTAAGGAAGCCTTTGGCTTCTTACTAGAAGGTATGGAATTCGGCTTCCCACCAATGGGTGGTATCGCACTTGGTTTGGACCGTTTGGCAATGTTGCTTGCTGGACGTGACAACATTCGTGACGTTATTGCGTTCCCTAAGAACTCAAAGGCCACTGAACCAATGACTGATGCACCTACACCAGCAAGCCGACAACAAATCGTTGAAGATCTTGGCTTGGTTTCGCCAGTGTACTCAGAAACTGATGCACCAAACATGGCTGAAGAGTAAGCAAATCGATTTATTGATGATCTAATGCCTACTTGTGAGTGAAAATGGGGGAAACATGAGCTCGATTATTAAGTTTTTTGATCGCCATGAATCAGCTTCTCGTGTCTTTACAGCCTTACTATATGCAATCACTTCTGCGGTAGCGTTGAATTTCTTCTGGATTCCTGGAAACATTTATTCATCTGGATTCACTGGACTAGCGCAAATTGTGAACACGATTAGTAATCGCTATATGGGCTTCGACATGCCGATTAGTGTGTTGATTATCTTATTGAATGCGCCATTGTTGATTTTGGCGTATATCAAGATTAGTAGGCGCTTTGCCTTGTTTACGACAGTTGCCCTAGTGGGTGCGTCTATCTCAATTCACTACATTACCGGACCAGCAGTACCATGGAGCACAGATCCATTAGTATTGGCCATCTTTGGTGGTGCCGTGAATGGATTTGGAACTGGAATGGCTTTGCGTAACGGAATTTCAACGGGTGGCTTGGACATCATTGGAATTGTCGTGCGTAAAAAAACGGGCATGCGTATGGGGGCAGTTAATCTGACCTTTAATGCATTCATCGTTTTGACCGCCGGCTTCTTATTTGGACCACAATTTGCACTTTACACAATTATTAGTTTGGTTGTGAATGCCAATGTGCTTGATGGTGTGTATACACGTCAACAACAATTGCAAGTGATGATCGTGACAGATAAGCCAGCGCAAGTCATTGAAGTCGTACAAAAAGAATTGCGTCGTGGTATTACAATCGTGCACGGAGCCGAAGGTGCATATACACATGCGCCAAAGGAAGTATTGTTCACTGTTATTTCAGCGTATGAACGATATGAATTTCGTGATGCATTAGCAGAAGCTGATCCACATGCTTGGGCGTCTACATGGCGCATTGAACGTACAATTGGGCGATTCTTTGAGCCTAAATTGTAATCCCAAATTAATTTAATCAAGTCAGTGTTTTTCTGTTTGACATTGACATTTAACCTGTATAGAATAGTAAAGAACAAAGTGTGCAACGTTAAATGGTTGAATTTTTCACACGGGAAGGGAGGGTAAACATTATGACTATGACTGTTGTTCGTAAGAATGAGTCACTAGATGATGCACTTCGCCGTTTCAAGCGTGGAGTTTCAAAGGATGGTACTCTTCAAGAATACCGTAAGCGTGAGTTCTACGTTAAGCCATCAGTTCAACGTAAGTTGAAGGCTGAAGCTGCTCGTAAGCGCAAGAACAAGAAGGGACGTTAATTCGTTCTAGCCGGACTACCGTTGGGTGGTCCGGTTTTGTTTTATATTCTGTTAAAATTAACTTATAAAATGTTGTATCAAAGAAAGGAATTTAATCATGTCATTAATTGAAACACTATCAGCAGATATGAAGACAGCCATGAAGGCTAAGGACAAGCAAACACTTGGTGTTGTGCGTATGTTGAAGTCAGCATTGTCAAACGAACAAATCAAGTTGGGAGCCGACTTGACAGAAGAGCAAGAAATTGCCGTTGTATCACGTGAAATGAAGCAACGTGTTGAAGAACTTGAAGGAAACCAAGCTGCTGGTCGTGATGACTTGGCAGAAGAAGTTCAAGGTCAAATGGACGTTTTGAAGCGTTACTTGCCAGAACAATTGTCAGACGAAGAAGTTGAAGCCATTGTTGTGGAAACAATTGCGCAAGTTGGTGCTTCAAGCAAGGCTGACTTGGGAATGGTCATGGGCGCATTGATGCCTAAGGTTAAGGGGAAGGCCGACGGTAAGTTGGTTAACCGCTTGGTTATGGAAAAGCTTGCCTAATCACGGAATAAGACATGTTCCCGATACAGACAGGTGCGGTATAATAATAGTATTCAGGAAATTAATGGAGGAATAAGTCAATGGATGTTGCAATGATCGACCAATCAACCCCTGGGTTGACGACTGAACAAACTGCTTTAGTTACTGATATTTTAGATTTTGCAGGTAAGTTTCTAGAATTACCAGAAGATACTGAAATGTCAGTAACATTTATGCATAATGATGAAATTCAACGTTACAATCGTGAGTACCGTGATAAGGATCGTGCTACGGACGTTATTTCATTTGCCATCGAAGATGATGACGAAGATATGCCGTTGATGTTTGATGAAGACATGGAAGCTGACTTGGCCAAGAATCTTGGTGATATTTTGGTTTCTGTGGACAAGGTTGCGGAACAAGCTAAGGAATACGAACATTCATATGAGCGTGAACTTGGCTTCTTAGTTGTTCATGGTTTCTTGCACTTAAATGGATATGACCATACATTAAGTGAAGCCGATGAAAAGGAAATGTTTGGCCTACAAACAGAAATTCTGGATCAATATGGACTGGAACGCTAACGAGCACCAAACTGAAAAAAACACACGATTTCTACAAGCCTTTGGTCATGCATGGGATGGCGTAAAAGTGGTATTAGAACGAGAACGTAATATGCGTTTTCATCTGCTAGCAACCATTTTAGTTGTCCTAGGAGGTTTGTGGTTAGGTATTGGCCGTTCAGATTGGATCTGGATTACCATTGCAGTGTTTATTGTCGTCGTGGCAGAATTTACTAATACAATGGTAGAAGCCATCGTCGACTTGATTGTCGGAGAAACATACGAACCGTTAGCGAAAGTTGCCAAAGACGTCGCTGCTGGGGGAGTTTTGGTTTCTGCAGGTACGGCAATGATTATCGGTAGTTTAATTTTTCTACCATACATTTTCCAACTATTTGGTTGGAAATAACGAAAGTTAAGGAATAAATATGAGCGAACAAGCATTTAAGTCTGGTTTTGTGGCCATTGTTGGACGTCCAAACGTTGGAAAGTCAACTTTGATGAACGAAATGATTGGTGAAAAGATTGCCATCATGTCACCAAAGGCGCAAACAACACGTAACAAGATTCAAGGAATCTACACTAATGATGAAGGGCAAATCGTATTTATCGACACGCCTGGAATCCACAAGCCACAAAACGGTTTGGGTGACTTCATGGTGAAGACAGCGATGTCATCACTTGGAGAAGCTGACATGATCTGGTTTGTTGTGAACGCAGACCAAAAGCGTGGAGCCGGTGACGACTTCATTATTAACCGTTTGAAGACAGTGGACACACCAGTTTACTTGATCATCAACAAGGTTGATTTGGTACACCCACAAGATTTGTTGGTTATCATTGATGACTACCGTCAACAAATGGACTTTGCTGAAATCTTTCCAATCTCTGCGTTGGATGGAGATGGTGTGCCACACTTGTTGGACTTCACTATGGGAAACATGGAAGAAGGCCCACAATACTACCCTGAAGACCAAATTACTGATCACCCAGAACGTTTTATTATGGCTGAATTGATCCGTGAAAAGGTTCTACAATTGACACGTCAAGAAGTGCCACATTCAGTTGCGGTTGTTATCGAAACAATCGAACGTGAAGGTGATGCTAAGTTGCACATCCAAGCAGCGATTGTTGTTGAACGTCCAACACAAAAGAACATCGTTATTGGTAAGCAAGGCTCAATGATCAAGGAAATCGGAACTCGTGCACGTAAGGATATCGAACGTCTAATGGGTGAAAAGATTTTCCTTGAACTATGGGTTAAGGTTGAAGATCGTTGGCGTGATAAGCCACAATCTTTGAACGCCTTTGGTTACAACGAAGATTCAGAAGTTTAATATAAACATGCCGTGTTTGGAAGGAGGGGCACATGACAGAAGTATTTGATGCGATTGTGATGTATCAACGTCCTCATAAAGAACACGACTTGATGGTTAAAATGTTAACGAGAGAACATGGTAAACGAATGTTTTATATTCGTCATGGGAAATCGAAAAGATATGCGTATGCGGCTGATGTATTACCGTTTACCATTGGACAATATGAAGGAACGATTAATGCCACGGGACTAAGTTTTATGAATGATGTGAAACAAAGTCACGTTGCACGTGTTTTTCTAGAAGATGTCAATAAATCTGCCTACATGACTTACATCATGGGGTTAGTGGATGCTGCGTTTGTAGATAATCAACCATTAACGAATTGGTATGATGAGGTCGCTTTAGCGATTGAAAAGATGGAGACGGGCCTTAGCCCGATGGCCTTAGCCAATTATTTTGAACTAAAGCTCTTACCTGCTTTTGGTGTGCACGTCGATTGGGAACGTTGTGTGATATGTGAAGGAACAACGCCTCAAATGGACTTTTCAATGACACTAGGTGGGCTTTTGTGTGCCAAACATTTTGGTCAAGATGAACATCGTATGCATATTGCGCCTAAAGCGCTATATATCTTAAAACAATTTAGCCAAGTGCATTTAAAGCAGATGCATTCGTTAAGTGTTAAAACAATGACCCTACAAGAAATGAGTCGTGTATTAGATGCGATTTATGACGATCAAGTAGGGGTTCAATTAAAAGCGAAGTCTTTTATCAAACAATTGCAGAGTTGGGACCAACGTTTACAATCGAGAACGCCTACCTCTGAAACGACAGATAAAGATGATAGTAGTGGACATGCTTAATATGATTAAAAATCCCTGAGGAGGAATCCTTAGGGGTTTTTATTTTATTTTCATAAAAAGTTTTAAATTTTAAATTTGACGAAATATCTTACTTTCGATATAATTAACGTCATAAACAAAAAGGAGATTTATGATTATGAACCCATGGCTAGACATTAACCACTGGCAACACATTGGAGTTGGTATTTTGATGGAAATCAGTACTTGGACTTTCTGGACTGCAGCAGCTGTTGAAACTGGATTCCACGCCATCTTTGGTTAAGCAATTCTGCTTGACTTTTACAAGGCTTCCCGTAAAATATTAAGTATATGCATTGAGGATAGAAAAAATTTTAAGACCTGTATGAGCGAGTTACCAATGGTGAGAGGGTAATCATGGTTGATGAATGGGGAGCTATCTGAGCAACAACTTAAATTAAGCTGCCAGTCTAACTGGAAGTAGGGTGGAACCGCGATACATATCGTCCCTACATCAATCACGCAATGTGGTTGGTGTAGGGATTTTTTTCTGCACTGCCACAGAAAGGAACTAATAATGAGCACAAAAATGAGTGTCCAAGATATTATTTTAACTTTGCAAACATTCTGGGCTAAGCAAGGTGCCATGTTGATGGAAGCCTACGATACTGAAAAGGGTGCGGGGACAATGAGTCCTTACACATTCTTGCGTGCCAATGGACCTGAACCATGGAATGCAGCTTATGTTGAACCATCACGTCGTCCCGCGGATGGACGTTACGGGGATAACCCAAACCGTTTGTACCAACACCACCAATTCCAAGTGGTTATGAAGCCTTCACCAGATAACATTCAAGAATTGTACTTGGAATCATTGGTTGCTTTGGGGATCAACCCATTGGAACACGATATTCGTTTCGTTGAAGACAACTGGGAAAACCCATCAATGGGTGCCGCTGGTATCGGTTGGGAAGTTTGGCTAGATGGAATGGAAGTCACACAATTTACGTACTTCCAACAAGTCGGTGGAATTCCTGTTGATGCAGTTACTTCTGAAATCACATATGGTTTGGAACGTTTGGCATCATACATCCAAGACGTACCAACTGTTTACGATTTGGAATGGGGTAACGGTGTTCTTTACGGGGATATCTTCAAGGAACCTGAATTTGAACACTCAACATACTCATTTGACACATCAGATGCAGACATGTTGTTGCGTCACTTTAATGAATACGAGGCTGAAGCAAAGCGTGCGCTAGAAGCCGGTTTGGTTCACCCGGCGTACGATTACATCTTGAAGGCATCACACACATTCAACTTGTTGGATGCTCGTGGAACTGTGTCAGTTACTGAACGTGCTAAGTACTTGAGCCGTATCCGTAACATGGCCCGCACAGTTGCGAAGGCCTTTATCGCTGAACGTAAGAAGCTTGGATTCCCACTATTGAAGGATGAAGCATTACGTGAAAAGTACCTACCAGCTCAAGAAGAGGAGGCTAAGTAACATGGCAGATTTTCTATTAGAAATTGGACTAGAAGAAGTACCAGCGCACTTGGTTTCACCAGCGCGTGAACAATTGGTTGAACGTACTGAAGCATTCTTAGCTGAAGCACGTTTGGGATTTGGGAAGGTCGAAGCTTTCTCAACACCACGTCGTTTGGCAATCTTGGTTCGTGACTTGGCTGACAAGGCTGAAGACATGGAATTTGAAGTGAAGGGGCCAATCAAGCGTGCTGCTGTGGACGCTGATGGTAACTACACTAAGGCTGCGGAAGGATTCGTTCGTGGACAAGGTATGACAACTGATGACATCATCATCAAGGAATCAAACGGAAACGAACACATCTTCGTTGCGAAGTTTGAAGCTGGTCAAGTTGCAGCGGATGTTTTGCAAGGATTCAACACTGTTGTTGAAGCAATGCAATTCCCAACTGAAATGCGTTGGGGACGTCACAGCTTCCAATACGTTCGTCCGATTCGCTGGATGGTTGCCTTGTTGGATGACAAGATTGTGCCATTCAACGTTTTGGATGTTGAAACTGGACGCACATCACGTGGACACCGTTTCTTAGGACAAGATGTTGAAATTAAGTCAGCAACAGAATACGTTGCTGCGCTTGAATCAGTTGCTGTTTTGGCTGATGCACAAGCACGTAAGGACACAATTTGGGCACAAATCGAAGCGATTGGGGCATCAAATGGTTGGACTGTTGTGCCTGATGCCGACTTGTTGGAAGAAGTTAATAACTTGGTTGAATTCCCAACAGCCTTCAATGGTAATTTCGATGCAAAGTACTTGGATTTGCCGGATGAAGTATTGATTACTTCAATGCGCGAACACCAACGTTTCTTCCACGTTGTTGATGAAAATGGGGCTTTGTTGCCACACTTTATCTCAGTACGTAACGGAAACGACCAACACTTGGACAACGTTATTGCTGGTAATGAAAAGGTTTTGATTGCCCGTTTGGAAGACGCTGTCTTCTTCTACGGTGAAGATCAAAAGCATGATATTGCTTACTACAATGATAAGTTGAAGAATGTCTCATTCCACGCTAAGTTGGGATCAGTTGCTGATCACACACGTCGTGCGCAATTAATGGCTGCCTTGCTAGCAGATCGTCTAGAACTAGACGAAGATGCACAAGTGAAGCTGGCTGAAGCTGCATCAATCTACAAGTTTGACTTGATGACTGGAATGGTTGGTGAATTTGACGAATTGCAAGGTATCATGGGTGAAAAGTACGCTTTGTTGTTCGGTGAAGCGCCTGAAGTAGCTGCTGCAATTCGTGAACACTACATGCCAATTAGTGCAGGTGGGGAATTGCCAGCAACTGACCTAGGTAAGATTTTGGCTTTGGCTGATAAGCTAGATACATTAGTATCATTCTTCGCCGGTGAAATGATTCCTTCTGGATCAAACGACCCATACGCATTGCGTCGTGCTGCTTCTGGAATCATGAACATTCTTCGTGCTAACGACTGGACATTCGACTTGAACGAATTGTTGGTTGAATACGTATCAGCCATTACTGAAAGTGAAGACCATGTTGGTTTGCCAGAAGAGGTTGTTGCACGTTTGGTAGCCAGTGTGTCAGATATCAATGATTTCTTGACAGACCGTGTTATCAAGGAATTGCAAGATCAAAATGTGCGTCATGACGTGATTAATGCCGTGACACAAGCTGGTCTAACAAGCACAAGTCAAATGTTTGATTCTGTTGCAGCGTTGTTGGCTCATCAAGATGATGCTAACTTCCGTGATGGTGTTGAAGGATTAACACGTATCATGCGTTTGACAACTAAGAACTCAACAGATGCAGAAGTATCTACTGACTTGTTTGAAAACGAAGCTGAAGCAGCGTTGTATGAAGCAACAGTAGCTCTTGATGCAGAAACAACTGATGACATGTTGGTTGATTTGTTGGCTTTGTCAGATAAGATTGCCGCTTACTTCGACGTAACAATGGTTATGGTTGAAGATGAAGCTGTGAAGCAAAACCGTTTGGCAACACTTGCAACTGTAAGTGAAATGGCCGGACAAGTTGCTAACTTCATGGAACTAGATGTGAAGAGCAAGTAATTTGTTAGTTTAATAGATAGACCAAAAGGACGTAGCTGATAGCTAGGTCCTTTTTTCGTTGTCTTAAATCAGATATACCAATATTGTGAAAAAATTTAAAATAAGTTAAACGTTGATGTCATGCGGAATATGCCAATCATTTGTGAAAAACTCTGAATTTTAGTAAGTAGTTTTCGTGATTGACTGTTTACAAGATACGAAAATTGTTGAATAATAGACATATATTTGAAAATTGTAAGCGTTTACCAAAAAGTTGTAATGGAGGAAATAACATGAATAAGCCAAAGTTGTATTTAGATATGGATAACGTGTTAGTAGATACATTGCCCATTTTAAATGCTTATGCAGAAGAGCATCCTGAAGTGGCAAAGCCAGACCGTGTAGCTGGTATTTTTGCAGACCTACCGATTAAGCAAGGGGTTAAGGATGCAGTTGCTACGTTGAATGAATATTTTGATCTTTATATCTTATCAACAGCACCTTGGCATAACCCAAGCGCTTGGCAAGATAAAATTGTTTGGTTAGAGAATCAATTTGGTGCAGGGGAAGGTAATCCTTTCTACAAAAAGGTTGTGATGGCGCACGATAAAGGGCTAGTTCATGGAACTGGTGGTATTTTAGTTGATGATCGTCCATACCACGGTGCAAGTGCATGGTCTGATACAGCTGCTAATAGTGAATGGATTCAATATGGTTACACTGAGCATCTGACTTGGGAAGACAAGTTAGTGCCATTCTTAGTTGAAGTTGCAAAGAACTATCAAGAGACAGCCAATGGCTCAATCAGTGAAGCAATTAAAATGAGTAATATTATCACTGGTCCTGTCCATGGTGATTTAGTTCATTTTGAAAAGGCAAATTGGGAATAAGGGGGAGATAGACATGATTACAAGTAGTACAGAGATGTTGAAAAAGGCGCGTGCAAATGGCTACGCAGTACCAGCATTCAACGTAAACAATCTTGAATGGGTCAAAGCGATTTTGATGGCGGCTGAAAAGACGCAATCACCAGTTATTATTCAAGTAACTGGTGGCGCTGCTAAGTACATGAGTAGCTTCAAAGTTGCTCGTGACTTGGTCGTAGACATTCATGATGCACTTAAGATGACTGTTCCTGTGGCGATTCACGTTGACCACGGAACATTTGAAGAAGTGCAAGAAGGAACGGCAGTTGGCTTTACGTCTGCCATGTTTGATGGATCATCATTACCAATTGATGAAAACGTGCGAAAGACAATGGAAGTCGCTAAAACAATCCATGCCAAGAATATGTCTTTAGAAGGTGAAGTAGGGACTATTGGTGGTGAAGAAGACGGTATCGTCGCTGATGGTGAAATTGCACCAGTAGCTGATGCAGTTCGTATGGCCGAAGCAGGTGTAGATATGCTTGCGGTTGGAATTGGAAATATTCACGGCCCATATCCAGAAGATTGGAAGGGACTTGATTTCAAGCACCTAGAAGACATTTCTAAGGCTGTTAAGGCAGATACGGGGAAAGACTTGCCATTCGTATTACACGGTGGCTCAGGTATCCCTGATGAGCAAATTCAAAAGGCGATTTCTCTTGGTGTTGCCAAGATTAACGTGAACACGGAAGGGCAATTAGCGTTCCATAAGGCTACACGTGAATTTGTCCTTTCTAACAAGGATCTAGAAGGTAAGAACTACGATCCGCGTAAGTTCTTGTTGCCAGGAACTGAAGCGATTGAAGCCATGGCAGTTGAGCGTATTAATGTGTTTGGTTCAGCAAATAAGGCGTAATTAATTAAAATTAGTAAGCATCAAAACTATTGAGTTGGAAACATACAAATATATTGCGTCTTGGACCAATATAAGTATGATTCATCACAAGGTTTTGATGCTTTTTTATATTGTTTCGCAAATAACTAATATTTAATAAGAAAGTGCATATGATTTGTTTCGTTTTTTAATAAATAAAAGTATGTTTAAATTTGTTTGGTTGTGATATTATGAACAAGTTGAATCGATTTAACGATGAAACATCTTCGTTTTTAAATATAAATTAGGGGTACACATACGATGACACGTAAGATTTTTGGGGAAGTAGTTGGAACTGCTTTGTTGATTTATCTGGGAACAGGATTGGTTTTGTTTGGTGGCGTATATGCAGATTTGTTAGGTCCAGCGCTTGGTTGGGGGCTAATGTTTACCATGTTGGTTTACACATTCGGGCCATTATCTGGTCCGCATTTGAATCCGGTGGTTACTCTGATGGTATACCTTACAAAGCGTATGCCAGGTCAGGAAGCCGTTGTTTATTTCATTAGTCAACTTGTGGGTGGACTACTAGGAGAACTAGCATTGGTTGGAACGTACAATGCCTTTTTGTCAAAGCAAGGGATCAGTTGGGAATCAGCAATTGCAGAACATCATCTAGGTAGCACGATGCATCCTAATTTAACCTCTGGTGCAGCATTCTTTGTGGAAATGATGATTACGACAATTCTATTGACGGTTTTGTTGGTCTTCATGAATCGTTTGACGAATGAGTTTGCCGGACAATCTCCAATTATTGTTGGGATTACTGTCTTTGCATTGGTAATGTTCAGTGGTAACTTGACTGGAACATCAATGAACCCAGTTCGTTCTTTGTATCCCGCATTATTTGCTGGAGGGACCGCATTAGAAATGTTATGGGTATACCTAACAGCGCCATTTGTGGCCGTGATTTTTGCGATCTTGATTGATAAGTACATTTTGGCGGATGATAAATAATTAAATGAATTTATGATAGGTGATCTTTCTAGATCACCTATTTTTATTCGTGTGACGTTTATGGAAGAGCGCAATGACTGTGTCAGATATTATCGACAAGAAAAGCAACGTTCAATAAAACGTTTTAACAAAAATATATTGCGTAACAATATAAAAAAGATATATAAAGATAAAACCGTAGAATGTTAATAATTCTACGGTTTTTCTGTTGTTTTTAAAATATTTAAACGCTAAAGTTGGTCATTATAAAGTTTTTTTGCTTTTTTTAAATAAACACCTATTAATGTATGCGGTTTCATGTATAATAAAACAGGTAATTAAAGACATAGATATGTGAATGTTTAGGAGGGAATTATGACAATATTAATTTCAATATTGCCAATTATTTTGCCAGTTATTCTATTAGGGATTTTGAATATGCCGGCGGTAAAAGGGATGTCAATTAGTGCACTAGTTGTGACATTGGCTGCGTTTTTCTATTGGGGAGTACCAGGGAATGCAATTGGTGCGTCGATTTTGCAGGGGATTCATAAGAGTTTGCCGATTGCCTGGATTTTGCTAGGAGCAATGCTTCTTTTGAAGGTACTACAACACACAGGTGCTATTGATCGAATTAACCTAGGGTTCATGAACCTAACACAAGACATGCGTCTACAAGCTGTTATGATTGCGTTCTTGTTTGGTTCATTGATTGAAGGGGTATCTGGATTTGGAACACCAGCCATGGTTACAGGTCCATTATTGATTGCGTTGGGATTTAAGCCATTGTCAGCGGGTTTTCTTGGCATTGGTATCAGATTCTACAGCTGTTTCATTTGGAGCCGTGGGAACGCCATTAACGGTTGGATTAAGTAATGCAGTGCCTGCTAATGAATTGGGACAAGTGGCAGCGCAAATTACACAAATCGAATTGTTTGTTGGAACATTCTTACCATTGATTTTGATTGGAATGTTGATTATGGTCTTACCTAATCAATATAAGACAAACCGTTTGAAGAGTTTGTTGGAAGTGACACCATGGTTGATCTTGATTGGATTAACATACACGGGAACTAGTTACATGGTTGTTCACTTTATCGGCTACGAAATGGCATCTATTATTTCACCATTGGTTGCAATTGGTGTGAGTGTGCTAACGATTAAGTTGGGCATCTTGGTACCTAAGTCAGCCAAGGAAAACCCATGGCGTCAAGATGCTAAGACTGAAGAAAATGAAACAACTGTACACAGTGATATGCCATTGCTACTAGCTTGGATGCCATACATCTTGGTGGTGGTAGCATTGCTAGCAACGAAGTTTATTGCACCATTGAAGGCGTTTATTAACACAGCATTTGATTTGTCATACCGTAACATCTTAGGCTTTGAAACCATTAAGTCAGATTGGTTAATCTTAGCTAACCCAGGAACAATTTTGATCTTGGTAGCGATTATTACGCTGTATCTACAAGGTGGTCGCTGGCGTGCGTTCCAACCTAAGGCTGTTGATGTGATCAAGGGAATGAAGGGAACCATGACAGCCTTGGTTGTGACGCTGATCATGGTTCAAGTCTTTACAAACTCTGTTTATAACACAAATGACTTGGTAAGCATGCCACTATACCTAGCCTCAACATTAGCTGAATCATTAAGCGGTGTTTGGATTATGATTGCTCCAGTATTGGGTGCATTAGGGTCATTCATCA
The DNA here is from genome assembly GCF_018394055.1 of Weissella ceti. NCBI lineage: Bacteria > Bacillati > Bacillota > Bacilli > Lactobacillales > Lactobacillaceae > Weissella > Weissella ceti. Next base: position 416,294 of record NZ_CP074441.1, read on the forward strand.
CAGGAAGTGCAACAGTATCTACATTGACATTCTCATCAATCCAAGAAAATGTGGCTGTAGGAGCTGGGTTGAACCAATACCTAATCTTGGCATTGCAAGTTATTGGATCAGCAGTTGGTAACATGATTTGTATCCACAACATTGTTGCAGCGGGTGGAGCTGTTGGCCTAAGTGGTAAAGAAGGAGATATTCTTCGTAAGACAATTATTCCAGCCGTTATTTACATCAGCTTATTGATTATTGTTGGTCTAGTATTTGGGATGTTTGTTGGATAATAATTTGAACATTTAGTTACTTTTGCTATAATGGTAAACATCAAGTTACCAATGTTAATACACAGGTCGATATTAGACCGGCGGGAGTGCTATGTTAATTTTTAGTTTTATTGGAATATTCTTTGGCTTCATCTTCCTAGGAGCAGGTGCTTACTTTTGGAATACTGAGCTAGTTGCTAAAGAAAACAAAATTGAATTCGTTATGATGGGAATTGGTGTCTTGCTACTATTGCTTAGTGCATTCATGATGTTCCGAACATAATGAAAAAAGATAAACAATATGATTCACAACAATGTGAGTTGTATTGTTTTTTATTTATATAGAACGTGTATATTTAGTTTGGTTTAAGTTTCACTCGTTACTTTCAATAGGTTAGGAATAATTGTGGAGATTCCTTGTGTCAAAATGAAAGATGAGTATTTCATGGAAGTTAGTATTGGTTATTGGATTGGATTTTTTGCGTTTGTGTTAGTTATGTTGGCCTTGGATTTGGGGGTCTTTCATAAAAATAATGAAGCACCAACAATGAAGTCATCCTTACTTTGGAGCGCGTTTTGGATTGGTTTGGCATTCGTCTTTGCGGGTGGTGTCTGGGCAATCGGGGGATCAGCTCCAGCAATTGACTTTGTGACAGCGTATCTGTTGGAAAAGTCATTAAGTATTGATAACTTGTTTATCTTTATTCTAGTCTTCACATTCTTCGGAATTGAAGCGAAGTATCAACACCGTTTGTTGTTCTGGGGTGTCTTTGGGGCGCTAGTTATGCGTGTCATTTTCATCTTCGGAGGTGCAGCATTGCTACACCAATTCGCTTGGTTGATGTACATCTTTGGAATTTTCTTGGTCTTTACTGGCTTCAAGATGTTCTTCGAAAAAGAGGGCGACCAAGACTTGAATGACAGTAAGATGATCAAGTTCTTCCGAAAGTTATTGCCACTAAAGGAAGATGTTAAGGAACCGCATTTCGTGGTTCGTGAAAACGGGAAGCTATATGCAACGCAATTCTTGCTAGCATTGTTGTTCATCGAAGCATCTGACTTGTTGTTCGCCGTTGATTCAATCCCAGCTGTATTGGCTGTGTCACAAGATACATTCATTGTTGTGACATCTAATATCTTTGCGATCATGGGATTGCGTTCACTTTACTTCGCCTTAGCAGGTATCTTGCCAATGTTCCGCTACATTAAGTACGGATTGGCTGGAATTCTATCATTCATCGGATTGAAGATGATTATCAATGAAGGAAGTAAGATGTTCGATTTGCCATTCTATATCTCAAACGTTGTCTCATTGACAGTGATTGTCGTATTATTGGCAGGTTCAATTGGTGCATCAATTTGGGCAACCAAGCAAGAAGAAAAAGCAAAGCAACAATCTTAATTGTTAATTTGGAAAAAACAGCCTTCGGGCTGTTTTTTTATTAGTGAAAACGCTTCAAAAAAATGATATACTAAGTTTATATTTTAAGAGATGAGGGGTTTTTGTTATGTCAGAGAAGATTTTATTTGGAACTTACACGAAGTCAACATCAAAGGGAATTTACCAAGCAACATTTGATGATGCCACAGGAGAAATGGGACCTGTTGAATTGGTTGCTGAAGTAGGATCACCAACCTATGTTGCCTTGAGCAAGGCCAACAAGTTGTACGCTGTTGACCGTAATGGTGATCAAGGTGGGGTTGCTACTTTGGATTACGCAGAAGGAAAGGCAACAATGGAACAAGAAGTTCTTGAACCAGGAGCCTCAGCAGCCTACGTTGCAGTTGATGAAGATCGTCAATTCGTATATACAGCCAACTATCACCGTGGTTTGGTGCAAGTTTTCAAGATTGAAGCTGATGGGCAATTGACTGAAACTGACCGTTACCAAGCTGAAGGTAAGGGACCTCGCCCAGAACAAGGATCATCACACATGCACTTCTTTAACGTTGCGCCTGATGGTCGTTTGGTCGCTGTTGATCTTGGTTCAGACAATGTTGTGACATTTGACTTGTCAGATGACGGTAAGTTGACTATTGCGAACACATTTGTCACAGAACCAGGTTACGGACCTCGTCACATTCGTTTCAGTGCTGATGGCAAGTATGCTTACCTACTAGGTGAACTATCATCAAAGTTGACTGTTATGACATACAACGCCGATGGTTCATTCACACCATTGCAAGTTGTTTCTACAATCCCAGCTGATTGGACAGAACACAACGGAACTGCTGCGATTTACTTGTCAGATGACAACCGTTTCTTGTACAGCACTAACCGTGGTCACAACTCAATGGCCGTGTTTGCGATTCAAGAAGGTGGTGCAAAGGTTGAATTGATTCAATTGATTAGCACAGAAGGTGACTTCCCACGTGATTTCGCCTTGTCACCATCAAACAAGTTCTTGATTGCTGCCAACCAAAATACAGATAACGCCACAATTTACGAACGAAATGCTGAAACAGGAATGTTGACGCTAAAGGAAAAGGATATCTTTGTTCCTGAAGGTGTTCGTGTTGTCTTTATCTAAGAGCTAAAGGCTTTAATAAGATTCAATCAATAGCACGGATGACAATGTCATCCGTGCTATAATTTTTTTAAATGAGTATTTTTACATAAATAACTCGACACCGTTGGAGGAAAGATACATGAGCACGAATCACATTGTTTTATTTGAACCACAAATGCCAGCTAACACGGGAAATATGGCCCGTACGGCTACTGGAACAAACACAAAGCTACACATCATCGAACCAATTCCTTTTGAACTAGATGACAAGCACGTTAAGCGTGCAGGATTAGATTACTGGGATACTGTGGATATTACCATTCACAAGAACCTACCAGCTTTTATGGACACATTGAGCGAAACCGATCAACTATTCTTGATCTCAAAGTTTGCGCCACAATCATACCACCAAGCTGATTACACAAACCCCGACCATGATTACTACTTCATGTTTGGGAAGGAAACAACAGGGTTACCAGAAATGTTCATGAAGGAACATGCTGAAAAGGCCTTGCGTATTCCACAAAACGATACTCACATTCGTTCTTTGAATGTGTCAAATACAGCCTCAATCATTATCTATGAAGCATTGCGTCAACAAGGATTCCCGAACCTAGATCTTACGCATGATTACGACTACGACAAGTTGAAGTAGGAGGGGTTATGGCTGCGAAAACAACGAAAACAAAAAAGCCAGCGGCCAAGCGCAAAACAAGCAAAAAGAAAACACAGAATGATTGGTTGTCTCAACACTGGGGGCAACTAACAGCGTTAGCTTTAACGTTATGTACTGTGTTTGCGATTTTGCAAGTAGGACTATTAGGTAAGTTCTTTGCGAATTGTGTTCGCTGGATCGTCGGTGGAAGTTATCAATTCCTGCTTTTGATTGCTTTGATGCCTTTATTAGTCCTAGTGGCATATGCCCAATGGCCTAAGCGTTTCAAGACACATCATTACGTTGGATTTGCGATCTTCTACGCAGGTATTATGTTGGTGAATTCAATTTTGTTCTTTTCACCAAAGCATATGTACATTGATTTAGCATCAAAAGTGACACAATTCATTAACCAAGACTTTGCCAATCATTCTAGCGCTACACCGGTTGGTGGAGGAGTCTTGGGGGCTCAATTCTATGAATGGACGCATATGATTGCTGGAAACTTCGGCGCTTGGTTAGTTGCTATCTTGATGTTGATTGGTGGATTTGTTGTGATGTTCAAGGTACCAGTACGAGAAGTATTCGATAACTTCTTTACCCTTGCGGAAGGGACTGGGGATTTTGTGCAAACACAAGCAAGTCAAGTACATGATGTGGTAACAGAGAAGGTAACAACTTTCCGTGAAAACCAACGTCAAAACATGACAGATGTGTTTAAAGATAATCCTTTCAGCACAGAAGCTGAAAAGGCCGAAGAAATATCTGCTAGTGCAACCAAGGGTGCAAGTATCACGAAGAGTAAGAAGCGTAAGCCGGACTTCGAACAGGAAGTAACGACAACAGGCGCTGATTATTCACCGCCTGAAATTATTGCACCGGAACCACAAGTCGCTAAGGTACAATCTGCTCCAGTGACAAAACCACAAGCAGTACCGGTCACAAATACAATGAAGTCTATGGATTTGCCACCATTGCCGCCAGAACCTATCTATGATGATGACTTTGTTCCTGGGGATGTGATTCAATCTGCTGATGAAATGGTTGATCCAATTACGATTCAACCTGATCTACCAGAAGCCGCAATTGATGATACGTTATCACATGCAGCAATTTTTGGTCATGATGATGCAAAGACATCACCTAAGACAACGGCCAAGCCAAATAGTTTTGGTCACGTTGAACCTACGACGCAAACGATGCCGACTGTAGACGTCGATGCAAGTGGATTAGGGAATGTTATTGATGATCGAGACTATGATCTACCAACAACAGACTTGATGACAGAAATTGGTTCTACTGATCAATCAGCTGAACGTGATGCATTGAATGAAAAGGCGCGTCTACTGCATGAAACATTGAAAAGCTTTAATATCAATGCAACCGTAGAAAAGGTTGTGCTCGGACCAACGGTTACACAATACGAAATTAAGCCCGCTGTTGGGGTTAAGGTATCTAAGATTCAAAATCTTGCCGATGACCTTGCCCTAGCATTGGCAGCTAAGTCATTACGTATTGAAGCGCCAATTCCTGGTAAGAATGTTGTTGGAATCGAAGTTGCCAATGATCAACAAGCAACTGTTGGTTTCCGTGACATGATGGATGAAGCGGGCATCGATACTGAAAACCCATTGGTTGTGCCAATTGGTCGCGGAGTAACAAGTGGTGTCGTTAAGATGGACTTGACGAAGATGCCACACTTGTTGATTGCCGGATCTACTGGATCAGGTAAGTCTGTTGCCATCAACGGTATTCTAGCGTCAATCTTGCTACAAGCGAAGCCAAGTCAAGTGCGGTTGATGTTGGTTGACCCAAAGAAGGTTGAATTGTCTGTTTATAATGACATCCCACATTTGATTACACCAGTTGTGTCAGACCCAAAGAAGGCGTCATTGGGATTGAAGAAGGTTGTTGCTGAAATGGATCGTCGCTTCAAGGTTTTGGCTGAAGAAGGGGTCCGTAACATTGATGGATACAACCGTTTTGTGCAAAAACATAATGCCACAAGTACTGAATCTGTCTTACAAGAAATGCCATACCTAGTCGTTATTATCGACGAATTGGCTGACTTGATGATGACATCTTCGGTTTCTGGCGATGTTGAAAATTCAATTGTGCGTATTGCCCAATTGGGGCGTGCCGCTGGAATTCACATGATTGTTGCAACACAACGTCCGTCAGTTGATATCATTACTGGATTGATCAAGGCCAATGTGCCATCACGTATGGCCTTTGCTGTTTCATCTGGAATTGATTCGCGAACTATTTTGGATTCTAATGGAGCTGAAAAGTTGCTAGGACGTGGAGACATGTTGTTCTCGCCAATTGGTTCAAGCGGACCACAACGTGTGCAAGGAGCCTTCTTGAGTGATGAAGATGTTGAGAATTTGACAGACTTCATTAAAGCACAAGGTGAGGCACAATATGATGATGCAATGACTGTATCTGAAGCTGAAATGCAAAGCCTAGAACAAGGTGATTCAGGGGATGGGAATGATTTAGATGAGCAATGGGACGATGTACTTGAATTTGTACTTCGTGCGAATGGCGCATCAACGTCATCTATCCAACGTCACTTTAAGATGGGATATAATCGTGCAGGACGTATTGTTGATGATATGGCTGATCGCGGCTTGATAGGGGGACCGAATGGTTCTAAGCCACGTGAAGTACATTTCACCGCTGAAATGTTGCCATCATTACGACGTAATGCGCAAAACAAACCTATGTAATTAAGAACCAGATATCTTAGGATATCTGGTTTTTCTTTTTGATTATTTGTTAAGGTTACATACTAAATGTCTCAAAATTTAAAAGTATGAACTGATAAATGGTATAATTAGGCAAAATATATGAGAAGTGAAGGGAGTAGTCACAGTGATTGAATTAACACACTTAACAAAACACTTTGGCGACAAAGTTGCGGTCAATGATCTAAACCTAACGATTCAACCAGGTGAAGTGATGGGACTGATTGGACAGAATGGTGCGGGAAAGACGACAACTTTCCGTATGATTTTAGACTTCATTACGCCAACAAATGGAACAGTTCTATGGGATGGACAACCACTTGATGCGCACAAACGTCAAAAGCTAGGTTTCTTGCCAGAAGAACGTGGTCTATATCAAAAGCAGACAATTGAAAATCAAGTGGTCTACTTCGCTGAATTACATGGGATGAAGCGTCAAGATGCTAAAATTGCGTTACGTGATTGGATGAAGCGCCTAGACGTTGTTGGGAAACCAGAAGATAAAGTGCAATCTTTGTCAAAAGGAAATGCGCAAAAAATCCAACTCATCTCAACGGTTATTTTTGAACCAGAATTCTTGATTTTGGATGAACCATTTTCAGGATTGGATCCAGTGAATACCGAACTGATGATGCGTGAAATTAAGCGTTTGAAGCAGAATGGGGCTAAAATTCTATTTAGTTCACATGATATGTCAGGAGTTGAACATCTTTCGGACAAAATCACAATGTTGCGACACGGAGACACGGTTTTACAAGGAACGCCCGTAGACATCCGCGAATCATTTGGACGTAGTGAAATCTACCTTGAGTCATCAGTTACGAATGAACGTTTGCTTCAAATCAATGGCGTAGATAACATTGAAAATGAAGGGGCCGGACGTAAGATTCATTTGACCGATCCAGAAGTCGGGAAAGATGTCTTTAAACTTGTGGCTGAAGATGGATATGTACCAGTCTTTGCGCAAACACCACCGACAATGGATGAAGTTTTCCGTCGTGAAGTCGCTGCAGGAGGTGATCAATAATGTTTATGAGACAATTATGGTTAGTCATGAAGCAAACATTTATGACCCGTGTTAAAACAGGTGGTTATTGGATGTTGGTGCTATCACCTTTGTTGATTGTTGCGTTTATTGGCGGTATAACATTTGTGACGAATGCAATGAACAGTTCTGATACGCCAACTGTGGCAGTAGTCAATCAACCTGCATTGACGAAGGTTCTAAATGCAGATAAAAATTTAGATGCGAAGTTAGTAGATGTTTCATCTAAAACGGCTGCTGAAAATGATTTAGCTGCTAAAAAGATTGATGGTTTGTTGACTGAACAAGATGGGAAATACACGTATTCATATACATCAGAATCACACACAATTGATCAAAATAACCTTCAGGTGTCCCTGAACCAATTTACGATGATGAATAAAGCGCAGGGTCTAAAGTTGACGACTGAAGAATTAACATCTTTGATGACCCCTCCCGCACTAAGTATGGTTATGCAAAGTAACAAAGGGCAAGCTGATGGTGGATTAGCAAAGGCTGCTAATTTTGCATTAGCTGGGGCGTTAGGTATTCTTATTTTTGTGTTTTTGAGTGCTTATGTAAGTATGATTGCCCAAGAAATTGCGAACGAAAAATCATCACGAATCATGGAGATTTTGTTGGCAATGACTTCACCAGCTGTACAATTTTTTGGTAAGATTAGTGGAATTGCCTTATTGGCGATTTTACATGCTGCGATTTATGTTGCTGTTGGAATTGGGGTCGCTATCGTTGCGCCCAAAAATGAAATGTTGCTAAAAGCAAAGTCAGTTGTTGCCGGTGTCGATTGGGGCTTTGGTGTGATGACTATTGCGATTGTGTTTGTAGCCATCGTGTTATATATGGTCTTGACTGCCATGATTGCAGCAATGGTAAATGATTTAAGTCAAGTGCAACAAGCAGTGTCACCAGTGACATACTTATCAATGATTAGTTATATGTTAACGTTTATGTTGAGTGGTAACTCACATAACATTATTTTGCAAGGTTTGTCATACTTGCCGTTCTTCTCACAAACACTAATGCCTGCGCGTCTAGGTTTGCAATATGCAACTATGACAGATGCAGCTGTTGCGTTGATACTAGAACTTCTAGCATTAATTGTGTTGGGATACTATGGATTACGCGTATACAAGAAGAATGTGTTAACGTATCAAGAGGGAAGTTTGTTTAAGCCGATTTGGCGAGGAATGACACGTATATTTAAGAAAAAGATTTAAGAGGAGTAGGAACATATGGCATTAAAAATTTTAGCCCACCGTGGATTGCCTGCAAAGTTGCCAGAAAACACAATGCGTGGTTTTCAAGCAATTGCAGACTCTGATGTGATGTGGATTGAAACTGATGTGGCAATTACAAAAGATGGGAAGTTGATTCTGATTCATGATGATTTTTTGGATCGTACAACTGATTTAACTGGTGAAGTGACGGCGCTAAATTGGGATGAAATGGCAAATGCTGACGCTTCAGCGAGATATGGTAAGAAGTTACGTGGGGAACACTTACCAACAATGGATGAATTTATCGCATTTATTAATGAGCAAGGTATCAACATTAACTTTGAATTGAAGGGTGTCTCTGGACCGAATGGCTTGCAACTATCTAAGCAATTGGTCCGCCAAATGATTACGTACTTAGAACAATTAGATCCCATTGTTGAAGTGCAAATTTCAAGTTTTAATCCAATTTTGTTAGGGATGATGCGTCAGGCGTATCCGAATGCAACTTATGCATTACTATTTGATAAAAATACATTTACGCCAGACTGGCCAATGCTTGCACAAGCTTGCGAAGTAACAGAAATTAGCGTAGAAGACACTAACTTAACAGCTGACACTGTTGCTGAAATTTTAGATCAAGGCTATCTGGTGAATGTCTGGACTGTAAACTCAGGGCGTCGTATTAAAGAGTTGTTCAGTTGGGGCGTTACAGGGGTGTTTACCGATAATGCACCAAAGTTTTTGAAGTTAGCAGATAAATTAAATGCCACTAAATAATTGAAGATAAAAATCCGCTACGAATCAAGCGACTCGTAGCGGATTTTTATGTTTATTTACGACAATTATAGGTTATTTGTCGTCATTTTTCTTGGTACCAAGAAAGCGCAATTTGTCATCTTGGTTAGGTGTATCTAGCGTGGGAATGTCAAAAAGATCATCCATATCACGACTATGTGTATCGTTACGACGCGTTAATAATCCCATAAGGAATCCTCCCAAATATTGTATTTAATTTAGTATAACACCATTTTTGGTTTTTCAGAAAAGACCAGATAATGGTATAATAACTAAATATACAAACAATAGACTTAAATTATCGTCGATTTTTAACGATATCAAGATTAAATCGTGATATTAACCGCTATCTTATTCATGGGATAGCGCTTTTTGTGTGTTTTATGCGTTAGATAAACGCATCACAAATGTAGAATCAAAATATTCATTACGTCCAGATAGGAATGACGCTAAAAGCTAGAATAGGAGCTATGTATGAAAGTTGTGTTTAGTAAGTACAAAAAACACATGCTGGTTGGAACTGTTGTTGGAGTCATCTTGCTAGGGGCAGGATTCACTGCAATGAATTTTTCAAAGTCTTTGGTGAGCGATGCTGCAGAATTTGAACTGCGTTCAGGTGTGAAGGTTACGTCTGAAAACCAAACTGACAATGCAGAAGCTGCTAAAAAGAGTGAGCCGGTAAAGCCAAAGCCTGTATCAAAGAAAGAAGCCATGATTAATGCTTTTAATGACAAGCTAAGTTCTGAATTCGGTGTACGAGTGGATTATGCCAAAAAGAACTATCCAAACTTTGTCTGGGCACGTTCTATCAGTAAGGTCGAATATGCTGATAAGCCTATGCCTGGTGTGAAGATTACATTAAGTGAATCAGGATCTAAGTTATCTAAGGGTGATTTATTTAAAGTGACAGAACATGCGCATAATTTTGCAACTGGGGTCTTCTACAATGTTGCCAGTTCTAAGCATAAAGAGTTTAAGGATACTGATTTAGAAAAGCTTTTTGACATGGATAATCGCCAAAAAGAAATTTACGCTGTTGTTGTAGATCAAAAAGGGAAAGTATTACATAAAACTAGTGGGACAACACGTGTCTTTGTTGAAAAAGACTTTAAGAAATAAGTACATATCATTGCATATGTTTAGACCATAACTTGGTAGTTACTCTGGGTTCGATTCCCACTATGGTCTGTTAAAACGCCCACAAGGTAGAGAAGATAATAACTGAATTAAAAGTGATATAATAAAGACAAATGTTTAACGGAGGAGGCGTGTATGGCATCTACCCATATTGAACAAAAGTTAGCGCTTTTACCTGATCAACCGGGATCTTATCAAATGAAAGATATCAATGGGAAGATTATCTATGTTGGTAAGGCTAAAAATTTAAAAAATCGTGTGCGTTCTTACTTTAAAGGTGAGCACACAGGGAAAACGGCACAATTAGTTGAAAATATTGCCGATTTTGATTTCATTGTGACATCGTCAGAAAAAGAGTCGTTGTTATTGGAAGTAACTTTGATTCAAAAGTATCAACCGTACTACAATATCCGTCTTAAAGGTGGAACGGGCTATCCCTACATCAAAATCACAAATGAACGTGATCCAAAGATTGAATTAGCCAACGAAGTCAAAAAAGATGGTGCACATTATTTTGGGCCGTATCCAAACGTATATGCTGCGCAAGAAACACTACATTTCTTACAAAAGACCTATCCATTACGTCGATGTAATGGATACCAAGGGCGCCCATGTTTATACGCTAATATGGGCCAATGTTTAGGACCATGTTATCGTGTTGTGCCCGTTGAAGAATATGATGCACAAATTAAACGTATTCAAGCGTTCTTGAATGGACGTACCAAAGAAGTAACGCAAGAATTAAAAGAGAAAATGATGGTGGCTTCAGAAGAAATGGCTTTTGAACGGGCTGCTGATTTGCGGGATCAACTGAAGTTCATTGAAGCAACAGTCGAAAAGCAGAAGATTATTTCAAACGATGGAACACCACGTGATTTAATCAACTACTATGTTGATAAGGGCTGGATGTCCGTTCAAATCTTCTTTATTCGTCAATCACGGCTGATGAAGCGCGAAAAACGGGTGTTTGCAATTGTGGAAGAGGCAGAAGAAGAGCTAACACGTTTTATTCTGCAATTCTATCAACGTGATAATACGGTGTTGCCAAAAGAATTGTTGGTACCTGCTGGTCTAGATGTAAAAAATATCGGTGAAGTCTTAGGTATTCCTGTCCGTACACCACAACGTGGTGAAAAGCGTCAATTGTTAGAGTTGGCAGAGAAGAATGCCAAAATTGAATTAGATGAAAAATTCCGTTTAATGGAAATGAACGTTAACAAGACAAGTGGGGCATCACAAGAATTAGCTGATGCGCTTGGTATTGATGAGATTCATCGGATTGAAGCGTTTGATCATTCGCATATTAGTGGTCAAGAAATGGTATCAGCCATGGTTGTGTATGAAGATGGGGTCCCTAATAAGAACCTATATCGTAAGTACAAGACCAAGACAGTTGAACATGCGGATGAACGTGCTGAAACGATGGAAGTTATTCGTCGTCGTTACAGTCGCTTGCTGAAGGAACATGCTGAAATGCCGGATCTAATTCTCATGGACGGTGGTGAAATTCAATTGAATGCAGCCAAAGAAGTTATCGAAGATGAATTAGGGTTAGATGTACCGGTTGCGGCGATGGTTAAGAATGATCATCACAAAACGGCCGATTTGCTAGTTGCGGCAGGAGAACCACCGGTCGTCTTAGATCACAAGTCACAAGGATTCTTCTTACTACAACGTATCCAAGAAGAAGTGCACCGTTTTGCGATCACATTCCATCGTCAATTGCGTTCTAAAACATCATTAGGGTCTCGTTTAGATGAAATCAGTGGGGTTGGACCTAAGACACGTCAAAAACTTTTGACAACCTATGGGTCATTGAAGAAAATCAGGGAAGCTCCCATTGAAGATTTGCAAAAACTAGGCGTTAGCAAGAAGGTTGCACAAAATATTAAAATCTCCTTACAAGCAAGTGATACAGATTCTAGTATAAAATAGCTTTCGCTAGTTGGAATTTACCGTTATATACTGTAAACTAGAAGTTACTGAATTTCGCGTGTAAACTTAACTCTGCAATAAAAGAAAGTGAGGTCATAAACATGGCGTTTGTCGACCAAGTTAAAATTAATGTTAAAGCAGGAAAGGGTGGCGATGGTGCCGTCTCTTTCCGTCATGAAAAGTATATCGATCGTGGTGGTCCTTTTGGTGGTGACGGTGGTCACGGAGGAAATGTTGTGATGGTCGTAGACGAAGGTCTACGTACTTTGATGGATTTCCGCTACAAGCGTATGTTTAAGGCGCAACCAGGACAAAACGGTGCAACTAAGGGAATGACTGGACGTTCAGCTGAAGATTTGATTATTCGCGTGCCACAAGGTACAACAGTAACTAATGCTGAAACTGGTGAAATCTTTGGTGACTTGACTGAAGCTGGCCAAGAATTGGTTGTTGCTAAGGCTGGACGTGGTGGACGTGGAAACATGCGTTTTGCGTCATCAAAGAACCCAGCGCCTGAAATCGCTGAAAACGGTGAACCCGGTGAAGAATTTGAAATCGGACTAGAACTTAAGGTTTTGGCCGATGTTGGATTGGTTGGATTTCCATCTGTTGGAAAGTCAACATTGTTGTCAGTTGTTACTGCGGCTAAGCCTAAGGTGGCGGAATACCACTTTACAACATTGAAGCCTAACCTAGGAATGGTTCGTCTTGATGATGGACGTGACTTCGTTATGGCTGACTTGCCTGGTTTGATTGAAGGTGCCTCAGAAGGTATCGGTCTTGGAATTCAATTCTTGCGTCACGTTGAACGTACACGTGTTATCTTGCACATGATTGACATGTCTGGAATTGATGACACACAAGATCCATTTGAAAACTACATGAAGATCAATGCTGAATTGGAAGCATACGATCCAATGTTGTTGGAACGTCCACAAATCATCGTACCTACGAAGATGGATATGCCAGATGCTGCTGAAACACTAGCAACATTCGAAGAAAAGATGGCTGAAGCTGGTATCGATGCTGATATCCGCCCAATCTCATCTTTGACACGTACTGGCGTGGAAGACTTGATGCAATACACAGCCAACCTGTTGGATGAAACACCAATGTTCATCCCTAAGGATATGGAACCACAAGATGAGACTGCCTTGTACGAATTTAATGAAGATAAGCCAGCCTTTGAAATTGCACGTGAAGAAGACGGAACTTGGATCCTTTACGGTGAAGAAATTGAACGTCTATTCCAACGTACAAACACAAACTTTACAGAATCAATGATGCGTTTCGCGCGTCAATTGCGTTACATGGGTGTCGACACAGCTTTGCATGAAGCTGGTGCCCAAAACGGAGATACTGTTCAAATTCTTGATTTCCAATTCGACTACGAAGTTTAATCAGAAATCAATTAAAGACGCTTATATTAACTCTCAAGTTAGTATGGGTGTCTTTTTTGTTTGCGCAGGGTCTGCGAATCGGTTAGAATTATTAAATGCCTTTACTAATGGTATAGCCATTAGTGAAGAAAGCGCTGATTGAATGTGAGAGTACATATGAACGAAGAAATGATTTTAAATATCTTGAAATTTGTGTTGATTGCAGCCTTGATTGGAATTGCAATGATTATTGTTTACCAAATTCGCAAACGTAAAGTTGAAGTGCGCGAACGTTTTGGTAAAGGGTTCTTAATTGGATTGTTCGCTGATTTTGGTGACACATTAGGAATTGGTTCTTTTGCGACAACGACAACAATCTTTAAGGCCACAAATTGGTTAGATGATGATCGTAAGTTACCGGGAACTATGACTGTAGCACATGCCATTCCGGTATTCATGGAGGCATTGCTATTCCTAACAGCTGTTAAGGTTGAGGCATTGACGTTGATTTCAATGACATTAGCTGCGGTTGTCGGAGCGTTTGTTGGAACTCGCGTTACGGCTAATTGGAACGTACGTAAGGTGCAACGTTTCTTGTCAGTTGCTCTTGTTGTGGCTGCGGTTGCGATGTTGATTAAATTGATTTTCCACCCAGGAATGGATGCATCTACTGATATTCATGGCTTACACGGATGGTTGTTAGTGCTGGGGATTAGCGTCAATTTCTGTTTGGGTATCTTTATGACGATGGGATTGGGTAACTACACACCTGAATTGATTTTCTTCTCACTTGTGGGGATGAATCCATTGGTTGCGTTCCCGATTATGATGATGGATGCGGCGATGATCTTTATGACATCAGCGGTGGCGTTTATCCGTTCTGGTCGTGTTGAATGGCGCGGAGTACCAGGAATTATCATTGGTGGGGTTATTGGTGTGTTATTAGCGGTACAAGTCGTGAACTACATTGATATTACAATGTTGTCATACTTAATTGTTGGTTTGTCAGTATACACAGCATCAACACTTTGGCGTGACTCAAAGAAGCCATTACCGGAAGCAACTGACGAAAAGACGTCTTTGCATTAAATATGAAATGGTTAGATTAAAGTCCTGACTTTTGTCAGGGCTTTTTTTGATGTTATACTAATTAAAAATCAAAGAGGAGTGGTGACAATGGCAAATGAACAATATTTAAATCTAACAATTTCACCACAAGTGGCAACGTGGGAACAAGATATTAAAAAGTCACAGTTTATTCTAAATGTGGCTCGGATTAGTAACGAAGAAGAAGCACGTGAGTTTGTTGCAACAATCAGCCAACAACATCGTAAAGCGAATCATAATGTTTGGACATATGTATTAGGTGATCATGATGAAGTGCAACGCTATTCTGATGATGGTGAACCAGCTGGAACTGCAGGGGTACCGATGTTAGAAGTGTTGAAAAATAACCAAGTACATAATGTTGTTGCGGTAGTAACGCGTTACTTTGGTGGAATTAAGCTCGGTGCTGGCGGTTTAATTCGTGCATATGCGGGAACCGTTGCTGATGGATTAGTCGACGTAGGGTTAGTTGAACTAGTGACACGTCAAGCAATTATCATTAGTGTCGGCTATCCTTCATACGATAGTTTGAAGTATTGGTTAGACACAAACGAATACATGATTAGTGATACGCAATATACAACAGGTGTGGATGTTACTGTTCCAGTATTGCCTAGTGATATTGAATCATTTGAAGCGCAGGTTAGTGACTTGTTGAATGGACAAGTAACGTTTGAGCATGGGGATGAACAATTGTTTGAAATGCCACATGACCGTAATGTAAGTGCGGCGACTTCATCATTGAAATAATGCGTTTGTAAAACAAGTTTCAAAAAATCTTATAACCAAAAGAAAAAGACCAACATATGATTGTTGGTCTTTTTTTAGTGCACAGTTAAGGTACGTAATTCAGTGAAATTCCCCGTACCGCCTACTTGAACACGAGTTATCTGATGTTTAGCGTCGGTTGTAAGATGGACTTTTATTTCTGAAGGTGCATTTAATTCATATCCTTGCTCAAAGATATAGTCGTTTTGACGTAGAATATCATGATTGTAAAGATACGAGGCCAATGCAGCGTTAGATGTACCAGTAGCTGCTTCTTCATTAATATCATACAAAGGAGCGAAGTTTCGGCAAATAATGCGATTGCCTTCAATGGTGAATAAATGCATACCAATGACGTTATATGTGGCACTAATATTTTCAATTTCTTGGAAGTCAGCAGTTAACTGACTTAGTGCGGCGAAGGATTTGATAGGTACCATAATATCACGTAAGCCAGTTGAAACAATTTGGATGGGGTAGGCACCCTCTAGCAGCGCTAAGTCGAATGAATTGGAAATGCTCTCTGGAACGAGGGATACATCAAAGATGGGGGTGTTTTGCTGCATTAAAATAGTGGATTCGTGAATAGTAATATCTAGAATGCCGCTATTGGTTTCAATTCTATACGTATCCTTCGTTAAGTTACCTAAATAATCGAGTGTTGTAAAAGTTGCAATTGTTGCGTGCCCACAAAGATCAACTTCTTCCTTGGGTGTGAAATATTCTAACTTGTAATCAGCTGATGAGGATGACGTGACAAAAGCAGTTTCAGCGAAACCTAGTTCGCGCGCGATTGACATTTTTTGTTTGCTTGTTAGTTTAGTATCCATGAAGACAACCCCGGCTTTATTTCCGCCAAGATTGTCTTTGGTAAATGCGCTTGCGATATATACTTTAATATCCATCTTGAATTCCTCGCTAACGATTGTTTGTCGTAATGATAAAAAGCTCATGTTTAAATCAACTATAACATTTATTGGTCAAATTAACGCTAGAGATGATCCGAGGTTGTGTAAGAAAAAATAAAACAGCCCTGATTAGTTTAGGTTACCAACTAATAGGGCTGCTTAAGTATAAGTGATTTGTTCAATTAAGCTGCATTACTCAAATCAACGTCTTTAGTTACGCGGCGGAAGACAAATGCTGTAGCACCAACTAGTAGTGCAGAAGCAATGAAAATCCCTTGGTAACCGAAGTAGAATGCGACTGCTGTTCCAAACATTGGACCAGCAACTGATCCAATCGCTTGGAATGATTGGTTATATGCGAAGATACGACTTGTAATCGCCTTAGGTGTTGTCTTAGACAATAGTGTCTGGACCGCAGGTAACATTGTGGCATCGGCAATTCCAATCAAGAAACGGAATAGGGCCAATTGCCAAACAGCGGTTACGAAGGCGGTAGGAACTAGTACTAAGACGGTTAATAGGAAGCCTAGCATGACCATGCGTTGCGTACCAACTTTATCACCTAACGCACCAAACTTTGAGGCAACCAATAGAGTCGCAATACCTGGCATCGCCGCAACGACCCCAGCTAAGAAAGTAACACTAATTGGTGTGTTGTTTAGTTGACGGACAAACAATGAAATAATTGGTGTGATTGAGAAGTTCACAATTTGAATCATCATTGTTGTAATGAACAAACCTAATGTTAAACGTGCATGAGGTAATTGTTGTACAACTTGCTTAAGTGATGGTGCGTCTTCTTTTAATGTTGGGACGAACTCTTCGTGAATACCAAACAACACAAGTAGGAAGACTAAGAAGAAAATAACACCAGTCACAAAGAAGGTCATTCGGAAACCTGTCAAACTGGCAAGTGTTCCACCGATGAATGGACCGATTAATTGCCCAGCAGTTGTTCCAGTTACGACAACTCCCATGGCATATCCGGTATGATCTTTAGGGGTTTGTGTGGCAACTAAGGCAGTTGCGTTGGAAATGAATCCACCGAACACACCTTGAATGGCACGTAACAAGATTAAATGCCAGACTTCAGTTGCTGTTCCCATCAGTGCGAAAATAATTGCCATTCCTAATGATGCGCGTAGCAACATTAGCTTACGTCCTTTGGCATCTGCTAAACGCCCCCAAAGTGGAGCGGTGAATGCAGTTGTTAGGAAGGCGATTGAAAAGATTACCGCACTATAGAAGTTTAGTTGATTAGTTGTGAAATCGCCTAATGTGTCAATATACAGTGACAAGAAAGGCATGACTTCACTAAAGCCGATTCCCATCATGAAGACACCGAACCAGAGGATCATCAAATTTTTCTGCCAAAGCTCAGTTGGCTGTTCTCGATGTCTGAACATACGTTACCTCCATATTCAAATTTTTATAATTTATTACTTACTATTTTAGGCTTTTTAATTAGAAACAACAAGCATCAACAAAGAGTTAGCATAAAAGGGTTGCAAAAAAATTGAAACAAGGTAATATGTGTAACAAGACTTTTTAATATAAATGCAGATTTAATTGTTGGAAAATGGCCAACAAGTCTCTACCACCGACCGAATTTTGGTGACAATCCGCAAATGTTTCGTGTACACTTATGCGTCATTTGTAGGATTTTCAGCGATTTTGGTCAAGCACTTAAAACTTACCAAACCCGGAGGATAAACATATGACTTTTGCAGCAGATAAGGTAACAAAACTAGGATTAACATTTGACGACGTACTTTTGGTGCCAGCAGCATCAAACGTATTGCCAAATGACGTAGATTTGAGTGTTGAACTAACACCAACATTGAAGCTAAACATCCCTGTATTGTCAGCTGCGATGGACACTGTTACTGAAGCTCGTTTGGCTATTCGTATGGCACAATTGGGTGGAATGGGTGTTATTCACAAGAACATGTTGATTGAACAACAAGTTGCTGAAGTGAAGAAGGTTAAGGCTGCTGCGATTGAATACGGAACTTTCCCAAATGCTGCTACTGACGAAAACGGGCAATTGATTGTTGCTGGAGCTGCTGGAATTACTTCAGATACAATCAAGCGTATTGCTGCTTTGGTTGAAGCTGGTGCCAACGCAATCGTATTGGACTCAGCACACGGTCATTCAGAAGGTGTTTTGCGTAAGATTCGCGAAGTTCGCTCAGAATTCCCTGAAGTAAACATCATTGCTGGTAACGTAGCAACTGTTGAAGGTACACGTGCTCTGTACGAAGCAGGTGTTGACGTTGTTAAGGTTGGTATTGGACCTGGTTCAATTTGTACAACTCGTGTTGTTGCCGGAGTTGGTGTGCCACAATTGACTGCTGTCTTGGATGCTGCTGAAGTAGCTCGTGAAATGGGTAAGTCAATCATCGCTGACGGTGGATTGAAGTACTCAGGTGACATCGTTAAGGCCTTGGCTGCTGGTGGAAACGCCGTAATGCTTGGATCAATGTTGGCAGGAACTGCTGAAGCACCTGGTGAAGTATTCACTGACGAAGCAACTGGTGAACAATTCAAGTCATACCGTGGTATGGGTTCAATCGCAGCCATGGAAAATGGTTCAAAGGACCGTTACTTCCAAGGTGAAGTTAATGAAGCGAACAAGATGGTTCCTGAAGGAATCGAAGGACGTACAGCCTACAAGGGATTGTTGGATGATGTTATCTTCCAAATTCTTGGTGGACTACGTTCAGGAATGGGATACACTGGCTCACATTCAGTTGCTGAATTGATTGAAACAGCACGCTTTGTTCAAATCACAAACGCTGGTTTGCTTGAAAGTCACCCACACGATGTTCAAATTGCTAAGGCAGCGCCTAACTACGCGAACTAATAAATGAAATAATTAATGAAGGTTGTCGCATCAGCGATGACCTTTTTTCTTTGGTTTGATTTGTGTTCGTTTAAACTTAATATCTGCTATACTATTATTATCTGATGTTTTGAGAAGAGGGGAACAACATATGTACGAATATTTAAAGGGAACGATTGAAGCGGTAACGCCTAGTTACATCGTGGTTGATGTACAAGGGGTGGGGTACCGTGTCATGACTGCGAACCCATATGTGTTTACACAAAATCAACCAACAACCGTGTATGTGGAACAAATTGTACGTGAAACTGAACAAACTTTGTATGGCTTCGCGACACTAGATGAAAAGACATTGTTCCAAAAGTTGTTGGCAGTATCAGGAATCGGCCCAAAGTCAGCGTTAGCGATTCTAGCAAGTAATGATCATTCAGGATTAGTACAAGCAATTATGGATAACAACGTAACATTCTTGACTAAGTTCCCAGGAATTGGAAAGAAGACAGCGCAACAAATTATTTTGGACTTACAAAATAAGTTGGCCGATTTACCATTCCAAAGTAACGTTGAAATTACACTAGATGTTCCTAAGCCTGAAGAATTAGAAGGTGCATTGGGTGAAGCGATGTTAGCGTTAGAAGCGTTAGGATATGCCAAGCGTGATTTGAAGTCAGTTGAAAAGCAATTAAGCAAGATGGATTTTGCCACAACGGCTGAATACGTAAGTGCTGGATTGAAGTTACTACAATAGAGGTAAGTTATGCCAGATGATTTATTGCGGGA
The DNA here is from genome assembly GCF_018394055.1 of Weissella ceti. Classification (NCBI taxonomy): domain Bacteria; kingdom Bacillati; phylum Bacillota; class Bacilli; order Lactobacillales; family Lactobacillaceae; genus Weissella; species Weissella ceti. The sequence continues at coordinate 436,379 of NZ_CP074441.1, forward strand.
TGTATCCGCTGATATAGAAGAAAAGTCATTACGTCCAACGCGTTTGAGTCAATATATTGGACAACCAGCGTTGAAGAAACGAATGAACATTTATATCGAAGCAGCCAAGCAACGTTCTGAAACATTGGATCATGTGTTGTTTTATGGACCGCCAGGACTTGGTAAGACAACGATTGCGATGATTATTGCCAATGAAATGGGTGTTAATATTCGGACAACGACTGGACCAGCGATTGAAAAGTCAGGTGATTTATTAGCCTTGCTAAATGAGTTGGCACCAGGGGATGTTTTGTTTATTGACGAAATTCATCGTTTGCCAAAGACGGTCGAAGAAATGTTGTATTCTGCAATGGAAGACTTTTATGTTGATATTATTGTGGGTGAAGGGCCTACTGCTCATCCAGTTCATTTTCCATTGCCACCATTCACATTGATTGGGGCAACGACCCGTGCGGGGATGTTATCACAACCATTGCGTGACCGTTTTGGGATTGTGGAACATATGAATTATTACTCTAAGGATGAATTGGCTGAAATTGTTACGCGTTCTGCCGAGGTCTTTGGGACTGAGATTCAACCTGAAGGGGCACTAGAATTGGGATTACGATCACGAGGTACACCACGTATCGCTAATCGTTTACTACGTCGGGTCCGAGACTTTGCTATGGTACAAGGGTTAGATGTCATTGATAATGGGATTGTTGATTTTGCTCTAGATATGCTAAAGGTCGATAGTCGTGGGTTAGACCAAATTGATCATAAAATTCTAACGACGATGATTTCCTACTATCAAGGGGGACCAGTCGGTGTAAATACAATTGCAGCGAATGTGGGGGAAGAAGTTGATACGATTGAATCAATGTATGAACCATACTTAATTCAAATTGGTTTCTTGCAACGTACACCACGTGGGCGTGTTGTTAGTGCAGAAGCGTATGAACATTTAAATCTACCATTTCCAGAAATGAAGAAATAACGATCTAGTATTATAGAAGAAAATGAGAGAAGATAAATGCGAACAGATTATACATTAGATGACTTTGATTACGATTTACCAGAAGAACTAATTGCGCAAACACCATTATTGGATCGCTCAAGTTCTCGTTTGTTAGATGTTAATGCTGTGACGGGTGAAGTTGCAGATAAACACTTTTACGATATCGTCGACTATCTGAATGAAGGGGATGCACTTGTGATGAATAATTCACGTGTCTTACCTGCTCGTTTATACGGAACACGTCCTGGTACCGGTGGTGGGGTAGAAGTGTTATTGCTACGCCAAGATAATGGTGATGTATGGGAAACACTGATTAAGCCAGCTAAGAAGTATAAAGTTGGGCAAGAAATTGTGTTTGGAGATGGACAACTAACCGCTGTGGTCACAGAAGAGTTGGAACACGGTGGTCGAATGGTTGAATTCCGTTATGATGGCATCTTCTTAGAAATCCTAGAATCATTAGGTGAAATGCCATTGCCACCATACATTAAAGAAAAGTTAGATGACCAAGAACGTTATCAAACTGTTTTTTCAAAGGTCAATGGATCTGCGGCTGCCCCAACTGCAGGACTACATTGGACACCAGAACTGTTAGCCAAGGTAGAAGCAAAGGGTGTGAAGATTGTTGAATTAACGCTTCACGTAGGTTTGGGAACATTCCGACCAGTGGAAGAAACCAACCTGGAAGATCACAAGATGCATTCTGAATTCTATCAATTGTCACAAGATGCGGCAGATACATTGAATGAAGTGCATGCAAATGGTGGTCGTATCGTTGCGACAGGGACAACTTCAATTCGTACTTTGGAAACAATTGGTCAAAAAAACGCAGGGCGCTTAGTGGCGGACTCTGGTTGGACAGATATCTTCATTAAGCCAGGATACCAATGGACGGTTGTTGATGCATTTATCACGAACTTCCATTTGCCTAAGTCAACGTTGGTGATGTTGGTTGCAGCCTTTACAGGGCGTGAACACATTCTAGGTGCGTATGAACATGCAATTGCACAAGGATATCGCTTCTTTTCCTTTGGGGATGCGATGTTTGTACACAAATAACACGAAAAATAAAACTTTTTAACAAAACGCTTGACCAAACGTTGTCAGCGCGGTATATTATTACATGTCCTAACGACAGCAAGTTGTTTCGGCGCTAAGTTAAAACGTTTTTGCGGATGTAGTACAATGGCTAGTGCTCCAGCCTTCCAAGCTGGGAATGCGGGTTCGATTCCCGTCATCCGCTTTGCAGAAATGCAACGATGAAAAATAACTTAAACAAGTTGTTGACATTCATCGCATACCGATGGTATGATAATTAAGTTGTCTCAGGGGGATACAAATCACCTAAACGAAACAACGAAGTAGATCATTGAAAACTGAATATCGTTTCGATGTAACAAATGTGTAGGTCGACCAACTATTAGTTGGTCCAAACATTTGCGAAGTCAATTCGCTAGTAAATTCGTTTAACATCTGTTAAACAACAAAAAAATTGAGTTATACTCAAACTTCAAATTGAGAGTTTGATCCTGGCTCAGGATGAACGCTGGCGGCGTGCCTAATACATGCAAGTCGAACGCACTGTGGTTCAACTGATTTGAAGAGCTTGCTCTGATATGACGATGAACATTGCAGTGAGTGGCGAACGGGTGAGTAACACGTGGGAAACCTACCTCTTAGCGGGGGATAACATCTGGAAACAGATGCTAATACCGCATAACACTAGCAACCGCATGGTTGCTATTTGAAAGATGGTTCTGCTATCACTAAGAGATGGTCCCGCGGCGCATTAGTTAGTTGGTGAGGTAATGGCTCACCAAGACGATGATGCGTAGCCGAGTTGAGAGACTGATCGGCCACAATGGGACTGAGACACGGCCCATACTCCTACGGGAGGCAGCAGTAGGGAATCTTCCACAATGGACGAAAGTCTGATGGAGCAACGCCGCGTGTGTGATGAAGGGTTTCGGCTCGTAAAACACTGTTGTAAGAGAAGAATAGCATTGAGAGTAACTGCTCAGTGTCTGACGGTATCTTACCAGAAAGGAACGGCTAAATACGTGCCAGCAGCCGCGGTAATACGTATGTTCCAAGCGTTATCCGGATTTATTGGGCGTAAAGCGAGCGCAGACGGTTATTTAAGTCCGAAGTGAAAGCCCACAGCTTAACTGTGGAAGTGCTTTGGAAACTGGATAACTTGAGTGCAGTAGAGGAGAGTGGAATTCCATGTGTAGCGGTGAAATGCGTAGATATATGGAGGAACACCAGTGGCGAAGGCGGCTCTCTGGACTGTAACTGACGTTGAGGCTCGAAAGTGTGGGTAGCAAACAGGATTAGATACCCTGGTAGTCCACACCGTAAACGATGAGTGCTAGATGTTTGGGGGTTTCCGCCCCTAAGTGTCGCAGCTAACGCATTAAGCACTCCGCCTGGGGAGTACGACCGCAAGGTTGAAACTCAAAGGAATTGACGGGGACCCGCACAAGCGGTGGAGCATGTGGTTTAATTCGAAGCAACGCGAAGAACCTTACCAGGTCTTGACATCCTTTGACCACGCCAGAAATGGCGCTTTCCCTTCGGGGACAAAGTGACAGGTGGTGCATGGTTGTCGTCAGCTCGTGTCGTGAGATGTTGGGTTAAGTCCCGCAACGAGCGCAACCCTTATTACTAGTTGCCAGCATTCAGTTGGGCACTCTAGTGAGACTGCCGGTGACAAACCGGAGGAAGGTGGGGATGACGTCAAATCATCATGCCCCTTATGACCTGGGCTACACACGTGCTACAATGGCAAGTACAACGAGTCGCTAACCCGCGAGGGTACGCAAATCTCTTAAAGCTTGTCTCAGTTCGGATTGTAGGCTGCAACTCGCCTACATGAAGTCGGAATCGCTAGTAATCGCGGATCAGCACGCCGCGGTGAATACGTTCCCGGGTCTTGTACACACCGCCCGTCACACCATGAGAGTTTGTAACACCCAAAGCCGGTGAGGTAACCTTTTAGGAGCCAGCCGTCTAAGGTGGGATAGATGATTAGGGTGAAGTCGTAACAAGGTAGCCGTAGGAGAACCTGCGGCTGGATCACCTCCTTTCTAAGGAAAATCGGAAACCTACACATTCGCATTGAAACGATATTTAGTTTTGAGTGGTTTACACTCAATGTAATACACGAGAGAAGAACCTCGGGACTGTAGCTCAGCTGGTTAGAGCGCACCCCTGATAAGGGTGAGGTCGGAGGTTCGAGTCCTCTCAGTCCCATTCTAACGGGGAATTAGCTCAGCTGGGAGAGCACCTGCTTTGCAAGCAGGGGGTCATCGGTTCGATCCCGATATTCTCCATTGCCACTCACGTGGCAGTGACTTAGATCTTTGAAAACTGAATAATATTGTAAATTTTAAATTCATTTCAAATTAATTATTTAATTAAATTGAGCCGAAAAAAATACACCGCGTAATTTTTTGAGTTTTTTAAATTAGTTTAAATCGCATGTGGCCTTGAGCCACATACTCAAACTTGAATCATCAACGTAAGTTGATAGGTTAAGTTATTAAGGGCGCATGGTGGATGCCTTGGCACTAGGAGCCGATGAAGGACGGGACTAACACCGATATTCCCCGGGGAGCTGTAAGTGAGCTTTGATCCGGGGGTTTCCGAATGGGGGAACCCAGCTTGTGTATGCAAGTTATCACCTGATGAATACATAGTCAGGTTGAAGGTAGACGTTGTGAACTGAAACATCTCATTAGCAACAGGAAGAGAAAGAAATATCGATTCCGTCAGTAGCGGCGAGCGAAAACGGAAGAGCCCAAACCAATGTGCTTGCACATTGGGGTTGTAGGACTGTCGTTGTGGAGTTACAAAGTTGTTTGTTAGCAGAATCAGCTGGGAAGCTGAGCAGGATAGGGTGATAGCCCCGTATGCGAAAACGAACAACCTCCCGTACAGGATCCTGAGTACGGCCGGACACGTGAAATCCGGTCGGAATCCGCGAGGACCATCTCGCAAGGCTAAATACTCCCTAGTGACCGATAGTGAACCAGTACCGTGAGGGAAAGGTGAAAAGCACCCCGGAAGGGGAGTGAAAAAGTTCCTGAAACCATGTGCCTACAAGAAGTCAGAGCCCGTTAATGGGTGATGGCGTGCCTTTTGTAGAATGAACCGGCGAGTTACGATAACGTGCAAGGTTAAGGTGGAAAGACCGGAGCCGTAGCGAAAGCGAGTCTGAAATGGGCGCTTGAGTACGTTGTTGTAGACCCGAAACCAGGTGACCTACCCATGTCCAGGGTGAAGATGCGGTAAAACGCATTGGAGGCCCGAACCCGTGCATGTTGAAAAATGCTGGGATGAGGTGTGGGTAGCGGTGAAATTCCAATCGAACTTGGAGATAGCTGGTTCTCTCCGAAATAGCTTTAGGGCTAGCCTCGGAATGAAGCGTGTTGGAGGTAGAGCACTGTTTTGGTGCGGGGCCCATCTCGGGTTACCAAATTAAGATAAACTCCGAATGCCAATCACGTATGTCCGGGAGTCAGACAGTGAGTGATAAGATCCATTGTCGAAAGGGGAACAGCCCAGATCGTCAGTTAAGGTCCCTAAGTGTGTGTTAAGTGGAAAAGGATGTGGAGTTGCATAGACAACTAGGATGTTGGCTTAGAAGCAGCCACCATTTAAAGAGTGCGTAATAGCTCACTAGTCGAGTGATTCTGCGCCGAAAATGTACCGGGGCTAAACACACCACCGAAACTACGGGTGCCACGTAAGTGGCGCGATAGGAGAGCGTTCTATGGGCGATGAAGTCAGACCGTGAGGACTGGTGGAGCGCATAGAAGTGAGAATGCCGGTATGAGTAGCGAAAGACAGGTGAGAATCCTGTCCACCGTATGACTAAGGTTTCCTGGGGAAGGCTCGTCCTCCCAGGGTTAGTCGGGACCTAAGGCGAGGCCAAGAGGCGTAGTCGATGGACAACAGGTTGAGATTCCTGTACCAGGTGAACATGTTTGAACGATGGAGGGACGCAGAAGGCTAACAGATCCCAGCTGATGGATATGCTGGGTTAAATCATAAGTCTTAGAGTGAGTTAAATGCTTGCTCTTCCAAGGACAAGTGATGATGAGGACCGAAATAAAGTAGGGAAGTCTGTGATGTCACGCTGCCAAGAAAAGCTTCTAGTTAGTGTTTACCTGCCCGTACCGCAAACCGACACAGGTAGTCGAGGAGAGCATCCTAAGGTGAGCGAGTGAACTCTCGTTAAGGAACTCGGCAAAATGACCCCGTAACTTCGGGAGAAGGGGTGCTCAGCGAAAGCTGAGCCGCAGTGAATAGGCCCAGGCGACTGTTTATCAAAAACACAGGTTTCTGCAAAATCGTAAGATGACGTATAGGGGCTGACGCCTGCCCGGTGCTGGAAGGTTAAAAGGAGTGCTTAGCGCAAGCGAAGGTACGAATTGAAGCCCCAGTAAACGGCGGCCGTAACTATAACGGTCCTAAGGTAGCGAAATTCCTTGTCGGGTAAGTTCCGACCCGCACGAAAGGCGTAACGATCTGGGCACTGTCTCAACGAGAGACTCGGTGAAATTTAAAGACCCGTGAAGATGCGGGTTACCCGCGACAGGACGGAAAGACCCCATGGAGCTTTACTGTAGCTTGATATTGAGTGTTTGTGCAGCTTGTACAGAATAGGTAGGAGCCGTTGAGATCGGAACGCTAGTTTCGAAGGAGGCATCAGTGGGATACTACCCTCGTTGTATGACCACTCTAACTCACATCGCTTATCGCGATGGAAGACAGTGTCTGGCAGGCAGTTTGACTGGGGCGGTCGCCTCCTAAAAGGTAACGGAGGCGCTCAAAGGTTCTCTCAGAATGGTTGGAAATCATTCGTAGAGTGTAAAGGCACAAGAGAGCTTGACTGTGAGACTTACAAGTCGAGCAGGTACGAAAGTAGGACTTAGTGATCCGGTGGTTCCGCATGGAAGGGCCATCGCTCAACGGACAAAAGCTACCCTGGGGATAACAGGCTTATCTCCCCCAAGAGTCCACATCGACGGGGAGGTTTGGCACCTCGATGTCGGCTCATCGCATCCTGGGGCTGTAGTCGGTCCCAAGGGTTGGGCTGTTCGCCCATTAAAGCGGTACGCGAGCTGGGTTCAGAACGTCGTGAGACAGTTCGGTCCCTATCCGTCGCGGGCGTAGGAAATTTGAGAGGAGCTGCCCTTAGTACGAGAGGACCGGGGTGGACGTACCTCTGGTGTATCAGTTGTTCCGCCAGGAGCATCGCTGAGTAGCTATGTACGGATGAGATAAACGCTGAAAGCATCTAAGTGTGAAACTCGCCTCGAGATGAGATTTCCCATTCTTTATGAAGTAAGACCCCTCAAAGATGATGAGGTAGATAGGCTAGAAGTGGAAGTGCAGTGATGCATGGAGCGGACTAGTACTAATGGTTCGAGGACTTAACCAAGTTGAACAAAACGTGGTGTTAAGGCTCAATTAAAGAGTGAAGTAAAATTTACATATTATTCAGTTTTGAGAGACGTAAGTCTTGAATATACCGTGTTGTGATGATGGCATTGAGGCCACACCTGTTCCCATACCGAACACAGAAGTTAAGCTCAATAGCGCCAAAAGTAGTTGGGGGATCGCCCCCTGCGAGGATAGGACATCGCAATGCATATATGGACGTTTAGCTCAGCTGGGAGAGCACCTGCCTTACAAGCAGGGGGTCACAGGTTCGATCCCTGTAACGTCCATCACGAAACCACTCCTCGAGAGTGGTTTTTTTGTCTATTCAGGACAAAATTATTTGATATACTATAGTAATACTGATTTTAGGCGTTAGTCTAGAAGGAAGAGGGAATCAAAATGGCTGAAGATTATGCAATTAAATATGAGCTTCTTCACGTTGAAAAGGATACGGGAGCTCGTTTAGGAAAGATTACAACACCACACGGTGAAGTGATGACACCAATGTTTATGCCGGTGGGAACACAAGCAACTGTTAAAAACGTGTCACCACGTGAACTAAAAGAAATTAACTCACAATTTATTCTGTCAAACACTTACCATCTATGGTTGCGCCCAGGTGATGAATTAATCGCTGAAGCAGGTGGATTGCACAAGTTTATGGGATGGAATGGGCCTATTTTGACTGATTCAGGTGGATTCCAAGTTTGGTCATTGGCCGCAAACAATAGTATTAAAGAAGAAGGGGTAACTTTCAAGAACCATTTAGATGGAAGTGAAATGTTCCTATCTCCTGAAGTGGCAATGCGTATCCAAAATAACTTGGGTTCAGATGTGATGATGCAACTGGACGAAGCAATTCCATACTTTGAAACATATGATTATGTGAAAGAATCTGTGGAACGCTCAGCGCGCTGGGCTGAACGTGCGATCAAAGCACATAAGCGTCCACATGACCAAGCTTTGTTTGGAATTGTGCAAGGGGCTGGATTTAAAGACTTACGTAAGCAATCTGCGGATGCGCTTGTAGCCATGGATTTGCCTGGATATGCCGTTGGTGGTCTATCAGTTGGAGAATCAAAGGAAGAAATGAATCGTGTGCTGGACTTTACAGTACCTTGGTTGCCTGAAAACAAGCCACGCTACTTGATGGGAGTGGCTGCGCCAGACTCATTAATTGACGGTGCCATTCGTGGAATTGATATGTTTGACTGTGTGCTACCAACACGTGTTGCTCGTAAAGGAACTTTGATGACAAAGTATGGGCGTATTGTGATTACCAACGCGAAATACAAGAACGACTTTTCACCATTGGATCCAGATTTAGACGATTACGGATCAACACACTTTACCAAGGCATACTTGCATCACTTGTTTAAGGCAAATGAACTATTGGCACAGAATATTGCCAGTGTTCATAACCTACGTTATTTGTTAAAATTAATGGAAGACATGCGTACAGCTATTGCGGAAGATCGCTTGCTTGATTTCCGCGCAGAAGTCATGGAAAACTATGGTTACAATAAAGCCAATGCACGTTTATTCTAAAACCCTCGGAGGATTTTGATCATGCAACAACAACTACTTTTAATCGCTCTTATGTTCGGAGCAATGTACTTCTTTGTGATTCGTCCACAAAAGAAGCGCCAAACTAGCCACCAAGAAATGATTAACAACTTGAAGGCCGGTGCCAAGATCATCACTATCGGTGGTTTGCATGGCGAAATTAAGTCAATCAACGAAGAAGCAAAGACTTTCTACTTGGATGCGGATGGTGCCATCTTGAAGTTCGAAATGTCAGCAATTCGTACTGTTGTGCCTGCAGAAACAGCTGTAGAAAACAACGTCGTTGAAGACGATACAGAAGAAAAGTAATCTTGAAGAATTCAAAGTCACCAACGACTTTGAATTTTTTTGTTTCTAGGAGGTGAGTATGGCTGACTTATTTGAAATTCCAATTCAATTAGAAACTCACCGGACGATTCTACATGTTGATATGGACGCCTTTTATGCGCAAATTGAAATGCGTGATCATCCTGAATATCGAGATCAAGCAATTATCTTGGCACAAGATCCACGTAAAAATGGTCATCGAGGGGTCGTTGCGACAGCGAATTATCATGCTCGTCAATTAGGCGTGCATTCTGCTATGAATGCAAATGAAGCATTGAAATTAGCACCAGATGCACTATTTGTGGAGCCGAATTTCACAAAGTATCAAGCAGTATCAGCACAAGTTCGTGAAATTTTTAGTCGTTTAACACAGAAAATTGAACCTGTTGCGTTTGATGAAGCGTATTTAGATATCTCTGATTTAGAGGGGAATCCACTCCATTTAGCACATAATTTGCAGCAAACAATCTATGAAGAACTATCTTTAACTTGTTCAGTAGGTGTCTCATTTAATAAGTTTTTAGCCAAACTGGCTTCCGAGCATAATAAGCCAGCCGGGTTTACGTATATCCAAGAGGAAGATATTCGGTCATTTTTAGATCCTTTACCAATTGAAGATATCCGTGGCGTAGGGAAAAAGACCGCTGAAAAAATGCATGAATTAAACATCGAGACTGGATACGATTTATATCAAGTGGACCAAAGTGTATTACGTCTTGAATTCGGTAAACTTGGCTTTAGTTTGTATGAACGAATTCGTGGCATGGATTTAAGACCAGTTGAATGGGAGCGCGAACGTAAATCTATTGGTAAAGAACATACGTATGGTTCAGTCGTTGATACGGAAGAAGAAGTCCTACAAGAATTGAAATTAATCGCAAGCGAGTTAGCAGATAACTTAGAACGTAAAAAAATGCATGGGCAAACACTGGTGTTAAAGGTTCGAAGTGATTCTTTTGTTACACGAACGCACCGGGTCTCATTTAATGATCCGGTGGAAAACGACAGCTATGTTATTTGGCGCTTGGCACAAGATATTTGGGAAGATTTAGGTGGCTATCAGGAACCATTACGACTAATTGGATTAACGATGACGAACTTAACCCCAATAACGTTTAAAAATATTAGTCTACCTTTATATCAGGAGTAGCGTTAAATATGGTATACTAAAGGGAAAATTGTTCAGTAAAGGAAATTAGAAAATATGAGTGCGCAAACACAAATCATGGCTCAAATTGAAGCCGCTTCAAGCATTGTGATTCACCGTCATCAACGTCCTGATCCAGACGCGGTTGGTTCACAACAAGGGCTTGCTAACATTTTAAAGACTACTTTCCCTGAAAAGAAAATTTATTCTGTAGGGAAGCAAGTTCCAAGCATGGCTTGGATGGGCGAAATGGATATTATTCCAGATGAAGTCTATGATACGGCGCTTGTAATCGTGACTGACACGGCCAACGAACCGCGTGTTGACGATCGTCGTTATGATTACGCAAAGACATTGATTAAGATTGATCACCATCCAAATGACGAACCATTTGGTGATTACTCATGGATTGATGACACAGCGTCTTCAACATCTGAAATGATTTACCGTTTCTACGATGAATTTTCTGATAAGTTAAAGATGACTCGTGAAGGGGCATCATACCTATATTCAGGAATTATTGGTGACACTGGCCGCTTCTTGCACGCCACAACACCAACAACAATGGAAACCGCTGCGGCATTGATGCGCTTTGGTTTTGATTGGACAGCAATGACACAACGTATGGACACTATTACACCTGAAGCAGCCAAGGGGACTGGTTACGTCTATGACCACATGACACTGACACCAGAAGGTGTGGGTTACATTATTCTTGAACATGAAACACTAACCGAATTTGGTTTGGGTGATTTCAGTACAGCATTTATCGTGCCAGTACTTGGAAGTATTGATCAAGCGAAGGCATGGGTTGTCTTTGAAGAACAAGAAGAAGGCTTCTATCGTGCCCGTTTGCGCTCACGTAATATTGTAATTAATGATATTGCGAAGCGTCATGGTGGTGGTGGACATAAGTTTGCTTCTGGTGCAATTGCAGAAAACATTGATGAAGTACATGACATAATCAATGAGATGAAAGAGACAGTTAAGGAGCAAGCCTAATGGCTAAATTTACAGATTATAACTTACGTCCCGAAATTTATCGTGGACTTGAAGCAATTCGCTTCACAACACCAACTCCAGTTCAAGAACGTTTCATCCCAGTTGTCCTACAAGGACGCTCAGTGGTGGGACAATCACAAACTGGTTCAGGTAAGACACACGCATTTTTGATTCCGATTTTCCAAAAGTTGAACATTGAAGCAAAGCAAGTGCAAGCAATTATCACAACACCTTCACGTGAATTAGCACAACAAATTTACGATGCTAGCCAAAAGATGGCTGACGCCTTCCCAGAAGACGCACGTCCAAAGGTAGGGGTATACGTTGGTGGAACTGACAAGGCACGTCAAATCCAACAATTGCAAGCGAACCAACCACAAATCGTGATTGGAACACCTGGTCGTATCAAGGACTTGTACAAGAGTGGGGCTTTGAACATCCACACTGCCAAGACTTTGGTTATTGACGAAGCGGACATGACAATGGACCTTGGGTTCATGCCTGAAGTTGACGCAATTGCGGGTGCATTGCCAGAAGATCTACAAATGTTGGTCTTCTCAGCAACTATTCCACAAAAGCTACAACCATTCTTGAAGAAGTACCTATCAAACCCAGTTGTGGATGAAATTCCAACTACAACAGTTATTGCCCCTACAATCGAAAACATCTTGTTGGAGACTAAGGGTAAGGAAAAGGATCAAGTGATTTACGATCTTTTGACAATGGGAGATCCCTACATGGCTTTGGTGTTCACAAACACTAAGGAACGTGCCAAGCAATTGTCACGTAGCCTAAAGGAAAAGGGATTGAAGGTTGCGGAAATTCACGGTGGCATTCAACCACGTGAACGTCGTCGTACAATGAACCAAATTCAACACTTGGACTACCAATATGTCGTTGCGACTGACTTGGCTGCCCGTGGAATTGATATTCCAGGTGTATCTTTGATCATTAACGATGGTATTCCAAATGACCTAGAATTCTTCGTTCACCGTGTTGGACGTACAGGACGTAATGGTATGGAAGGTCGTGCCATCACATTGTACTCACCGGATGAAGAAGGTAAGGTTGCGGAAGTTGAACAACTAGGTGTTCACTTCGAACCGATGGAATTGAAGAAGGGTGAATTGAAGCCTGGATTTGACCGTCGTCGTCGTAAGCAACGTTCAAAGTCATCTGAAAAGCTAGATCCAACAATGATTGGAATGGTTAAGAAGAAGAAGAAAAACATTAAGCCTGGTTACAAGCGTCGCATCAAGAACGAAATCGCTCGTGATGCGAAGTACAAGAAGCGTATTGAACAACGTCAAACTGACCGTGCAACACGTAAGGCTCGTAAGCAACAAGGTTAATCAATCAAGCTGACTTAGGTCAGCTTTTTTTGTGCCTGAAAACCCAGATGGTCCAGACCATTCGATACCATCAAAAGTGGATATTCAAAACTTTTTAAGGTTAACTATGCTATACTTGTAAAAAAATATTAGTACATAAGTAAGCATTCGGGAAAAGGGGCAAAACAATGAAGGCGCACTCGCTGTCAGATAAAGAAAAAGCAGAAATGGGACAACTGTATAATTTCGATAAATCTAAGGAATTGAAGGAATTACGTTTAATCGCGCAGAACCGTTGTTTCCAGTTTAATCAACTCTTGCCAGTTCAAGTTGATGCACAACAAGCCTTGTTATCAGATTTCTTTGCGCAAGCAGGGGATGATTTGACTATTATGGCACCATTCCATTGTGATTATGGTGAAAATATCTTTGTGGGTAAGAATTTTTATGCACAATATAATTTGGTTATCTTGGATGCAGCCACTGTTAAAATTGGGGATAATGTGGTGGTTGGTCCTAACTGTACATTTACAACGTCAGGCTATCCGTTAGATGTGGAACAACGTGAATCAGGACTTGAATATGCCTACCCAATTACAATTGGGGATGATGTTTGGATTGGAGCTAACGTGGTGATTAATCCGGGTGTAACTATTGGGAACGGTGCGGTGATTGGTTCTGGTGCCGTCGTCACACACGACATTCCAGAGAACGTTGTTGCAGCCGGTAATCCAGCTGATGTTATGCGTGAACTCCGTTATGAAGATAAGCTAAAATATCAATAAACGACTGTAAAAGAGTATGCAAGCTAACAAATGTGTGTGGTATAATAAATTTGTTGGATAGGAAATTTAGTTAGTAGAATTCAGAGACGTTGCGGTTGGTGCGAGCAACGCTACTTAAATTTCTTGCTCCCAATGGCATGACCGACTATGAAAGTAGTCCGCTTATCAGCGTTAACGATCTATTAAGAGGTAATGATGACAGACAATCATTGCAAACAGAGTGGTACCGCGTTGAAGCGTCTCTGATTTGTAGTGGTTTTCTGTCTTTTTTTATATATTTAAGAAGTGAGGCCGCATTATGAAAGAATTATCATCCGCACAAACACGCGAGATGTTCTTACGTTTCTTTGAAAGTAAAGGACACAGTATTGAACCGTCACAACCATTGATTCCAAAGGACGACCCAAGTCTATTGTGGATCAACGCTGGTGTGGCAACATTGAAGAAGTACTTTGATGGAAGTGTTATCCCTAAGAACCGTCGCATTACAAACGCCCAAAAGGCGATCCGTACTAACGACATCGAAAACGTTGGGCACACTGCTCGTCACCACACATTGTTTGAAATGATGGGTAACTTCTCAATTGGTGATTACTTCAAGGAAGATGCTATTCCATTCGCTTGGGAACTATTGACTAGCCCAGAATGGTATGACATTGATCCAGAAAAGCTATACGTTACTGTGTACCCAAATGACACAGAAGCTAAGCGTATTTGGCTAGAAGTTGTTGGGATTGACCCAACACACGTCTACGAAGAACCAGATAACTTCTGGGATATCGGTGAAGGACCATCTGGACCTGACTCAGAAATTTTCTTTGATCGTGGATCACGCTTTGACCCAGAAGATGAAAAGGAAAACTACCCAGGTGGTGAAAACGATCGTTACCTTGAAATCTGGAACATTGTGTTCTCACAATACAACCACTTGCCTGGTTTGACAGACAACAAGGACTACCCTGAACTGCCTAACAAGAACATTGATACGGGGATGGGACTAGAACGTTTGGTATCAGTATTCCAAAACGCTGACACAAACTTCGAAACAGACTTGTTCATGCCAATCATCAAGAAGGTTGAAGAACTTTCAGGTGTTAAGTATGGTGAAGATGCAGAACGTGACGTGTCATTCAAGGTTATTGCTGACCACGCACGTGCCGTAACATTTGCTATCGGTGATGGTGCTTTGCCATCTAACGAAGGTCGTGGATACATCATCCGTCGTTTGCTACGTCGTGCCGTTTTGCACGGTCGCAAGCTAGGAATTGAACAATCATTCATTAACGAATTGGTCCCAGTAGTTGCTGACATCATGCACGCATACTACCCAGAAGTTAAGGAAAACGAAGAATACATCACTTCAATCGTTGTTGCCGAAGAAGTTCGTTTTAACAAGACATTGACTGCTGGTTTGGCCTTGTTGTCAGACGTTATGGCTGATGCCACTGACATGATTGATGGTTCTGTTGCGTTCAAGATGTATGACACATACGGATTCCCATACGAATTGACTGTTGAAGCGGCTGAAGAAGCAGGTTTGACTGTTGACCGTGCAGGATTTGATGCTGCTATGAAGGAACAACAAGAACGTGCACGTGCCGCTCGTGGAACACAAGCTTCAATGGGTGTGCAAAACGAATTGTTGACAAGCCTAGACACACCTTCAACATACGTTGGTTGGTCAGAATTGGTTGTTGAAGAAGCACAAGCTGTTGCCATCATCGTTGATGGTGACTTGGTTGATGCAGCTTCAGAAGGAACTGCGCAAATCATCTTCAACACAACACCATTCTACGCAGAAATGGGTGGACAAGTGGCTGACCACGGTGTCGTACTTGATGCTGAAGGTAACGTTGTTGCCAACGTCTTGGACGTTAAAAAGGCCCCTAACGGACAACACTTGCATGAAGTTGAAGTTGTGTCAGAAATTGACAACAACGGTGTTTACCGTTTGGAAGTTGATCAAGCATACCATGCTGCAATTTCTAAGAACCACACGGCAACACACATGCTTGACCAAGCAATCCGTAACATCTTGGGGGAACACTCATCACAAGCTGGATCATTGGTTAACGCAGATGGTCTACGTTACGACTTCACTTACAATGGAGCCGTTCCAGCTGAAAAGTTGGCTGAAATTGAAGACCTAATCAACCAAAAGATTATCGAAAACTTGCCAATTTCATGGGTAGAAACTGATATTGAATCTGCTAAGAAGTTGGGAGCTGTTGCTGTCTTTACTGAAAAGTATGGTGAAAAGGTTCGTGTTGTTTCCATTGGTGACTTTAACATTGAATTTGACGGTGGAACGCATGCGTTGTCTACTGCTGAATTGGGAATGTTCAAGATTACTAGTGAACAAGGAACTGGAGCAGGAATTCGTCGTATCGAAGCCGTTACAGGTCAAGGTGCCATGAACTTGTTTAAGCAACACGATGCATGGTTGAACAAGGCCGTTGAACAAGTTAAGGCCCCACAACTAAGTGAAGTAAATGACAAGATTGCAGCACTTCAAACAGCTTTGAAGGATGCAGAACGTCAAGTACAAGCACTTGAACAAAAGTTGGCCAACCAAAGTGCCAACGATGCGTTCACACACGTTGTAGAAGCTGGATCATTCACATTGATTTCTGCTGAATTGGCAGTTGAATCAATGGATGCCTTGCGTGCAACTGCTGACAATTGGAAGCAAGAATACCCATCTGACGTCTTGGTCCTTGCGGCTAACTTGGGTGATAAGGTAAACTTGTTAGTAGCAGCATCACCAGACGCTATCAAGCAAGGTGTTAAGGCCGGTGACCTAATTAAGGCTATCGCCCCAGCAATTGGTGGTGGTGGTGGTGGTCGTCCAGATATGGCACAAGCAGGTGGTAAGAACCCTGCTGGTATCTCTGCCGCATTTGAACAAGCAAACGATTGGTTAGCTGCGAAATAACAGCTAGGAAAGAGGTGTTTTATGAACTCGCTAGATCACACAACTTTATTCAATGTAAATCGTAATGAAGATCACGATGTACGTAAGATGTTGGAAACAGTATACGAAGCACTTGAAGAAAAGGGATACGACCCAACAAGTCAAATTGTTGGTTACTTGATCTCAAATGACCCTGCATACATTCCTCGTGTGAACGATGCGCGAAACATGATTCGCAAATTCGAACGTGACGAAGTAATTGGTGCCTTGGTTAAGAACTACTTGGGGAAATAAATGGGACGCTTACTAGGTTTAGATGTTGGTTCACGAACTGTAGGTGTTGCTGTTTCTGACGTATTCGGTTGGACATCACAAGCACTTGAAATTATCCGTATCAATGAAGATGAAAAAGAATTCGGTATTGAACGTATGAAGGAAATTGTTGCTGAACAACAACCAACTGGATTCGTATTAGGACTACCCAAAAATATGAATAACACATCAGGTCCTCGTGTTGAAGCTGCTGAAGCTTATGGGGAACTGTTAAAAGAAACATTTGGTTTACCTGTTGATTATCAAGATGAACGCTTAACAACGGTTGAAGCGGAACGTATGTTGGTTGAAAAAGCCGATGCGTCTCGTAAGAAGCGTAAGCAAGTTATTGATAAGCTAGCAGCGGCCTTGATTTTACAAAACTATCTTGACCGTAAGGGACCTTTGGTCAAGTAATTAAAGGAGCTATAACATGAGCAATGTAAACGAAGAACAAGATATTATCTCATTGTTTAACGAACAAGGAGACGAAGAATTATTTGAAGTGTTGTTCTCATTCCACGATGATGACTACAACAAGGATTACATCTTTGTATACCCTGCAGGCGCTGACTTGGATGAAGGTGTTGACATCTTCCCATTCATCGTTAACAGCAAGGATACTGAAGGTACATTCGACGAAATCGAAGATGACGCCGAATTTGAAATGGTAAGCGAAGCTTTGAACCGTTACTTGGACGAAGCTGAATAAGTAAAATTGAGCCACTGTTTGGTGGCTCTTTTTTGTCAGGAGATATAAATATGCTTGATGCACAAAATGAAGAAATCTTTGTCCTAACAGACGATGACGGAAATGAACAAACATTCGTTGAAATGTTCTCATTTGATTCAGAAGATTATGGTAAGTCATACATCGTATTGGCCCCAGACGTAGACACAGGGGAAGACGTAACTGTTTTGCCGTACATCTACAACCCAAATGATGAAGATGAAATGCTACAACCTGTTGAGACACAAGAAGAATTCGATATGATTGAAGAAGTTATGAACACTTTGTTCGCTGATGGACACATCTAATCAAATAATTTGAATAACCAATAAAAACCGCGTCTTTATCTAAATGGTAAGGAGGCGGTTTTTATGTTGGAATATTTACAAAATAAAGTAACTGATTTTGTTGGCAAATATCGTTGGTTTCTCGTGGCACAGCTAATTGTGATTGTTTGTTGTGGGCTGTGGGGTCTTAATAGTACAAAAATTATTGAGACCAAGCAGAATGAGACAGAAAATTTGCGGGTTAATACCTTAGAAAATTTAAATGGAGATAAGTCAGGCACGATGATCGAGCAAAGTAGCCAATCAACCGAACGGAGTAAAGAAAAGGCGGTAGTCAATAATAATGATGGATTAGGATTTGTGGATATTAAGGGCGCTGTTCACAAGCCAGGCATTTATCAAGTATTACTCACTGAACGTATTGTCGATGCGTTGAAAAAGGCAGGTGGTGTGACATCTGATGCAGACTTAGCACAATTAAATCAAGCAAGTAAAGTAGCAGATGAAATGGTTATTTACGTCCCGAAAAAAGGTGAGAATATAAGGGGGATGCTGGGGGGAACCTCAGTACAAAGTACAGAAGATGCGTTAGTCAATCTAAATACCGCATCTGAACAAGAGTTAATGACCTTACCAGGGGTAGGACAAAAACGTGCCCAGGATATTATAGCTTATCGAGAAGATAAAGGATTTCAGGCAGTATCAGATTTGGGACACGTTCCTGGTTTTGGTCCTAAAATGTTAGCGAAGTTAGAGGCTTTGGTGCAAGTGTGAACAATAGTTTCTGGTTTTGGTTAAGTATTGTTTGTGGAAGTTTGAATTTAGGGTTCTTGAACACTAACATCTATGGTGTTTGGTTACTATCGATATGGGCCTTTATTGTGATTTGCTATTACTTCCCGAGTAAAATTAACTTGAGTGTCGTCATTGTTGTGCTGTGTGTGACATGGTGGCAGTATCGAGAATATCAATTGGCACAACAGATAACTAAACAAGGAACGTATAACACAACTCTGACGTTACATCGTGATGATTTCAAATGGCAGGCTGGTTATTTAACTGGTACAGCTAAGTTGAGCTCAGGGGAAATGGTTAAAATAAAAGGCAAAACGGCGATGCCGCCTGATGAGATGACAATGGAATTATCTGCGGAGATTAGTTGTACGGCAATTGAATCTAATCGGAATCGATTCAATTTTAATCCGCAACAATATTGGCATACGAAAGGGATTGTATTAGAGGTGTTGCTCGTACGTAATGTCATATGGCAATTAAATAATGACGGGGCGCTGGAAGCATACGTTAAAAGTATTCATTATAATTGTGTGCAGTGGTTTGAACGACTGCCAGCAGGGTTACGAGACTATGGTCAAACACTATTGCTTGGATACACACGTTCAGAATTTTATGAAGATAATAAAGGGATTCAGCGTTTAGGACTGGTTCATTTATTTAGTATTTCAGGTTTTCAAGTGACGTTGTGTTTCAACATCTGGTTCACGTTGGCACGATATTTTCGACTCTACCGAGAAGATGCACAAATCGGGTGGTTTGGTGGGCTACTGTTTATCTGGCTATTTGCTGGAGGTGTTCAAAGTCTGATCCGGGCCATTTTAGCGAGCGGTGTAAGTACGTACAATCAATTAACCCACAAACTAATTTCGGGTGTAGACGTATGGGGTATCGTGCTAATTGGTAGTCTGATTATTGAACCCGGTGTATTACATCAACTGGGTGGTCAATTATCATTTCTATTGAGCTTTGGCTTGTTATGGTTGCACAAAGTTTCTTTTTGGCAAGTGAATTTGATTTTAAATCTATTAATTGCCCCCTTGTTGTTAGTGCATACGTATGCTTGGCAGCCAATTGGCGTTTTAGTTAACTTTTTTGTGATTCCAATCTTCGCGTTTATCGTAGTGCCAATAGTGTTTGTGGGCGTTCTGGCGAGTATATTACATTGGCAAATGATTCGAGATTGTTGTGAATCTGTGGTGTGTTTTGTCCAATATGGCATCAAGTTAGGTGATGCCATACCTGGTGAAATTATGAGTGGGCAACCTGTGTTGTGGTGGGTAATCATAACGATTGGGTGTACGGCTTACATGTTAGTGAAACACAATTGGCAAGCCTATGGGCTAGTTGGGGCTTGTTATGGATTCCTGATATGCGGTGTTGGTGCACCAAATCAGACATTTGTAGCCTTTATTGATGCTAAACAAGGTGATGCAACTATCTGGCGCACAAAGGCGCAGGAAGTATATATGATGGACGTGGGTGGTCAATTTGATCGTCCAAACGATCGACACAAGAGAAAGCCAAATGTGGTCGCCAATCAATTATGTACAGTCTTGAAAGGGTACGGGATTCGAAAAATTGATCATCTGATTTTAAGTCATCAAGATATTGATCATATCGGTAATTTTGCGAGTCTCGTAGAAAAATGCCATGTACAGAATGTCTATGTTCCGGCGGGGATGAAAGCCACTAAAAATTTTAAAACATTGATTCAGCCGTTTTTGACAACAAATACCAGCGTGCACGAGGTGTTGGCTGGCCAGAAAATAGGTCGTGCGAGTGTCATTCATCCATTCAAGATGGGGATGGGTAAGAACGAAGATTCAATTTCGATTGTCCATGAAGTTCTGGGGAAGCGATTCTTACTGACCGGTGACTTGGACGTTGCTGGTGAGGAGACAATGTTAAAGCAGTTCAATCTTGGACGAATTGATGTACTGAAATGTGGTCATCATGGCTCTAAAACAAGTACCTCTGATGCATTGTTAGATCGTATCCTGCCAGAAGTGAGTATCGTGAGTTCTGGCAAAGATAATCGGTTTAAACATCCACACGAAGAAGTATTAGCGAAATTACGAAGGCATATGATTCCACTTTTGAATACGGCAGAGGTGGGAATGATTTATTATGAAGATCAACGATGGCAGACAATGCTGAGGAAAACTTAGATAGCGATTGTATTATCGCGATTGATGTGGCACGATAAAAGAAGTGATTAAAACAGTTGGGGAGAATGGCATGGCGATAACGTTAAAAGAACTAAAGAAAGATTTGGCTAATCAAAATAGCGCTCCAGTATACTTAATTCAAGGTACGGATCAATATTTGTTGGATCAGACACGTACATTGTTTACAGACTTGATTCCTGAGGAAGATCGTACGATGAATTTCGCGCAATTTGATATGCGTGAAACTAATTTAGCTGTGGCTTTAGATGATGCACGTGCAGTACCTTTTTTCGGGGATAAGCGTGTGGTGTTAATCGATAATGCTTATTTCTTAACGGGTGAAACAACGCGCGGTAAGATTGAACATGTGCCAGAAGAATTGATTAATTATGTGCAACAGCCAGAACCGCAAACCATCTTGGTTATTTTTGCGCCATATGAGAAGTTAGATGGACGTAAAAAGGTCACAAAGTTATTGAAGGAACGCGCTGGCTACCTAGCGTTTGGCGAATTAACTGAACGCGATATTCATCAAATTGTGCAACAACGCGTTGAAGAAGCGGGGTACGTTATAGTACCTGCTGCGGAACAAATGTTGTTTCAACGAACAAATTTGTCATTAACGCAAATCATGATGGAATTAGAAAAACTATTACTATATACGTATGACACGAAACAAATCACGGCAGAAAGTGTTTCTGAAGCAGTCACAAATACTCTTAGTCAAAACATCTTTGATTTGATTGAGGCACTGTTAAATCAGAAATTGCGTCAAGCGGTGGAGTTGTATCACGAATTGATTTTAAATGGTGAAGAGCCATTAAGATTACATGGTGCTATGATTGGACAATTCCGCTTATTGCTACAAGTTAAGTCAATGACACTTAGTGAACAGGGGATAGCAACCGCTTTAAAGGTTCATCCATATCGTGTTAAGTTGGCGAAGCAAACAGTACGTAAGTATAGTTATGGCGCCTTAGCGCAAGCCTTTTTGGGGTTAGTCCAAATGGAAGAACAGCTGAAATCAACAGCTCGTGATCCAGAGTTGTTATTTGAATTATTTGTTTTGCGTTATCAAGAAACATCTGCAAAATAAGACTTGAATTCACATAAGTGTTTCGTTATACTAATTAAGTACATTTGTACATGACCTCATACGATGTTTGACGGTTCACCGTCGTTTTACGTTGTATGTGGCGACTAATAAATTATGAAAGGTGGATATCCAACATGGCAATTTCTGCACAACGCAAGAATGAAATCATTAAGGAATTCGCACGTCACGAAGGTGATACTGGTTCAGTTGAAGTTCAAGTCGCAGTTTTGACTGCTGACATTAACGAATTGAACGCTCACATGTCAGAACACAAGCATGACTTCCACTCACAACGTGGGTTGATGAAGAAGATCGGTCACCGTCGTAACTTGCTACGTTACCTACGTGATAACGAAGTACAACGTTACCGTGAATTGATCCAAAAGCTTGGATTGCGTCGTTAATTTTTTAATTAACCCGTACGTATTTTTTGACACTTATCTCCGGAGGAAAAAGCGATGCCAATTATTGAGTCATCAATCCAACGTGCCCGCTTGAACAAGGTACAACGCGAACGCAACGTTCAACAATTGAGTGCTTACCGCACTGAAGTGAAGAAGTTCCGTAAGGCTGTTGAAGCTGGATCAGACAATTTGCAAGAATTGTTTGCCAACGCCTCAGCTGCTATCGACCGCGCTGCATCAAAGGGCTTGATTGCTAAGAACAAGGCTTCACGTGACAAGTCACGTTTGTCAGCTTTGTTGAACAAGTAATCAACGTTGATAAAAAAAGAAACAGCTAACTTAGGTTAGCTGTTTTTTTGTGCAGTTTTTAAGTATACCATTAGTAAAATAATGTTATTGAGTTTAAAAAATCGAATTGTTATACTAAGTTAAGTTTAAATTTCAATATTTTTAACTAATGGGTATGTTGAGGTCATGCTCATAAAGAATGTTTGAAATGGCGACGATTAGGGGATATGAGAAAAATGTTTTTATGGGGGGAGCCTAATGGAACGTACAATATTGTTAGAGTTGGAGCAATATAAGGACATGTTGGATGAAGAGTTGATTACACATGATCAATATAATGCGCTTGAGAAAAGCTTGTTGTCGTTGGAAATTAGCCATCGATTAATGGGGAGTGTATCAGAAGAGTGTCTATCTTCAGTGAAAAATGATATGGTACTTGCAACTGAGTCATCAGTAGAAACGCGTGCTGAGCATCATCAAAAAAGTATGTTTAATTTTGAAAATGTCATGTGCATGTTTTCGGTGGTTTTTGCAGTTATTGCAATTTTTTTGGTACCGGTCTTTTTTGGGACGATGGGGATGATTTTAGGCGTGTTAGTTCGTGATAAAACGCGCGCAATTGGAAATGCGTTGATTATTCTGAATATTGGAATGACGATGTTAGGAATGGGTGTAGGGACCCTGTCCGTCTGGTAATGGATACACAATCAACATAAACCAGCTCGTTAATTATTATTAACCATAAAGAAAAAGCCTTAGAGGACTCTCCTCTAGGGCTTTTACTATACATCTTATAATTTCGTACTTGATTCTTTATCCAATGAAACGATGTTGGCTTGGAACGATGAAGCAGGTAATGCGATACTGCTCAAATGTGAAAGTAGCAAGATTAACCAGAAGAATGCCAATGCACAGGCTACGATTTCAAAACCAGTTAATGACAAGAAGTGGAACTTTTGGAAGAAAATTGTGACCACGACTAGTGCGCCTCCAATAGCATAAGACATGTAAATGAATTCACGCCCCGCATTAGGCAAGAACCATTTGATGCCAACAATCATTAATAGAATAATAACCACCAATGTCTGGGCAACGTAATCATGCACAACATTTGTCCATCCAGGATTGTTTGGGAACAAACCAACACCAGCCAGGGTGATGGCTAATAAAGCAAATAAGATACGTAGTGCGAATAAACGACGGTTGTGGGTCATGCTGGCTTTTAGACTAGTAAATAGGTAATCAACCAAAGTTAACATAATCAAACCTGAGAAAATCAAGGTGAAGTTGAAGTACATCGCGTTTTTAACATGGTCAGTACCTAAATAACTAAAGTTGAATTGCCACCAATCAGGCTGTCCACTGGTTAGCATTGAGAATAAAATACCACCGAATAAAGTTGCGACTAACACACCTGTGATTGTTGAAAAATCAATGTTTCGTGACGCAATCATCAAAATGTATGAACTAATACCAACGATTAAGCCAATTAAAATGGCTGACGTGTATTGATCCAAATGTAGGCCAATGAAGGCGCGTGAGAAAATACGGAAGAAAATCGCAACGATGGCGAAATATAGAATGCCGTAGGCGAGGGTCAATGTGAAAATATGACGCCAACGTAAATTCCATTTTTGTTGGGTACGATTCTTGGCTAGGGTGATTAAGAAACCACCACAACCAAAGAATAAACTCAAATAAATTGAAATTTGTGCAATTGAATTGGCGCCTGATAGTGGCACCTGTGGGGTTTTTTGAATCAAAAAATTGATGAACGCCAGAATCCCGCTAATAATAGCAGCAAAAGCAAAGTATCGAATTAATACTTTTTCATCATGACGATCAGTATCGATGTTTTCGAATGTGATATTGCCGTCTGCATAAATCGCAGTTACGTGGGTATCCTTTTTGAAAGCACCTTTGTCAACCATCTCTTGTGGAATCTCCAAATATAGATGTTCCTTTGTGTCCATGGGAGGCACTCCTTTTCTAACTCGGCATAATTGCCCGTCTTTTATACAATCAAAATTAATTATATATGAAGATAAACCTTTAGGGAATATGAGTTATGCGTTGAACGTTGATTTTGTACAATCGTTGCTTGCCTATTGGTTAGCATCGCATTTTGTGCTATATTATAAGTTAATAAAAGGAAGTTGGGATTTTGATATCCTGTTAAAAATAGACTACAGAAAAGAATAGGGAAATTATGAACACGACATTAAACATTATGCCGTTTGGTGGTGTCCGTGAAAACGGAAAGAACATGTACGCTGTAACGGTAAACGAAGACATTTTCATCTTGGATGCAGGGTTGAAGTACCCTGAAAGCGATCTATTGGGTGTGGATGTCGTTATTCCAGATTTTAACTACTTAGTAGAACATGCTGATCAAGTACGAGGAATCTTCTTGTCACATGGACACGCAGATGCTATTGGTGCTTTGCCATACTTGTTGAGCAAGATGCAAGTGCCAGTCTTTGGGTCAGAATTGACATTGGAATTGGCAAAGTTGGCCGTGGAAGCTGAACCTTTGGCTAAGGGATTTGATGACTACCACGTCGTTAACGAAAACAGTGAAGTTGCGATGGATGCAGTAACTGTATCTTTCTTCAAGACAACACACAGTATTCCAGAATCATTGGGAATTAACTTGGAAACACCTGAAGGCCAAGTTGTCTACACTGGGGACTTTAAGTTTGATACAACAGCAACACCAACATACCAAACTGATTTGGCCCGTCTTGCCGAAATCGGAAACAAGGGTGTTATCGCATTGCTAGCCGATGCTGCTGGAACAGCTAACACAACTGTAACTGATCACGAAATTGATTTGGGCAAGTATGTGCTTGAATCATTCCGTGCACATGCAACTGAACGTATTATCGTGGCAACAGTTGCCTCAAACATTCTACGTATCCAACAAGTCATTGATGCTGCATTCAAGACAGGACGTCGTATTGTCTTGTCAGGAAATGACATTGAAAAAGTTGTGCGTACTGCCTTGCGTTTGAATAAGCTAGACTTACCAATGCGTGAAAATGAATTGTTCGTCTCAATGAAGAACATGGATAAGTTGGCGCCTGAAGAAACAGTAGTTCTTGAAACTGGGCGTATGGGAGAACCTATCCGTCATTTGCAACGTATGGCACAAGGTGAAGACCGTAACATGCAAATTCAAGAAGGTGACTTTGTATTTATTGCAACAACACCCGCAGTTGCAATGGAAGGTTTCGTTGCCCGTACACGTGACGTTTTGTTCCGTGCTGGTGCCTCTGTACAACAAATTAGTACAGATAAGAAGTCTTCAGGACACGCCAGTCGTGACGACTTCCAATTGCTATTGAACTTGTTGAAGCCGCAAAATGTAATTCCCGTACAAGGTGAATACCGTGTCTTGAATTCAGCAGCTAAGGCAGCTTACGCAGTTGGTTACACACCTGAACATGTTTTCTTGCTAGAAAACGGAGACCGTTTGAACTACTCAGAAGGTCAAATGGAATTAGGTGGGTCAATCCAAGTGACATCAACCATGATTGATGGATCTGGAGTTGGTGATATTGGCTCAATTGTCTTGAATGACCGTCGTATCTTGTCAGAAGATGGTGTATTCATCGCCGTGGTGACAATCGACCGTAAGAAGAAGAAGGTTGTGGCCAAGCCTAAGTTGGATTCTCGTGGATTCGTCTACGTGAAGACATCTCGTGACTTGATTCGTGAAGCAAGTGAACTTGTTGAGAAGACTGTTACCGACGGCATTCAAAACACGAAGGAATTTGATTGGTCAAACTTGAAGAACTCAGTGCGCGATGTATTGGGGAAGTTTTTGTTTGAACAAACACACCGTAAGCCAGTGATCTTGCCAGTTATTATGGAAGCAAACCAAAATGGTCGTCGTCGTAAGAAGACACCAGCTAAGAATGCTAATAACAATAACGCCCAAAAGAAGCAAAACAATGGTGGAAATGCGAAGGATGGTCAAGCAAAGCCAGCCAAGAAGCAAGCACCTAAGAAAAAGCAAGCGCCAAAGGCACAAGGAAACAAGCCAGCGGACCAAAACAACCAAAATAACAAGCCTGAAGGAGCAGCTCCAAAGAAGCGTCGTCGTCAACGTAAGCCAAAGGCTAAGACACAAACGCCAGCTAATGAAGCACCAAAGGCAGAATAGTAAACCAGCTGGGATCTTATTTCTTATAATAAGGTGCCAGCTTTTTTACAAGGAGAAACCAATGACCATTGCAGAATTAGAACAAAGTGGCCAAGTTGCATATCAAGAGCAGGACTATAATAAAGCAGTTGAATTATTCGAGGCTGCCTATGAAATGAAACAAACCATTGCACTTAATCAACAATTGGTTGCGAGTTTAGACGCAGCCGAACAATTTGAACAAGCTTTTCGGATTATGACTGAGCTCTCTTGGGCAGCATATACAACATTGGATATGCAAACACAGTTTATTCATATAGCGCTTCATGCGAAACGACCAATTGCGGCACGAAAGATGTTGCAACAGGTGATGACAAACCATGACGCATTGGAAAGTGAAATAAATGGGCTTGAAGAGAAGTTACGAGTGGAAGAAACGGTTAAAATCAAACAAATGACCCGTGATTTCTACCATTTAGGGGATGCTAGCTTAAATGATCAGAAACAACGCTTAACTGAGTTTGAACAATTGCCACTTAAAGAATATGAATTTGGTGCACAAGGAGTGTTAACGGATCCGTTTTCAAGTGCATTGATTCGTTCAACTATCTTTGACAGTCTGCAACGATTGGGTATCAACCATACAATCGATATGGTATCTGTGCTTGGTGAAACACAAGTAATTGTTCCTGCTGAAGTTGGACCGCTAACCAACATGCATACGTATCAAGCGATTATGCGTGTGTTAGATAATATAGAAGCGGACCTAGACCCAATGTTATGGCAAGGGGTACGCCAACAGGCAGAAGTGCTGTTGCAAATCATGTATCCGTTTCTTGATGATGGCATTGAGGATCCAAGGGTTTGGGTCCAAGACTTGTTAGGTTTATTAACAGGGATGAATGAGGGGCAATCAAGTCCAAAACAGCAGCAATGGTTACAAGCGAGTTTAAAGGCAATTGAAGAAGCTTTCGGATTTTAAATGAATTCATTTTGCCTAGTTTACAAACCGCATAATGTTTTATATAATTATGTCATCTTCTCAAAGGAGTGTTACTTTTTGCATGCATTTTTTGTGTGTTTTGGGTTTCATTCCATTTGGGAATGTTGTATACTTAAAAGCAAGCATGAAAGGTTAATCCCAAGGGGTTAACTTGCGAAATTTAGGAGGATAAGCTTTTGGCTAAAGAAAATTTTGAGCGCACTAAGCCTCACGTTAACATTGGAACTATCGGTCACGTCGACCACGGTAAGACAACTCTTACTGCTGCAATCTCTAAGGTTTTGGCCGACAAGGGACTAGCACAACAACAAGACTTCGCCGCAATCGACGCTGCGCCTGAAGAACGTGAACGTGGTATCACGATCAACACTGCACACATCGAATACGAAACTGAAGCTCGTCACTACGCGCACATCGACGCCCCTGGTCACGCGGACTACGTTAAGAACATGATCACTGGTGCTGCCCAAATGGACGGTGCTATCTTGGTTGTTGCCGCTACTGACGGTCCTATGCCACAAACACGTGAACACATCTTGTTGGCACGTCAAGTTGGTGTTGACTACCTAGTTGTCTTCTTGAACAAGACTGACTTGGTGGACGACGAAGAATTGGTTGAATTGGTTGAAATGGAAGTTCGTGAACTGTTGTCAGAATACGATTTCCCAGGGGATGATATTCCTGTTCTTCACGGTTCAGCTTTGAAGGCCCTTGAAGGTGACGCAGCTAACGTTGCAGTTATCGAAGAATTGATGGACACAGTTGACTCATACGTTCCTACACCAGAACGTGAAACTGACAAGCCATTCTTGATGCCTGTCGAAGACGTATTCACAATCACTGGTCGTGGAACTGTTGCTTCAGGACGTATCGACCGTGGAACTGTTAACTTGAACGATGAAGTTGAAATCGTTGGTTTGCACGAAGACGTTCGTAAGACTGTTGTTACTGGTATCGAAATGTTCCGTAAGTCAATGGACCAAGGACAAGCTGGAGACAACGTTGGAGCATTGTTGCGTGGTGTTGACCGTTCAGAAATCGAACGTGGTCAAGTTTTGGCAAAGCCTGGATCAATCCAAACTCACAAGAAGTTCTTGGGTGAAGTCTACGTATTGTCAAAGGAAGAAGGAGGTCGTCACACACCATTCTTCACTAACTACCGTCCACAATTCTACTTCCACACTACAGACGTTACTGGTGTTGTTCAATTGCCAGAAGGTGTAGAAATGGTTATGCCTGGAGATAACGTGACATTCGACGTTGAATTGATCGCTCCTGTTGCCATTGAAAAGGGATTGAAGTTTACTGTTCGTGAAGGTGGCCGTACTGTTGGTGCCGGAACTGTTTCAGAAGTCTTGGACTAATCTGAATTTTCAGTAACGAAAATCTTATTAGCTTATAGCAATATGAGTTAATTAAAAAAACCGTTTGATTCTTATGAGTCAAGCGGTTTTTTTGTGCTTAAAATACAGATACGACCCTTGAAAATGTTTGCAACCGCTTTCATGAAAGTCTACAATGGAATTGTATTAATGTTTTAGAAAAATGAATAAGGGGATAGGTATATGTTAAGTACTATAATGATATTTATTATCGCGTTACTTGCCGGTATGGAAAGTGTGCTAGATTCGTGGCAATTCCATCAACCGATTTTAGCTGCAACGTTAATTGGGATTGCGTTTGGGCATCCGATTGAAGGATTGATGTTGGGAGGATCCTTGCAGTTGATTACCTTGGGATGGATGAACGTTGGGGCAGCCATGGCACCAGATACGGCGCTTGCGTCAATCGCCAGTGCTATTCTGGTTACTGGGCCAACTCAATTGTCAGTTAGTGAAGGAATTGCGATTGCGATTCCATTAGCGGTCGCAGGACAAGTTCTGACAATCTTCTTGCGTACACTTTTGGTGTCATTTGCGCATATGGCTGACGATTATGCCAAACAGGGAAAAGCAAAGGCAATTGAAGCACTTCACTTTATTGGACTAGGGTTGCAGGGCCTACGTGTAGCAATTCCAGCAATGTTGATTTTGGCGTTGCCGGCTGAAGCTGTCACTAACGCAATCCAATCAATTCCACCAGTGATTACAGGTGGGTTGCAAGTCGCAGGTGGCTTCATCGTTATTGTTGGGTATGCGATGGTTGTTAATATGATGGCATCAAAGACGCTTTGGCCTTTCTTGTTCTTGGGATTCGCTTTGTCAGCTCTGACAGAATTGAATTTGACCGCGATGGGAATCATTGGCGCGGTCTTGGCGTTGATTATGACGCAACTAACACATTATGACAGTCAAGACATGTCTACCGATGATGATCCGCAACTAGCTGGTCAAAATGGACCAGTTAGCTTGTTGACGCGTAAGGATCAACGTCAGACATTCTTACGTCAAGGTTTCTTGCTAGGATCATTCAATTATGAACGTATGCAAAACATGGGCTTTGCGTACATTATGATGCCAACTTTGAAGCGTTTATACGCTGATAAGCCAGTAGAGTACGCACAAGCGCTACGACGCCATTTGGAATTCTTCAACACACAACCATACTTAGCAGCGCCAATTGTTGGTGTGTCTATGGCGATGGAAGAACAACGTGCACAAGGGGCAGAAATTGATGATGCCACGATTTCATCCGTCAAAGTTGGGATGATGGGGCCGGTTGCTGGAGTAGGAGACCCCTTATTCTGGGGAACATTACGTCCCGTAATTGGTGCCTTAGCAGCATCTTTCGCTGCGCAAGGATCAATGATCGGTCCGATTTTATTCTTCGTCGCCTGGAACGTGATTCGTTTAGCAACCTTATGGTATGGACAAAAAGTTGGATACGAACAAGGAACGAACATTGGTCGTAACTTAGCCGGAGGTTTAATGCAACGAGTCACACAAGGTGCCTCAACTATGGGTATGTTCATGATGGGAGTATTGGTGCCTCGTTGGACGACAATGAATTTCCCGTTGATTATCTCAACGATTAAGACCGATGCAAACCAATTCATTAACTTTGATGGTATCCAAGCTAAAATGGCTGAAGGCACATTGAATGGATCAGACGTTTTGGATATTGCTAATCAAATGATGAGTGGAAAGGTCTTTGATGCAGAAAAGGTAACGACTCTAGGAGATTTGTTTAATCAATTAATTCCAGGGTTGATGCCAATGATTGCATTGTTTATTGTCTTAGCACTACTACGAAAGCGCGTATCACCAATTACAATTATTTTTGGCATCTTTGCCATTGGAATTCTTGGATTCGCTTTGGGAATTTTCGGCATTTAACATTAAAATGAATTTGAGGAATGTCTAGGTAACTAGCATTCCTTTTTGTTTGGTTGAAGGTATTCACAGTAAAGTCGAGATAAATCAGGTGTTTAGTAAGTATTAATCAGTGAATTCACGACATTTTATAGTTCGACGGTACAAATGTTCTGGCTAATCTGCTATAATTATCTGGTATGTAAGATAGTAATTAAATCATAATTCAATTGTGATGTGGAGGAATTTATAAATGGCAAATGCAGTATTCACTAAGGGTGATGGAAACAACGGAACGTTGACATTCGACGTACCAGTTGACGTATACGAAAAGGGAATCGACCAAGCGTTCCAAGACGTGAAGAAGGACGTTTCAGCTCCTGGATTCCGTAAGGGAAAGATGCCTAAGCAAATGTTCATGCAAATGTACGGTGAAGAATCACTATACAACGAAGGTTTGAACAAGGTTTTGCCAGAAGTTTTCGACAACGCAATTGTTGAAGCCGGTGTAACTATGGTTGGACAACCTAAGATCTCAATCGTTTCAATGGACAAGGGACAAGACTGGAAGATTTCTGCTGAAATCGAACTTGCACCTGAAGTTGAATTGGGAGACTACAAGGGACTAACTGTTTCTAAGGTAGACTCAACTGTTTCAGAAGAAGAAGTTGCTGCTGAATTGACACGTTTGCAAGAAGACCAAGCTGAATTGGTATTGGTTGAAGCTGCTGCTCAAGACGGTGACACTGTTGTTATCGACTTTGATGGATCAGTTGACGGTGTTCACTTTGATGGTGGAAAGGCCGAAAACCACAGCCTAGCTTTGGGATCAGGATCATTCATTCCTGGATTCGAAGAACAATTGGTTGGGGCAAAGGCTGGGGACTCAGTTAACGTTAACGTTACTTTCCCTGAAAACTACCAAGCAGAAGACTTGGCTGGTAAGGACGCTTTGTTCGAAGTAACTGTTCACGAAGTTAAGTCAAAGGAAACTCCTGAACTTGACGACGAATTCGCCAAGGATGTTGATGAAGAAGTTGCTTCATTGGCTGAATTGAAGGCTAAGATCGCTGAAGGGCTACAAGCTCAAAAGGATGCTGAAGCTGAAAACAAGAAGGAAGACGAAGCTATCAACGCAGCCGTTGATAACGCTACTATCGTTGGTGGATCATTGCCACAATCAATGATTGACGAAGATGTAGAACGTCAAATGAACCAATTCTTCGCTTCAATGCAACAACAAGGAATTACACCAGAATTGTACTTCCAAATCACTGGAACTTCTGCTGAAGACATGAAGGCACAATACGTTGAAGGTGCAGACCGTCGCGTTAAGACTAACCTTGTGTTGGAAGCCATCGTTAAGGCAGAAAACATCCAACCTTCAGAACAAGAAATTGCTGCTGAAGTTGCTTCATTGGCTGCACAATACGGTATGGAAGAAGAAGCTATCCGTAACGCATTGTCAGACGACATGTTGGCACACGACATTGCTATCAAGCAAGTTGTTGCTGAAATCGTTAAGTCAGCGGTTGAAAAGTAATTTAACCTCGCTTAACTTGAAAAAGATCCGGACTTGTCCGGGTCTTTTTTGTTTCTATAATAAATGAGAAGTGTTATGACATACCCTTAGCAATTAGCCCTAGGTCTGTTATAATTGAAGGTAACCGTATTAATAACACGAAAAAATAAGGGGGTAGCAGTGTGTTTAATCCTAATGATGATACAACAGGCATTGCTTACTGTTCTTTCTGTGGTAAGTCATCCGATGAAGTAAAGAAGTTGGTTGCTGGCCCAGGAGTTTATATTTGTAATGAATGTGTGGCTTTGGCCCAAGAAATTATTGACGAAGAAATCCAACAAGATGCGATGGATCTAACCCTAGATTTGAAGACACCACGTCAAATCGTGGATACTTTGAACGCGTATGTTGTTGGACAAGATGATGCAAAGCGTACGCTTGCTGTGGCTGTATACAACCACTACAAGCGTGTTAACGCAATGCTAGAAAACACTTTGGACGAAGACGGTGTTGAACTACAAAAGTCTAACATCGCCATGATTGGACCAACTGGTTCAGGTAAGACATACATTGCCCAAAGTTTGGCAAAGATTTTGAATGTGCCATTTGCAATTGCTGATGCCACGACATTGACAGAAGCTGGATACGTTGGGGAAGACGTTGAAAATGTTATCTTGAAGTTGGTACAAGCCGCTGATGGTGACGTTGAACGTGCTCAAACTGGAATCATTTACATCGATGAAATTGACAAGATTGCCAAGAAGGCTGAAAACGTGTCAATTACGCGTGACGTTTCTGGTGAGGGGGTCCAACAAGCGCTTTTGAAGATGATTGAAGGAACAATGGCTAACGTGCCGCCACAAGGTGGACGTAAGCACCCGAACCAAGACTTTATCCAAGTTGATACAACAAATATCTTGTTTATCGTTGGTGGAGCCTTCGCAGGGATTGAATCAATCGTTAAGGAACGTGTTGGAGCCAAGGTGATTGGATTTGGTACAACTAAGGAAGCTGGCAAGTTTGATGATACACAATCAGTGATGTCTCAAGTATTGCCAGAAGACTTGATGCGTTTCGGATTGATTCCAGAATTCATTGGTCGTTTGCCAATTTTGACTGCGCTTGAAGAATTAACTGAAGAAGACTTGGTTCGTATTTTGACAGAACCAAAGAACGCTTTGGTTAAGCAATACCAAGAATTGTTCAAGCTTGAAGATGTAAAGTTGAGCTTTACAGATGATGCACTAGCAGCGATGGCTCATTTGGCCATTGAACGCGAAACAGGTGCCCGTGGACTTCGTTCAATTATGGAAGAAGTGATGCGTGACATTATGTTCGAAGTGCCATCAGAAGATGATATTAAAGAAGTTATTATTAACGCCGATAACGTAACGGCTCACACAAGCCCAAAGGTTATCAAGAAGTAAGAGGAGAGCACTATGCAAGTCCATAACGTGGATCTTAAGATTTCGGCTGTACGCCCAAATCAATATCCAGATGACGGGTTCCCAGAAGTTGCCTTGGTTGGTCGTTCAAATGTTGGTAAGTCATCATTGACGAACACGTTGATCAATCGTAAGGCTTACGCCCGTACATCTTCACAACCAGGTAAGACACAAACTTTGAACTTCTACAACGTTGAAGACGCAGTTTACTTTGTCGATGTGCCTGGATACGGATACGCTAAGGTATCTAAGAAGGAACGTGAAAAGTGGGGACAAATGATTGAAACCTACTTGTCACAACGTAAGCAATTGCGTGGTGTTGTTTCTTTGGTTGATGCCCGTCACGCACCATCAGAAGATGACATTAACATGTACAACTGGTTGTTGTACTACAACATTCCAGTCTTAGTTGTTGCGACAAAGGCCGACAAAATCTCACGTGGAAAGTGGAATCAAGCTGAAGCTATGATTAAGCGTGAATTGGATTTCGATCCGAGTTCTTCAGAATTTACAATGTTCTCATCAGAGACAAAGTATGGAAAAGAACGTGTGTGGGAATGGATTGAAGCCCGCATGGAAGAGCCAGAACGACAATAATTAAGAAGTACCTGAGAATATTCTTGGGTACTTTTATTTTAAAAAAGAGGAGAAATGATATGAACAAGACACGTTATAAGGGAACTATTTTGGGCGAAGAAGTTGTGATTTCTGGAACAAAAGAAGAAACACACATGGATGCAGTTTTTGAAATTGTGAACAAGCAATTGAAGGAATTGTCACACATTAACGAAAACTTGAGTCGTGAAGACATGTTGACGCTAATTGCGATTAACGCGGTTTCAGACCAAGTAACCATGCAAGCAGAAATGGACGCTGAAAAATAATGATCTTATCAATTGTCATTGCCTTAATGCTAGTGATGAGCTTTAAGACAGGATACTACTATGGGTTTGTCCGTAGTATTGTCCGCATGACTGGTCGTTTTGTTGTATTGTTGTTTGCGACAATCTTAACGCTACCAGTTAGTACCTGGTTAGCAACAACAGTATTTAATGAACCAGCTGCAAATTTCTTGTTTAAAACAATTACTTTCGGTGTGTTGATGACGTTTGGTGGCTCAGTTTGGCACCGTTTTGAACGTGTGATGCACATCTTTAACAAGATTCCGTTGATTGGTTTCTTTAACCGTTTGACTGGTTCAATCGTATACGTTGCATTAGCATACCTAATGATCTATATCCTATTGTTGGTGACCAAAGATTGGTCAATTGATTGGTACCAAATCCAATTGCAACATTCACACCTTGCACAATGGATGTTGAATGAAACACCAACGTATACAAATGGATTAACAGATTGGTTAATGACGCAAATCCGCCGAATCGGATAGGCTGAATTATGAATGAAAAAATTTTAAAAACGTTAGAATATAATGCGGTGAAGCAACAAATTCAACCGTATGTCGCAACTGAATTGGGAAAGAAGTTGCTGCAACAACTAGAACCTACATCTGACTTAGATACAATGCGTACTTGGCTAGCTCAAACATCAGATGCAAGTAAGGTATTACGTTTCGAAGGTGGTTTAACAATTCCACGTTTGGAAGATGTGACACCACACATGAAGCGTGTTGAAATTGGTGCCGCGTTGAGTGGAACTGAATTGGCACAAGTTGGTCGTGTCTTGTTTACCACAGGGCAAATGCATGTTTTCTTTGAAAACTTCATTGCTGATCGTGGGGATGATTTGCCAGCGTTGAAGCCATACTACACACGTTTGGTGACCATGCCTGAATTGACGAAGCAATTGAATGTTGCGATTGATGCAGATGGTCGTGTAACTGACGAAGCATCTGTTGAACTACACCGTATTCGTCAAGCAATTACTGGTACTGAAAATGGTATCCGTCAACGTATGCAAGACTACACACGTGGTAAGATGGCGCAATACCTATCAGATCCAATTGTGACGCAACGAAATGATCGTTATGTTGTGCCAGTTAAGGCAGAATACCGCAGTAAGTTTGGTGGGGTTGTGCACGATCAATCACAAACTGGTCAAACGTTGTATGTTGAACCAGCTGATGTAGTAGACATGAATAACCGTCTACGTGAAAACATTGTGAAGGAACGCCATGAAGAAGCGCGCATCTTAGCTGAATTATCAGCCTTGTTAGAACCAGTGGCACAAGATATTACGGCTAACGCTGATATCTTAGGGCAATTGGACTTCGTAAACGCGAAGGCACGCTACGCCATGACAAGTAAGTCATTGGAACCCGAAGTGAGTGCTGAAAACAACATTCGTTTGTTAGAGGCGCGTCATCCATTGCTAGATATCAAGAAGGCTGTGCCGAACGATATTATCTTAGGTGAAGACTATCAAGCCATCATCATTACAGGGCCTAACACTGGTGGTAAGACAATTACCTTAAAGACCCTTGGGTTGCTACAATTGATGGCACAATCAGGTTTGTTTATTCCAACGGCAGAACACTCAACAGTTGGAATGTTTGACCAAATTTTCGCCGATATTGGGGATGAACAATCAATTGAGCAATCACTATCAACGTTTAGTTCACACATGGTTAACATTGTGTCTATTCTTGATAATTTGACGGCTAACTCATTGGTTCTATTTGACGAATTGGGAGCTGGAACTGACCCGCAAGAAGGGGCCGCTATTGCGATGTCTATCTTGGATGCGGTTGGTCAATCTGGTGCCTATACCGTGGCCACAACTCACTATCCTGAGTTGAAGGTTTACGGCTTTAACCGTACAGATACCATCAACGCGTCAATGGAATTTGATGTTGAGACTTTGCGTCCAACTTACAAGTTCTTGTTGGGAATTCCTGGGCGTTCAAATGCCTTGGAAATCTCACGTCGTCTAGGTTTGGATAGTACGATTATTGATAATGCAGCATCATTGGCTGATGACGAATCACAAGAATTGAATGATATGATTGCAGACTTGGTGGCACGTCGTAATGCCGTCTTGACGCAACAAATCGAATTGAGTGATCAAATCGCTGAAAACCGTCGTATGAAGAATGAGTACACAGATAAGCTTGAAAAGGTTGATACTGTCCGTGCGCAAACCCTTGAAAAGGCCAAGCAAGAAGCGAACCATATTGTGGCAGATTCAAAGAAGAAGGCTGACCGTATTATTAGTGATCTGCACAAGATGCAACGTGATGGTGCACAAATCAAGGAAAACAAGTTGATTGATGCGAAGGGTGCCTTGAATGCCCTAGAACAAAAGCCATCTGCGGAAAATAACCGCGTTCTTAAGCGTGCTAAGCAAGCTAAGGACCAAGGAATTGCTAAGGGTGACACTGTCTTGGTTACTGAATATGGACAACAAGGAACTGTTCTACGTGTCCTAAAGAATGATCAATACGAAATCCAAATGGGGATTTTGAAGATGGTTTTGGCTGGGGATGAAATCCAAAAGCAAGCTGCACCTAAGGAAACACCATCAGCACAAAAGTCAAAGAAGCGTACAGCAGTTAAAGCCACAACTAACAAGGCTGTTAACCGTCAAGAAGCTTCTGTGACATTAGACCTACGTGGTCAACGTTACGATGCTGCGATGCAAAAGTTGGATCAATTCATTGACCGTGCTTTGTTGAACAACTTGTCTTCAGTGGAAATTATCCACGGTAAGGGGACAGGGGCAATTCGTCAAGGGGTGACGCAATACCTTGGTTCACACCGTGGCGTAAAGTCATTTAGCTTTACGGGTCCTGACCAAGGGGCAACTTACGCTGAGTTGAGCTAATTTAAAGGCAAGCGTATAATAATAACAAGAGAAAAAAGGAGGAAATATTATGGCAACTCAAGATATTACTGATGTAAACTTCGCGCAAGCAACAAGTGAAGGGGTTACTTTGACCGACTTCTGGGCACAGTGGTGTGGACCTTGTCTTATGCAATCACCCGTCGTTGAGCAATTGTCTGAACAACGTTCAGATGTTTCTTTCTTGAAGATGGATATTGATGAAAACCCAGAAACTGCACAAGGGATGGGTATCATGGCAATTCCAACTTTGATTGTTAAAAAGGATGGGGAAATCGTTGAACGTCTAACTGGTTACACGCCAGCGGCTGAATTGAACCGTATCCTGGATGAATACGCTAAGTAAGAATATGATCAATAATTGACCGTGTTTTAGTTCATATACTACATTTCGGTCAAGAAAGAACGGCTTGTACCGTTCGCTCACCTAAGATATATCGTCGAAGGTGGTTTACAAGTTAAGGGCAACCAGCATTTTTGCTGGCTGCCTTTTCTTTTTGTTCATTTTTCGAAACGGTAGTATTAAGGCAAGCGTGTGACAGCTATGACATGTGTTATAATACCGAGATATAGTACAGCTGATGCTTTTTAAGCGAGAAAAAAGTTGTATTGTGTAAACTTAATAACAATAATGTAACGATTAAATCATACATAACGAGAAAATTGGAGAAAAACTAAATGAAACGATTGAAATTAGCGTTAATTGCGTTGGTAGTCGGAGGGATGTTGATGCCGGCGTTACCAGTAGATGCTAAGATGCGTGGTGGCCGTATTACTGCACCGCGTTCAACGATGCGTCAAAAGCAAGCCTTTGGTACTGGTGATCGTCAAAATAAGACCGGCCAAAAGCAAGCAAACAAGAATGATCAAAAGCAACAAAATAAGCAAACACAAAAGTCACCAAGTAAGATGGGCGCCTTCTTCTCTGGAATTGCGGGAGCCATTTTTGGTGGGATGTTATTCCACTGGTTAGGCGGATTGTTTGGTGGCCAATTTGGTGGCTTCTTCATGATTCTGCTAGGTGTACTGTTGGGTGTTGTCATTGCGCGCTTCCTAGGACGTAAGAAGCGTCGTAACGAACAAGATTATTATTAATAACAAATGAAACCAATTTCTAGCCTGTTTATGTAGGCAAGGGATTGGTTTTTTACTACTTCATGTAATCCGCTATTTAGGCAGCTTATTTAAACATCATGTACAGGACACGCACAGTCATGCGTAAATCGTATGATATAATGGAAAGATATAAACAGAAGCATTACCATTGTAGGTGATGAGAAAGTGGGGCGCGGGATGGATAATCGTGCGATTGGTTACTTTGATTCAGGTGTCGGTGGTTTAACTGTGGTTAAGCAAGCCTTACATCAATTACCAAATGAACAAATTAAATATATTGGTGACACAGCCCGTATGCCGTATGGACCTCGTACGCCGGAAGAATTGAAGCAATTCTCAATGGAATCAGCGAATTTCTTGGTGGGACAAGACATTAAGTTGTTAGTGGTGGCATGTAATACCGCGACTGCGGAAGCATTGCCAACCTTGCAAGAAAAATTGGACATTCCAGTCGTTGGTGTTATCCATCCAGGAATTCAAGCTGCTTTGGAGGAAACCACTAATAATCATATTGGTTTGATTGCGACACAAGGGACAGTAAAGTCAAATGCTTATTACAATGGTTTATTAGCCATTCAACCACATGCGAAAGTGACGCAATTAGCAACGCCTGAATTAGTTCAAATTGCAGAACATTGTGATCTGTCACTACCAGAAACGCATGAAGCGATTGAGACCGCAGTGGCCCCATTAATCGATTCAGACATTGATACGTTGATTATGGGGTGTACCCATTTCCCATTAATGGCTGATAGCTTGCAACGCATCTTTGGGGATGATGTCACTTTGGTTGATGCCGGGGCGGAAGCAATTAATATTGTGGAGAAGATTCTGGATGAACAACATGCCCGTCATGAAATTGTGCCAATGGTAAATCACCAAGATGATAGTTATTTCACCACAGGTGATGTAACGGCCTTTGAAGAAATTGGAACCAAGTGGTTAGGATTGCCCATCAATGTGGCGCAATTAACAATCAATGCGCATGGATTAGAGAAAGTAGACTAGGTAGAGATAATGACTGAAATGAATAAGATGATCTTGGCAACGAAGAATGCTGGTAAGTTGAAAGAATTTCAAGCCTTTCTAGCGCCGCACAATATTGAAGTGGTGAGCTTAGCTGATTTTGACAATGTTCCTGAAATTATCGAAGATGGCACAACGTTTGAAGAAAATGCCGCGATTAAGGCTAAAGTTATTTCAGAACACTTCCAACTACCCGTTGTGGCAGAAGATTCTGGTTTGATGATTGACGCGCTTGACGGTGAACCGGGCGTGTACTCAGCGCGCTATGCTGGTGATCATGATGATGCGGCCAACATTGCAAAGGTTCTTGAAAAGTTAAATGGTGTTTCAGAAGCAAAACGTACAGCAGCATTTCACACAGCCATTGTTGCGATGAAGCCAAATGGTGATCGTTTGGTTGCCCATGGCCAAGTAGATGGCCTTATTTTAGAAGCTGAGCGTGGAGAAGATGGTTTTGGATATGACCCAATTTTCTTCTACCCACCATACAACAAGTCATTTGCGGAATTGACGACTACTGAAAAGAATCAAATTTCACATCGTGGACGTGCGTTGCAAAACTTTATTACTGAATTACCAACTTGGTGGGAGGTATAAACATGGATTATCTAATCGTTTCTGACGCACATGGTGACATTGGTATCTTACGAGAATTATTTACCCATTACCGTTCTAAGGTCAGTGCCATGTTTTATGCTGGTGACTCAGAACTAATGGCCAATGATCCAGTTTTTGCAGGGGTGCAAACAGTTCGTGGGAATATGGACTTTGATGCTACTTTCAAGAATGAACGTGTTTACAATGATGAAATGACGACCATTTTTATGGCACATGGTCACCTATATGACACAAACTACACATTAACGAATTTATTACGTGCTGGCCAAGCGAATCACGCCGATGTCATTGTGACTGGACATACCCATCAACTAGGTGTGGAATGGTTTGATAATACGTTGATTCTAAATCCAGGCTCAATTAGTGCGCCACGCGGTCAATATCGTGATATTGGTGGGACGTACGCAATTTTATCAGTGACTGAAACAACAATTGGTGTTACTTTTTACAATCGTCAAATGCAGGCGGTGCCTAACTTGTCATTTAACTGGAAAAAATAACACACATTTTAATTAAAGTGCCAAAAATGCTGAAACGATTGGGGATTCCTCAGTCGTTTTTTGTGATTATGGCGCACTTAAAGCCGATATTTGGTACAATAGGGAGATGAATAATTAGTGAAAAGGAGATTTGTTATGGATAACAAAGATTGGGAACTCCGTCTTCAACCGTATGAACAAACATTGGATGAACTAAAGGTGAAGCTACGTGGTATGCGTACAGAATTTAATTTGGCAGGGGTACAAACACCTGTGGAATTTGTGACTGGACGTGTGAAGTCAGTACCAGCCATTATTGAAAAGTTAGACCGTCGTCATATCGAATTGGACCGTTTGGAACAAGATATGGAAGACTTGGCCGGTGTGCGTATTATGACGCAATTTACAGATGACATTTATAAGGTGGTTAATCTATTACGTCAACGTAAGGATATGACCATTTTAGAAGAACGCGACTATGTGATGAACGCAAAGCCATCTGGTTACCGTTCATACCACATTGTGATTGAATACCCATTGCAATTGATTACGGGTGAACGTTTGGTTTTGGCCGAAATCCAAATCCGTACGATGCAAATGAATGTATGGAGCACAATTGAACACGAAATCAATTACAAGTACGAAGGCGCTGATCCTGAAAACATGAAGGAACAATTGAAGAAGGCTGCAGACTTATCTGCAGAAATTGATTCAATCTTTGCGGCGTTACACCATGCGGAAGCAGCCCAACAGGCAACGGAGTAAACACATGAAATTGTCGATTTATAGTAATGACACACCAAAATCAAAATCAGCAGAGGAAACTTTGCGCGCAACCATTGCGCAATACATGCCATGCAGCATTGTCTTTGATGATCAACATCCAGATATTGTGATTGTGATTGGTGGGGATGGGACACAATTGTCCGCCTTTCATCATTATGAATCACAATTAGACAATGTGCGTTTTGTCGGGATACATACTGGACATTTAGGTTTTTATGCAGATTGGCAAGTCTTTGAAATTGAGGACTTAGTTAAGAGCTTGGTGCAAGATGAAGGTAAAGAAGTGACATATCCATTGTTGGAAGTCACGATTCACGCGGTAGATG
Source organism: Weissella ceti (assembly GCF_018394055.1). NCBI lineage: Bacteria > Bacillati > Bacillota > Bacilli > Lactobacillales > Lactobacillaceae > Weissella > Weissella ceti. Next base: position 478,501 of record NZ_CP074441.1, read on the forward strand.
GACAAGAAGCAACTTGGTTAGCATTGAATGAAGCCACGATTAAATACCATTTCGGTACGTTGGCTGCGGATGTGCAACTAAACGGTGGTTTCTTTGAAAGTTTCCGTGGGGATGGTTTGTTGGTTTCAACGCCAACAGGATCAACCGCTTATAATAAGGCGATTGGTGGGGCCGTGATTCATCCAACGCTGGAAGCAATGCAGTTAACGGAAATTGCCTCTGCGAATAATCGTGTCTACCGGACGTTAGGAGCACCAATCGTATTGAGTCATGCAGATGATGTACGTATCGTGGTCGATCCAGCAACAACCAAGCCAGATATTGCCGTTGATAATATCTTGGTGCCAATGGACAACGTTGAATGGATTGCATCACGCGTGGCAAAGCAGAAGATTCGCTTTGTTGAATACCGCCATATGAATTTTTGGCAACGACTACAAACTAGCTTTATTGGCTCGGAGGAAAATTAGTGGCGAGTTTTGAATGGACAAATACAGGGGATGAAGCCCTGAAGATTAAAACCTTTTTAGCACACCAAGGTGTATCACACCGTATGTTCTCATTAATCAAACGTGGTGGTGGATCTGTGCTATTGAATGGAAAGCAAGTACGCACGGTTGACGAAGTACAACCAGGTGAAGCAGTTAAGATTAACTTGCCAGCTGAAGAATCAAATGAAATCGTGGCGATGTCAGATGAACCACTAAGCATTTTGTACGAAGATGATAACTGGTTACTAGTTGATAAGGTAGCGGGGATTACATCAGTGCCTGGTAAAGCTGATCGCGAACACACAATGGTTAACCGTGTAAAGGGATACCTTTACCGTAGCGGGTCTACTGACTTGGTGCCGCACGTGGTGACACGTTTGGATCGTTTCACGTCAGGAGTTGCCTTGCTGGCTAAGCACCGTTTCGCCCATGGTTTGCTAGACAAGCAATTGCAAGAGCATTCAGTTAATAAGCGGTACTATGCTTTAGTTGATGGTGTCTTAGCAGATGATCATGGCATTATCGAAGGACCAATTGGTCGTATGGACGATGATTTCATTCGTCGTGAAGTACGTCCTGATGGTCGTGAATCAACAACAGAATACTGGGTTAAGGCACGTATGGATAATCAAACATTGGTTGAAGTGCAATTGCATACTGGTCGTACACACCAAATTCGTGTGCATTTCCGTCACATCGGACATCCGCTGGTTGGGGATGAAATTTATGGGGGACCAATGGACCGTGGGATTACACGCCAAGCTTTGCATGCCTTCTCACTAACGTACTATGATCCATTTGATCAAGTTGAACGTAATGTGAAGAGTCCAGTACCAGAAGATATTCGCGCTGTTTTGGGTGAACACGCAGATTTAATTAAGTAACAGATGTAAAACAGGAGTTGGGAGGCTGAGTATGGCAAACGAGACAAATGATCCAATGGACATCACAGAAGATCTACGTGATGAAATTAGTGAACAAGCGCAACAATTAGTCAATGATATTCGCAATGGACAAGAAGCAGCTTTTAAAGCTGGTTTTGAAGAACTGCACGGATTTGACCAGGCGCAATTTTACTTGAACTTACCATCACATTTCCGTCAACAAGTGATTGATTGGGTTGCACCCACTGATATGGCTGAAATCTTTGACGAAATGGACATGGATGAAGTTGACATTGATGAGCTTTTGCAAGAAATGTCACCACAATATGCCGCTCAAATGATTGATCAGATGTATTCTGACAACTCAGTTGACTTGTTGACGGGGTTGAAGTCACAAGACCTAGATATGTATCTGGACTTGATGCCAAATAAGGATGCCCAAGAAATCCGTCAATTGTTGGAATATAAAGAAGACACTGCCGGGGCGTTGATGGGACACGAATTCGTGTCGGTTAACGAAAAATTGACGATTAAAGAAACAATGGAAGCGGTCAAGAAAGCCGCCGAAGAAGCCGAGCAAATCACGTATATCTATGTTGTAGATGATACAGATGATTTGGTCGGGGTTGTTTCATTACGTACGTTAATTTTGGCCCAAGATCAAGCGTTAGTTTCTGATGTAATGGACACCAACATCATTTCAGTTGAGCCAGATGAAGACCAACAAGACGTTGCGCGTATCATGGCCGACTATAACTTTACGTCATTACCCGTTGTGACTGATAATAAGCTGCTTGGAATTATCATGGTCGATGACATTGTCGACGTTATTGATGAAGAAGCGGCCGAAGATTACTCACGTTTGGCCGGGGTTGACGTTGTGAACATGGAAGGTAATCCATTAAAGTCAGCGATGCGTCGTTTACCATGGTTGATTGGTTTGATTTTCCTTGGAATGGGAACCGCATCCGTAATTGATGGTTACAATGACTTGGTACAAATTGCGCCAATTCTAGCCGTATTTATTTCATTGATTACCGGAACTGCAGGTAATGCAGGGACACAATCATTGGCCGTGGCGGTTCGTCGTCTGGCTTTGAATGAAACGTCAAATCTATGGCGTATGTTGTTAACAGAAGTGTTGATTGGGTTAATCATTGGTGTTTCAGCTGGGATCACTATTTTTGCAGTGGTTTCTGTTTGGAAACAAAACACACTATTAGGTGTGGCTGTTGGATTAGCAATGGCCGCTGCCATCCTGGTGGCCAATGTGGCCGGAGCCTTTATTCCGTTGATTATGGATTCAATTGGTGTTGACCCAGCGGTCGCATCAGGACCATTTATCTCAACACTATCTGATTTGACGTCTGTCATTATCTACTTCAATATTGCTAAACTGTTTATTGATTACTTTAGTGCTGTGTAATTTGCACCACTTGCAATTGTATGGTATACTTATTTTGTTGAAAATAAACTCTTAATTGAGTGGCCGAGTGAAAGCTCGACCACTTATTTTTTTGGAGATTTATACAAATGAATTAGGTGATGCAGCGAAAGGAGCATGTGCGATGAGTGAAATTATTAATCAAGTACGTGACGTCTTAGAACAACCATTGACCGACGCTGGCTTTGATTTGTGGGACCTAGTCTACGAACCACAAGACGGTGATATGGTATTGCGCGTTCTAGTTGACCGTTTGGAAGGCTCAATCAGCATGGATGATTTGGTCTTGTTGACAGAATTAATTAGTGATCAAGTGGATTCAATCCAACCAGATCCATTCCCAACAGCTTACATGATGGATGTTTCTTCTCCAGGAGCAGAACGTCCGCTAGTACGTGATCATGATTTTGCTTGGGCCATGGAACAAAAAGTCGTTGTGAAGTTGAAGATGCCTGTGGACAAAAAAGACGAGTTTGAAGGTGTCTTGGTTGCCATGGACGATGAAACAATCACAGTGATGATGCCAGTTAAGGGTAAGCAACAAAAGATTGCGCTTGACCGTGCCAACATTAAACTAGCCAAGATGGCTTTGAATCAAGACCGTATCTTAGAAGCGGACGAAGATTTTGCCTGGGCTTTGAATAAGTTTGTGCATGTTTCTACCTATAAGAAGATTGATGGCGTGAAGGACTTTATGGGTGAACTATTAGCGTTTACTGATGAAGACTTGACGATTTCAATGAGTGATGAAACGGGAGAAGATGCAACAGAAGTTGTTCTTCCACGTGACGTCATCGCGAAAGCGCGACAAACAAATAATTTCTAATTTTGGAGAAAAACAATGAGCAAGGAAATGTTAAACGCTCTTAACATTCTGGAAACAGAAAAGGGCATCAAGAAGGAAGTCCTAGTTGCGGCAATTGAAGAAGCCCTAACAAAGGCTTACGAAAAGCACTATGACGAATCAAGCAACGTTGAAGTTGTCTTTGATCAAAAGAAGGGTAACGTTAAAGTTTACTCAGTTATGAAGGTTGTTGAAGATATCTACGAACCTTACGAAGAAATCACTTTGGAACAAGCCTTGGAAGTTAACAAGGGTTACGAAATTGGTGATGACGTTAAGTTCGAAGTAACGCCTTCAGACTTCGGTCGTTTGGCAGCGCAAACTGCTAAGCAAATCATCATGCAAAAGGTTCGCGAAGCAGAACGTAACATTGTGTACGATAACTTCATCAAGCACGATGGTGAAATGTTGACTGGTGTGGTTGAACGTCAAGACCCACGTCACCAATACGTGATTTTGCCTGGTAATCAAGAAGCGGCTATGGAACAAAACGACCAAATGCCAAACGAAAAGTACGTTATGGGTGAACAAATCAAGGTATTGGTTTCACGCGTCCAAAACGAAAAGAAGGGTCCACAAGTCTTCGTTTCACGTACTGCGCCAGGTTTGGTAAAGCGTTTGTTCGAAGCTGAAGTTCCTGAAGTATTCGATGGAACTGTTGAAATCAAGGCAATTGCTCGTGAAGCAGGAGACCGTGCGAAGGTTGCGGTTTACTCACACAACGAAAACTTGGACGCCGTTGGTACAATGGTTGGACAACGTGGACAACGTGTACAAGCAATTGTTAACGAATTGAGCGGTGAAAACATGGACATCGTTGAATGGACTGAAGACCCAGCACAATTCATTAAGAATGCCTTGAACCCAGCTGAAGTTATCGACGTGATCTTCGATCCATCTGACGAACGTGCCGCAACAGTTATTGTGCCTGATTACCAATTGTCACTAGCAATCGGTAAGCGTGGACAAAACGCTCGTTTGGCCGCTCGCTTGACTAACTTCAAGATCGACATCAAGCCAGAAAGCGAACGTGCCGCTGTTGTTGAAAACATCAACAACCCAGCACCTGCTGCTGTTGAAGAAGATGTTTTCGCAGATGTTGAAAACGACGTCTTCGGAGACTAGGACTAAGTCAGAGGAGGAATATCATGAAACCACGTAAGGTTCCGATGCGCAAGGATATTGTCACCGGTGAAATGGTGCCAAAGAATGATTTAGTACGAATTGTTAAGACTCCTGAAGGGGAAGTTCAACTTGATCCAACAAACCGAGCAAATGGGCGTGGCGCATATATTTCACTTGACGTCGCAGTAGCGAATAAGGCCAAGAAGAAGCGTACATTTGATCGAGCTTTTGATACAACACTAGATGATAAGTTCTATGATGACCTTATTGCCTATGTTGATCATCAAGCAGCTCGTAAGGAGCTGTTTAGCAATGACTAATGAATCAACAGAAACAAACGAATTAAATGAATTAGATAAGCAAAAGTTACTTAACTTGTTAGGCTTGGCCCGCCGAGCTGGTAAGTTGGTAACCGGGGAAGACTTGGTACTAGGTGCCATCCGTAATGGTAAAGCAGCATTGGTGTTTTTCGCCGCTGACGGTGGTCAAAGTAGTTTGAAGAAGTTTTCAAACAAGACGACATCATACAATGTGCCGTTTACAACAAGTTTGACACGAATCGAAATCGGAGATGCCACAGGGCTTGCACGTAGTGTGATTGCTGTTGCTGACCGCGGTTTTGCTAAGAAAATGCGAGAATACTTAAATAAATAGGAGGATGTTACATGACTAAGCGTGTTTATGAATTAGCCAAAGAGCTAGATGTTACATCAAAGAAATTGGTCACAGACGCCCAAGCAATGGGAATCGATGTGAAGAACCACATGTCAACATTGGACGATTCAGATGCAACTAAGCTTGCAGGTTCAGTGAAGGGTGGAAACAAGTCAGCTGCCCCTAAGAAGGAAGCTGCACCAAAGAAGACTGAAGCACCTAAGGCAGCCCCAAAGAAGGCTGAAGCTAAGCCAGCTTCAAACAACCAAAACCGTCCTGCTGGACAAGGTCAAAACCGTAACAACAACGGTGGAAACCGTGGTGGACAAGGTCAAAACCGTGGTGGTTGGAACGGAAACGGAAACAACCAAAACCGCGGTGGTAAGCGTGGTAAGAAGGGTCAAAACCGTAACCAACGTAACAACAACGAACCTCGTAAGGAAGCTCCACAACGTAAGGAACAACCATTACCAGAAGTGTTGGTTTACACTATCGGAATGAACGTGCAAGATATTGCTAAGTTGATTCACCGTGATGCAACTGAAATCATCAAGAAGTTGTTCATGCTAGGTATTATGGTTAACCAAAACCAAAGCTTGGATGCTGACACAATCGAATTGTTGGCAACTGACTACGGTATTGAAGCCGAAGAAAAGGTTACTGTGGACCACTCAGACATCGACAAGATCTTCGAAGAAGAATTGAACAACGATGCTGACTTGGAAGCACGTGCACCGGTTGTTACAATCATGGGACACGTTGACCACGGTAAGACAACATTGCTTGACTACCTACGTAACTCACACGTTACTGATGGTGAAGCTGGTGGAATCACACAACACATTGGTGCCTACCAAACTCGTCTAGATGGACGTACAATTACGTTCTTGGACACTCCTGGTCACGCGGCCTTTACAGCAATGCGTGCCCGTGGAGCGGACATCACAGACATCACTATCTTGGTTGTTGCGGCCGATGACGGTGTTATGCCACAAACAATCGAAGCGATTAACCACGCTAAGGCTGCTGGTACACCAATCATTGTTGCGGTTAACAAGATTGACAAGCCTGGGGCTAACCCAGACAACGTTATCAACCAATTGATGCAATTCGAATTGATCCCTGAAGAATACGGTGGGGACACAATCTTTGTTAACATCTCAGCTAAGTTGGGACAAAACATTGATGAATTGCTAGAAATGGTTCTTTTGACAGCCGATGTTTTGGACTTGCAAGCTAACCCTAACCAACGTGCTGCTGGATCAGTTATCGAAGCGCGTTTGGACAAGGGACGTGGACCTGTTGCAACTGTATTGGTGCAACAAGGAACAATGAACGTTGGAGACCCAATCGTTGTTGGTAACACATTCGGTCGTGTTCGTACAATGAGCGATGATCACGCACGTCGTGTGAAGTCAGCGGTACCTTCAACGCCAGTTGAAATCACTGGTTTGAACGAAGTACCATCTGCTGGTGATCGTTTCGTTGTCTTTGAAGATGAAAAGACTGCTCGTGCCGCTGGTGAAGAACGTGCTAAGCGTGCTTTGCTTGCTGATCGTAACCGTAACAACGTTGTTTCTGTTTCAGACTTGTTCGACAAGATGGCTGAAAAGGAAATGAAGTCAGTTCCTGTTATCATCAAGGCCGACGTACAAGGTTCAGTTGAAGCCTTGGCTGGATCATTGCAAAAGATTGACGTTGACGGTGTTAAGGTTGATATCATTCACCGTGCCGTTGGTGCGATTAGCGAATCAGACATCACTTTGGCAGAAGCTTCTGGTGCGATTATCGTTGGATTCAACGTGCGTCCTACACCACAAGCAAAGTCACAAGCTGAATCAGAAAACGTTGATATTCGTCTACACAACGTTATCTATAACGCTATCGATGAAATCGAAGCAGCCATGAAGGGTCAATTGGATCCTGAATACAAGGAAGAAATTGTCGGAACTGCTGACATTCGTGAATTGTTCAAGGTTTCTAAGATTGGAACTATCGTTGGTGGAATGGTTATGTCTGGTAAGATTACTCGTGAATCTTCAGTTCGTTTGATCCGTGACGGAATCGTTATCTACGATGGTAAGTTGGGATCACTTCGTCGTTACAAGGATGACGTTAAGGAAGTTAAGAATGGTTACGACTTCGGTTTGACTATTGAAAACTACAACGATGAAAAGATCGGTGACGTTATCGAAGCGTACGAAATGGTTGAAATCAAGCGTTAAGCTTGAGGCATAACATAAGGAGGCGCTCAAATGGCACAACAAAATCACCGTGTTGGACGTTTAGAACAAGAAATTCAACGTGAAGTGAACGATATTCTTTTGAAGAGTATCCGTGACCCTCGTGTTGAAGATGTAACAATCACTGGAGTACAAGTTACTGGTGATTTGCAACAAGCCACAATTTACTACAGCTTGTTGTCAGACCTTGCATCTGTTAACCAAAAGGCTGCTAAGGGTCTTGAAGCCGCTAGTGGCTTGATCCGTAAGCAATTGGGTTCTCGTCTAACAATTTACAAGACACCTGAATTGAAGTTCGTTAAGGACGAATCAGTCCAATATGGTAACCATATCGATGACTTGCTTCGCCAATTGAACAAGTAATTTATAATTAAGCGTTATCGTTTCTATAAAGAGCGGTAGCGCTTTTTTAGTACAAGTAATACAAAAACACGCCCGCTCAAGATAGAGTAGGCGTGTTTTCTTGTATATAGGTTGTTTTATGACGATTAGTGCCCTGATCCAAAGACGTTGACCATGATAACCCCAACAACGATAAAGCCAATACCAATAACTGTTGGTAGATTCATGTGTTGGTGGAAGAAGAAAACAGAAATGAAGCTCAAGACAACAATTCCAATGCCACTCCAAATGGCATAGGCGATGTTAACTGGCATATGGTGAACTAATGCCATGGATAGGCAGTAGAAGGCAACACCGTATGCTGAAAGTGAAATAGCAGTTGGTACCAACTTAGTAAAGCCAGCCGCGTAATTTAGAAATGATGTTGCAATTAACTCCGCAACAATTGCGATTGCAAGATATAAGTAAGCCATGAATGTTTGTCTCCTAGATTTATGTAAATAATTGGGTATTAAATATATGTCATTGTTTCAGTGGATTATTAATTGAAAATAATAATATACCATAAAACAAATCATTTGAAACGCAGTGAAATTTAAAAGAGGATTATCCTTGGGATTATGACATTGTTTTGTGATTAATCGTTGTTTTAAGTTGCGTGCAATAAAAAGATAAACATATACATATTGTCAGAAATTAACGCGCATAATTAAATGTAAGCGATTTCTATGTTAAGATTGTATAAATTTATTGCTTATGGGAATGCAAAAGAAAAGCGAGGACTGACAAATGTTAGAGACTGTATACAACCGTGAATTGGGAAACTTGGTTAAGTTGGTACCTAATGAGTCTAAGAGTGGTGTCTTAGATCCACGCGCACGAGAAGAATTGATACAAAGTATGATGACCGAACCAGTGGAAGCACCAACCGGAATTCCTGACGTAGAAGAGCTACGTGCCAGTATGGGATGGCCAGATTCAAAGGACATCAGTAAACATGAATTAGTCATTGAAAATCATGAGACAAAGTATGGTGTTCATTTCCGCACATATGTGAAGAAGACACTGTTAGATAAAAAAGTCCCGGTGGTATTCTTCTATCATGGTGGTGGTTTCTTTGGTGGGTCAATTGATAATGTTGAAAATCCGGCTCGCGCAGTCGCTTACTTAGGTGATGTCATGGTTGTTTCAGTAGATTGGGCGTTAGCACCTGAAAATCCAGCGCCAATGGGGTTGATTGAAAGTTATCAAACGTTATTGTGGGTATTGCGTGATGGTGGCTTTAAGATTGATACCAAACACGTTGCAGTGATGGGCGACTCAGCTGGTGGCAACTTCGCCTATACATTAGGCTTGGTTGATCGTGCCTTTGGAACGAATGTGATTACCAAAATTGTATCTTTGTATCCAGTGACATACTTAGGAAATGGACCATTAAAGACCCAACTTCATAATTTAGCACAATATGATATCGCAGAAGAAGATAAGCAATACTTGGAGCCTTACATCAATGGATTCAATGGCAGTACTGGTTTAATTGATTTCTGGTACATGAAGGAATCAAATGCAGAGATGCCATTCCTATCGCCTATTATGGCAAGTGAAAAAGCTTTGAAGGACTTACCAGAATCCTTATTGATTGTCGGGGAATATGACCCACTTCGTTTCGAAGGGGAGGCAATGTGGCAAAAGATTAAGTTAGCTGGTGGCAAGTCTACTTACATTCGTTATAACGGTATGACACACGCCTTTATGGATAAGGTGGGAGATTTTGAACAAGCAGATGATGCTATTGCAGAAGTAGCAAAGTTTTTGAAGCCATAAAACATAGATGAATTGAATAAGCGTTTGAAACAGGTGACTTATTAGTTGCCTGTTTTTTTAATACCTCCACGCATAAAATAGCATGTTGTGATGGATTTAAACAAATAGTGCCAATCGGTATCCTTGCCACTTTTAGCGTGTTTTTGTGATAAAATAGTAGTTAACTGTATAGACTGAGAAGGAGAGTATCATGCGTTTACGACCATTAGAAAAAAGAGATTTGCCACACATTTACAAACAAGAAAATGCCCGCCGAGTAATGGCTTTGTGGTTTGAAGAACCCTACACATCATTTGATGAATTAGAATTGTTGTATGACAAGCACGTGCTTGACCAATCAGAACGTCGTTTCGTAATTGATATTGATGGTGAATTTGCTGGGGTGGTTGAATTGATGTATATCGATTATCTGCACCGTAATACAGAAATTCAAATTATTGTTGATACGCCTTACCAAGGACAAGGTTTGGCACAAGAAGCGTTAGCAGCTGGTATTGAATATGCGTTCCAAGTGATTAACATGCACAAGGTTTATCTGTATGTGGATGTTAAGAATGAAGCAGCGATTCATATTTACAAGAAGGCTGGTTTTGCCTTAGAAGGTACACTAAAAGAACATTTCTTCGCAGAAGGACGTTACCACGATAGCCACATGATGGGTATGTTGTACGCGGACTACATGGCGACTAAAAACTAGGAGTTAGACATGGACGGAATTTTACCCGTATACAAAGAAACAGGCATGACATCACATGATGTTGTGTTTAAGCTACGTAAGATTTTACGTACCAAGAAGATCGGCCACGCCGGAACACTTGATCCAAGCGTTGATGGTGTATTGCCTATTGCAATTGGTAAGGCCACAAAGACAATTGAATTCCTACAAATGGGTGGGAAAACATACACTGGTTCAGTGACATTCGGTTTTGCTACAACGACAGAAGACCTTGATGGGGATGTGATTAGTTATGAACCCCTAAAGACACCTTTTACGGATGAACAAATTGCAGATGCAATGGCTGGTTTGGAAGGTGATATTATTCAAATTCCACCAATGTTCTCAGCTGTTAAGGTGAATGGTCGTCGTCTATATGACTACGCCCGCGCTGGTGAAACAGTGGAACGTCCTAAGCGCAATGCAACTATTTTCCACTTTATTCGTACTAGTGATGTTGTCTTTGATGCTGAAAAGGGCCTACAAACATTCAACTTTGAAGCAAAGGTCTCAAAAGGAACGTACATTCGTACATTGGCTGTAGATCTAGGTGAAGCACTTGGTGTACCAGCAGTCATGAGTCAATTAACACGTCAATCAGCAGGTGGTTTTGAACTGGCTGAAAGTCATTCATTGGCTGAAATTGCCGACAAAATGGCGGAAGAAGAAAGTCTTGGTGACTGGTTAGCACCATTAAGTCAAGCGGTAGCGGAATACCCACAAGTCGAATTGGATGATGAGACTTGGGCTAAGGCACAAAATGGTGTTGGTTTTGGATCAGAAGTTGACGATACAAAGGCCGACCGTTTAGTTGTGACGTACAAGGGTGACGTTAAATCAGTCTATACATGGTCAGACAGTAAGCAAATGTACCGACCATACCGTACGTTCAAAATTAATTAAAAACGTTTAGAGCGGCTTAAAACGGGAATTATAGATTAGAACAGATAACGAAGGAGAGTGACGGAATGGAAATACGTGATGCTCGATTGGGAATTGATGATATCGAATACGGCAACACATACATTGACTGTCACTTTACGTATTCAAATCAAGCAGTTCGTTTAGAACAAGTGACCTTACAACATTGTAGTTTTGACCAAAGTGATTTTAGTCAAAGTGAGTGGCAAGATTGTGTCATTGAACAATGTGATTTTTCACAGGCTGATTTTAGTGAAGCAATCGTTTATCGATCAACTTTCAATCAAACAAAGTTGATGGGGGCTAATTTTACAAAGAGTCGTTTTAAACAAACAACAATTAAATCTACGATGGCGGACTATGCAATTTTTGCGGAGAGTGATTGGCAAGCCGTAACATTTAAAGATGTTAATTTGCGGGACACATCATTTCAAGCAACTAAGATTCGCCAGGGGCTAGAATTCATTGATTGTCAGTTAGATGATGCGGATTTTTATGAGACACCACTTAAAGGTGTGGACTTTAGCCGCAGTCATTTCACCTCAATTCGTTTTACAATGGCGCAAGCACAAGGTGCAATTATGAGCGCGGAACAAGCGATACAAATCGCTTTAAATCAAGGGATAACAGTAGTGTAGAGTTATTAAATGAACGTTTGTTTACTTAATGAACGTAAGAAAGTGAGGATCAAAAATGGAGATTGTTAAGCTACATCATCCAATTGATCATGGAATGATTTCAGACGAACCAGTCGTCTTAGCAATGGGTTTTTTTGACGGTATGCACGCTGGTCATCGTCAAGTTTTGGCAGTAGCCAAAGCAAAAGCAGAAGAATTAGGACTTAAGCTAGCAGTGTTAACATATGATCATCATGCGTCAGTTGTGTTTAAGACTTATCCAACACCATTACAATACCTAACGACGCTGCCACGTAAGTTAGAGTTACTTGCCGAAGTTGGGGTTGATAAGACATATGTGATGAACTTTACAGCAAGTTATTCATCACAAGCACCACAAACATTTGTCGACAATTACATTGTGGGCTTGAATGCCAAAGTTGCAGTTGCAGGTTTTGATCACACGTATGGGTTGGTTGATGCAGATATGGCGCATTTACCAGAATACAGCCACGGTCGTTTTGACGTGATTGAAATTCCAAAGGTATTGAGTGATGGACGTGAAAGTGCCTCACGTGATGCACGAGCATTGTTAGATGAAGGTGAGCTACCAACATTGAATACTTTGTTGACACGTCCATACCAAACGTCAGGGACTGTAGTACATGGTGAAGCGCGTGGTCGTGAATTAGGTTTCCCAACCGCTAACATTGAGACACCTAGTCTGGAACGTTTGCCAAAGGTTGGTGTATACGTAGTCCGGTTGCGCATTGGTGATAATTGGTATCCAGCAATGGCGTCAATTGGCTACAACGTTACTTTTGGTGAAAATCGTCCTAAGACGGTCGAAATCAACATTCTAGACTTTAACCAAAATGTCTATGGTGAAGCGGTCAACGTAGAATGGTTATTGTATCTACGCGGCGAGGTAAAGTTCACGTCCGCCGAATCCTTGATTGAACAATTGCATCAAGATGAACGTGATACACGTGCATACTTTGCTGACTAAGAACGAAACAGATAAAGTCACGACTTTATTGATTAAAGAAAATACATGAAAGAGGTGGGCTAAATGTCATTTGATGGTTTATTTACACATGCCATGATTAATGAACTAAACGAAAAATTGGCTGGTGGACGCATTATGAAAATCCACCAACCATATCCAAATGAAATTTTTTTGGTGATTCGTAGTAATCGTAAGAACTACCCACTCTTATTGAGTGCGCATCCGTCACTAGCGCGTATGCAAATTTCAGAAATTAAGTATAAGAACCCACAAACAGCACCAAACTTCGCGATGATGCTACGAAAGCATCTTGAAGGGGCACAATTACTACGTATCGAACAAGTTGAAAACGATCGTATTGCGCGCTTGGTTATTTCTGGACGTAATGAAATGGGTGATGCTGAAAAGACAGTCTTGATTTTGGAAATGATGGGACGTCACTCAAATCTATTCCTTGTAGATGGTGAATCAGATCGTATTATCGATTTGATCAAGCACGTTCCAGCAGATCAAAATCGTGTGCGTACATTGATGCCAGGTGGGCAATACATTTTGCCACCTAAGCAAGATGTGGTGAATCCATACACGGATTTAACTGGATTGGCGAACCTTATTCTAGATATTCCTGATACAGCTGAATTAGCTAAGGCTATTCAAAAGCGTTTCCAAGGGTTTGCACGTGATTCAGCGCTTGAATTGGCAACTGTTGTGCAACAACCTGGCGATGCAATGGCGCATGCTAAGGAATGGTTAGCTCATTTTGAAAAGCCAGAACCAATGATTGTGACGGACGAACAAAAAATGACGTTCGTACCATTCAAGTGGTTAACAGTACCAGGACAAACACGTAGTTATGAAACACTAAGTGAATTACTAGATGCTTATTATTCTGGTAAGTCAGAACGTGATCGTGTTAACCAACAAGCGTCAAATGTGTTACGTGTGGTTCGAAACGAATTGAAGAAGAACCTAACGAAGATGGAAAAGCAACAAAAAGAATTGGATGCAGCTGCAGGGGCAGATGAATTCAAGGTTAAGGGTGAATTGTTGACGACGTACATGCATCAAATCGAACGTGGGATGACCAGTATTGAATTGCCAAACTACTACGATAACAATGAACCTTTGACAATTCCGTTGTCTAACCAATTGGGACCATCTCAAAATGCGCAACGTTACTTTACGAAGTACAATAAGTTGAAGGCATCTGTTAAGTTCTTGAATGAACAACGTGCAATTGCACAGACAGAAGTGGATTACTTTGAAAACCTATTGGCACAAATTGAAATTGCGAGCCCTAAGGATATCGAAGAAATTCGTCAAGAATTGGTCCAAGGTGGTTATTTGCGTGAACAAACCAAGAAGAAGCAAAAGCCACAAGCAAGTCAACCAGAAAAGTTCTATGCCACTGATGGTACGTTGATTGAAGTAGGAAAGAATAACCTACAAAATGAACGTCTATCAATGAAGACATCAGCTAAGTCTGATATCTGGATGCACACTAAGGACATCCCCGGTTCACACGTTATCATTCATGATGATAACCCTAGTGATGAAACACTAACTGAAGGGGCTATGTTGGCCGCGTACTTCTCAAAGGCCCGTGAATCAGCGCATGTACCAGTTGATTACTTGCCAGTTCGTCGTTTGCGTAAGCCAAACGGGGCGAAGCCTGGTTTTGTGATCTTCGAAGGACAAACAACAATTTCAGTTACGCCAACGATTGCCGCAATTGAACAATTGCGTGCGAATAAGCCGGCTGCTGAATAATGCATGATTCGCGATGCAGCGCTTAATGGTGTTGTTGATTGTAAAATTTAATAAGTAAGAACCTAACGTAGGCAGCTAATTTCCATTTGAAATCAGCTGCCTTTTGTTTATGTTTTGATGTAGAGAAGCAAAGCGTTAAGCAGATTTGTTTACAATTAACGTCAAAACGTTACCAGGAAATTAAAACGCAGATACAGGCAGTTCTTAATATGGAATATAAACTTACTCATGTAAATAAAAAGAAAACGTTTACAAAAAACGCGTATGCGAGGAGGATTAAGTTATGAATATTAAGAAAATTGTAGTAACATCTATTGCAGGGTTGATGCTAGGAGGAGCGCCCTTAGTATCTGTTGCTAATGTATCAGCGTCAGGGGTAACAACCACACACACTACAGATACTATCTAAGGAGCTGATAAGTTTACACAACCAGAAGCTCGAGGAATGAAGAAAAAGGCGATTGTGTGGGCATTGAAGAATAGCTCGGGAATTACTAAGATTTTTTCACCGCTACTATCAAAACAAAACATGAAGTACTTGAATAAGCATGCTTGGGAAATTGGAGATAAGCTAGATAAACTTGATAAATACGGTCAAGATAAGTTGGCTAGTTTCTTAATGACTCTAGGTATTCCATCAACCGCATCACGTACTATTGCATTTATTGTCTTTTTTGTAGCTTTCTAGGAGGGGTACCATGAATGAAGTAGAACAAGCAAAAAATAAATATCATCATCAATTATTGTTGATTATTGCAACATCGGTAAATAAAGAAGAGACACGTTTTTTTCAAAATGTTGTTGCGTTTGATTTGGATGAAGAAGATTCAAAAAATATTCTTAGATTAGTGCAGTCTGAAGACATAAATGGATTAATATCATTCATGGATAAACTAAAGAGCGGCTATGAAATTGAGTATTTGTTAAAAGATCTTATAGCTCAAGAATTATTAGATGAATCAGCGCAAAAATTGTTAGATTCAATTTAGATAGGGTTCAATGGTACTGACAACGAGGGGGATAATTACGCGTGTACAGCAATCAATAAAAATATGGTAATCTATGGATGCTTATTTTGTACGGTGTTTGGAGTGTCATTTTTCTTAACTGATATTTTTGATAAGGTATACATGGTTAGATGGGTTTTAATCATATTGTTTATTGCTTGATGTAGTGGAGATTTCTTCCGGGAAGTAAAGTGTCAGAAAAGAATACATAAATTGAATAATGAAATAAAAATCCTTAGATATCTGATAATTAAAATCAGGCGTCTAAGGATTTTTTGTGTTCTATTGTAGATTTTGATGGAAATATAATAAGAAGAACAAAGAACTAGTTCGTCGGCCCTGTGTTGAAGTGAGACATGTAGTTATGGATCGCGCTAAAATGTTTAGAGGTTGAAATACTACAGAGTAATACTGACAAGTAGGATAGAAATACATCGATGAATGGCATAAGTGAATTTAACCCAATAGATATACTTTGGCAAATATTGCGTAAATAGTTTGTGTTTCTGTGTGGGACTGCCAATTATCTAGATACCTTAAGCCTAATTTTTGTTAATTCACGCCAAAGTCTGGTATGCTGAATGAAAGAAAGCGCATACACATAGACGAGGAGAGGTTATGATTCGAGAAATCGCAGTGGCAGATATTGAAACAATTGAAGCAGCTATCAAAGCTGGTGTTGAACGAGTTGAATTGAGTGCTGATTTATCGGTTGGTGGGATTACACCGTCAATTGATACGGTTTGTGCTGCGCTAACGTTAACAAATGCAGCCGGGATTGATCTAGTTGTTATGGTGCGGCCGCGTGGTGGTAACTTTGTTTATACGCATGCTGAGGTGAATGAGATGATGCTGACGTTGAAGGCTTTTAGAGCAATTGGCGTCCATTATGTAACGTTTGGCCTGTTGGATGCACTCGGGCATTTGGATCGCTGTAATATGGTAAAACTCCTTGAAGCAGCACAACCCATGCAGGTTGTCTTCCATATGGCATTTGATGACATCCCCGATACTTATCAAGAACAAGCCTTAACATGGTTAGCCCGTAATAAAGTTATTCGGGTCTTAACGCATGGTGGCCAGTTAACAGAATCTATTGATGATTGCATGGATCATTTATCTGACATTATTAAATGGACGCCGCAGGGGATGGCAATCTTACCTGGTGGTGGCATTACCTATCTGAATGCACCAGCAATTGCCAACCAGTTACACGTTAATGAAGTTCATGGTAGTCGAATTGTGAAAATGTAGTGATCGTTTAATCTTCTTTGAAATTAATATCGAAAACAAATTGTTAATGACGTAACCTATTTGTTTTTATTTCATAGCGTCTTTATGGTATTATATAGGATAAGGGCAATACGCCAGACACAACTGTGTAAAGCATGTTGTGATTTAAAATTATAAGGAGATTTTGTGATGACACTCGCAATCGTAACTGATTCAACTTCATATTTGACAGAAGATGAAGTTAAAAAGTTTAACATCAACGTGATGCCAATTCCTGTTATTATCGACAATAAGATGTATAAAGAAGGCGTTGACCAAACGACTGATGAATTTTATGAATTACTAGCATCATCAGCTGAATTTCCTAAGACATCTCAGCCAGCCACAGGGGAATGGCTAGAATTGTTTGAGCAATTAAAGGCTGATGGATATGATGAAGCATTGGTAATCAATCTATCATCAACTATTTCTGGAACAGTTAATACGGTGGCTAGTTTGGCTGATGCCGTTGATGGATTTAAAGTACATAGTTATGACTCAAAGCTAACTGTACGTATTATGGGCTTGCTTGTCTTGAAAGCTGCGCAAATGGCTGCTGAAGATAAGAGCCTTGATGAAATCCTTGATGTATTGAACCAATTGACACCAACAATTGATGAATACTTTGTAGTGGATGATTTGCAAAACCTAGCTCGTGGTGGTCGTCTATCAAACGCGTCTGCTATTTTGGGATCAATGTTGAAGGTTAAGCCGATTTTGACTTTCGATAACGAAACAAACTACACTTTCGATAACGAAACAAACTACATTGTGCCATTTGAAAAGGTGCGTTCAATGAAGAAGGCGCTAGGTCGTGCAGAAGAATTGTTCGTCCAAGCCAAGGAAGAAGCGGATTACCCACTACATGGTTTGGTTGTTCATGCGAACAGTCCAGAAGCTGGTGCAAAGTTCCGTGATGCCATGCAAGAAAAGTATCCTGATGTGCCATTTGACTTGTCTTACTTTGGACCAGTTATCGGTACACACTTAGGATCTGGTGCAATTGCACTAGCTTGGATGCGTGAACCCGACTCACTATAACTATCAATTGAGATGCATTAATCGCAGAAATGATGAGGATTTAAAATAATGGCAAACGTAAAAATTGTTACTGATTCAGCTTCTATGATTCAACCGGAAGAAGCCGCAAAGTACGGAATCACAATCGTCCCACTAACTGTGATGATTGATGGTAAGATCTACCAAGATAACGTAACCATCACACGTGAAGAATTCATGGAAAAGATGGCCGAAGCAGAAAACCTACCAACAACATCACAACCTTCATTGGGTGTCTTCACAGATGCATACGAAAGTATCATTGAAGAAGGTGTTGAAATTGTGTCAATTCACTTGACTAAGGGATTGTCAGGAACTGCCAACGCTGCTGAACAAGCGGCTCGCATGGTTAACGCCGACATCACAGTGATTGATTCTGACTTTATTGACCGTGCCGAAGGATTCCAAGTTTTGGCGGCAGCTGAAGTTGCGGCTAATGGTGGAACTAAGGAAGAAGTCTTGGCAGCCATTAAGGATGCCCATGATAAGACAGAACTTTACTTGACTGTTGCTGATTTGCACAACTTAGTTGCCGGTGGTCGTTTGTCAAAGACTGCTGGATTTGTGGCTGGTTTGATTAACATTCAAATTGGGGCACATGTGCAAGAAGGAAACATTAACGTTGAAGTTAAGGGCCGTGGGGCTAAGTCTACAAAGAAGTACTTGAACGGTGTCTTGGAAGAAATGAAGAACATTGAATCTGGCATTAAGGCTGCTCACATTTCACACGCAGATGCGTTGGATAAGGCCGAAGCATTCGCTGCTGAATTGAAGGAAGCTTTCCCAGAAGCAACAATCACAGTCAGCCAAACATCACCAACAGTTTCAACTCATACTGGACCAGGTGCACTTGGTTTCAGTTATGTTGCAAACTAATTATTGATTGTAAATAGGCAAAGTCCAATTGTGAAAACGGTTGGACTTTTTTGTTGTCTTTTTTATCCGTGTATAATAAAAGTATATAATTTCATCCTAATACTAGACGTTAAATCAAAAGAAATAAGACGTGGTATGGATTATAAATAGTGTCCGTCTACATCGTACAATAAAGTTTTTTTCACAAATTTTTTTAATGGTACATACCGGTTTGTTTGGTTTTTAATAATTTCAAAAAACGGGCGATTTGCACTAAAATGACTAGATTATGTCTTGTTTTTGTTTTAAAAATTTAAAATAAATCAAGGTAAAAGGTTGTGTTTTGTTGTTATTTTTAAAGTTTTAGACGGTTTTTGGTCAGTGATCTGCTTGACAACAATAAGGAAAACGTTTACATTTATATGGTCTGGTACGTCGTATAATCAGCGTTCGGCGTACATTACTATTTATTTTATATGTGATTGTTTAAATATTAGGGAATCGTAAGGATAGGGGAGAAAAAATGTCAGTTTTATCAGAATTAAGTGCTGTCGTTGGTAAGAAGCACGTTATTAGTAATGAAGCCAAGTCTCTACGTTACCGTAAGGGATACCGTTCAGGTAAGGGACCTGCTTTGGCAGTGGTCCAACCAGGAACAATGATGGAATTATGGCAAGTTCTACAAATCTTGCACAAGAATAACATTGTCATCATCATGCAAGCAGCTAACACAAGTTTGACTGAAGGATCAGTCCCAACAACTGGGTATGACCGTGAAGTTGTGGTTGTTAACGGAATCCGTATTGCCGGTGTACAATTGATTAACGAAGGTCACCAAGTTTTGGCTTTCCCAGGAACAACTTTGTTTGCTTTGGAAAATGAATTGAAGCCATTGGAACGTGAACCACACTCAGTTATCGGATCATCAACGTTGGGTGCCACAGTTATTGGTGGAATTAACAACAATTCAGGGGGAGCCTTGGTTAACCGTGGACCTGCCTACACAGAATTGGCCTTGTATGCACGTATTAATGAAGATGATGAATTGACTTTGGTTAACCACTTGGGTATTGAACTAGGGGATACACCAGAAGAAATCATTACAAACCTTGAAAACCGTGCATTTGACATTGATGCAGTGCCAGCGTCAGAACATGCTGCCCACAACAAGTCATACCGTGAACGTGTTCGTGATGTGGATGCTGATTCACCAGCTAGTTACAATGCAGATCCAAACCAATTGTACGAAGTATCTGGGGCGTCTGGTCACGTGGCAGCCTTTGCAGTGCGTTTGGACACGTTTGAAAAAGAACCTGAATCAAAGATGTTCTATATTGGAACGAACAACACCCTAGTACTTGAGGAAATTCGTCGTCAAGCGTTGAGTGAATTTAAGACAATGCCAGTTTCAGGGGAATACATGCACCGCGATGCATACGATATTGCCAAGAAGTATGGTAAGGACTCATTGGTTGTGATTGACAAGCTAGGAACTGACTTCTTGCCATTCTTGTTTGGGATGAAGGCTGATGCAGAACGTATGTTGGATCACATTCCATTCTTTAAGCCATACTTCCCAGACCGTTTGATGCAAAAGATGAGTTACGTTTTGCCAAACCAATTGCCAGCAAAGATGGAAGATTACCGTAATAAGTATGAACACCACTTGCAATTGAAGATGTCTGGGGCAGGAATTGAAGAAGCACGTGAATACCTAACAGCTTTGTTCCAAGAAGCAGAAGGTGACTTCTTTGAATGTACACCTGCAGAAGAAAAGAAGGCATCATTACACCGTTTCGTTGCCGCTGGAGCTGCCATTCGTTTTGAAGAAGTGCACCAAGATGAAGTTGATGATATCTTGGCACTAGACATTGCTTTGCGTCGTAATGATCACAACTGGTTTGAAGTTCTACCAGAAGAAATTGATAAGCAAATCGAACACAAGTTGTACTACGGTCACTTCTTGTCACACGTTATGCACCAAGACTACATCGTTAAGAAGGGTGTTGACGCTAAGAAGTTGAAGGAACAAATGCTTGAAATTTTGGACCAACGTGGAGCCATCTACCCAGCTGAACACAATGTTGGACACATGTACCATGCTGCACCAACATTGGTCGCGCACTACAAGAAGAACGACCCAACTAACAGCTTTAACCCTGGAGTTGGTAAGACAACAATGCACAAGTACTGGCAAGAATTCTAATTTCTTGTTTCGTAACGACTTGCGTTTAAGATAATAGCCAAAAGTAAAAGCCATTAAGAGATTAAATTCTTTCTCTTAGTGGTTTTTTTGATGGGCGTAATCCTATTAATTACCCTAACAACATCTAATTGAGCAATTTATCCGCAACAACAAATCAAGCATTAAACGTAAATCTCACTGACAATCGCTTATTTAAGGTGAAATGTGCTAAAATTAGTCAATACATTTGATTATGAAGGAGGCTAAGTATGCGCCGTCCATTTTACAGCTGGCTGATGACAGAACAGAATCCAATTGCACTCACTGACGTGCAGCAATTCGCAAATGGTGCATTCTATGACTTGCAATTTCCAAAGCAAAGTCAAGATTTCGATGAAATTTCTAATTACTTAGAAGTTAATGCACCATATTTACACAGTATGACAACCTTTGATGAGGCTTGGGAAATGTACCAAGCGTCTGAAGGATAGGAAAGGATTTACACACATGGCACAAATTATTCAATGGTACCCAGGTCACATGGCGAAGGCCTTCCGTTTGATGCGCGAAAACATGAAGCACGTAGATATCGTGTTTGAATTGGTTGATGCACGTATTCCGGTTTCTTCACGTAACCCAGAACTTGATAAGGTTTTGGGAAACAAGCCACGTTTGATGATTATGACAAAGACTGACTTGGCTGACCCAGATCGTACAAACGAATGGCTACGTTACTTCCGTCAAAACGACATGAACGTTGTGGCCTTGGACACACGTAACCACAAGACACCACAAATTATCACAAAGGCAGCGCGTAACGTCTTGGCAGATAAGTGGGAAGCGTTGGCTGAAAAGGGTGTTAAGGATAAGGCTATCCGCGCACTTGTGGCGGGGATTCCTAACGTTGGTAAGTCAACATTGCTTAACCACCTTGTGACAAAGAACGTAGCCATTACTGGAGACCGTCCAGGGGTTACTAAGAAGCTACAATGGTTGAAGACACCAACTAACCTTGAACTTTTGGACACCCCAGGGGTGCTTTGGCCAAAGTTTGAAGACAAGCGTGTTGGGCAACACCTAGCAATGACTGGGGCCATCAAGGACCAATTGATTAACCTAGACGATATTGCGTTGGTAACGTTGAAGTTCATGCGTGATTATCACCCAGAGGCGATCGTTGAACGTTACCACTTGCCTGAAGACGCGTTTGAAACAATGTCAGACGTTGATATCTTGTTGTTGATCACAAAGAAGCTTGGCTTCAAGGATGATTACAACCGTGCAGCTGAACGTATGTTGATTGACTTGCGTCGTGGTAAGTTGGGAACATACACAGTTGAATTGCCATCTGACAACATTGGTGAGGTGCAAGAAGATGCCGACTGAGACAATTGCGAGCATTAAAGCGCAATTAGCAGCAGGTGCATCTGAAGCAGATTTAGCTCGTTGGCGAACAGATGAACGCCAAGGAGTCCAAAAACTGTTAGTGCAACAAGAAAAGAAGGCCGCTAAGGCGGCGGCTGACGCCAATGCTTTTCAAGAACGTCTATCATTTGAACGTGATGCTTGGCAACGTGGGTTAACGGTAGCTGGTGTTGATGAAGTTGGGCGTGGACCATTAGCAGGACCGGTTGTTGCGTGTGCAGTGGTAATTGATGACACATTTGATTTAATCAGTGTGCATGATTCAAAGCAATTATCACAAGTTAAGCGTGAAGCACTGGATGCAGATATCAAAGAACAAGTGGTAGCTTATGCATTTAGTGTTATCGATGCAGACATTATTGATGATGTGAATATCTATGAAGCAAGTCGAATTGCAATGAAGGAAGCGATTGAAAAGCTGCCAACGCAACCAGATGAATTGTTATTAGATGCAATGACGGTGGATTTACCACAACCACAAGAAAAGTTGATTAAAGGGGATGACCGTAGCATTAGTATTGGTGCGGCTTCAATCCTGGCAAAAAACTATCGTGATGAATTGATGACTAAGTACGCCGAACAATATCCGGGGTATGGATTTGAACAACATGCCGGATACGGAACCAAGCAACACTTAGAAGCGTTAGCAACATTAGGTGTGACACCGATTCATCGTAAGACCTTTAGTCCGGTCATGAAGTATCTAAACGATTAATAATCTAACAAATAAAAAATCATGTATGATTCACCGTCCTTTCTTACTAAAGAGAGGGGATAGCGATGAACGTACATGATTTTTTATTTTGGCTTGTTTCCTTAGGATCATTGTCTCCGAAGAAACGAACGCAGTTATGGCAGTTAGGTTACCAACTAACCGATGACGATCGTGCGAAGTTAGTATATACATTAAGTAGGCAAGGTAAAGTACAAGCACCTAATCAATTATTGATTGATCAACTGAAAAGCCAACAATATGTTTCCATTTTAGATGATCATTATCCACGATTATTAAAAGAAATCGCCCAGCCGCCGTTGGTTTTATTCTATCGGGGCGATATTAGCTTGTTGAAGCAAAAAAGCGTCGCAATTGTTGGATCGCGAAAGCATACAAGTTATGGTGCTATGCTGATTCAGCGCTGGATTCCAGAAATCGTTAAAAAAGATATTGTAACGATTTCTGGTGCTGCAATTGGTGTGGATGGATTGGTTCATAAGGCTACTTTAGCAGCGAAAGGAAAAACGATTGCTGTATTGGGGCATGGATTTTCTCATGCATATCCTAAAGAGCATTACGGTTTATTGCATATGATTGCTAAACAAGGTTTGGTTGTTACCGAATATGCACCGTGGATGGTACCAAAGAGTTGGCGTTTTCCTGAACGAAATCGAATTGTTGTTGGATTAACCCAGGATGTCTGGGTAGTTGAAGCGCAGTGTAATTCTGGGTCTTTAGTAAGTGCAAATATTGCATTAGATGAAAACCGAGAAGTTTGGTGTGTGCCTGGCGATATTTCGCGCACACAATCACAAGGGACCAATCAATTGTTTCAAGATGGTGCGAATGTATTATTAGATGTTTTTTCACTTGTTGAATCAATTGAAAAAGCTGATGGATAATTCCGTGTATCTACCATAATTAATGAAAAACTGAGCAAAAAGAATGGGGAATTACCCGTTTTTTTACTCAGTTTTTTCATTGACTTTGCTTTAAGCTTACTTTAAAGTTGTAAATTGAGTTACAAAAATATAATGAATAAAATATATCTTTGTCGTGAAATAACATTTTTTATCATCAGGGGGGATGACAATGGATCATAATTTCAAAAAAACACGTTTCAAAATGTACAAGTCTGGAAAGATGTGGGTGGTCATGGGAGCAACCTTTTTGGGAGTTAACGTGACAACTACGGCATCAGCCGATGTTAATGCAGCTTCTAAACAACAAGCTGGTAATATTCACAAAGTTGCAGATGCAAAACAAGACACCAAATCAGCTGAAAAGATAGTACATATTAAGCCAACTGAGCAAGGCGACAAGCCAAA
The DNA here is from genome assembly GCF_018394055.1 of Weissella ceti. NCBI lineage: Bacteria > Bacillati > Bacillota > Bacilli > Lactobacillales > Lactobacillaceae > Weissella > Weissella ceti. Next base: position 503,230 of record NZ_CP074441.1, read on the forward strand.
GGCAGACATTAAAAAGTCAGAACGTAAGGTTGCTGACAAACTTAATGATGAAGCAGTACATAAGGTTAATGATAAGCAAGTACATAAATTAGCTCAAAAATCTAAGTCTACACATAATGAATCAGATAGTAAAAAAGTTACAGAAGTAGCTAAGAAGAACGAAAAAATTGGATCAAAACTAGCTAAGCATGATAATCGCGATAAAGATAAGCATTCTGATCACGATAAAAACAAAGACAAGAATAACCAAGGATTAACAATTAGTGACGCTGATTATCCACAACAAATGGATTTGGGTAAGTTCGAGAACAAAGCCGAATACAAATTCCAAATGTTGATGAGCTCTGATAAGCGCCGTAAGCTAATTTTGACGTCAAATCGATCTGCAGATGGTGTTATTCATGTGTACTACATGGTTTGGAACGGTAGTCGTTGGGATCACAAAAACCAATACACATTAGAAAAACACCGTTCAGTTTCTCGTAGTAACGGTTACTACAATGAATTTACAATCCATAATGATGATTTTGGTGGATTGATTCAATTTACGGATCGTTGGTCTCGAGCCTTTGACTTTGGAGCGTATGATCCTAATCAATTGGTAAATAATATTACATTCTTTGTGCCTAAGGTTATCCAACAACGCGTTCATTATGTGGATGAAGCGGGAAAGACAATCTCAGAACAATTAATTCAAAAAGGATTGACTGGACAAAAGTACACGACACCACGTCCAAAGAAGATTGAAGGATATGACATCGAAGAACCTAAGAATGCGGATGGTACGATGTCTCAATTTGGAAAAGTTGGGGCTAAGTACGAGCGTAATTTCCACGATGGAACAAAGATTGTCTTTACTCAATTAGATGAAGACGGAACAATGCAAGCAGACGTGTTTGATAACAATGACCCGTATAACCGAGGACAACGTGCATCACACTCTGTCATTGTTAAAAAGGGTGAAACAGCTCGCGATAAGTACTATAAGTTTAATAGCTGGGGAGTCCAACAACGTAATTACTGGTTGTTAATTGTTAATCCATACGTTCAGCAAACACAAGATATTAAGTACGTTTATAAGAAGCGTACATTAGAGAAACAAGTACATAAGGTTAAGCGCACAGTAAAACCAGTTGATAAGCAAGGTAATCAAGTTGCACCAGATATTGTCGAAGAAGTTACCTTTGAACGTGAAGGAATTAAGAACAATGTAACTGGTGAAATTGAATGGAATGATTGGACATCTACTAATGATACGTTAGGGGATGTTAAAGCGCCTAAGGTTGAAGGAATGATGCCAGAACGTCAAGTTGTACCTGGACAAAAAATCACGCCTGATATGACAGATTTCGTTGAACATATCGTTTATGATGATAAGATTTCAGAAGTTAAGGAATCAAAATCAGTTGAACGAGTAATCAAATACATAGATAAGCACGGTAAGGAAGTCGCGCCATCAACGAAGGAAATCATCGAATTCAACCGAACAGGAACAAAGAACGATGTAACTGGAGAAATCGAATGGAACGACTGGATCGCTAGTGAAGAAGGATTCAAGTCAGTAGATTCACCTAAGGTGAATAACATGACACCTTCTCGTCCGAAGGTTGACGGAATCACAGTCAAGCCTGGCGATAAGGATATCTACGAAGAAGTTATCTACGAAGATAACCACTCAGAAGTATCAGAATCAAAGAAGGTTGAACGTGAAATCAAGTACGTCGATAAGCACGGTAAGGAAGTCGCGCCATCAACGAAGGAAATCATCGAATTCAACCGAACAGGAACGAAGAACGATGTGACTGGAGAAATTGAATGGAACGACTGGATCGCTAGTGAAGAAGGATTCAAGTCAGTAGATTCACCTAAGGTGAATAACATGACACCAAACCGTCCAACTGTAGATGGACAAAAGGTTCAACCAGGCGATAAGGATATTAAGGAAGAAGTTATCTATGAAGATAACCATTCAGAAGTATCTGAATCAAAGAAGGTTGAACGTGAAATCAAGTACGTTGATAAGCATGGTAAGGAAGTCGCGCCATCAACGAAGGAAATCATCGAATTCAACCGAACAGGAACGAAGAACGATGTGACTGGAGAAATTGAATGGAATGACTGGACATCAACGCAAGATGGCTTTGATACGATCACGTCACCAGAAGTAGAAAACATGACACCTTCTCGTCCGAAGGTTGATGGAATCACAGTCAAACCAGGCGATAAGGATATTAAGGAAGAAGTTATCTACGAAGATAACCACTCAGAAGTATCTGAATCAAAGAAGGTTGAACGTGAGATCAAGTACGTCGATAAGCATGGTAAGGAAGTCGCGCCATCAACGAAGGAAATCATTGAATTTAATCGAACAGGAACGAAGAACGATGTGACCGGAGAAATTAAATGGAATGACTGGACATCAACGCAAGATGGCTTTGATTCAGTGGATTCACCTAAGGTGGATAACATGACACCTTCTCGTCCGAAGGTTGACGGAATCACAGTTAAGCCAGGCGATAAGGATATTCAGGAAGAAGTTATCTACGAAGATAACCACTCAAAAGTATCTGAATCAAAGAAGGTTGAACGTGAAATCAAGTACGTCGACAAGAACGGTAAGGAAGTTGCCCCATCAACGAAGGAAATCATCGAATTCAACCGAACAGGAACGAAGAACGATGTAACTGGTGAAATTATCTGGAATGACTGGACATCAACGCAAGATGGCTTTGATTCAGTGGATTCACCTAAGGTAGACAATATGACACCAAACCGTCCAACGGTAGATGGACAAAAGGTTCAACCAGGTGATAAAGATATCTACGAAGAAGTTATCTATGATGTGCAAGTTTCTGAACTTCCTGCACCAAAAAGTCATGAACGTGACAACAATCGTGGAGACAAGCAAGACAAGCAAGACAAGCAAGACAAGCAAGACAAGCAACGTAAGACTGATAAGTCTAACAAGCAAAAGACTACGACGAACCAATTGAAGTCAACACAAAAAGAATTGCCAAATACTGGCGAACGCGAAAATGAAACAATTCGTGTAGCGGGTATCATCGGACTATCTGCCATGATTGGTATGATGGGGAAGGCGATGACCCGAAAGCGCAAGTAATTTGCCATACATGTGTAAGAACATCTATCGACCGAGAGATTGTGTCGTTAGATGTTTTTTCATGTGATACGTTGATTTTAGAGATGTTACAAAGGCATATTGGTTGTTTTTCGTCATTTGTTTAAGGAAGAAAGAATAATATCAGATCTATAGTTAATAGCGGGTGGTCGAAACAATGTGTTTTTCAGTTATTTAATAGTAGGAAAATGTCATAAAAAAACAGTTTCTTGTCTGACATTGTGTCAATAATGTTGCAAAACATTAGCTAGTCATGCTACATTATTCAATTGAATGGTGTAAAATGAAAAAGCCTAACGTAATAAAAGGCAGATTAACACACAAATTACATCAATATAATGAATATAAAAAAGACAATTTAAAAGAAAGAGGTACGTGCAAATGGCAGAAAAAGTAGCCAAAGAAAAAAAAGCACCCGTAAAACGTGCCGCAACAAAAAAGAAAACAACCAAGGGTAAGAATCTGGTTATCGTGGAGTCACCATCTAAGGCAAAAACAATTGAAAAGTACTTGGGAAGTACTTATAAAGTTGTTGCTAGTGTGGGACACGTTCGTGACTTGCCTAAATCACAAATGGGGGTTGATGTTGAAAATGAATATAACCCAAAGTACATTAATATTCGTGGTAAAGGTGATCTAATTAAGTCGTTGAAGAAGGAAGCTAAGGCCGCTAAGAAAGTGTACTTGGCATCCGACCCGGACCGTGAAGGAGAAGCCATTGCTTGGCATTTGTCTCACATCTTAGATTTAGATATTGAATCAGGTGAAAACCGTGTTGTCTTTAACGAAATTACAAAAGATACAGTTAAGGATGCATTTAAGCACCCCCGTTCAATTGACATGAACTTAGTCGATGCGCAACAAGCACGTCGTATCCTTGATCGACTAGTTGGGTACTCAATTTCTCCTATTCTATGGAAGAAAGTTAAAAAGGGATTGTCAGCAGGTCGTGTTCAAAGCGTTGCCCTAGGCCTTGTTATTGACCGCGAAAAGGAAATTCAAGCGTTTGAACCAGAAGAATACTGGACATTGGATTCAGAATTCAAGAAGGCTCGCACGAAGTTCAAGTCAGTATTCTGGGGTGTAGATGGTAAGAAGACAGCACTACCAGATAATGAAACTGTTCAATCTGTTATGGCTCGTATCGACCGTGAAGCACAATTTGAAATTTCAAAGGTCGAAGCTAAGGAACGTAGTCGTAAGCCACAATTACCTTTTACAACATCTACGATGCAACAAACGGCTAACAACCAATTAAACTTCCGTGCGCGTAAGACAATGATGGCTGCGCAACAATTGTATGAAGGAATTAATTTGGGTGGTAAAGATGGTTCAGTTGGGTTGATTACGTATATGCGTACTGACTCAACACGTCTTTCAGATACAGCTAAGAATGATGCTGCTAAGTTTATCCATGATGAATATGGTGAAGAATACGCTGCAACAAAGCCAGCAACTGGTAAGTTACAAGAAGGGGCGCAAGATGCCCACGAAGCAATTCGTCCAACTTCTGTATTCCGTACACCTGCTTCAATTAAGGATAAGTTGACAAATGATCAATTCAAGTTGTACCAATTGATTTGGTCACGTTTTGTGGCTTCACAAATGACACCTGAAATTTTGGATACAATGGCAGTGACTATTGAACAAAATGGTGTGCAATTCCGTGCTAATGGATCAAAGACTAAGTTTGCTGGGTTCACAAAGGCTTATCCAGCAGCTAAGGAAAAGGAAAACAAGTTGCCGGACCTACAAGTTGGTGACATGGTGGACCTTGTGCAAACAAGCCCAGAACAACACTTTACTCAACCACCTGCGCGTTATACTGAAGCCGCGCTAGTTAAGGCGTTGGAAGAAAACGGTGTTGGCCGTCCATCAACATATGCGGCAACTATCGAAACGATTCAAAAGCGTGCCTATGTAAAGATGGATGCTAAGAAGTTTGTGCCAACTGAAATTGGTGAACTTGTTCAAGCTACAATGGATGAATACTTCCCAGACATCACAGATGTTGCCTTTACAGCTTCTGTCGAAGAAAAGTTGGATGATGTTGAAGAAGCCAAGGAGAAATGGGTTGAAGTTGTTGATGAATTCTACAAGCCATTCTCTAAGGAATTAGAAACAGCCGAAGCTGAAATGGAAAAGGTTGTTCTAAAAGACGTCCTTGCAGATGAAGATTGTGACGTCTGTGGTGCACCTATGTTAATCAAGTTGGGTCGCTATGGTAAGTTCAAGGCGTGTTCACGTTTCCCAGACTGTCGTCGTACAGAGACTATTGTGACTGAAATTGGTTTGGCATGTCCAAAGTGTAAGGTTGGTCAAATTGTTCAACGTAAGACACGTCGCGGTCGTACATTCTATGGATGTTCACGTTACCCAGATTGTGACTTTGTCAGCTGGGATAAGCCGACTGAAAAGACACTTCCTGATGGAACAACACCTAAGGAAGGTGAAGAAGCTGCAACAGATGCTAAGGATGATGCCAAGGCAACAAAGAAAACAGCTTCAAAGTCTAAGACAACTAAAAAGCCGGCTGCTAAAACTAAAAAAGCAACTAAGACAACAAAGAAGTAGGTTAGATAATGCAAGCGCAAGCGTATATTGATTTGTTTATGGATTATCTACGCGTAGAACGTCAATATTCTGAGGATACGCAAGCTGCATATGCCGCCGACTTCAAGCATTTTGTTACTTTCTTAAAAGAAAGTGGTGTGGATGATCAAGTTGACTTAATGGCTGTTACAGCGAATGACGTTCGTGTGTATTTATCTTATTTATATGAACAAGGGAATAGTTCAAAGACGATTGCTCGTCGTGTGAGTTCATTGCGTTCTGGTTATAATTTCTGGGAACGAAATCAATTTATTGAGAGCAATCCCTTTGCTAATGTCCAATTAAAAAAATCAGGTCGTCATTTACCTCGCTATTTCTATGCGAAAGAAATGACGAGTTTGTATGAAACATTGCAAGCAGATGCCAGTCCAATTGGACAACGTAATCTTGTAATTGTGGAAATGCTGTATGGAACTGGTGCACGTGTGTCTGAGATGGCGAATATGCAAATTAAAGACATAGACCAACGTGCCAGAGTTGTGACGATTATTGGTAAGGGGAACAAGACACGTATTGTGCCTTTTGGTCAATATGCAGCAGATGCCTTAGATATTTATCTAAATGATGGACGTTTAGTATTGATGCAAGCAACCCATGCAGTTCATGATACGTTATTAGTAAATAAGCGTGGTGAACCAATTACACCAGCGGGAATTGAATACGTGTTAAAAAGTGTCGCTAAAAAATCGGGGTTAACGCAAGATGTGTCAGCCCACATGTTTAGGCATACGTTTGCAACAGATATGTTGAATAACGGTGCTGATTTACGTACAGTGCAACAATTACTGGGTCATTCAAGTTTGAGCACAACGCAAATCTACACACACGTCACAACTGATAGTTTGCAACAAAGTTATCGTAATTTTTTTCCACGTGCGACTGATAAGTAATAAGTTGCTACTAAAGAGTCTTTAGAAATGAATGTTTCTGAAGGCTTTTTTTGTTACGTTGATGAACGTGCTCGAAGTAGAACAATCAGTTAATATTTACAATAAGTATCTAATTGATAGTACGATGAGATGACCAACTAAGACAAAAGAATGCGAGATATTTAAAACTCTTGATACGTTCAAAAAAATTTATGTATGTGTTGCTGATTTAAGGAATTATATACTGGGTGTATGATGGGTGGGGAAACTAAATATAATGCTCTAATGTAAATTGCGACGTATTTGGTGCGTGAAAATGTGTGAAGTAGGGTGAGTAATGAAGAAACAAGAATTGTTTAACATGATTATGGTTACGATGTTTGCAGGGATTATAGATGCAAATATTTTTAACCATAATCAGGCGATGAGTTCACCGCAAACAGGGAATTTAGTTCAATTGGGATCAGGAATTGCCCATGGGTCCATTGAGACCATCATAAATAGCGGCATGATTTTATTATCATTTATTATTGGTGTTTTTATCATGCAAAAGTTGAAGAATCATGAAGCTAAGCTGTATATTGGGCTTAATGTATTAGCGTTGTTGGTGATGCAAGCTAACATGGGAAATGCAGTAATGATTGTGGCATGTAGTGTCTTACTGGGAGCGCAGTTAGAGATGTACCGGAAAGTGTGGGGTGTTGCAGTAAATAGTACGATTATGACTGGTAATTTGCGAAAGGCTGTGGAACCATTTTCCGGGCAGGCGCCATACAATAAATTTAATGCTTACTTGCCTTTAATTGTCATTATCAGTTTCTTGCTAGGGGCAATTATCGGTAGTATAGAAATAATAGTATTAAATCTTAGTATTGTTAGCTACAGTATTTTAGTTAATATTGTGATTCAAATCATCACAATGAGAAAGGTGAAGGGACAGTAATATGTATAAAGTGGTTGTTACGACAGAACTACCCAAAGAAACGATGCATCGTTTAACAGAACAATCTTTTGAGGTTGTTTATGCTTTAACAAAAGATGTTTTAGAAAAAGAAATTATTGATACCGATGTGATTATTTCTGCTGTTAATGTTGAATTAGATACTGAACTATTGCAACGTGGTCAAAAATTGAAATTTATTGCTAATATTGGGGCAGGATATTCAAACATTAGTACTGAAATTGTTAAAGAAGGTAACGTCAAGGTCGCCAACACACCAACGCATGATGCTATTCAATCAACGGCAGAATTGACAGTCTTGCTATTGTTGGCGGTAGTTCGTCAATTAAAAGCAAGTGAGCAAATCGTTGAGCAGAATAACTTTGAAGGTTGGCGTGTGACTGGTTACTTAGGTGGACACCAAGTCAGTGGAAAAACAGCAACCATTATTGGATTTGGTCGGATTGGGCAAACAGTTGGTCGCTTACTTGCTGCCTTTGACGTTGAGGTTCAATATGTGGATCCAATCCCTGCTAAAGAAACGCATGCAAAGCGTGTAGACTTAAATACTGGCTTGCAAACAGCGGATTTTGTGATTCTAAATGCTTCATTGAATGAAGATAATCATCATATGATTGATGCAGATCAGTTCAAGTTAATGCAAAAGCATGCATATTTAGTTAATGCTGGCCGAGGACCATTAATACATGAAACCGCCCTTGTTGATGCGTTAGATAAACAAGAAATCGCGGGTGCCGCACTAGATGTACATGAATTTGAACCTGAGTTTACTGTCGCCTTAGAAAATCGTAGTAATGTTGTTTTGACTCCACATATAGGTAATGACACATATGAAGCACGACTTGAAATGGCTAATAGCGCTTTAAACCAAGTGATTCACTTTATAGAAGGTGAGTATACGTCAATTGATTTTGTCTAATAATTCATAATAGGTACGATGAAAAGCATCTCAATCGAGGTGTTTTTTATTAATATCAATTTATTGATAAGGCTATAAATTTTGAGTTAAGTAGTTTTGAAAGATGAGGATTTTTCTGAATGTGTGAATCATCAATTGATGAAAACAAAGGATAAAAATAACTTTTCAAATTTTTGAAATTCACAAAGTCGTTAAATGCTGATTTTTCACAAAGTTTTTCAGTTCTTTTTAAGGGTGTTTGGTATATACCGAAGATGTTTTTTGGGTGTTTTGGTGAAGTTTATGCGATTTTGTTTATACTATTTCAATTAAAATGAAATGTAACCGGTTTCTTTTTAGATTGTGAAAATGCTATAATCATACATGTAATAAAGTTTGATCGCTTTAAATATATTAATTTTTACAGGGAGTAAGGTTATGGGGATTCGCGAGTTTTTTAATCATCAAGTTAAGCCAAACATTGGGTTAACTACTGCAGAAGAGCGTAAGCGTTGGCTAAAAGAATTTTTGAAGACATTCTTTGTTATCTTTATCGTTTATGCAGGAATGTACTTGATTCGAAACAACTTTAAAGCTGCGGGACCGTTGTTGATTGAACAAAATGGTTTCACGACCACTCAATTAGGGGTGATCGGTGTTGCGTTTTCATTCACTTATGCGATTGGGAAGACCCTACTAGGGTACGTAGTGGATGGACGTAATGCGAAGAAGATTATGTCATTCTTGTTGGTACTAGCGGCAATTATTGTTGGTATCATGGGAATTATCTTGTTTGAAACAAAGCAATACAGTGCTTTCCTAATTATTCTTTGGGGATTGAACGGATTCTTCCAAGCCCCAGGTGGACCAGCTTCATATTCAACGATTTCTCGTTGGACACCTAACAAGCAACGTGGTCGTTGGCTAGGATTCTGGAACGTGTCTCACAACTTGGGTGGTGCCGTCGCCGGTATGCTAGCTTTGTGGGGAGCCACAACATTCTTTGATGGAAATGTTGCTGGGATGTTCATTGTGCCCGCAGTGATTGCTGGAGCAATTGGTATCTTTGGAATGTTCTTTGCGAAGGATGACCCATCAGAATTGGGTTGGGATGATGCTGAAACAATTTTTGAAGAACCAACAGCGCCTGAAGATGCCGCATCTGAAGGAATGACAAAGGGTGAAATCTTTAAGAAGTTTGTTGTGCGAAACCCAATGGTTTGGATTCTAGCCACAGCTAATATCTTCGTCTACATTGTTCGTATCGGAATTGACAACTGGGTGCCAGTTTACTCATCACAAGTGCTTGGTTTTACAAACAGTCAAGCCGTGCAAACATTGTTCTACTTTGAAATGGGTGCGATTTTAGGTTCCGTTTCATGGGGATTGATTTCTGACTTCCTAAAGGGACGTCGTATGGCGACTGCCATGATCTCAGTTGTCTTGGAATTCTTAGCAGTCTACATCTATTCAATTGTGCAAACACCAATGGCATTGTATGCCGTATTGTTCGTACTAGGTTGGTTGGTCTTTGGTCCACAACTTTTGATTGGAGTTTCAGTTATCGGATTCGTGCCTAAGGCGGCAGCGTCAGTAACCAACGGAATTGTGGGAACATTCGCTTACTTGTTTGGAGACTCATTGGCAAAGGTTGGATTGGGAATGATCGCCGACCCAACCGGAAGTGGATTGACTGTTTTGGGACGTACATTCCACGGATGGGGTGATACCTTTACAATCTTCTATGTCGCATTGCTAATTGGTGGTATCTTGATGACCATTGTTGCGTTTGCCGAAGAAAAGAAGATTCGTGCAACGTCATTAGATTAAGTAGTGGAAAAATAGCTTTAAATAATTAACTAACACATAAAAGACGGTTGTTCTATTATAGAACAATCGTCTTTTTGTATATGTAGAAATTTATGACATATTGTATCTGATTAAAATGTGATGCTTTTACAACTTCTGAATCATTTTTTAAATCTTAAAATTAGGTTGATGTAAATTAAATAAAAGGATCTATTTGAATTAATGTTTTTGTTATAATAAAAGGTGTAACTAGCTACGTTTTTTTGTAAATTTAGAAAGTTGTGTGATATTTCTAAGGCGATGGGACGGAACCAGAAAAGATTGAATCTTTCTGGTTTTTGCGCCGAATAAAAAGTGTATGGCGTGATGTTGTACCATGAAATGCGCAACGAAATTGTTAGTAGGTGTGGTAGGGAAACATTATAAAGAGGGATACATAATATGGTAGAAATTTATAAGCATGAAGAACTTTTAAATCACGAACGTGTTGAGCGTGCAGATTTTGATTTACCTATGCATTGGATTCATGTGCATAATAACGAACCTGGCTGGATTGTGCCGGATCATTGGCACGAAGAATTAGAAGTTAGTTTTACGGTCAATGGTTCCCTAAAAGGGTACCGAATTAATGGAGAAGAATTCAATACGCGTCCAGGCGATGTCTTGCTGGTACGACCAGGTGATGTACATTGTGTGGCAACTCAAGCACCTGATCCAGAACGAGATATTTTGACGATTTTTTTTGATTCCAAAATCTTATTGCAAGATGTACCAAATATTAAGCAATTAAAATTTTATCTTCATCCTAATTCAGTCAATAAAGAAGAAGCAAAAAAATTACAAACCGATTTGATGGCCTTTTATCATGCGATTCATCGAGATGAAACCGATCCAACTCGTAAATTAGAATTGAAAAAATTAATGTATGATTTGTTGCATCGTATTGTCACATCGTTTGGCTATGTCAGTGAAGACAGTAATTTGCGAATAGATAGTACAGGAATGTCATCAGAATTAATGCAAGACATTGTGCAGTACATTAAAGAACATGTACAAGAAGATATACGCGTGCAAGACTTAGCGGATGAATTTAATATTTCACCTAGTTATTTGACGCGTAGCTTCAAACGTTATCTTGATCGGACACCGACAGCCTACATTCAATTAATGAAGATAAATGTGGCAACACAGTATCTGATTAATACGGATCATTCGGTCCAATATGTGGCGGATTTATCTGGATTTGGTAGTTTACGTAGCTTTGAAAGAGCTTTTAAAGAACAGTATGATCGTACGCCAACAGAATATCGTCGCGAGAGAAAAATCAACATATAAAGACTAACGGTCATAAAATGGCGTGTTTTTCGTCATAAAATGACAAATGAAACACATTGAAAGCGTTTACAATTACCTTGTAAGTTACTTAGGAGGGAAAAGATATGAGTACAAATACATGACAACCACAAGATGGCTTCATGTTTAAAGTAGCGATGTTATCAATCGCCTTACTATTACAGATTCCGGCGGTTATTTCACCAACACTACCGTTGATTGGGGCTAGTTTCCCAGAACAAAGTCTGGCGCAAATCGAAATGATTAGTACTATTTCAAACTTTGGAATTTTGTTGTTTGTTCTATTGAGCGGATTTGTAATTCGTTATTTAGGAACATACAAGACGATTTTAATTGGATTGATTTTGGCGTTAGTTTCTGGAATCGTGCCAGTGTTTAGTGATAACTACACGGTTATCTTGGTATCACGTTTCTTGTTGGGTGGTGGAATTGGATTGTTCAACGGACTTTCATACAGTTTGATTCTTCGTATCTACACTGGGGACACACAGAAGCAATTGCTTGGCTTCCAAGGAGCCGCAGCCACATTGGGAATGACAGCGTTAACATTCGTTGTTGGTGGTTTGGTTGGATTTGGTTGGCACACGGTATTCTGGGTATACCTAATTGCGCTACTACCATTAGTTTTGATCTTGATCTTCGGACCACAAATTGGTCGCTTGGCCGATGCGGCTGAAGGGGTTGATGAACAACCTAAGGTCAAGGAAAAGACAAACTTTGGTGTGATGCGTTATGGTATCCAAGCCTTTATCGTCTTTACGTTTTTTGCGGCTACACAATTGAAGATTACAAGTGTCTTGACTGATACTGGGTCTGGTGATGCAGCAGTAGCTGCTTCATTGCTAGGAATTGCAACATTAGTTGGAATCTTGGTTTCAATTGCTTACGGGTCAATTTACAAGCTTTTCAAGCGTTACACGATGACTGCTGGTTTGATTGGAATGGGAATTGGTTTAGTTCTGATCTCAGTTGGTACTAGTTTGCCAGTGATTGCCCTAGGACAAATCTTGTTGATGGGAACATTTGTTATCGTTGCACCAAGTTTGTTTGCAGGAGCGGCTGAAGTACAACCAGAAGGATCTGACAACTTAACATCTATCGTATTGCTTGCCTGGATTAACATTGGTGTATTCTTGGCGCCACGTACATTGGCTGCTATTCAAAGCATCTTTAATGTATACGATGCGGGTTCAGCCCAATTCGTCCTACGAATTGGTGGTTTCATCTTACTAGCGTTGGCAATTTACCTTGGCGTAAAAACAATGCTGTCTAAGAAGTCTGTAGATAACGCATAATTAATGAACTAACAGAAATAAAAACAAACAGTGTTGAGAGTGAATTCTTTCTATAATAAATAAGATATCTCAGGCATTGAAGGGAGACAAAACTATGAGTTTGGATTATCTAGCAATTGATATCGGTGGGACTAACCTTAAATACGGAATTGTTAATCGTGCGGGAACATTAATTGAAAAGCACACAACGCCAACTAATGAAGAAAGTTTAGATGCATTTGTTGCCCAATTAAAGGGTATTGCAGATGAATTTAAGGATCGTATCAAAGGAGTTGGAATCAGTGTCCCAGGTAAGGTCGATCAAAACGATGGTGGAACAATTCACGGTGGTGGAGTTTTGCAATTCCTTGATGAAGTGAATCTACCAAGACTGCTTGACCTAGACATCCCCGTCGCAGTTGAAAACGATGGAAAGTCAGCGGCATTAGCTGAACTTTGGCTAGGAACTTTGAATGGCGTTAAAGATGGCGCTGCCTTAGTACTTGGAACTGGTGTTGGTGGAGGTTTGATCATCAATGGTGAACTATATACGGGTGGTCATTTCCAAGCTGGTGAAGTAAGTCTAGGGTCTCAAAGTACGTCAATGACCACAGAATCATTGGTTGGCCGTATTGGGAGTGCGGTTATGATGGTTGAACGTGTGGCAACGGCGTTGGATCTACCTGACAAGCATGATGGTTTGGCCGTATTTGAAGCTATCAATGCGCATGATCCAGTGGCTTGGCCAATCTTTGAAGCTTACGCTGAGGAAATTGGTTTGATTATCCACAATATTCAAGCCATTATGGATTTGGATCGTTTCGTTATCGGTGGTGGTATTTCTGCCCAACCGATTGTGGTTGAAACAATCAATGAAGCGTACATGCGAATTTTCAATACACATTTCGCTATTCGTACGACACTAACACCACCAGAAATTTTGCCTAGTCGTTTTAAGAACGATGCCAATATGTATGGGGCGGTCTATCGTCTATTGTTAGAAGTGAATCAAGAAGTGTAAATTACTCGGGATCAAGCATAATGCTAATCAATCAATAAAGGAGCTTAACTATGACTTATCAAAAGCAAGTACCAACTGGTTTTCCATCTGATTTTCTATGGGGTGGTGCAACAGCGGCCAACCAAATTGAAGGTGGCTGGAATGTTGATGGCAAAGGAATTAGTACTGCGGAAGTAATTCCTAAAGCGGAAGGACGTAAGTCTAATCTAGGTAGTGTCACTTTGGAATCAATCCAAAAAGCGATTGAAGACCCAACTGATGAAAATTACCCTAAGCGTCGTGGAGTTGATTTCTATGATCGTTACGAAGAAGATATTGCGCTTTTGGCAGAACTTGGTTTGAAGGCATTCCGTTTCTCAATTGGTTGGGCACGTATCTTCCCGGAAGGGACAGAACTAGAACCTAACGAAGCCGGATTAGCTTTCTACGATCGCATTTTCGACTTGTTGGAAAAGTACAACATTGAACCAGTCGTGACTCTGTCTCACTACGAAATGCCAATTAACTTGACACTTAAGTACAATGGTTGGTTGAGTCGTGAAACAATCGAGCACTTCACACGCTTCAGTGAAACAGTCTTCAAGCGTTACCAAAACCGTGTGAAGTACTGGATGACCTTTAACGAAATTAACACAGCGCAATGGGGATTCCACACAACTGGGGCCGTAGATTCACACTTGTCACCAGATGAACAATTGCAAGTACGTTACCAATCAGTGCACCACCAATTTGTGGCGAGTGCGATTGCCGTCAAGCAAATTCACGCCTTGAACCCAGATGCACAAATCGGAATGATGTTGGCTCGTATGCAAACATACCCACTAACACCTAAGCCAGAAGATGTGCGTGCCGCCCAAAAGAGTGATCAATTGAACTTGTTCTTTGCAGATGTTCAAGTACGTGGAGAATACCCTAACTACATGAACCGTTACTTTGCAGAACACAATGTGAATATTGAATTCGCGCCAGAAGATGAAGCGCTATTGAAGGAAGGTAAGGTTGATTACCTAAGCTTTAGTTACTACAGCTCAAGTACAACGAGTGTGACTAAGGAAGACGTTACAGACGCTAATATGGCGGTTGCTGGGGTTAACTCATACTTGAAGGCATCTGAATGGGGATGGCAAATGGATCCGATCGGCTTGCGTGTCACTTTGAACATCTTGTGGGATCGTTATGAAGTGCCATTGTTTATCGTTGAAAACGGTTTGGGTGCCGTTGACGAATTAACTGACGACAAGCAAGTGCATGATGATTACCGTATTGACTACTTGCGTCAACACGTGCAACAAATGGAAGAAGCGATTAAGGATGGTGTTAACTTGATTGGATACACAATGTGGGCCCCAATCGACATCATTAGTTTCAGTACATCAGAAATGAGTAAGCGTTATGGTTTCATTTACGTTGATCAAGATGATGAAGGAAATGGAACGCTTGATCGTTACAAGAAGGATTCATACTTCTGGTACCAAAAGGTGATTGCCTCTAACGGAAAAGAAGTGTAAATTGGTATAGATAAAAAGTAAGCAAACTAAACGTCGTTAACTATTTTTTCGGATAGATTATTCTATCTGAAAAAGTTAACGGTGTTTTTTGGTTAAAAATATTACTTTTAGAATAAATTACTTTTAGTTAGGGGGTTGCGGAAAAACACTTTAAAATTTTAAAATACAAAAGCATGTTGATTTGTTTTTAACATAAAACAACTGTTTATTAACGTTTGTATATATCATTTAAATTTCTTGTGTTTTATTTTTTTAAAAACGTTTAAAAAAGTCGGGTCAAATCAGGAATTAATATGGTATATTTTTTTCTAACGATGTGACAACGCATCAAATACATAAAACACATAGTAGGTAGACATATGAAGATTAAAAAAATGATTATGTTGGCTGCGGTAGGGATGAGTTCTCTTGCTGCGCCAGTTAATGGTATAGCTAGTTCTCAAGTTGTTAGTACTGCTGATCAACGCATTGTAAAGAAGATTTCTTACACAACCCAAAACAATGCGGATGCTCGTAAGGATGAAAACGTTAAAATTCGCGTTGACTTCAGTGAAGACTTCCGTAACCACCAAATTAAGCCGGGTGATAAGCTGGTATTTACATTACCAACCCAGCTTAAGGGTGTTAATAAGACAATTCCGTTGGAACAAGACCAAAAAGGGATTTTTGGGTCTGTTGTGATTACGAATGGACAAGCTGTTCTTGAATTTAATGAAAAAGTGAAGGCGTACGATCACATTCATGGGTTCTTTGAAATTGGAACACGTGTTATTGCAGATATCACGCCAGGTTCAAGCGTACAAGTACCGATGAACTTAGGAACATCTGTACACGTACAAAGCTTGAAGATTACGAATCCGGTTGGAGGGGACAACCCGAATCCGCTTAGCTACAAGGTTGGAACGCAAGACATTGATGATCCAGAGCACATCAAGTGGTTCATTAATTTGAATTCAACCAATGCGCGTATCCAATCTGACATGGTCATTACTGACACTGTTGGTAAGGGACATAAGTTGGAAATGGATTTATTGCGATTCCACGATGGTCATTTCACAGAAAAGAATTACAAGCAAGCTGTTGTAGATGGTGATATGACAGTTGACTACATCAATGAAACTGGATTTAAGCTAACGATCAAGCAATCAAAGGCTGGTGGGACACTTAAGTACACCACTAAGATTGATGCTAACGCACATAAGCAAAAGGAAATGCCAAACTACTTTAAGGTTCAAGCTAACGCCGAAGGACACCGTGAAAGTGTTTGGGAAGGTAACCGCTCAGTGAAGAACATCCTAGCGCTTGAGGGTGGTATTGATGGTGATCAAGAAGAACACCACGCTACTGACGGTATACAAGATATGCCTGAAGAAAACGTTGATGATATTAAAGACGTTGAAGAAGGACATGTTAATGGATCAAACGTTAAGGATGAAACAAACAAGCTAGACAACACAAAACCACGTGTTGAAAACGGCGTTAACGTTCAAGAAGAAACATTGCCTGAAGAAAACGTTGAAGGCATCAAGGATATTGAAGAAGGTATCGTTACTGAGTCTGATATCCAAGACGAAACTCACAAGTCTGAAAAATTGCCATTGATTGAAAACAATGGTGACGTTATCGAAGAAATCACACCAGAAGAACAATTGGAAATCATCGAAGAAATTATTGAAGAACACACTGATGTGAACGAAATCGGAGATGAAACACATAAGGTCGAAGAATTACCATTGATTGAAAACAATGGTGAAGAAGTCGAAGAAGTCACGCCAGAAGAACAATTGGAAATCATTGAAGAAATTATCGAAGAACATACTGATGTGAACGAAATCAAAGATGAAACAAACAAGATTGAAGACAACACACCTTGGATTGAACATCACATTGATGTAATTGAAGAAGTTGTCCCTGTCGAAGAAGTCGAAATTATTGATCCAATGAAGCCAGCGCCAAAGCATAACGTAAAGCCAACACCAACACCAGATGTTAAGCCAATGCCAGCGCCGAAGCCTGACGTAAAGCCAACCCCGGCACCAAAGCAAGAGGTTAAGCCTACTCCAGAAAACAAGGTAGTAGATACTAAGAAGAAGTCTGAATTACCAAACACAGGATACAAGAACGATAACATTCTAATCTGGTTTGGATTAGTAGCACTACTTGCTGCAGCCGCTTGGTTGTTCAAGAAGTCAAAGACACGTAAGTAATATAAAGGACACCATTCACATATTGTGGGTGGTGTTTTTTCATGTCTTGACTGTAACTTGTTGTTTGATTGGCTTTTGTGTATGGTTAAATAAACGAAAGAAAAAGATGGAATATCGATGGAGGAGATGGGATGAAAAAGATTGATGGACATCTACATTTAGTACGTAGTATTGCAGGGTTTAACGCAAATGGTCGTTTAAATCCACTAGGAAAAGGACGTGCTGTATGGGATACCGGCGAAGAACTCCAATTGATTCCTGAAGGATATGGGGATGAGGCGTTTCTTGTGGAGGATGCAATCAAGTTAATGGCAACGGGTGGCGTTGAACGTGCTGTCTTGCTGCAAGGATCGTTAAATGGGTATCAGAATGCGTATACGTATCAGGTGACACAGTCCTACCCAGAGCGCTTCGTAGGGGCCTTTGCGATTGATCCATATACTCATAACGTTGAACAAATCGTTAAGCATCACGTTGAAGATCTAGGTTTTCGTATCATGAAGTTAGAGATGAGTGAGGGTGGTGGGTTACAAGGTTATCATGAAGCTTTCAATCTAGCAGAAATGTCAGTTCTCCAAAATGTGTTTGCGTATTTAGCAACTTATGAGGGCGTAACGGTGGTTGTGGATTATGGGGATGGTGATCAAACAAGCCATCAACCAGAAAGCATCGTTAAATTAGCGGAACTTTATCCAAAGATGACATTTGTGGTGGCACATTTATCGTTTCCACATGTCGACCAATTAGAGGAATTACAAGAAACGTTGGAGTTGTTTAAGCCATTTAACAATATTTATTTAGATTTATCTGCTATTCAAGACATCGATGATGATACTGAGTATCCATTTCCAAAATCGCAAAAAGTTGTTCAATTAGCCGTCGATATTGTGGGTTCTGAAAAGTTGATATGGGGTTCTGATGCACCATTATCAGCCACTTTTAACCCATATGAATCCTTAGCAAATTGGTTAGAAGATAGTGGACTTTTTACAAAAAAACAATTAGAAGATATGTATTTCAACACTGCTGAAACAGTATATTTTAAGCGTTAATGGATGTGTATATAAATAAACGACTATTCATTTACCATATTGTTGAAATCGGTTCCAACGTGATTGGAATAGCATTATAAGTATACCAATGACTTTTGAGATATGGTTCACAATATGGTATTATGGAAGAAAGATAAAAGACATTGGGTAGGACCGGAAAGAGGTTGGACATGGCAGTAAAGTTAGATAATGGTAGTATTGTTGTCACGATTTCTGAACAAGGCGCAGAATTGCAAAGCGTCAAGAATAAAGAAAGTGGCTTAGAATATATGTGGGAAGGTGACCCAGCTATTTGGGGACGTCACGCACCTAATCTATTTCCAATCGTTGGTCGTTTAAAGGGAGATCGATACAAGTACCGTGATAAGACATATTTTATGACTCAACACGGATTTGCTCGTGACAACGAATTCGATTTAGTTGAAAAAACAGCATCTACGGCACGTTTCCGTTTGACAGATAGTGAAGAAACACGTGCTATTTATCCATTCCGTTTTCAGTTTGACGTATTATATCGTTTGACAGAACAAGATACATTGGGAATTGTATACATTGTGACAAACATTGACCGTCATGATATTTTCTTCTCTGTCGGTGGGCACCCTGCGTTCCGTGTTCCTTTGAGTGTTGAAGGGGCTGAAGAAACTGCCGAAGATACATCAGATAGTTTCTCAGATTACTACATTAACGTTGATCCTCGTCGCACTTACCAACAAGCTAAGTTGGTAGGTCCACACTTGGATAACAACATTGAAGGGTACTTTGATGCGAACATCCCCATGCGTTTACGTCGTGATGACTTTAAGGATGATGCAATTATCTTGCGCTTAGATGAAAACCCAACTTCTGTGGTTCTTTCAAAGCGTACAGAATCACATGGAGTCACAATGCACCTACAAAACGCGAAGTATGTTGGACTTTGGACACCATATGCGAAAGATGCACCATTCGTATGTATCGAACCATGGTGGGGAATTGCGGATACAGTAGACGCAGATGGTGATTTGACACACAAGTTTGCGATTAACAAGCTTGCGCCAGCGCAAACATTTACAGGATCATATTCACTAACATTCTTCTAAATCTTTATATGTACAGAAATGTAGTATTAGACGTACGTAGCATTAGAGTATGGATATTGATGTATGTTTAAGAGTATGTAATTTCAAAATTAAATCAAATAATATAGCACTCAAACCTGATTCTCGCGGGTTTGAGTGCTTTTTTGTATGGGTGCATATATTTAAAATATTGAATGTGTTTTTTGTGTGTTTGAAGATAAAAGAAAAAACTTACCAGAAATAGATGAAATCTAAGTCTGATAAGTTAATGAAGTGACAATATGACGTTAATTAAACGTCTTTTAAGTGCTTTTTTAACGTAATTCCAACACCAATGGCAATTAACACCATTAGAATGCTGAATAATGGTGTGGCTGATAGACCAATGCTTGAAGACACTAAGCCACCAATTGTTGAACCAGATGCAATCCCGATGTTAAAGGCTGAAATGTTCAATGAAGCAGCAAGGGTCATATCTTCAGGGACGAGTTTATTTGCTTGATCCATAACCATTAATTGTAGACCAGGCACTGTCATGAAGGCGAATAGGCCCATTAGAAGTACTGCAACTAATCCTAACCAATGCATGCTTTGCACGAGCCATAAGATGGCCATCACACCAACGAGCCCAATCAAGATACGAATTAGAACTGTTAAAGTGTCATTGTTTGCCCACTTACCACCAAGTGTGTTGCCAATCGCGACCATAATACCGTAAACAACGAGGATAATCACAATCGCAGACATTGACCAACCCATTTGGGTATTCAAAAGAGGCGTTAGATAAGTGTAAACCACAAAGGGGGCACCATAACCAAAAATAGTCATTAATAAGACTGAACGAATAGCAGGTTGTTTAAGGACACGCATAAGCCCCTTTGGATCTGCCTTACCTGGAATAGGAAGTGACTTTGGAATTAAGAACGCATTCGCAATCAAACCAATCAAGCCAATAATGGTAATAAAGATAAATGACCATTGCCAACTAGTTTGTTGACCAATAAAAGTACCAAGTGGCACACCAGTCACGGTTGCGACCGTTAGACCAGTAAACATAATTGCAATAGCACTCGCACGACGATGTTCAGGTACAACTGCGGCCGCAATTAATGATGAGACTGACATGAAGAGCCCATGCGCTAATGACGCGATGAAACGACCAACTAATAAGATCATGAAGGTAGGTGCAAAGGCCGTCACAATATTCCCAAGAATAAAAATGGTCATTGTCAAAATCATTAAGGTACGACGATTAAGTGTCCCGGTTAGTAACGTTAGTAAAGGCGCGCCAATCACGATACCAATTGCGTATAACGATACCGTTAAACCAGCTTGTGATAATGTGATGTTAAAATCTTGTATCAGCATCGGAATTAAACCGACACTAATGAATTCAGTTGAGCCAATCGCAAATGCGCTAATGGCTAAAGCTAACAAGGTAAGGTTAGCCCGTTTATTTGATAAAGCAGTCATGATGTTCTCCAATCAATTGATAAATTACTTTCATTTTATAAGTGTGGGTTACTGAATGTCTAGTAGGTACTTTGACGAAACATAGGCACCAAAAAGTAACTATGAACTTGTATATCACCTATGAACTTGTTTATCACTTATCTAATCTAACTCATGATTTTGGATAGGAAGATGCGTTATGACTTAAACCCGTGGACATAATAAAAACGCCTCATCGCAAGTGACAAGACGTTTTAAGATTTTATTCATAAGTGAGCAACACAATCAATGTGTTTGGGGATGCTAACAAATGAATCATGCAATTGTAGGTGTTAATTGACGTGCTTACTTCTTTGATGCCCAGTAGACTAAACCAAAGGGCACTTTGCTTTCTGTACCGTGTAGAATACGCTTAATGTTTTCACGGTGACGGTAGAAGACAAAGATTGTTAGTAGTAGGGCAATGATAAATAGGACCCAGTCACCAACAATCGCTGACGCAACTGTGACGATTGCGAAACCAGCCATTGAAGCAATTGATACGGTACTTGTTAGGAAGATACCTGATACGAAGATCAAGCACGCAAACCAGAACATTCCAGGGTTATACATTAGTAGTACACCAACTGATGTCGCCACCGCCTTACCACCCTTGAAGTTAATCCAGAATGAGTAAGTGTGTCCTAGGATAGCTCCTAGTCCAACTGCGAAGAACCACCAAGTTTCCCCAGCGGGTAGTGGGCCCCAGATCAATGCCATTGTGGCACCAGCGCTTCCTTTAAGAATATCTAGAATCATTACTGATGTACCAGCCAAAGGACCTAGATTACGGAATGTATTTGTCGTACCAATATTACCTGAACCCATTTGAAGCAGATTCTTCTTGAAGAATACGCGACCAATCCAATAGCCAACAGGTGTGGCACCAATAATATAAGCTAAAACAAAACTAATTAAAAAATGAATGATAGTCATTCTAAACTCCTTTTGACGTTTACACGTTTTTAACTCAGTGCCTTCATTTTAGCATGACTTAGCAGTTTAGCGCGTTTTTATTTGTGTAAATGTTGGTTTGTTCTTGCCCACCTTTCAACATTAGGCTAATATGTAACTTGAATGTTGAAAAATTTCGACACTAGTTATCAGTAAAAGGGGAACGTCCATGACAAACAAAAACACTTATTCGGATGATTCCATAACAGTCCTTGAGGGACTTGAAGCGGTGCGTAAGCGCCCGGGGATGTATATTGGGTCAACTGATGGGAAAGGACTACATCATTTAGTCTACGAAATTTTTGACAATGCGGTCGATGAAGCGTTGGCAGGATTTGGTAACGAAATCAACGTCACGATTCATGCGGACAATAGCATCACCGTTGTGGACCATGGGCGCGGGATGCCAGTGGGAATGCACGCATCTGGTAAGCCAACACCAGAAGTTATTTTGACGGTGTTGCACGCTGGAGGTAAGTTTGGACAAGGTGGCTACAAGACGTCTGGTGGATTGCACGGAGTGGGTTCATCAGTCGTTAACGCGCTATCTGAAAGCTTAACAGTGACGATTATTCGTGACGGTGTAAAGTACCAAGAACACTTCATTAATGGTGGACACCCAGATGGGACACTTGAAAACTTAGGCAAGACTAAGGCCGGTAATGGAACAACCATTACATTTAAGCCAGATCCAACTATCTTTTCAACAACTATTTACAATTTCAACACACTTGCTGAACGCCTACGCGAATCAGCCTTTCTATTGCGTGACGTAAAAATTACGCTAACCGACGAACGTGCCGGTCAAGAACAAGAAGAAGTGTATCACTATCCAGAAGGAATCCGTGCGTTCGTTTCTTACTTAAACGAAGAAAAAGATACACTTGGGGATGTTATGTACTTTGATGGGACTGACAAGGGCGTTGAAGTCGAAGTAGCTGCGCAATACAATGACGGTTACTCAGAAACAATGATGTCATTCGTTAACAATGTGCGTACACCAGATGGTGGAACCCATGAAGCGGGATTGCGTTCTGCATGGACGAAGGCCTTTAACGAATATGCCCGTAAGGTGAACTTGTTGAAGGAAAAGGATAAGAACCTAGAAGGAACTGATGTTCGTGAAGGTCTATCTGCCGTTGTTTCTTTGCGTATCCCAGAAGACCTTCTACAGTTCGAAGGGCAAACTAAGGATAAGCTAGGGACACCTGAAGCGCGTTCAATCGTTGATGGTGTTGTGGCAGAACAACTTGGTTTCTATTTGATGGAAAACGGGGAATTCTCACAAAACCTAATTCGTAAGGCGATTCGTGCGCGTGAAGCGCGTGAAGCAGCCCGTAAAGCCCGTGAAGAGTCACGTAATGGTAAGAAGAAGGGTAAGCGTGATCAACTCCTTTCAGGTAAGTTGACACCAGCCCAATCAAAGAATGCCAAGAAGAACGAATTGTTCCTAGTCGAAGGAGACTCAGCCGGTGGGTCTGCCAAGCAAGGTCGTGACCGTAAGTTCCAAGCTATCTTGCCATTGCGTGGTAAGGTCTTGAACACTGAAAAGGCTAAGTTGGCTGATATCATGAAGAACGAAGAAATCTCTACAATCATCTACACAATTGGTGGTGGTGCCGGAGCCGACTTCAACATCGAAGATATCAACTACGACAAGATCATTATTATGACCGACGCGGACGATGACGGAGCACACATCCAAATCTTGTTGCTAACATTCTTTTACAAGTACATGCGTCCACTGATTGAAGCCGGTAAGGTATATATCGCTCTACCACCTTTGTATATGCTACGTGGTAAGGGAACTGGTAAGAAGAGTCAAGTTGAATACGCTTGGACAGACCGTGAACTAGAACAAGTGAGCGATAAGATGGGGCGTGGCTACACATTGCAACGCTTTAAGGGACTTGGTGAAATGAATGCGGACCAACTTTGGGCCACAACAATGGATCCAGACCACCGTACATTGATTCGTGTCATGATCGATGACGCCATGGTCGCTGAAAAGCGCGTGACGACATTGATGGGTGATAAGGTTGAACCACGTCGTAAGTGGATTGAAAACAACGTTGCCTTTACATTAGGGGATGAAACTGATTCATTGCTAAATGATGCAACACATGAAGGAACAGGCGAAGAAGTGGCCATGCCATTAGACTTACCTGGTCTAGATGACGATAAGGGGGATGCAGATGCCTGATTCAAGTCATATTGAAGAGCTTAGTCTTGAAACTGTCATGGGTGACCGTTTTGGTCGTTACTCAAAGTACATTATTCAAGAACGTGCGTTGCCAGATATCCGTGATGGATTGAAGCCCGTACAACGTCGTATCTTGTTTGCGATGCATAAAGATGGAAATACGTTTGATAAGCAATTCCGTAAGTCAGCTAAGTCCGTTGGTAACGTAATGGGTAACTTCCACCCGCACGGTGATTCATCAATCTATGAAGCCATGGTGCGTATGTCACAAGACTGGAAGCTACGTGCACCATTAATCGAAATGCACGGAAACAATGGATCAATTGATAATGATCCGCCAGCTGCGATGCGTTATACCGAAGCACGTTTGTCAAAGCTTGCTGGGGAAATGCTACGCGACCTAGATAAAGAAACTGTCGACATGGTTTTGAACTTTGACGACACTGAATACGAACCAACTGTGCTTCCTGCTCATTTCCCAAACCTATTGGTGAATGGAGCAACAGGTATCTCTGCTGGTTATGCAACTGAAATTCCACCACATAACTTGGGTGAAGTGATTGATGCCTTGGTACACTTACTAAGTCATCCAAATGCACCGTTGGCAGACTTAATGGGCTACATTAAGGGGCCTGACTTTCCAACTGGTGGAATTATTCAAGGGTTAGACGGAATTAAGTCTGCTTATGAAGATGGTCGTGGTCGTATTATCGTGCGTTCACGTACTGAAGTGAAGCCACTTAAGGGTGGAAAGTCACAAATTGAAGTGACAGAAATTCCTTACGAAGTGAACAAAGCATCACTTGTTAAGAAGTTGGACGAAATCCGTTTGAACAAGGATGTGGCCGGAATTACCGAAGTGCGTGACGAATCTGACCGTGAAGGTCTATCAATCGTGATCGAACTTGGCAAGGAAGCCAACGTCGAAGGTATCCTAACATACCTATTCAAGAAGACTGACTTGCAAATTGCTTATAACTTCAACATGGTGGCGATTCACAACCAACGTCCTGAACGTGTCGGTTTGAAGCAAGCCTTAGCCGCTTTCTTGGAACACCAAGTTGAAATCATTACCAAGCGTACTGAATTCGACTTGAATAAGGCGTTGAACCGTCAACACATCGTAACTGGTTTGATTAAGATGATGTCTATCTTGGATCAAGTTATCGCCGCAATTCGTGCCTCAAAGGACCGAAAGGATGCGAAGGCTAACTTGGTACAAATGTTTGACTTCACTGAAGTACAAGCCGAAGCAATCGTGACGATGCAATTGTACCGTTTGACAAATACCGACGTTACCCAACTTGAAGCTGAAAATGCGGAACTAAGTGCCAAGATCGAGCACTTTAACCTGGTCCTTTCAGAGCCAAAGGAATTACGCAAGGTTTTGCGTGATGAACTGAAGGCCATCAAGAAGGAATACGCAACACCACGTTTGTCTACGATTCAAGCTGAAGTTGAAGAATTAAAGATTGACCAAAACGTAACTGTTGTGACTGAAGATGTCATGCTATTGGTATCTAAGGCAGGTTATGTGAAGCGTTCATCAATTCGTTCATACAATGCGTCGGGGGATGATAATGGTTTGCGTGAAGATGACGATGCTGTCTTCTTGCAAGAAGTTAACACACTGCAACATGTCTTCATGTTGACGGATCGTGGAAATGTGATTTATCGCCCAGTTCATGAAATTGCAGAAATGCGATGGAAGGAACCAGGAGAACACTTGTCACAAACAATTACAAGTTTGAATCCGGATGAACTAATCATTGATGTTAAAGTGGTAACGGATGTTGATAAGTTAGCTGGTGAGTGGCTAGTTGCAACTCGTAGTGGTTTGATTAAGCGGACACAATTTGCTGATTTGGCCCCACGTAGTAACTACCGCAAGAAGGCAACGCCATTCATTAAGCTAAAGACTGAAGATGACTTAGTTGTTGGTTTGCAATGGTTTATGCCTGAAGAACACATTGGCTCAACGGTGCTTTTGACATCATATCAAGGTAATGGTTTGCGCTACGATGTCAGTGAAGTCCCAACTACTGGGGCACGCACGGCTGGTGTTAAGGCTATGAGCATTGATCTTGAAGATGATTACATCACTGGTATGGGAGTTGCTGATAAGGGTGATGACCAAGCCTTAGCGTTGGTCACTAACCGTGGTGCCTTTAAGTGGATGGCGCTTTCAGAAATTCCAACAACTAGTCGTGCTCGTAAGGGAGTTGCGATTATGCGTGAATTGAAGAAGGAACCACATCGTGTGGTTGCCTCTGCAGTTTTGGATCAAAAAGCGCCAACACCATTAGATGTATTAACAGATAAAGATAAGATGTTTACAATTAATCCACTAGATCATCCATTGAACCAACGTTATAGTAACGGAAGTTTTGTGATTGATGCGGCTGTAGATGGTGCACCAATTGCGATGGAAAAGATGGTTAGTGTGCCTGTTTTAAAGGCTTAAAAGTAAAATAAATCGCTTAAAGACTTTGATTTCTTATGAAATCAAAGTCTTTTTTTGAAATTTCAACATTTTCATAAAAACAATGTGATATTACAGTGATAGCATATGTGCTACAATTAAGTCATGGAAGAGAAGAAATACAATGGTTTAATATCACTACGTTTAGACAAAGACTTACACAAGCGTGTAGCTGAAGCTGCCGAGGCCGATGATCGAAGTGTTAATAACTATATTTCATTGGCCTTGGAACGCCAATTGACACCAAAAGCTGTTGCTAAAGAATCATTTGAACAACGTCAATTCGTTGGTCGTACGATCCCAGGCGATCGAATTACACCAGAAAACGGATTAGTGTTGGTAGATGGGATTTATTACCGTTATTTGATTGATGGTAATGGAGAAGCTGACACAACACATGACTATGTGATTATTGAGGCGAATGGGAACATCTTAGTCTTACGTGAAATGTAGTTCAGAGAGGAGTTTTGTATGGCACTTTTAGACATATTAACAACGTTAATTGAAGATCTCGATTTTGAAGGTGAAGATGAATTTACAGAGCAACCTAAGCAATCTGTTAATCATGCACAGCAAACACGTTCAATGACGCCACCGCCTTCACGTGTGAATGATAATCACCGTGGGGCTGTCCAACCAGGGACAGCGTCTTACATAGCCAAAGATGGTGGCTTTGGCCAGAATAAAAACGCTAAGAAACAATACAAGCGTCTACAAAAAGGAGTCACACGTGGTCCGGGGAAGAATCGTCAGGATAACCTAC
This sequence comes from Weissella ceti, assembly GCF_018394055.1. Lineage (NCBI taxonomy): Bacteria > Bacillati > Bacillota > Bacilli > Lactobacillales > Lactobacillaceae > Weissella > Weissella ceti. The sequence goes on from NZ_CP074441.1 coordinate 530,888, forward strand.
GAATTGTCGACCAGTTGAAGCCATGGCTAACGGATGGTGTATCTAAGCCATAAGACGTGGACTTGTTATTAAATATTGAGTAGTTAAAAGAAAAGAGGAATTAAGATGCCATTAGGAATTGCAATCGTACCCCAAAATAATGTTGGTCTTCGTGAAACACTAGGTCGTTACACAACAACAGTTGATTCAGGTTTGAAGTTTTACATCCCAATTTTCCAAAAGATTAAGAACGTTAGTTTGGCGATGGAACCATTGCGTTTGCCAAATTACTCAGTGATTACAAAGGACAATGCGGACGTTTCAGCCAGTGTTACTTTGAACTATCACGTCACAGATGCTGTTAAGTACATGTATGAAAACACGGATTCAGTTGAATCAATGGCTCAATTAGTACGTGGACACTTGCGTGACATTATTGGACGTATGGACTTGAACGAATCATTGGGTTCAACAGCCAAGATTAACCAAGAATTGAGCATCGCCATTGGAGATTTGACGAACACTTACGGAATCAACGTTGATCGTATTAACATTGATGAATTGACACCATCACGTGCCATTCAAGAAGCCATGGATAAGCAATTGACTGCGGACCGTGAACGTGTTGCGGCAATTGCGGCAGCCGAAGGGCAAGCCCGTTCAATTGATTTGACAACAAAGGCGAAGAACGATGCGTTGATTTCAACTGCGCAAGCGGAAGCGAACGCGACAAAGACACGTGCCGACGCTGAATTGTACCGAATCGAAAAGGTCCAAGATGCCTTGAACAATGCTGACGATCGTTACTTCCAAAACCAATCAATTAATGCATTTATTGAATTGGGTAAGAACCCAGCCAATACAATTGTTGTGCCAAGCGAAAAGGTTGGTGAATTTGGACAATTGCCAGTGGTTGGTAAGTTGCTTGAAGAAGGTATGAAGAAGTAATAAATCCTTGAAAAGTCCTGTTGATACAGGGCTTTTTTCTTATGAAAGCGTTGAACTATTAGATAGATAAGCTATACTATTAGTTAGACACAATAAATGAATTGGAGAAACATGATTATGGCAAACATGCTTGTTTTCGGACACAAGAATCCTGACACAGATACTGTTGCATCAGCAATGGCTGCGTCATACTTGATCAACCACATCTACCACCTAGATTCAGAAGCAGTTGCTTTGGGAACACCAAACGCTGAAACTGAATTTGCTTTGAACCACTTTGGTTTGGATGCACTTCGCGTTATTGATAACGCAGATACAGAAGAAGTATGGTTGGTTGACCACAATGAAACTGCACAATCAGTTGATAACTTGGCTGATGTAACAGTTAGTGGAATCTTTGACCACCACAAGATTAACTTCCAATCAGCTGCTCCAATGTGGTTGATCAACAAGCCTTTGGGATCAGTAGCAACTGTATTGTTCTACGAATACCAAAACGCTAAGTTGGACATTCCTGCTAACTTGGCTGGTATGATGGCTTCTGCGATCATTTCAGACACATTGTTGCTAAAGAGCCCAACAACAACTCCAATGGACAAGCCTGCGCTTGAAGCATTGGCAGAAATTGCTGGAATCGCTGATTACGAAGCATACGGACTAGAATTGTTGAAGGCTGGAACAGACCTTTCATCACGTTCTGCAAAGGACTTGATTGATGGAGACGCAAAGTCATTCGACATGAACGGTCAAACTGTTCGTATCGGACAAGTAAACACAGTTGACGTTGAAGAAGTCTTTGCACGTCGTGATGAAATCGTTGCGGCAATGACTGAAGAAATGACTGCTGACAACTACGACACATTCATCTTGGTTGTAACAAACATTCTTGACTCAGATTCAGATATCTTGGTCTTGGGTGAAAACTTGGCAACTGTTGAAGGGGCCTTTAACACAACTTTGACAGACGGACGCGCATCATTGCCTGGTGTTGTATCACGTAAGAAGCAAGTTGTACCACCATTGACTGACGCTTTTAACGCGTAAGCCTAAATGAAAGACAAAGTCTTGATTCAGTTAATGCTGATTCAAGGCTTTTCTTTTTGTAACATAATGATTGAGGAGTGGGGTATGACGTTACTTGAACAATATTGGAATACGCCATATATTAGCGATGAAATTGACTGGCCAATGATAGATATTGAGTTTGCTGCCAACATTTCACCGTTCAAAGCACATAATACAGATACGTACAATGAAGAGATGTTTATACAAGCTACCTTACAAATGACAGAGCGATTCCAGAGCTTATTTCCTGAGGATACTGAGGTAGAAATAATCTTTAATATCCAACTAAACGAAGGGTATGACAGTTTAAATCGTGTTTTACAAGCAATGAACGTATTTGGTCCCGCTAAGCATAGTGTTTCTTATACAGAGAGATTTGCAGATCCGGTAGCAAATCAAGATATGGAAGCGGAATCAAAACAATTCTTTTTCGATAGTCATGTGGAGACTATTTTAGCTTCAGATATTTTTAAAGCGATTGCGAACAAGGATTTTCCGGATCGGTTACCGCAATTGTTTTCAAAAGAAATCGGCGAAGACTGGCAGGTGTACTTTGTTACGGCTGAGTTGATTTATTTCCCGTATGATGATCGTGGAGCAAACGTTATTTTTAAATCAATTGAAAAAAGAAATCGATATATTGCTGAAAATCCGGATGTTTTTATGGTGTAAGCGCTTGCTATATTTATTTTAGTCAGGTTAAAATAAATATATTGGGAGGACTTACGTATGGATAATAAAATGAGAGCTAAAATGACAGCCGTTATTATCGCAACTTTGATTGCGACGGCAGTATTTTTTCTGATAAAACCTAATTTGAATCGTTCAACCCATGAAGAACCAACCCAGGTCTTGCTTGAGAGTCCCATTGATGAGACAACAGCACAAGAGAAAGAAATGATATCTAGTGTGCAAGACGACAAAGATTAAGTTATTGTGCAATAAACTCTTTGAATGCTATAAATAGTGTTTGAAGGGTTTTCTTTTGTGAATAGCGTACTAAATAGGTGTCAATATATGAGAGAAAACGAATGGGAGTGCAAGTAAATGACATTTAAGCGAGCCTTTATCATTGGTTTTTCAGCCAGTTTAGTATCAAGTTTAACCGCTTGGGGCATAGGTGATTCACTCACTCGTGGTTGGAAAGCAGTTTGTTGCGCTGGAATTGGTGCATTATTTGGATTTGCACTAGATAAATTTTTATCCGGTGTGTTTAGTTCGTAAGCCTGAAAGAACATTCGCAGCATTCTTTTGAATACATAATAAAAACCACCAGGACCTTAGTTCTGGTGGTTTTTGTTTATTTAATTTGTTTTACGTAACTCGCTACGACATGTATTTAAATCTAATCGTTTAGATTGAAGAGGAACGCTTCAACTTTCGCAGCTGCGTTAATATCACCAATAAAGTAAATTTTGTCACCAGGCTCTAAGGTTGCGTAGGGGCCAGGTGAGATTGTTAATTGTTCATGGCGTAGAATCCCAACTAGGGTTGTTCCAGTCATGTACCAAAAGTTTAATTCACTTAAACTCTTACCGTAAGCGTCTGAAGGTTCAATCAGATCCAATTCAAAAGGCGTAAGTGGATTTTTATGTTGGAAAGACTGAGATTGGTTAAAGAACTTTGTCAAACTATCTTGCATACTACGTAATGTTGCTTGTTGTTCTGTAATTTGGTTCATCAAATCTGTTTTCAAATCAGTCAAAGTGTTTTTATCATCTTCTGCGCTAATAAAGTCGACTGCTTTTTCATACGATGTAATCACAGTACCGCTACCTTGACGTGTCTCAACGATTCCAACGTCCATTAAGACGTTAATCGCACGTCGAGCGGTTTCAGGAGAGACGTTATATTTAATGGCCACAGTAGAACGGGCCTGGACTTTATCACCAATATTTAAATTTTTGTCCACGATATCATGTGCAATATTGATTGCAATTTGGCGGTATCGAGGTGTTTGTTTAACTAATGCCATATGCAACTCACTTTCTTTTTCTTACATATATGTATTAACTAAATTATACGGCGGAAATTAAGTTGTGCAAGACCTAAAAATTGAAAAACAGAAAAGTTCAAGCGGGTAAACCGCTTTAAATAGGCATTTGACAATGTGACAACCATGTGTTTAACTAGTAGTTGTCACTTAGGGGGATAAATGAAGTTGGGAGGAAATTATGTCAAAAGTGAAAATTGAACACCTAACCAAAATTTTTGGTAAAAAGGTGAAGCCAGCTTTGAAGTTGGTAGAAGAAAATGTTTCTAAGACAGAAATCTTGGAAAAGACTGGTTCAACTGTTGGTGTATATGATGCCAACATTGAGATTGAAGAAGGTGAAATCTTCGTTATCATGGGTCTATCAGGATCTGGTAAGTCAACGTTAATCCGTTTGCTTAACCGTTTGATCGAACCAACATCAGGATCTATTTTCCTTGATGGAGAAGATATCTCTAAGATGGATAAGGAAGCACTCTTGAATGTTCGTCGTCAAAAGATGAGCATGGTCTTCCAAAACTTTGGATTGTTCCCACAACGAACAGTTCTAGAAAACACTGAATATGGATTGGAAGTACAAGGTGTTGCTAAGGAAGAACGTCAAGCCCGTGCCGAAAAGGCATTGGATAACGCGAACCTATTAGCATTTAAGGATCAATATCCTAGCCAATTGTCTGGTGGTATGCAACAACGTGTCGGGCTTGCTCGTGCGTTAGCTAACGACCCAGAAATTCTATTGATGGATGAAGCGTTCTCAGCGCTTGACCCATTGATCCGTCGTGATATGCAAGATGAATTGTTGGAATTGCAAGAACGTTTCCGTAAGACAATCATCTTCATTTCCCACGACTTGAACGAAGCATTGCGTATTGGTGACCGTATTGCCATCATGAAGGATGGTAAGGTTGTCCAAGTTGGTACTGGTGAAGATATCTTGACTAACCCAGCAAATGATTACGTACGTGCGTTTACAGAAGATATTGACCGTTCAAAGGTTTTGACTGCTGAAAACATCATGATTCAACCATTAACAACTAACATCAGCGTCGATGGACCTAATGTTGCGTTGAAGAAGATGGCAACTGAAGAAGTTAGTGGATTGGTTGCGGTTGATCGTAACCGTCAATTCAAGGGATTCCTAACTAGTGATGCAGCGCTTAAGGCACGTCGTGAACAAATTCCGCTAACTGATGTGTTAGTAGATATGAAGACAGTTTCACAAGATATGTTGGTGGCTGATTTGATGCCATTGATTTCTGATTCACCGTCTCCATTGGCTGTTGTCGATGGTGGACGTTTGAAGGGTGTGGTCATTCGTGGTCGCGTGCTTGAAGCCTTAACCGAGAATTTGGAAGAGGAGGATAACGCATAATGGATTATCAAATTCCAATTGCCCAAACTGTTGAAAATATTGTTGATTGGATGACATCAAGTTGGGCTGGATTCTTTAATGTCATTCAAGCTGGTGGTCAAGGGGGAATGGATGCCATTTCAAACATGTTGTTAGCAGTGCCTGCATTGTTGATGATTGCTGGAATGACTATTTTCGCTTTCCTTGCCAGTGGTAAGAAGTACGGTTTCCCGTTGTTTACATTGGGTGGACTATTGTTGATTTGGAACCAAGGTTTGTGGTCAGATTTGATGCAAACAACAACATTGGTTATGATTTCAAGTCTTGTGGCGATTATCATTGGGGTTCCATTGGGAATCTGGATGGCTAAGTCAGATACAGTTGCTAAGATTGTGCAACCATTGCTTGACTTCATGCAAACAATGCCTGGATTCGTTTACTTGATTCCAGCCGTTGCCTTCTTCGGTATCGGAGTTGTGCCGGGTGTATTCGCATCATTCATCTTTGCTTTGCCACCTACAGTGCGTATGACTAATCTAGGTATTCGCCAAGTGCCAAAGGAAATGACTGAAGCGGCTGATTCATTTGGATCAACACCAAAGCAAAAGTTGTTTAAGGTTGAATTGCCACTAGCCAAGTCAACAATCTTGGCTGGTGTTAACCAAACAATCATGTTGGCATTGTCAATGGTTGTTATTGCCTCAATGGTTGGGGCACCTGGTCTTGGACAAGGTGTTCTAGCAGCCGTACAACACGCTGACGTTGGTAATGGATTCGTTAATGGACTTGCCTTGGTTATCTTGGCAATTATCATTGATCGTTTCACACAAAAGTTGAACCCTGAAAAGGCGCCAACAAATGATAAGCCAGCTGCGTGGCGTAAGTGGTTGGGTTGGTTGACAGCCGCTGCTTTGGTTATTGGTGGTTTGAGCAGTGTCTTTGCCTCAACTGACCAAAATGACAAGCATGTTAACTTGGCATATGTACAATGGGACTCAGAAGTTGCCTCAACAAACGTTTTGGCCGAAGTTCTACGTGAACAAGGAATTGATGTGACAATGACACCGTTGGACAACGCTGTTATGTGGCAATCAATTGCGCAAGGGCAAGCCGATGCGTCTGTATCAGCTTGGTTGCCTAACACACACAAGCCACAATACGATAAGTACAAGTCAGATATTGGTGTGATTGGACAAAGCATGGAAGGTGCCAAAGTTGGACTAGTTGTTCCTTCATACATGGACGTTAAGAGCATCTCTGACTTGAAGTCACAAGCTAATAAGACAATTACTGGTATCGAACCTGGTGCCGGAATTATGACTGTTGCTGAAAAGACGATGGAAAAGTACCCTAACTTGAAGGGCTGGGACCTACAAGGTTCATCAACTGGTGCAATGACTGTTGCGCTAGGAAAGGCTATTCAAAACAAGGAAGAAATCGTGATTACTGGATGGACACCACACTGGATGTTCTCAAAGTATGATTTGAAGTATCTAGAAGATCCTGAAGGAACAATGGGAACTGCTGAAACAATCAGTACTATTGCTCGTAAGGGATTGGCAGATGACCAACCAGAAGCCTTTGATATTATGTCTAAGTTCAACTGGACATCAAAGGATATGGAAAAGGTTATGTTGGCTATTCAAGATGGAAAGTCTCCTGAAGAAGCTGCCAAGGATTGGATCAAGGATAACCAATCTAAGGTTGATGAATGGACTAAGTAATAATACGATTAAATAAATTGAAGCCTAACGCACATACGTTATATATGTGCGTTAGGCTTTTTATGTACAGTTCCCGCTATTCTTGATAAAATTGAATTTGTGTATCCAGGATAGAGTATATGAAACAACATTCTGATTTGTATATTTTGCTGATTAAATTTTTAAAACATTCTATAAGGAGTAATATATGTTTCAGCTGATAAAAAAATGGTGGCCAGAGGCGATGTTAATCGTGCTACCGGGGTTATTGATGTTACCACTGATGCTAACACATCAAATTCATTATAAAGTGGACCTATGGTTTCAAATGATGCGAATTCAGGAGATGAATGGGTATTTTCAGAATTTTACGTGGCCAGGATTAGGTAATATCTATTCATTTGGTCAATCAGGACAATTGATCCAAGGTATGTATCCTTCCTTTACATTAGGGATACTCGTATTGGTTACGGGATTCTTGGGAGCGATGAATCAAGTTTATGCCATTATTCTATTGATGATTATTTTGATGAGTATGTCATACTATTGGTTCTTTAATAAAATGTTGAAAAATGAAGTGATTTCATTTTTCTCAGCTATTATCGTTACGTATCCAATGGCGTTTATTTGTGCCATTGAACGTGGACAATTTGGCCTAGTATTAGCCAGCGTTTTCTTGCCCTTGGTATTTTGGGGATTTTACAAAATGCAAGACACTGATGACAAAACAGCTTATTGGTGGATTGGGTTAGGCGTTGGTTTAATCTGGCTAACGCACGTGTCATCAGGAATCTTCGTTGTCGTACTTGTTATGATTATGGGAACTGTTGATTTAGTTCTTGGACGTAAAAACTTTTTGAAGTATGTTTACTCTGGAATTATCGCCGGTGTTATTGCTTTACCAACGTTATTAAAACTAGTGACACTAAAGAGTAGTATGTTAGGTGTTGTAGAATATGGCTTAGATGCGAAAATTACATTATTGAATATCTTTAGTCCACTTTGGACTGGTGGTCGTGATTTCATGACCGTTTTGCCGATGGTTGGTCTAATCTATGTAATTGCAACCGTGTACAAAAATACGAAGTTTAAAGGATTGAAAGCAACAGCCATTATTATGGCACTAATGTGTAGTACTGCCGGATACCTTGTATTCTTTAGGCCACTACAATTTCCAGACCGTTTTTTGGCATACGCATTGCCATTAGCAATGTTTGTCATGTTGTTAGAACTGCCAACCATGATGAAAAAATGGTCAAAAGAAAATCAACGTATTTTATACCTAGTACTTGTCTTTATGGCAATTGTACCCGCAGCCAATAGCGCATTACGTGTTCGTGATTTTGTGACGAAGCATCCAACGTGGCAAAGTGAACAAAACTTCTTGCGTACACGTACGACTGCAGATAAGGATTCATTGTTAGATCAAAAATTCCGATTTGCTCGTACGTATACTGATTACACGCCAATTCAGCAACAAAAAACGGCTGAAAAAGGTGCTGAAGCCTACATTGGTTCAAAACAAATGCGAGATGTAAATGAAGCGCAATCCGTTCGATTAACTGGATTTGATAGTTCTGAAATTAAAATGAAAATACCGAACGCACCCAAGCATCTGGATAATGAAATCGCAGCCAAGAACTATGTGATTCCTTATCAACCAGCCACAAATATGCATGCAGAAAAACGTACCCTAACAATGGATGTAAACGTAAGTAAAAAAGGACTGTATGATTTGCCGTTTTGGATGTACCCACATATTAAATATACTGTCTTAGTAGATGGACAAGCAGTAACACCACATGCATCAAATCAAGGGCGCATGAGTGTGCCGTTGAAAACGGGGAAGCAAACTGTATCCATCACACAAAACTTACCAATTTCAATCATTGCAGCATATATGATCAGTTGGGGAATGTTAATAGTAGGCGTTTATTTCCTCGCACGTCCTAAAAACCGTAAACAAGGGGCGTAAAGAAGTGATTATGACAACTATTAAAAAATACGCTGGTATTATTTCATTGACAAGCTCGCTAATATTGTTGGGATTGTTGTGGTTATCTGTTGCTATGGACGATACTAATGTTCGATTAATTACAACAGGTTACATGATTGTCTATTTGATGTTTGGTAAGTGGTTAAAAAAGCAACGTCAAGAAGAAAAACAAGAAAATAAAAATTAATCATTATCAAAAAATTTAGAAAGAGTCAGTTTAACTGGCTCTTTTTTTGTTGTTTTTAAAATGAGTCCTTTGGTAAAGTGAGTAGTTTTCAGGTATAATATATATAAATGATTAAAAAGGGGATACAACGTATGCATTTAGTAGAAATGGATTCAACAAATGAAACATATTGGTGGTCAGTCTATGATGCTGCCTTCCCACCACATGAAAAATTGCCATTTGATCACATGAAAAAGATGGCTCGTCGTGCTGAAGAAGTGCACATGGCAGTGATCATCAATGACGAACAATCAGTCGGGATTACATTGTATGTCACATTAGCAAACGATGAAGTGTTTATTCTATTCTTGGCGATTGATCCAGCATTACAAGGACAAGGTATGGGAAGCCGTGTCTTGGACATGTTGAAGACAACATACCCAGGTGGTGTGATGCTTGAATGTGAGCAATTAGGTTTGAAGTCAGATAATGAATTGCAACGTGAACGTCGTTATGCATTTTATCAACGCAATGGTCTGCTAGATTCAGAATACATTACGGATAATCCGGCAGGGACTTTCCATCTAATGCGTTCAAATCCTGCGATGACAACGGTTAGTTTAAAGGATGCGATGTTATTATTAGGACTAGAAACAAAAGTATATTAATTAACGAGGGATATTTACGATGCTGCAGTTCAACGACATAGGCCTAATATATGCCATTATCTGTGGAATAAACGTCTTACTTGTTATCTTATGTATAAGACAAATCCGAGTAAATGTTATTCAACGAAATTGGACTTCAGCTTTAGTGTTCTTTTTGAATTTAGTAGGCTTATTGTTGGTCTTATATGTATTTGGTGAATCTGCGCATTTGATTTGGTTTTAACAAGTAGTCGTTTAAGAAAAGACAATCATTATGATGAGTATCTGGAGTACTACTCGCGAGATAAAGGCGTCAGCTGTGACGTGAGTCTTTGCTTATAAGTATGATACAGAGTATTTCGATGAGAAATGCTTTGTTAATAACATTTCGTCTTTCACGATAGAATTGTCGTGGATTTTATCAGATTTTAAATGATGTATAGGAAAGAGGGAAATCATGGAATTAACTTTTAAGGATGCCGCAAAAGAACGCATTGAAAAGCGTTTGAATGATGACACAAAGCTTGTATTGGACTTTGATGATGGTGTTGGACCATTTTCAGATGCAGCTTCATGCACATTGGACGTTGCGTTCTCACTAGTACTTTGTCGTCCTGACCAACTAACAGCTGATTACGACGAACATTTCACAAGTAACTTGGGTGATGTGTACTACAAGGGCTACGCTGACACACAACTTGATGGACACATGATTGTTGATGTTGACAAGATGTTGCGTTACAAGTTGAGCGGTGACAGTGGGGTTATCGACCCTAATATGTTGCTTCGCGACGTACAAGCAAATTAATAATGTAAAAAGACCCATTTTGTTAATTAATGGGTCTTTTTTATTAGGAAATGGATATGATGAAATATAAATATTTGATTTTTGATTTAGACGATACATTGTTGGATTTTCAAACAGGTGAACACGAAGGTCTAGTGAAGGTTATGTCAGACGCGCAAGTACCTGATATGACGGATGCTCTTGCCAAATATGCGGTCATTAATCGTAAACTTTGGCAAGCGTATGAACAAGGTGACATTACCAAACAGCATATTCAAAACACGCGTTTTGAGGCTTTGTTGGAAGAACTTGGCATGGACGGTGATGGGCTTGCTATGGAAAAGGCATATCGCCAAGAGCTAAACAATAATAATCATGTCTTACCTGGCGCAGAAGCGTTATTACAAAAGCTGAAGGAACAAGGATATATCTTAATAGCTGGTACAAATGGTGAAACACAAACACAGAAATCTCGTTTGAAAAATACTGGCTTTGGACAATACTTTGATCAAGTCTATATATCAGATGAGTTAGGTGTCGCAAAGCCAAACATTGGGTTTTATGAACCAATTTTTAAAGCGAATGCTGATATGAACACAGACAACACCGTCATGATTGGTGATGGGATTCCATCGGATATGCGTGGCGGTATTAATGTAGGCCTTAACACTATCTGGGTTAATTTGAAAAATGCGACATTGCCAACTGATATGAACGTAACGTCTGAAGTCCATTCATTAACTGAGTTGGGACAATTATTGGGTGTATAACCATTTCATAGGTATATATAAACAACCAGGTTGAAGAGCTAAAAAAAGAGCCGATACGATTATGTATCGGCTCTTTTTTGTGAAATTAGTCAGCCAATTCGTTCATCAACTTCTTAACTTCAAGTGTTGAAAGTTCTTCAACAACTTCTTGTAGGGCTTCAAAGTCTTCGCGATCCCATGCGCGACGCAACTTCTTGTTCAACATCTTTTCTTCCAAGGCAGTTTGGTTAGCTTGGAACAAACGGTAGGCTGCGTAACCAGTTGCACCAGCAACGGCAGCAGTTAATAGTAACTTCTTCATAATGAAAATCCTCCTGTGTGTATACTTATATTTTATCATGACTTTATAAATAATACGATATGAATTGGAAAATAATAAAAACCCCTTAGTCATTGACTAGGGGGTTCATTTAATCTTGATAATGTTAATCGCGATTGATCATGATGAACATAGGTAAGATCAATGGACGACGGTGTGTCTTTTCAAACATGAAACGTTGTAGATGAGAAACAACTGCATTACGCAAGCTGTGTTCACTAGCGTTTTGTTCACGCATCGCACCAAGAAGGGCATGGAAAATTTCCTTACGACCTTCAGTAATCAATTCTTCAGATTCACGCATGTAGATAAATCCACGAGATAGGATATCTGGACCAGCAGTGATTTCTTGGTTCTTCAAGTCAATGGTTGCTACAACAACAACTAAACCGTCTTGAGAAAGCATCTTACGATCACGTAAGACAGCCGCTCCAATATCACCGATTCCATTACCGTCAACATATGTGTCTTCAGCAGGGAAGTGATCAGCAACACGGGCAGAATCAGCAGTCAAAGCTAAGACGTCACCGTTATCCAACACGAATGTGTTTTCTTTTTCAACACCGACATCATGAGCCAAACCTTCGTGCACTTTAAGCATACGGTATTCACCGTGAACAGGCATGAAGTACTTTGGCTTAATCAATGACAACATCAATTTTTGTTCTTCTTGACCACCGTGACCAGAAGCGTGGATGTTATTGATCTTTCCATGAATAACAGTTGCACCAGCTTCTTCTAATTCGTTGATAACACGGTTAACAGAACCGGTATTACCTGGAATAGGAGAGCTAGAGAAGATAACTGTGTCATCTGGTTGAATCTTGATTTGCTTGTGAGTTCCATTTGCAATACGCGCCAATGCGGCCATTGGTTCTCCTTGAGAACCAGTAGACAAAATCAAGACTTCGTTAGGTGGAAGCTTGTTGATTTCATGTGCATCGATTAGCATTTCTTGTGGAATGTCCAAGTAACCTAGGTCCATACCGTTCTTCACGGCACTTTCCATTGAACGACCAAAGACAGCAATCTTACGTCCGTGAGAAAGGGCAGATTCAACGGCCATTTGCACACGAGACATGTTTGATGCGAATGTCGCAAAAATAATACGACCTTCGATTTCATCAAACAACTTGTTGATGGTTTTCCCAACCCATCGTTCTGACTTTGAAAATTCATCTTTTTCAGCGTTAGTTGAATCAGACATCATTAGCAAAACACCTTCAGAACCAATACGAGCCATCTTTTGTAGGTTTGGCAATTGGTTAGTAGTAGGTGTTAAGTCGAACTTGAAGTCTCCAGTTTCAACGATAGTTCCAGCAGGTGTCTTAACTGCAACACCAAATGTGTCTGGAATAGAGTGAGTTGTACGGAAGAATTCAGCTGTCATGTGTTCAAATTCAAGAACAGTATCTTCATCAATTTCATTAAGGGTAACATCACGTAACATATTACGTTCGTCCAACTTGTTGCGAATCAAAGCCATCGCAAGTGGGCCAGCGTAAACAGGTACATTTACTGCGTCCAAGAAGAAGTGAATTGCACCAATGTGATCTTCGTGTCCGTGGGTAATAATCAAAGCTTTGATTTTGTCACGGTTTTCCTTCAAAAATGTGTAGTCAGGAATAACATAATCGATTCCTAACAACTCATCTTCGGGGAACTTAACACCAGCATCAATGATGATAATTTCATCACCGAACTGAATCCCATAAGTGTTTTTCCCAACTTCGCCTAAACCACCAAGGGCATAGACGGCCACTTCGTCAGGACGAATGGCTAGTTCTGATTTAGTCATAGATTAAAACTCCGTCAACTTAAAGTCAGCACTTTGTTGTTCGTAAGCCAAGGCCTTTTCTGAAAGTTGTTCGATGTGTTCGATGTGGTGAGCTGTTTGTGATTCAGCTTGCACACGAACAGTTGCTAGGTCAGGAGCGTCAACATACATTGATTGTGTTTCTTCACGCTTAGGGTTTTGAGTCTTTGTTTCTTGATAATATACTTTGAAAATCATAATGATTTCTCCTTTAAAATAATTACTTGTATCGTACATACTTATTTATCTATTTTATCAGACTAGTTGCGTAATTACTAGATACGAACGACTTCCGTCTTTGAATAAATTTAGGGTCTTTTAGAGACAGCAATGCTATGATAAATAATGAGTTAGCGATAGATGAATAGAAGGTGAGGTACTCAACATGAGTTGGTTATTTATTTTAATAGCAGTTGGTGTCATTTTAATATTTTCAGTCATTAGATTAATGAATCAACGTTCAGCAGAGCAGCGCTTGCGTGACTCGCAAACGCTTGTGAATGAAGCAATGCGGATTGTTTTACCCAGCCTAAGCGAAAAGCTGAAACTGGCAGATAACGGGGCAGTAAAATCTGCCTTGGTGTCAGATGCATGGGGACGTGGTATTTTGGCATTTGAATTTACAATGCCAGTCACAGCACAAGTGTCAAAAGAAATTATCTACTATGAACTAAGCACAATTTTAAAGTCATATGCCACCGGGCATGAAATTGAACGTTTAAGTGATAATGTACCTGCGTTCGTTGTGTCTGATATTTGGTACGATGAAATGGCATCTACTTTGCACGTAGATGTAGCTCATGTCTTAAATGATGCTACCTATGGATACTTGGCAGATTTAAAAAAAATAAATCAACACCAATTTGACGTCAAAAAGAGTGTATAATTAATAGCATTAAAACTAAGGAGGCAATGATATGTATTTAATGGATGATATCGTCCGCGATGGAGACCCTGTGTTGCGCCAACAAGCAGCGCCAGTTGTATTTCCACTTTCAGATGAAGACCAAGAAATTAGTGAAAATCTACTTGAATATTTAATTGCAAGTCAAGATCCAGATGAATCAGAAGAATTAGGACTACGTCCAGGTGTTGGGATTGCGGCACCGCAAGTCGGAATTTCAAAGCAAATGACCGCAATTCTGATCCCAAATGATGATTTTGATGAAGACCAAGAAGAATCAGATGAAAATGATCCTTACGTATTTGCTGGTGTTATTTATAACCCAGTAATTACTCGTCAATCTGTTAAGCAAACAGCTTTGGCAACAGGTGAAGGTTGTTTGTCAGTTGATGAAGACATTCCTGGATTTGTTGAACGTTCACAACGTATTACTGTGCGTTACCAAGACGAAGAGGGTGACACATACGAATTAAAGTTGAGCGACTATCCAGCGATTGTTTTCCAACACGAAATCGATCACTTGCACGGAACTTTGTTCTACGATCATATTGACAAGGAACAACCTTGGGATCGTAAAGAACGTACAAAGTACATTGGGTAATTCATATGGCTGACAAGATGTTTAATTATCCATTCTTATCAGGATGGTCAACTGATGATGTGATTAAAGTAAGTCACTTGTACACAATGGTGTCAGATGCTTATGAAAAGAACGTTAATCGTGAACAATTACTAGCAGCCTATGCAGATTTTAAGACTGTTGTACCGTCTAAGTCTGAAGAAAAGCAACTTGATCGTAGTTTTGGGCAAGTTTCTGGTTACTCAATTTACCGTACTGTGCAAACAGCACGTAATTTAACATTTAAGACATTTAAAATGGAGCCTTAATATGCTGGATTTACAAACAATTGATACAACTGTTCAAACATGGATGGCTGAAATGCGTCACCTCGTTTTAGCGGAATTAGATAAACCACGTGAGATTTCCCATAAAAAGGGACCTAAAGATTTAGTAACAAACGTTGATCGATTGGTTGAACGTTTCTATGTCGAAAAAATTCACGCGCTAATGCCTGATGCTAAGATTAAGAGTGAAGAAGGTTTTGGCGATGATGTTCAGGACATGTCAGGTGACGTTTGGTTTGTAGATCCGATTGATGGAACCACTAATTTTGTTGCGCAAAAACAAGAATTTGCGAGCATGTTAGCTTGGTACCGTGATGGTGAGCCCATGATGGCATGGATTATGGACGTCATGGCCAATGAATTGATTCATGGTGGGCCACATTCAGGCGTTTACTTAAATGAACGATTATTAACTAACGTGCCAAACATACCATTAGAACATGGATTAATTGTTGTTTCAGGATCACGTTTATTACGTGGTGAAATGCATTTACCAGAAATTGCGCGTGCCTCATTAGGCTACCGTGTATATGGTTCAGCAGGAATGACATTCATTCATATGTGTTTAGGCCGTTCAGTTGGATATTTAACAAACATGCAACCTTGGGATTTTGCTGCAGGAATTATGTTGGCAGAAGCTTTAGGTTTCAAAGTCGGAACTGTTGACGGTGATGCAATAAATATGCTATTATCGGGAACAGTCCTTGTGGCCACTCCACTTGCATTTGATCAGATTGTTTCAATCAATGATTAATTGAAAACTATCCTACAATTGTCATAAACATATTGTGACGATAGGGAGTGTGCCCAAATTAGCGATTATAATTAACAGAGGTTTAAGGAGAACAGAATTTTGGCAAAACGCGAAAACTTACGTAACATTGCGATTATCGCCCACGTCGACCACGGTAAGACTACTTTGGTTAACGAACTTTTGAAGCAATCAGACACACTTGATATGCGTACTGAATTGGGCGACCGTGCGATGGACACAAACGACATCGAAAAGGAACGTGGAATCACAATCTTGGCTAAGAACACAGCCGTTAAGGTTGGAGACCGTCAAATCAACATCATGGACACACCTGGCCACGCCGACTTCGGTGGTGAAGTTGAACGTATCATGGGAATGGTTGATGGAGTTCTTTTGGTTGTTGACGCCTTTGAAGGTACAATGCCACAAACTCGTTTTGTTTTGAAGAAGGCCTTCGAACAAAACTTGACACCAATCGTTGTTGTTAACAAGGTTGACCGTCCAGGAGCCCGCCCAACAGAAGCTGTTGACGAAGTTTTGGACTTGTTCATCGAACTTGGTGCCGATGACGAACAACTAGAATTCCCAGTGATCTACGCTTCAGGAATGAACGGAACATCATCATTGGACCCAGATGTTGAATCACAAGAACACACAATGGCGCCTGTTTTCGATACTGTTTTCGAAACAATTCCAGCTCCAGAAGAAAAGTCAGAAGAACCACTTGCATTCCAAGTTGCTTTGCTTGACTACAACGACTTCGTTGGACGTATTGGTATCGGTCGTGTGTTCAGTGGAACAATCAAGATTGGTGACCAAGTTACAGTTATGAAGTTGGACGGATCAAAGGCTAGCTTCCGTGTTACTAAGTTGTTTGGTTTCATCGGTTTGGACCGTGTTGAAATCGAAGAAGCTAAGGCGGGAGACTTGATTGCTGTTTCAGGTATGGACGAAATTTCAGTTGGTGAAACTGTTGTATCTCCTGATCACTTGGAAGCTTTGCCAATCTTGCGTATTGACGAACCTACTTTGCAAATGACTTTCCGTACTAATGACTCACCATTCGCTGGTCGCGAAGGTAAGTTCGTTACTGCACGTCAAATCGAAGACCGTTTGGGACGTGAATTGCACACTGACGTTTCTTTGCGTGTTGAACCAATCGAAGGTGAAGCAGGAGCATGGCTTGTATCAGGTCGTGGAGAACTTCACTTGTCAATCTTGATTGAAAACCTACGTCGTGAAGGCTTCGAATTGCAAGTTTCACGTCCAAAGGTTATCTTCAAGAACATCGATGGTGTTGACTCAGAACCTTTCGAAACTGTTCAAATTGACACTCCTGACGAATACACTGGATCAGTTATCGATTCATTGGCACAACGTAAGGGTGAAATGCGTAACATGGAACCAACAGGAACTGGAACTACTCGTCTAGAATTCCTTGTTCCTTCACGTGGGTTGATTGGATACTCAACTGAATTCATGTCATTGACACGTGGATACGGTATCTACAACCACACATTTGAAGCATACGGACCACTAGTTAAGAACTGGAACCCAGGTCGTCGTAACGGAGCTTTGGTTTCAATTAACCAAGGATCAGCTACTAACTACGCTATGATGGGTGTTGAAGACCGTGGTGTAATGACTATTCACCCTGGTGATGACGTCTACGAAGGAATGGTTGTTGGTATCAACAGCCGTGACAACGACATCTCAGTTAACGTTACTAAGGCAAAGAACCAAACTAACGTTCGTTCATCAAACAAGGACCAAACTGCTTCTATCAAGGCTCCTAAGGATATGACTCTTGAAGAATCACTAGAATTCTTGGATGAAGACGAATTGGCTGAAGTAACACCAGAAAGCGTTCGTGTTCGTAAGCAAATTTTGAACACAAGTGAACGTGAAAAGGCCGCTAAGCGTCGTAAGATGTCAACTCAAGGCTAATTTAATGATCTAGAATTAAACTGCTTTCCCTCGGGATAGCAGTTTTTTCTTTTGTTTTTATGATAAAATAGGACAATATATACTCGTTAAAGGAAGGCAATCATGAAGAAAAGAAAGCGACAAAAAAAAGCGAAAAAGCCGATTAATTTTGGGCATACTATTCGCAATTGGCAACAGCGATTCAAGTTTTTTGATGGCTGGCTCTTTTTAGGTATTGTTATTGTCATGATGTTTGGGTGTGCAATGGTGTATACCGCTAGTACGAACATGGCGACTGGAAGTGCGTTAAATTTCTTCATCAAACAAGCTGTATTTGGTGTTATTGCGGTGATTGCATTAATCACGATTTATCTTTTCCCGATCAATTGGGAGTCAGAGCAATATCGTTTCTTTGTTAATGCACTCACAATTCTATTGATTTTTGTGCTGTTTATTACATTGATGTTTGGACCAGTTACCAGTGGTGCCAAAGGATGGCTTTACTTTATGGGATTTGGTTTTCAACCTGTTGAATACTTTAAAATCGCCTTGATTTTGTATTTGTCATGGCGTTTCTCAAAAACCGTGCGCAATTATAAAGCTATCCCTGGCGGCAAGACACTACGTGCTAAGCTATGGAGTGTGCAAAACTTAACTTTTCCAGTTGCGGGAATGGGCTTAACTGCTTTAATGCCTGACTTAGGTGGGACAGTTATCTTAGGATTAATTTTTTTGATGATTTCTTTTACTGCAGGAGTAGGCGTTGGTTATCTATTGACACTAGTTTTATTGATTATTGGAACGCTGCTTATTATGCCAATTCTATTGCCATTACTTGAGCAATACGGTTTCTTGCAAACGTATCAATTAGCTCGTTTTGAAGCTTACATTGATCCATGGTCTGTGGGTGATGGCGCGGGACATCAATTGATTAATTCATACTATGCACTAAGTAATGGTGGTTTTTTTGGTCGAGGCCTGGGAAATAGCATTCAAAAATTAGGCCTATTGCCAGAACCAAATACGGACTTTATTCTAGCGATTATTGGTGAAGAATTAGGCGCTATAGCTGTCTGTGCGCTCTTAATTTTCATGGGAGTCATCACATTACGCTTAATGTGGTATGGCATTAATACCCGAAACCTACATTATCGTTTGATTTTGTTTGGTATTGCTGCTTATATCATTATCCAAATCTTTATTAACTTGGGTGGAGTAACCGGTCTATTACCAATTACTGGAGTTACGTTCCCATTAATTTCTTATGGTGGATCATCACTATTGTCATGGGGGCTGACCTTTGGCTTGGCCTTTAATATTATTGGTAAACTACGTCAAGAGGCGTATGAACGAGGAGAATAACATGTCGTTTGAAAAAACAAATCGACGTTCATTGATTGTATACTTGAAGAATGTACGACAAGCACGTCAATTACGTCGTTTTGGAATCGTTAACTACGTTTCTGAAAAAATGAATTATGCAACCATTTATATGGATGAAAAAGACATCGCAAGTAAAAAAGCTTTGATTGAACGATTAGGTTTTGTTGATCATGTAGTTGAATCAGAATGGCCTAATGTGGATACAACAGTTGGTGGTGAAAGTGATGGCATTGATTTCACTGTTGTAGCAGATGAAGAACTAGCGTTAGAACCGGCGGAAGACGAGGACCTATAATGCGAATTGTAAGTGGTACATTTGGTGGCCGTCGTCTAAAGGCGGTTCCAGGGACAAAGACACGTCCTACAACAGATAAAGTAAAAGAGTCAATTTTCAACATGGTTGGACCCTATTTTGATGGTGGCCGCTCATTAGATCTATATGCTGGATCTGGTGGTCTATCAATCGAAGGAGTTTCACGTGGGATTGACCATGCGGTATTAGTTGACCGTCAATTTGAAGCGATTAAGACAATTAAAGAAAATATTGCGGTCACAAAGGCTGAAGACCAATTTACAGTGATCAAAAGTCGTGCAGATCAAGCAATTGAACGACTAGCTGGCGGTGAAGCCTTTGATTTGTTGTACTTCGATCCGCCATATGCAAAGCAAACAATTGCTGAAGATGTTAAAAAATTAGCAAACTTGGGATTAATTGCAGAAGATGCCATTATCATTGCGGAAACCGACCAAGTTGCCGATTTACCAGACAATCTATCTGGATTTACACAAATTAAGCAAAAAGATTACGGTATTACTGTAATCACGATTTATGAAAGTGAGAACTAGATATGAAACGCGCACTTTTTCCAGGAAGTTTTGATCCATTTACAAATGGCCATTTAGATATTGTGACGCGTGCGTCACATATGTTTGATGAAGTTGTCATTGGGATTGGTATTAATTCAGCAAAGACAGCAATGTTTACTGACAGTGAAAAAGTTGACCTAATTGCTTCAGCAACTAATCATCTAACGAATGTGCGTATTGAACTGATGCAAGGATTAACGGCCGAATTCGCCAAAAAGATTGATGCAGAATTCCTTGTCCGTGGTATTCGAAATGAACAAGACTTTTTATATGAACGTAACATTAGTGAGATGAATCATTTATTGACTGAAATTGAAACGGTATTTTTCATGGCACGACCAGAAAATCAAATGCTTGCTAGTAGTGTGATTAAAGAAGTTGCTAAAGCAGGAGGCTCTGTTGATAAATTCTTACCCGCACACATTGCGACAGCCTTGAAAGAGAAGATGAGTTAACGGATGCGTAAAATAATTAATTATTTTGAAATCCATGGGCTAAAGCTAATGCTAGCTTCGCTGGTTATTATCATCATTAGTATTCTTTTACCGTTACCAGTGTATGTTGAACAGCCTGGATCAGCCAAAGACTTATCAGATAACGTTGAAATCTCGGATAAAAAACCGGATTTGAACGGTGAATATATGATTACGTCAGTTGGCATTAAACGTGTTAATATTTGGGGCGTTGCATCTGCAATGATGTCACCACATAAAACACTGTTGTCTGAAGATGATGTGTTAGGTGGGGCAACGATGCAACAAGATCAAGCATTAAATGCACTATATATGAGTGCATCAATTAATCAAGCTAAAGTGAATGCTTATCATGAAGCCAAGATTCCGTACAAGCGTGTGTTTCAAGGTATCTATGTCTTGAATATTCAAGCAAATTCAAACTTTTCTGATGTCTTATCATTAGGTGATACGATTACTGCCGTTGATGGTAAAAAATTTACTAATACGGTTGATTTTCAAAAGTATATTCAATCGAAAAAAGTTGGTGAGAACATTAGGCTAACCTTTGAACATGCTGGTGAGGAACAAACGGCCACACGCAAAACAATTGGTATTGGTGAAAAGCAAGCTGTTTCAGGGATTGGAATTGCGTTAGCTGAAGATGCATCAATTGAAGGGAGCCCAGACATTGATGCAGACATGGGGTCAATTGGTGGTCCATCAGGTGGCTTGATGCTAACGCTTGAAATGACGGATGCGTTAACAGACCAAGATCTGGCACGTGGCCGTAAAATTGCGGGCACTGGAACGATTGATAATGATGGAAATGTCGGTGAAATCGGTGGTATAGATAAGAAAATCATTGCTGCTCGTGACGCTGGCGCAACAATTTTCTTGGCGCCATATGTTGCATCTACAAAAGCTTATCGTGAAGAAACCGGAAATACGCAAACAAACTATGAAGTAGCAAAAGCAACCGCTAAAGAATATGCACCAGATCTAACGGTTGTGCCGGTTAAAACCTTAGCTGAAGCAATTTCTTATTTACGCAAATAGTTGACACGGTTTTTGTATTTTGATAGGCTAGAATGGTTAGTTCGTACAGATAGCATGTCTTATACATGCCGAAGAAAGAGGCGAGACACTACACCGGTTTTCGGGGTAGCGTCTTTTTTTGTGAGAAATAGCGAAAACAAGCGAAGGAAACTTATAATATGAATAAAAAAGATTGGCACGTTCTAGGTGCCGTAATTGCTGCCGGCTTGATGAGTTTTGGTGGTGTTCTAATCGAAACAGCGATGAACGTGACGTTCCCGCATTTGATGCAAGAATTTAATACTGATGCAAGTGGGATTCAATGGGTGACAACGGGTTACTTGCTAGCCATTGCCATCGTTGTGCCAATTTCCGCTTACCTAATCCGTAACTTTTCTATTCGTAACTTGTTCTTAGTTGCGGAAATGATGTTCTTGATTGGTTTGACAATGAACGCTTTTTCACCAAACATGATGATGTTGTTGTCAGGGCGTGTTTTGCAAGGGATTGGAACAGGTATCGCCATTCCATTGATGTTCCACATTATTTTAACGAAAGCACCACTTGAAAAGCGTGGAGTCATGATGGGAATCGGAACAATGACAACTGCCATTGCGCCTGCTATTGGACCTACGTATGGTGGTATTTTACTTAGTTCACTAGGATGGCGTAGTATTTTCTGGTTCTTGATTATCATCGTGATGGTATCACTATTTATTGGGTTAAAGAGTATTCCTGCAGAAGATGTTAAGTGGGATGAGAAGTTCAACACCGTTGCCTTTTTAACATTGGCAGCAGGGCTTTCAATGTTATTGTTGTCTGTTGAACAAATGTCATTGAAGTGGTTGCTACTAAGTTTTGTCGCTTTGATTGGTTTCTACTTTGCTAACAAGAAGCGTATGTTGTTAAACCTAACAATCTTCAAGTTTAGCCAATTTGATATGTTGATGTATTCACTATTGGTGTACCAAGCATTATTCTTGGGATTGTCATTCGTGTTACCAAATTACCTACAAATGGGTATGGGAGCTACATCAACTGAAGCTGGACTATTCATGTTCCCAGCAGCCGTTATTGGAACAATTTTGGCGCCGGTTTCTGGACGCTTGTTGGATTTATTCGGACCAAAGTGGCCAATTACAATTGGATTAACAATTGCTACTGTCGGAACAGTCTTTATGGCGCTTGCTTTCCAAAGTCTGAACTTTTGGACTTTGATGGCTGCGCAATGTTTCATGATGATTGGAACGGGATTGTCATACAGTAACTTGATGGCTGTTACACTTGGAAGTCTACCCGAAGAATTGAAGGGTGACGGAAACAGTATCGTAAATACAGGTCTACAATTTATGGGTGCCAGCGCGACTGCGATTGTTGCTCAAATTTTGGGTAGTGCCACACAAAACGACGCTGTTAATGGTGTAGTGATTGGGGCACAACAAGGAGTCGTGTTCCTAGCGGTTATGATTGTTGTCTCATGGTTGCTATTCTTAGTTGCACGTCGCAATCTAGCTTAATTAAATCAACGTTAGAAAGACCAATGTTTAAACATTGGTCTTTTTTTCAACTCTTTTCAAAATACATCTTTAAGCGTATAATAGTAGGGACTGAAAAGAGCAAAGGAGGAAATGTCAATGGCCACACGAATTCCAGAAGCCGTAGTTACAGAGATTCGGGAACGCGTTAATATTGTTGATGTGATTTCTCCATATGTTCAATTAAAAAAACAAGGACGTAACCTGTTTGGTAATTGTCCTTGGCATGAAGAACGTACACCGTCATTTTCGGTGAATGAAGAAAAACAAATTTTTCATTGTTTCTCATGTGGCCGTGGGGGAAATGCTTTTAGTTTCTTAATGGAACTAGAGAATCTCTCTTTCCCACAAGCCGTTGCAAAGGTTGCTCCTTTGGCGGATGTGACACTGGACGCGTCTTATTTATCAGACACAAAGTCAGAGTCTGTAGATCCACAAATTAAGGCACTACGTGAATTATATGATGATGCGAATAAGTTATATCATCACTTATTAATCAATACTGCCGGTGGAGTAGATGCATTAACCTATCTACAACAACGTGGTCTTGATGATCAAACGATTGATGCATTCATGCTGGGGTATGCCCCTAAGAATGATGTGTTGTTGGAATATTTCCAAGGTAAAGGTGTTGATTATCAATTACTACGAGCATCTGAATTGTTCGTTGAATGGGATGATGGATCATTACATGATCGTTTCAATGATCGTGTCTTATTCACCATTCGTGATCAAGCAGGACATCCGATTGCATTTTCAGGTCGTCGTCTAAGTGCCGATGATCAACAACCAAAGTACATCAATAGTCCAGAAAGTCTATTGTTTAATAAGTCTCGTGAACTTTTCAATCTAGATTTAGCGCAAAATGATATTAAGCAATCAAAGCACGTTATCTTGTTTGAAGGATTCATGGACGTTATTGCAGCGTTTCAGGCTGGTGTACGTAATGGGGTTGCCTCAATGGGAACGTCATTAACGGTTGATCAAGTCCAACGTCTTGATCGCATCGCCACTGACATTACAATTGCATATGACGCAGACGCTGCCGGTCAAAAAGCCACAAAACGTGCCTTAGACTTGTTAAGTCACAATAGTCGTATGCAAGCAAGCGTGGCACATATTCCAGACAATCAAGATCCAGATGAGTATTTACGTGCTCATGATGCAAATGCATTTTTGGATTTAATGACCCGTCATACGGAAGACCCCATTTCATTCAATATGCGTTTCCTACGCCAAGATCGTAATTTGAATAATCAAAACGAAGTTGTTGGCTATGTGAATGATGTATTAGGTGTTCTAGCAAAGTTAGATTCTAAAGTGATGCAAGATATGTATCTGCATAAGCTATCTGAAGAATTTAACATCAGCTTAGATGCCTTAAATGGGCAAATGCGTCCCATGCAATTGCGTAATGTCGTGGATCGTGGAGAGTTTATCGAACCTCCAGAAGAGCCAGTGGAATTTGGTGAGCCAGTTGATTCTAATTGGCAACGCTTAACCGAACATCGTCAAGAAACACGAACGCAAAAAGCTGAACGTATGTTATTAGCTTGGATGTTACGTGATCCAGATGTTTGGTTGATGGTAACACAACATCCTGACTTTAGTTTTGCGGATGTATCATATGAAACCTTGTATCAATTAACTTCGGCATTCCGTGCCGAAGGGCACACACAAGGGGCTATTGATCCGCAAGCATTAATGGATTTTGTCCAAAAACCAGAATTAAACCAAATTCTTGCGACGTTTAGTGCAATTCCAGACGACTTATTCCAAGATACGGATCAGGTTACGGCATATATGCAAGTAATTATGATGGATGAGCCAATGGCTCAACGTATTACAACTATTAAACAACAATTAGCTGATGCCCGCGCAAGGCACGATACAACACTAGAAGCTCAATTGAGTGTCGAACTTGTTAATGCGTTACGTGAGCAACAGTTAGCAAAGAAACAATAGGAGATCTTTCATGACTGAAGAAAAAGCACAAAATGTAAGTAACTTCTCAAAGGCAGACTTAGACAAGGCTGTTAAGAAGATTATTAAAGAATTCAAAAAAGACAAAGAAATTCGTGAAGATCTATTGGAAACAACTTTGTTGAACCCTTTGAAGCTTGATGAAACACAAGTTGAAGAAGTGTATGCTGAAATCGAATCTTCAGGTATCTCAATCGTTGATGAAAATGGAGAACCTACAGAACGTGCATTGAAGAATCGTAAGACTGCTTTGTCTGCTAAGGAATTGAAACAAGCGGCTGATGCACCAACTGGAATGAAGATTAATGACCCAGTTCGTATGTACTTGAAGGAAATCGGACGTGTGTCACTTTTGACTGGTGAACAAGAAGTGCACTTGGCTGAACGTATCGAAGAAGGTGATGAACTTGCCAAGCAAGAATTGGCCGAAGCTAACTTGCGTTTGGTTGTCTCAATTGCCAAGCGTTATGTTGGTCGTGGAATGCAATTCTTGGACTTGATTCAAGAAGGTAACATGGGATTGATGAAGGCCGTTGAAAAGTTTGACTACCGTAAGGGGTTCAAGTTCTCAACATATGCCACATGGTGGATCCGTCAAGCGATTACTCGTGCAATTGCTGACCAAGCTCGTACAATTCGTATTCCTGTGCACATGGTTGAAACAATCAACAAGTTGATTCGTATCCAACGTAACTTGCTACAAGACCTTGGACGTGAACCAACACCTGAAGAAATCGGTGCGGAAATGGATATCCCAACTGAAAAGGTTCGCGACATCTTGAAGATTGCTCAAGAACCTGTTTCATTGGAAACACCAATCGGTGAAGAGGATGATTCACACTTGGGAGACTTCATTGAAGACAATGAAGCCATTTCACCAGCTGATTCAGCTGCATACGAAATGTTGAAGGTCCAATTGGAATCAGTTTTGGACACATTGACACCGCGTGAAGAACAAGTTTTGCGTTTGCGTTTCGGTCTTGATGATGGACGTACACGTACACTTGAAGAAGTGGGTAAGGAATTCGGCGTAACACGTGAACGTATTCGTCAAATTGAAGCAAAGGCCTTGCGAAAGCTACGCCACCCATCTCGTTCAAAGCAATTGCGTGATTTCTTAGACTAAGCCACGTGATTTTTTACGTTAAGTAAGTTAGAATAATAGATAATGAAAAGAACCAGCATTTCGCTGGTCCTTTTTTATTATATGCAACTATTTTAAGTAACATTATTGTGGCAAAATCTTGTGTATATCGCCTAATAATGTTTGTGAAACGAGTAGTAGGATAACATTGAAAATGTAAATATATGGGAATGGAGGATGTTGTATGAATACACAAGAAAGACAAGATAAATTGGCCGACTTTAGTTGGCCGGTACTTATCTCAAATTTCTTCTCAGTTTTTGGAGAAGGGGTATACCGATTTGGTTTAAATTGGTTCATCGTATCTACATACGGTGATGCGCGTTTGCTTGGATGGCTGACGGCATTTGGATTTATTGTTTATTTGGCCAACGACATGTATGTTGGGGCCGTATTAGATCGCTTTGATCGTAAGAAAGTATTGGTGGTGGCCGATCTGTTCGGCGGAATAGGATTGTTGATTTTATCAATGTTCTTAAATCCCGATTCACCACAACTATTTATCTTGTTTGCACTAACGTTTATTATGAACGTTGATATCTCTTATGCATATCCAGCCGGACGTGCTGTATTACCTGATGTTATCAAAAGTCGTTCAATTCCGCGTTTCAATGCTTTCGTCAGTGCAGCCTTTTCAGCTGGTCAAGCCGTGGGTCCACTGGTGGGTGGATTCTTATTGCATCTAAATTGGATTAACCTACAAAGTTTCATGATTTTGTATGGTTTAATGGTTGTGTTGACTGCCTTAGTCAATATGATGATTAAATCCGTTCCGGAAGAAAAAGAAGATAAAGAACCCGAACCATTTATTGAAAGCTTAATTGATGGTTATCGTTATGTCGCACGTAAGCCAAAATTGTTTGAATCAATGTTGCTAACGGTATGGGGGAACTTCTGTTTTGAAGGATTCATCATCGCAATGCCATTTTTGATTCAGCGTGTCTATGGTGGCTCAGCCACGGACTATTCAAGTGCATTGACAGTTGCAGCTGTTTCTGGAATTGTTGCGGGCTTAGTCTTGGCTCAAAAGCCGGCCTGGAATAAAATACGAACACTTTACTGGGATTTTTATGCATTAGGTGTAGTATTCGTATTGGCAGCGTTTGTGAATACTTTGTGGGCATTAGTCATTGTGATTATCGTAAATGGACTAATGCGTGCATCATTTGTGATTAAGATTAATACCGTTCGACAAGAAGATAGTGCACCTGAGTACTTAGGGCGTGTCTTTGGAATTTCATTCTTTGCCACTGACTTATTTGTTCCCGTCATTACGATTTCATTTGGTTATGCAATCAGTGCCGTTGGATCTTGGATTCTATTAATTATTGGAATTATGTTATTGGCTGGATTTGCTATCATTCGCATTTATTGTCATCATCGCGAAGTTAAACTAGGCCTAAGTTAAAACGTCTAAAAACCACTCATTTGAGTGGTTTTTTTCGTATGTCACAGCTTTTTCATGGTAAAATAAAATTAAGAGAAATATGTAGGAGACGTGCCATGACAAAAGTATTAGTCGTTGATGATGAGCCAGCACTGGTAACGCTGACGACCTACAATCTAGAACAAGCAGGATATACGGTTATTTCCGCTAACGATGGGCAAAATATTCTCACAACGATTCAATCAGAAGCGATTGATTTGGTCTTGTTAGATGTGATGTTGCCATACAAAAGTGGGATTGAGCTATTACGTGAAATTCGGGCTGAAAAATTAACGGTTCCAGTAATTCTATTAACGGCCTTAGATGCTGAAGTGGATAAAATCGTGGGTCTTGAAATGGGCGCTGATGACTAC
This sequence comes from Weissella ceti, assembly GCF_018394055.1. NCBI lineage: Bacteria > Bacillati > Bacillota > Bacilli > Lactobacillales > Lactobacillaceae > Weissella > Weissella ceti. The sequence goes on from NZ_CP074441.1 coordinate 559,120, forward strand.
ATTACTAAACCATTTAGTCCTCGTGAATTATTGGCCCGTATTAAAGCGATTATGCGTCGCTTTGAAGCTGGCAAAGAAAACACGAAACAAGCATCTAATATGCAAGCCTTTGATTCATTGACGATTAACTATGATCACATGTCTGTCACGAAACATGGTCAATTAGTAAAACTTACCCCAAAAGAGTATGAGTTGTTAGTATACTTGACCAGCAATGTTGGTCGTGTTTTAGAACGGGAAACAATCTTACATGGTGTCTGGGGATACAGCGATGCTGGGTCTGACACACGAATGGTTGATATGCATATGTCCCATTTACGCGATAAAATCGAAGACAATCCAAAACAACCACAGTACCTACGTACGGTGCGTGGGATTGGTTATCGTTTTGATTTACCAAACGCGTCGAAGTAGGGCCAAATTATGAAGAAATTAGTCTATCATTTTAGTGTAACTTTCATTGTGTTTACGCTTTTAAGCTTAGCCATGAGTTATTTATACAGCATCGTCAAAGTGGATTTTAATTTTGACTGGGGTTATGTCATATTTTCAACTGGTATTTTGAGTTTAGTATTCGTCCTTTGGACGACCTGGTTACGACATCAACGAGCCCGTCATTTAGAGATATTTATCCAAAAGTTGCAAGCGATGCAAACAAATAGTACTTCAATGGGGCAAGTATTACTACGACCAGATGAAGAATTTGCGCCACTAGCAACCGCGGTTAATGCTGTGCAACAAAGTAATCAGCAACGCTTAGCACTATTGCACCAACAATCACAAAAGTTAGCTGCGTTAGTAAATAATATGCCCTTAGGGGTATTACGGATTAATGCACAACGGCAAATTGTTGAAATCAATCCTTTAGCTTTTGACTTACTACAACTTGACCGACGTGTTGTAGGCCAACCATTCGATAATGTCTTCAAAACACATAAGCTGGTAACGTTAGTGAATCAAGCTTTTACCCAACAGACTGATGGCCGCGAGCGTATTTCAGTTGATCCATATTTGATTGATATTTCTGTGATTCATTTTCAGGCTAATCCACGCGAGCAAAATATTCTGGTGTTGTTGTATGATGTAACACAACTCACGCAAATTCAGGATATGCAGGCAGATTTCTTAGTTAATGCTTCTCATGAATTGCGTACACCATTAACCGCTTTGTCTGGATTTACCGAAACTTTATTAGCAGGAGCCAAAGATAATCCTGAAACGGCAACACAGTTCTTAGAGATCATGCAAGGGGAAGTTGATCGTTTAATCAGCCTAACCGAAGATATCTTGACCTTGTCTCGAGTACCTAAAACAGCCGTTGCTGGGCAATCAATTCATTTAAAATCATTAGTCGATGAGATTTTGAATCAGCAAATTAAGTTAGCAGATAAATATGAGGTAACCTGCTACAACGAGGTAACAGAGGATATCCAGGTTTGGCAAGATGAACAAGATTTACGTCGTATCTTGCTAAACTTAGTGGTGAATGCAATGAAGTACAATCGCCCCAATGGTGAAGTTCACATTCGTGCATCTCAAAACACAGAAGGCATGACATTAATCGTTGAAGATTCAGGCATTGGTATTTCTAGTGAGCAACAAGCGCGTATCTGGGAGCGTTTCTATCGCGTCGATGAGTCACGAAATCAGAAAATTCCCGGAACTGGATTAGGATTATCAATCGTTTCAGAAATTGTTGAAAACCGTTTTGGAAACATTGAACTTACGAGTCAAGTTGGCGTAGGTACAACAATTACAGTTACTTTACCTAAGTTAATTAAATAAGAATGAACAATCATTCTTTAATAAAAGCAATATTTAGAAATAATTAAAACAATAAAAGAGGCAGATATCATGGAAAAGAAGCGTCCCGTATTAATTGGAGTTACTGGTGGTTCAGGATCAGGAAAAACAACAGTAAGTAAGAACATTTTTGAAAAGCTTGCTGGTGAATCAGTCACAATGATTCCACAAGATGCTTACTACAATGACCAAACAAACATGACAATGGACGAACGTAAGGCTGTTAATTACGATCACCCGGACTCATTTGACACAGCATTGCTGTCTGAACATTTGAAGCAATTGTTAGATGGTAAGTCAGTTGAACAACCAACTTATGACTACAAGGATTACAACCGTGCGGAAGAAACAGTCACAATCGAACCAACTGACGTGATTATCGTTGAAGGGGTGTTGTTATTCGTTGAACCAGAAGTACGTGACCTACTAGACATTAAAATTTACGTTGACACCGATGATGACATTCGCTTTATCCGTCGTATGCAACGTGATTTCGTTGAACGTGGTCGCTCAACTGAATCGGTGGTTAACCAATACCTAGAAACGGTTAAGCCTATGTATCATCAATTCGTTGAACCAACAAAGCGCTATGCCGATATTATTTTGCCTGATGGTGGTGAAAATATTGTTGGAATCGGGATGATTGAAGCGCAAATTCGTGCTATTCTAGAAGATAAGTAAACAAATACAAGGAGACCTATATGTTGATTGCAACTTATAACCAAGTTGGTATGGGAAATGTCTTGATGCTTTTGACAGCACAAGCTGAAGGGACTGTAACTGCAGAACAACGCGGAGATGTTGTTCGTTTGATGGACGCCCAAAACCAAGTGGTTGGATTCAATATCTTAAATGCAACTGACCACATCGATGGCCTAACAGGTGCCGGACAAGTGAACTTGTCAGAAATGCAAGTGGCAGCGATTAATAATGTGATGAAGGCGAGTGATTTTTCTGATGAAGTCGTCGCTGATACTGATCCAAAATTTGTGGTTGGATACGTTGATAGCGTAAAGCCACATCCAGACTCAGATCATCTACAAATTACAGATACATTGGTTGGGGACGACGAACACGTACAAATCGTTTCCGGTTCACCAAACATGAAAGCTGGTATCACAGTTGTTGTGGCGAAAGTTGGTGCGATGATGCCATCAGGTTTGATCATTTGGCCTGGTGCACTTCGTGGGGAAGCTTCCAATGGGATGATCGTTTCAGGACGAGAACTTGGATTGCCAAATGCACCACAACAACCAGGTGCAATGATCTTGCCAGATAACTTTGCGCCAATCGGGACACCATTTGATCGTACATCAGATGAAGCCCAAGCGATTTTTGACTAAACAGATAGGGAGAAAGCGTATGGCTGAACAACGACCAATTGTCTACTTTCAGCGACTAATGGGAAATTACGATCGACAAGTTGCAGAAATTATGAAGGCAAAACGTGAATACTTAGTATTCGCCGATGAAGAAGACGTCTTGGAACCTGTAACCGTTGACCGTGAGCCAGTGATGGTTGAAGTATTGACACCAAAGCCAGTACCAACACAATTAAAGCCTAAGCCAATTGTTGAATTAAACGCGCCACTTGAAGAGCGCGAGTTAGAATCAGTTGAAGACCCACAAGAAGAACCAGAAATGGCGCCTACTGTGGTTGAACCTGAACCAACACCCATTGTTCAACCGGCAGAAGTTGTTACACCGATTGTGATGACACCAAAGGCATCAACTGAAGTGAAGGCCGTTTCAACAAGCATGCCTGAGCCAAAGCCTAAGCCTAAGGTAGCTGAAAAGAAGGTTGAAGAAGAAGCACCAAAGACTAAGCCAATGACTGGACTAGGGTTGAACCTTGATTCAATTTTTAACGAGGAGTTCTCGGCAGAACAAACAGGTTACTTTGGTAAATAATGAAAAGACTAGGCAACTAGTCTTTTTTTGTATCTTGCGATCCATGAAATGTCGGCGAAAGACTAATAATATGGCGTTTTTTTTGGTAAGATAGAAGTACAAGTATCACGAATTATGACAGTGGAGAGAAGATATGAACAAAGAGACAATGTATTATTTTATTGGAATCAAGGGTTCTGGTATGAGCTCACTTGCACGTATTCTGCATGACCAAGGATATCAAGTATCTGGTTCAGATATCGATGAATACACATTTACCCAAAAGCCATTGGAAGACGCTGGTATTGAGATTAAATCATTTGATCCAGCTAATCTACATGCAGGTATGACCGTTATTCGTGGAAACGCGTTTGATGATAATCACGTGGAAGTTGCGGCAGCACTAGCAATGGGTGATGCTATTACACTAATGACATACCCAGAAGTTGTGCAATCTTTGATTGAACAATTTACATCAATCGGTGTTGCAGGAGCCCATGGTAAAACATCTACAACTGGGCTATTAGCCCACGTGATGTCTGGAATCGCACCAACATCATACCTTATTGGTGATGGTAGTGGACGAGGTGTGCCAGATGCACGTTTCTTTGTCTTTGAAGCCGACGAATATCGTCGTCACTTTGAAGACTACCGTCCAGACTACGGAATCATGACCAACATTGACTTTGATCACCCTGACTACTTTTCAGGCATTGACGATGTTCGTTCAGCGTTCACAGATTACGGAAACCATGTAAAGAAGGCTATCTTTGCTTGGGGTGATGATCCACATTTGCGCGAACTAGCAATTGAAACACCAATGTACTTCTACGGAACAAACCCTGAAAAGGATGACTTCTACGCAACAAACATTCGTCGTTCAACAACAGGTTCATCATTTGATGCTTACTACCACGATGAATTCTTGGGTAACTTCGAAGTACCATTGTTTGGTCAACACGGAGTCTTGAACTCATTAGCCGTTGTGGCGGTCAGCTACTTCGAAAAGATGGATGCCGACTTGGTTAAGGAAGAATTAGCGTCTTTTAAGGGTGTTAAGCGCCGCTTTACAGAAAAGCAAATTGGCCCCGTGACCGTCATCGATGATTACGCACATCACCCATCAGAAATTAAGGCAACAATTGACGCAGCACGTCAAAAGTACCCAAATCGTAATATCGTGTCTGTTTTCCAACCACACACATTTAGCCGTACGATTGCGTATCAAAGTGAATTTGCTGAAACACTGGACTTGTCAGACGATGTTTATCTGACTGAAATCTTTGCGTCAGCACGTGAAGAACGTGGAGATATTCAATCAAAGGATCTAGGGGATAAGATTAGCAAGTTCCGTGGCATTGTTTCACCTGAAAATGTGTCACCATTGTTGGATCATGAAGATGGTGTCTTCGTCTTTATGGGGGCCGGTGATTTGCAAAACACTGAATTCGCTTTTGAAAAGCTATTGGCAAATACACAAAATAACCTACAATAATGCATTTCCGCTAGGTTTAAGTTTCATTTGCTAATATATATAATAAGAATTGAATAGAAATGAGGAGTAGTATATGGATAATTATAATTACGAAAATCCACGTGTTGTGAACCAAGACAGCGCTGGATTAAATGCCTTCTTCCGTAAGGTATACACTTACATGGGATTGGCTCTGTTGGTTACATTCGTGACTGCATACATTGGTGTCACAGTATTTCCAGTGCAAATTGCGGCCATCTTTACTAGCACAGCATCATCATTGATTATGCTAGCTATCATGATTGGATTTGTTTTCTTGTTTAGCCGAAAGGTTATGACAAATCCTGGAGCAGCCTTTGGTATGTTGATGGGATTCGCCGTTTTGAACGGGGCAACATTCGCTGTAATTGGTTTGACTGTTGATATGACATCAATCATTTACGCTTTCCTAACAACTGTTTTCTTGTTCGTTGGAATGGCTGCTTATGGATTCCTAACAAAGAAGTCAATGGCTTCAATGGGAAGCATCTTGTTCGGAGCGGTAATTGCTTTGATTGTGGCGAACATCATCAACTTGTTCTGGTTTAACCAAACAATGTACCTAGTTGTATCTGTAATCGGTGTTGTTGTATTCGCTTTGTACACAGCCTACGACATGAACATGTTGAAGGAAATGTACTACGAATTCGGGCAAACTGATGCACGTACAACACAAGGGTTGGCAGTATCTGGAGCTTTGTCATTGTACATGGACTTCATCAACCTATTTATTTACCTAATCCGTCTATTCTCAAGTCGCGATTAGTCAATGAAACCCACGTCTTTACGTTAAAAGACGTGGGTTTTCTGTTATGATGGATATAACGAATAAAATGATGATTACATCAAGAAAGAGTGTATGATGGCTAAACCAACTTTACTATTAATCGACGGAAACTCACTTGCATTTCGTGCGTACTTTGCATTGATTAATCAAGTCGAACGTTTTGTAAGTCACACTGGATTGCACACAAACGCATTGGTAGGATTCAATAATTTACTAGATGGTATTGTAGATCCTTTCCAACCTGATCTAGCGCTAGTTGCATGGGACGTCGGTAAGACAACTTTCCGTACAGAAAAGTTAGAATCATATAAGGGAACTCGTAACTCAACACCTTCAGAATTAGTGGAACAATTTCCATACTTACGTGAAATGGTTGAGCTACACGGAATCAAGAGTTACGAATTAGCTAATTATGAAGCCGACGACATTATTGGAACAACGGCGCGTATGGGAGAAGCAGCTGGTTATCAAGTAACCATCGTAACTGGAGACAAAGACTTAACTCAATTAGTCACAGATAACACAACGGTTCGGGTGACTAAGAAGGGGATTTCTGAAATTGAAAAGTATGACCCTGCTTTAGTTGCTGAAAAGTTTGATGGGCTTGTACCCGAACAAATTATTGAACTAAAGGGGCTGCAAGGGGATACATCTGACAATTACCCAGGAATCGCTGGAATTGGACCAAAGACGGCGGTTAAGTTGATGAAGCAATTTAATACGATTCCAGAAATGTATGAACGTATTGATGAATTGAAGCCATCAAAGCAAAAAGAAAAGCTTATTGCTGGGGAAGCAGATGCCCGTTTGTCCCGTGACTTAGCAACCATTCGTACAAACGCACCCGTTGAATATGCATTGGAAGATCTTGCTTATCGTGGACCAGACTACGTGAATATCGTACCGTTCTACGAACAACTAGATTTCAAGTCAAACTTGGCTAAGTTAGCAAGTCAAGGACACGTGGGTAGTCAAACCGAAGGGGAAACACCTACACAACAAGACATTGCATACACCGAACTAACAACAGCGAACTTAGATTTGTTGACGAAGTTCACGAAAACAATTAGTGTTTTTGTGGAATTGGATGATGCTAATTATCACACTGCCGCACCAGTTGGGATTGTGATTGGAAATGATGATGAAGGGTATGTTGTAACCCGTGATGTGAACATGTTGATGGAGTCACCTGAAGCAAAAGCATTATTGGCAGACGAATCTATTAAGAAGAATGTCTTCAATGCGAAGTCAACGATGATTACATTGGAACGCTTGTCACTACCAATCGCTGGTATCCAATATGATCTACAATTGATGACTTATTTGACTGACACTAACGACAATTCAACAGATTTGGGCATTTTAGCGCAACAACATGATTACTACGGTCTACAACCCGATGCCGATGTTTACGGGACCGGGGCCAAGTTCGAAATTCCTTTGGATGACGATGTGTTCTTTGCGCACTTAGCACAAAAGGGACATGTACTTGGTTTTGTGCCTGAAAAGTTGGCGGAAGACTTAAAGTCACGTGAACAATTTGGTCTGTACGAAGAAATGGAATTACCACTAACAACCGTTTTGGCTAAGATGGAAATGGCTGGTATTACCGTTGATAGTAACCTATTGTACGAAATGGGAAGTAAGATGATTGAGCGTTTAGCTGAATTAGAACAAACCATTTACGCGCAAGCTGGTCACGAATTTAACATTCAATCACCTAAGCAATTAGGTGTGATCTTGTTTGAAGAAATGGGTTATACGCCAATTAAGAAAACAAAAACTGGTTACTCAACAAGTGTTGAAGTATTAGAACAAATGGGTGATGTACCGATTGTGGAATCAATTTTGGCCTACCGCCAAATTGCAAAGATTAAGTCAACATACGTTGATGGACTACTACGTGTGATTCATGGTTCTGATTCAAAAGTACACACACACTATGAACAAGCCCTAACACAAACTGGTCGTCTAGCCTCAAATGATCCAAATCTACAAAATATTCCCGTACGCGTTGAAGAAGGCCGCCGTATTCGTCAAGCATTTACTGCTAGTCACGAAGACTGGGTCATTATGACATTTGACTATTCTCAAATTGAACTGCGTGTGTTAGCTGATATTACTGGTGATGAAAACATGCAAGCCGCATTTAAGAGTGGGGAAGACATTCACGCAGATACAGCACGTCGTGTCTTCGGCTTAACACCTGACCAAGAAGTTGATTCTGATATGCGTCGTAAGGCAAAAGCCGTTAACTTTGGGATTGTCTATGGTATTTCCGACTTTGGACTTGCTAAGAACATCAATGTATCACGCGCTGAAGCCAAAGATATGATCGAAAAGTACTTCGAACAATACCCAGGTATCAAGCGCTGGATGGATGAGATTATCACTTTTGCGCAAGAAAATGGTTATGTTGAAACGTTGGCGCATCGTCGTCGTTACTTGCCAGATATCAAGGCTAAGAATTTCAATGTCCGTAGCTTTGCGGAGCGTACGGCGATGAACTCTCCAATTCAAGGTTCTGCGGCGGATATTATTAAGATTGCGATGTTGAATGTACAGAAAGCATTAGATGATGAAGGACTTGAATCAAAGATGCTACTCCAAGTACATGACGAATTGATCTTTGAAGTGCCGCGCAATGAAGTAGCGCGTATGCATACTTTGATTCCAGAAGTGATGGATTCTGCGATGGCATTAAATGTGCCGTTAAAAGTTTCTTCTCATGAAGGATCAAACTGGTATGATGCCAAATAATATAAGTAAATAAAACCAGGAAGCAGTTACTTTTGGTAACGTTTTCTGGTTTTATTTGTTCTTTTTATCCTGTTTTTATATATAATATGTCAGAATTATTGGCATTTTATTTGAACTTTCTTTTTATAAGCGTTACAATATATGTATACCAAGTAACATATACGGTATTAACACAACATACAACGCAAGGAGGATAGTATTATGGCTTTAGACGAAAAGATGGATGGACTAAAGGATCAAGCAACTGGTAAGGTGAAGGAAGTTTCAGGTGCAGTTACTGGAGATACTAAAACCGAAGTTGAAGGTAAGGCTGAAGGACTATTGGGAAAAGCTAAGAATGCTGCTTCTGATTTGAAGGACAAGGCTGCCGACGTTGTAGAAGACGTTAAAGAAAAGTTTGATAAGTAGTCTATAAAACTTATCCCACTCACAACGATTCATTGCCCCCTATAAATGAAGTTCGCGAAGATTGGGATAAAAAAACACGTAGCCAAGAGGTTACGTGTTTTTTTGTCTTTGCAGAAGTTATATGAATCATGTTAGTAGGGCTAGTTAATAAAAGTTGTATTCTTTGCTTTCCAGTCTTCTAACTTAATGCTTACCCAGAATCCATAAATACCTAGGGTAATAATTATCAATAGTAGCCACTTTATCCAATTTACAAATAAACCAATCGCTGAGCCATTAAAGCGCATACGATGTCCGTCAATAACCGTATGATTAATTTTCCAACCATATACTAAACAAAGTGCCCAAGGGTACAATAATCCAAATGAACAAATCGTCAAAATGCCACCAAGAAGTGACCACCCAATCAACGCAAACAGACCACCGTCAAAAAAAGATTGACGACCATATTTCATCTCAGGTCCCATAACAAATCTCCTAAACATATTTTTTATGAAACTTTATTATACCGGAAAATCAACCTAAAAGTGATCATTTATATCCTTAATTTAAAGTTGTATACATCCGTGGATTATTAACTCTGAGATCTTTTTTAATGTGCTTTTTTGCATCCACATTCTCAAATACTGATAAGTCACCAGGGTATTCTCGAATAATTGCAAAGGCATATTTAGCGATGTCTTCTTCAGTGAGATGATGTTTGTCTAGTTTTGAACGAGCGATGACAACATTAAGCACACGATTGTGTTGTTCAAATTCCACAATGGCCGCAGCATATTCTTCGTCATCAATATGCGGGTGAAATTCTTTAAACCAATGATTTAATGCGTGAACTTGTCTATCAGCTAGATGATTAACATCTTTTGGCGCATTTGGCTCACTACCGATGGCAAAGTACATTACCAATAAAATAACGACTGAAAAAATTAAGCCGCTAATTTGGTCCTTATTCATATGTAAACTCCTAATATGTTTGTAACTCTTAATATCTATGTATGTCATTAAGTAGGGAAGGGCGTCGTGTCTAAATTAGCACGCATTTGTCTATTATAGAGCATAAAGTGTTGTTATTTTAACTTTTACATGAAAACTTTAAAATAACATTGAAAGCAGAAGACATGTTTCAAACATAGGAGCATACGAAATAGCATTTAGGATATTGTTCAGTTTATAATCACGTCGGTGTCTATATGGGATAGGACAGGGCTTTATGATATAATGAGAACTATTAAAATCTAAGTTTTGCACATAAATTGCAATCAAAACGTATCCATATAAAGTCAAAGGGAATGACCAATGGATAGACGTTATCGCTCAGAGAGGAGAAACACATGCCTGAACTACCCGAAGTCGAAACTGTCCGTAAGGGATTGAATCGTTTAGTCCAAGGAAAGACAATTGAATCCGTCGAGGTGCGCTGGGATAAAACGATTTCAAATATGAGCCCAGAAGAATTCGATGCTGAGATAGCAGGTCGTGTTATTGAAGTTGTTGAGCGCCGCGGTAAGTATTTATTGTTCCGTCTTTCTGGTAAACAAACCATGGTATCGCATTTACGTATGGAAGGTTCATACTACACGATGCCTGCGGGAACTGAACCTGGTAAGCATGACTTAGTGACTTTCAAATTAGATGACGGCGTTGATTTGTTCTATCGTGATACCCGTAAATTTGGGCGTATGACTTTAGTGCCAAATGAGGCCGTCATGACGGTTGCTGGATTAGCTAAGATTGGGCCTGAACCAACAGTAGAGGATTTGAGTCTTGAATATATGACCCAAATTTTCGGTAAATCAAAGACAGCCATTAAGCCTTTCTTATTAGACCAAAGTAAAATCGCTGGGATTGGCAACATTTATGCCGATGAAGTTTTATGGCAAACAATGATTCATCCACTGACAAAAACCAACGATGTTACGCCCACAGAACTGGCAGAGTTACGCCTAAACATTATTAATGAAATGGCACGTTCAATTGCCCATCACGGAACAACCGTACATAGTTTTACTGATGCCTTTGGTGAAGCTGGTGAATTCCAAAATGAACTTGAAGTATATGGCCGTAATGGCGAACCTTGTCTGCGCTGTGGGACACCCTTGGTAAAGATAAAAGTTGCACAACGCGGAACAACATTCTGTCCCGTTTGTCAGATACAAAAGGAGTCATAATGTATAAGCTAGGATTAACGGGTGGAATCGCGACTGGAAAGTCTACCGTTAGTGATTATTTACGTCAACAAAACATTCCAGTTATTGATGCAGATGCCGTATCACACGACGTCCTGAATACGGATCAACGCGTCTTAACCGATTTGCGTGAAACTTTTGGCGATAACATTTTTATTGACGGAAAATTATCACGACCACAATTGGGTAAAATCGTCTTTGGTAATCTAAAAGCCTTAGACAAACTAAACAAAATTACGCATCCTCGTATTTTTGAACGTATTAATGAAATCGCTGAAGAATTAGCTTTAGCTGGCAACACGTTTATTGTGTACGATTTGCCTCTGTTGTTAGAATCCCCAAGTCCGGTCACATTTGACGGTATTATGGTCGTGACAACCAATGCAGACCATCAACTAAAGCGCCTAATGGCGCGTAATAATTTATCACCAGAAGATGCGCAAAAGCGCATTGATTCACAAATGCCCATCGCTGAGAAAGTGAAACTTGCAGACTTTGTCATTGACAATGATGGATCAATTGATGAGACCTATAACCAAGTGCAACAAGTACTAGAACAAATTACACATGCATAAAGAAATCTGAGGAGGTCAGTATGGCTGCTTTTGCTTTACATCAACGTTATCATTTACAGCACTCAGCTGACTTAACTACCGAACAAATCACGGCTTTAAGCCAAGTATATCTACCAATTATTGGTCACGATGCATTTGTCTTATATATGTACTGGCAAACAATGCCAAAGCAAGCCGGTTTATTGAACCACACCCAATTGATGAATATGACCAATTTAGGTCTAAAAACTTTTGAATCAAGTCGCCAACAATTAGAAGGGTTGGGGTTATTAAAAACCTACCAACAAGACTTATCAAACGATACACAGTGGACATATGTTTTACAATCACCCATGACAATGCCACAATTTTTATCAGATCGTTTATTGACAAGCTTGTTAACCCATTATGTTGGTGAAACGACCGTGCAACAATTAGTTACGATGGTACAAAGCCAAGATGTAGTCCCATCTGGTAAAAACGTTTCGCGTTCATTTTTCGATATTATCGGAGATAATGCTTTTACACCGCTACAACAAGCACCAATGAATCATCAAGTCACGCCAACAGTGACAAAAGTATCTACTAGCAACCAACTTGATCTTAAATTGATGAGCCAAATGTTGGCATCTTTTGCTGTGCCAATGACTGAATTAAAGGCCAAAGAAAATGAACTCCTGATTGAAAAGAAGCTATACGGTTTGTCAGACACTGAACTAGTCCGATTGATTCAACAACATTTAACGGTTGATCATACAATCGACATTACCGCATTGCGTAAGACACTACAAAAGGGTGTCACAACGGGACAGAAGAAACCTTTGTCATCAGTTCAACTCAATACACCTGACACAGAAGTAACGACAGAACCTAGCGTGCAACCGAAAAATGCAGCCGAAGCGTTAATGCAACAAGTCCGAACGGCTAGTCCCATTAGTTTCTTACAAGCATTGCGTAAGCATAATAACGGATTCATTACAGATGCCGAAGTTAAATTATTAAATGACATTGCGCAATTGAATACACTTCCTAACGAAGTGATTAATGTGTTGTTGTATGAATTGACTGTTACTCAAAAGAAAACAACGATTAATCGCAACTATATGCAAGCAATTGTTAATGATTGGGCACAAGCACAGATTAAGACTGCACCAGCAGCCTTCGAATATCTAAAAGCTCGCTCAACAAAGCAACGTGAGCAGATGCAACAGCCTAAAACTTACTATAAGCAACCAACTCGTCGTCATGTACAAGAAAAACGCCCCGATTGGTCAAAACAAACTGTTGCGAAAGTTTCATCAGCTGATAAAGAAGCAGCAGCTAAGTTAATGGCTGAATTCCAAAACGAGAAAAAGGAGTAACCTATGGCAGATCAACAACTGACTAATATGGGTGATGCACTAAAGACTATTCTAAGTACGAACAACTTAGGCGGTCGTTTTGCAGCCATTCAAGAAAAAGTACTATCTGACACTGAAGTGGTTTCATTTTTAGAAGCACACGCAGACCAAATTACCCCCGATATGATTCGCCGTGATTTCTCAGTCCTGTTTGAATTTGTCGATCAACGTGACCGCGCAAAAAATGGTCAATTTGTCGTTCACCGTGGGTATAAGCCTGTCTTGTCGTTCAATGAACATCAAATTACGGTTCTTTACCAACCAGATGAAGAAACAATCAACAAGCGATTGCATGAACAAACAGGTAACATGGTTAAAACAGTCGCCATGTCTGACAAAATGGTTAGTCGCGCTAGCTTAAATGATTTTTCAGTTGATGATGATGATCAAGCGCTGGCGTTAGTTGGTGTATTAAACTTTATTCGTCAATATGATCCAAAGTCACCAACCTATCAAAAGGGACTTTATTTGCAAGGTCCGTTTGGGGTTGGTAAGACACATTTGATGGCAGCCATGGCCAATGCATTTGCCAATAAGGGTGTGCCAGTTACATTAGTGCATTTCCCGAGCTTTATTAACGAACTAAAGGCAAGTTTTGATAAGCCAGGTGTCAGTTTAACTGATCAATTAGCCGCTATTAAACAAGTGCCAATTCTTGTCTTGGATGATATTGGCGCAGAATCATTATCTGCTTGGAGTCGTGACGATATTTTCGCCGTTATTTTGGAATATCGTATGCAAAACGAATTACCAACATTCTTCACATCAAACTTTTCAATGGCAGCCTTAGAAAAAGACTTCTTACCATTCTCAAAGGATGGTCAAGAACCTTTGAAAGCTGATCGATTGATGCAACGTGTGCGTTTCTTAGCCTCAGAAACACCAATGCACGGAACAAATAAGCGTCTACCTTAATGACTCATCCAATCGTTAAACGTTTACGTCCTTGGCTGTTACTAATCTTAGTAACGCTAGGGGCGTTTCTGTTTTTAAAGCACGATACATATTTGTATCAACAGCCAGTTGCGACGATCACTGAAGTCAAAACGACTGAGGCAAGTGATACCAGTGATCAATTTGGTAATCAGGTGCAACAATTTGACCAAGCAATTAAAGCCAAAATCATGAACGGTAGTCGTCATGGCACGATGATTCAATTGAATAATCAGTATGACAGTTCATTAGCACTGACAACCGAATTGAAAGCAGGGCAGCAATTATTTATTCGTGAAGGTGATAAAGACATCTGGCAAATCCAAAATACTAAGCGTGACTACATTTGGTTGCCCATTTTAGTCTTTATTTTGGGATTAATGGTTATTTTGTTTGGCAAAAGTCGGCAAAAATTACTTATTTCAACATTAATGAACGTTTGTTTATTTATTTTGTTCATCTTTTTAGACTTAAATCTAGGGAATTCAAGTATTTTTGCTGTTTTTATTGGTTTCGCCATTTTGGCAACACTATTAACAACGGGTATTTTACTAGGTTTTCGTTCCCATCTGACGTGGATTATTAATGCGACGGTATTAACAACCGGGTTAATAACCACATTGTTAGCCTTAATCGTATTCTGGCTGACCAATGAAAAGGGGATTTACTATGAGCACATGGATTTTGTAACACAAGATCCGGCAAGCCTCTTTTTAGCCGTTACATTGGTTGGACTACTGGGTGCATTATTGGATGAAGCAACTGATATGACGGTCGCGATTGATGCATTAGTACAATCGCGTCCGGATATGAGTTGGCAAGCTATTGTACAGGCTGGACGTGAAATAGGACAAACTATCTTTGGATCACTTAATAACGTTCTACTGTTGATTTTTATGGCCGAACAAATCCCGCTAGCAATTCTGTATTTGCGCAATGGTAATTCATGGGATTATACGTTTGCTGCGACATTGTCACTAGGTTTAATTCAAACATTAATTAGTGCCATTGGTATTGTTTTGACCGTCCCAATTGGACTAGGCTTCATTTTAATTTTCCGTCGTTGGTCAGGAGGTAAACTATGAGCGTCGCCTTGAGTTTAGGGTTTATTCTATTAATTTTAATGTGTGTCATTGGTGGTTTTAAGGGCTTGGGGGCGTTCATTAGCTTAGGTCTCAATATCATTATGCTGATTATTGTGATGACTTTATTGAGTTGGGGGTTCAATCTCTACATCGTTACTGGTGTAGGGGCTATCTTGATTCTAACCGTCACGATTTTAAGTTCTGGTACTGACGAAGATACTGCGATAAATGCCATGGTTGTGAGTTTAACGATTATGTTGATGCTAATGCTCGTCATCGTTCCAGTGATTCATTGGGCCCAAGCATATGGTTTTGCTGGTGAGCACGCCTCAATGCTTGAGAGTCTATCGTTAACAATTCCAGTTAACTTTATGAATTTGAGCATTGCTGCTGCGTTATTAGCAACATTAGGGGCTATTTCTGAAGCAAGCGTTGCCTTTTCTTCAACATTAACGTTTATCTATAAGGATGTAGAGCAGCCTAATTTAACAAAATTGTATGAAGCGAGTCGACAAGCAGGTTTATCTATCGTTGGGACAGCCGTTAATACTGTCTTATTTGGTTTTTTCGCTGAATTTTTAGGTGCGGCATTGTTATTCGCTAAACTACAGTATACTTGGGCCGAAATCATTAATGCGAAGTTGTTTGTCGCAACGATGTTGTCCGTCTTATTTGCAATTTTAGGTGTGTTATTAGTTTTACCAATGACATTACTGTACTTTTATTACCAGCACAAAGATTCAACACGTAAATCAGCTTAAAGCCGCATATCTAGCATAAAATATGCTAAAATAAGTGGGAATACAGGAATCAGATGGTTCCAAGAAAGCTTGGGTAAAGAGATGACCAATAAAGTATTGATTATTGAAGATGAAGACAACTTGGCACGATTTGTGGAACTAGAACTTCAACACGAAGGTTATGAAACACAAATTAAGGACAATGGTCGTGGGGGCCTTGATGAAGCGCTAGCCAATGACTATGATTTGATCTTGCTTGATTTGATGTTACCTGAACTAAGTGGGCTAGAAGTGGCTCGTCGTTTGCGTGAAGTTAAGAACACACCAATCATTATGATGACCGCTCGTGATTCAGTTTTGGATCGTGTTTCTGGTCTAGACTATGGGGCCGACGACTACGTAGTAAAGCCATTTGCTATTGAAGAATTACTAGCCCGATCACGTGCGCTACTACGTCGTATTGATATTGAAACAGTAGAACATGGTGCTACCAAGAGTGTAGTGACTTACCGTGATCTAACCATTGAAAAAGAAAATCGCATTGTCCGTCGTGGGGAGGACATCATTAACCTGACAAAACGTGAGTATGAATTACTACTTATTTTGATGGAAAATGTCAATGTGGTGCAATCACGGGAAGAATTACTTAAGAACGTTTGGGGTTATGACGCAGATATTGAAACCAATGTCGTCGACGTATACATTCGTTACTTGCGTAATAAGATTGATCAAGCAGGCGCACAAACATCTTACATTCAAACAGTTCGCGGAACTGGTTACGTTATGCGTCAGTAGACAATAGGGAGAACTAATGGCTATTTTAAAAACCATTACAAAAAGAGCACCTGATGACCGGCCCATTTCGCTACAACGTAAATGGACATTCGGTTCTATCATTGGTGTTTTTTTTGTATTCATTACATTCGCCTGGTTTCTAATCACTGCATTTTCTAATCAACTGATTCAAACCGAAAAGGTGAACTTAACCGCATCAATGGAGACTGTTGCGACTGAATTACAACGATTTAAGACAGATGACCTAACTGTTAATAATGTTGATAAGTTGAATGAAACGATGTCTCCCGCTGTCCAACAAATGACACGGGCTGACTATCAATTCACGATTTACAATGATTCAGCGACACAAATTTATCCCTTCAAACAAAACGAATATCCGTTTAAAAAGGGGACTAGTTTTGATTTAAAGCAAATTAACCATAATTACGAATCACGATTAGTCGCTGAACAACCTTTGTACAATCGTGGGGGAGACTTAATTGGTTATTTGCAAGGAGTCAACACACTAGCAACCTTACATGCAACGTTTAAGCGTATTTATTTGATTATCTTAGTATCAATTGTGTTAGGGCTGATTCTACTGTCTATTTGGAATTATTGGCTGGTCAACTATCTGACACAACCGGTTAAGGCGATGACGAATCTTGCGGATGAAATACGTCGTGATCCCAATTCACCAGAACGGGTCACGATTACAACACGTCATAATGATGAATTAACCGGGTTGGCCTCACTGTTAAACAGCATGCTAGATCAAATTCAAAGCTTTATCTCACAACAACAACGTTTCGTCGAAGACGTCTCGCACGAATTACGTACACCCGTTGCGATTGTCAAAGGACATATGGAATTGTTGAATCGTTGGGGAAAAGACGATCCTAAGATTTTGGCAGAATCAATTGAAGCCTCGTTACAAGAAATTTCACGTATGCAAGGACTTGTCCAAGAAATGTTAGATATGACTCGGGCTGATCAAGTTGAATTAGCATTCAAAAAAGAGAACACTGATGTACGCCAAGTCGTGCAAACCGTGTTTGCGAACTATCAAATGATTACGCCTGATTTCACATTCTATCTTGATGATGACTTGAACAAGCCAACGTTTGTGAATATGAGTCGTGATCATTTAGAACAGATTCTAATTATCTTGACCGACAATGCCGTTAAATATAGTCAAACACGTTTAGAAATCCACTTTGCAATGGCTAAACATGGTCATTTCGTGGAAATTGCAATCCAAGACTTTGGAGAAGGGTTAACACCAGAAGATGCTGATCACGTCTTTGATCGTTTCTTCCGTGTTGATAAAGCCCGCTCACGTAAGCAAGGTGGTAATGGGCTAGGATTAAGTATTGCCCAAAAGCTTATTGAAGGATATGGCGGTCAAATTTGGCTCGAATCCGCTATCAACGAGGGGTCAATTTTCCATATCAAGTTACCCATTAACAAATAATAGGAAAGAAGTAGTTATATGATTATTCGCCACGCGATTCTACACATTATTGATAAAGATTCTGGTAATCTAATCGCATCACAAGATGAAATGTCATTAGATACACCAACGGTGCATGATTACTTAGCCGGTATCATCAACAAATTTGACCAAGGTGATTTTAAGCCTGGTCAATTAACTGATGCCGACTACTTAGGCCAAATGATTAATGCCGAAAGCGATGTTTCATTCGTTGATCGTTCAACGCAATTAGCTGAGAAGCTATTCGCTATCATTGCCGCAAGTCCGGATGTCCCGGCGGGTGATCTATTTTTTGTGGAATATGCCGAAGGACAAGATGATTTCTTTGCCATTTTAAAGATGAATTTGGCACCGCATTACACCCATATGGTTGACTACCGTGAAAACGACTTGGTTAACCAAGTCATCTTAAATCAAGCGATTTTGCCAGATCCAAGTCAACGTATCCAAGAAGGTGTGGTTGTGAACTTGATGACTGGTGAATTCCAACTAGTCGAAAAGCAATACATTATTGATGGTCATCGTGTGAATTACTTCTCTGAAAAGTTCTTAGAAGTTGACCCTGAAGAATCTACCAAAGATAATATCAAAGCCATTAAGCAAACTGTTAAAAAGGTTGCGAACAAATTTGATATTCCTGAGCACGAAGCTTTTTCAAAAACACAAGATGCCATTCTAGATAGTATGCATGATAACAATGGTGATGTGCGAACAGCCGATATCGCTGATGCCGTATTTGCTGGTAATGTTGCTGCAAAGACTGCTTACAACGAAATTGCTACAGATAAATCACTTGATGAAACATTCTCTGTGCCAAATCAACAAGCGTATGAGAAGAAGTATCAAGTGCAAAGATTCAAATTGGATTCAGGAATTGAAATTGCGATTCCGACGGAACTATATCAAGACAAGACAAAGGTTGAATTCATTAATAATCCTGATGGCAGCATGTCCTTAGTCATTAAAGATATCGAATCGATTATTAATAAATTCACTTCGTAATGCATTGCATTATTGTCGCCATACTGTAAAAACGGTATACTTGAAAGAAGTTCGAAAATAGGAGAGTAGTAATGGATAATAAAAAGATTCGTCTTGGCGCGTTAGTCATGATGATGTTTACAACCATTTTCGGTTTTGGAAATGGTCCAGTTGCCTTCATGCAAATGGGATACGCCGCTATTATTTGGTACATCTTGGGCGCATTGTTCTTCTTCTTGCCAACATCAATGATGTACGCAGAATTTGGAGCATCGTTTAAGGATGCCAAGGGTGGTATCTATTCTTGGATGGAACGTTCATTAGGGAAAAAGATTGCCTTTATCGCAACGTTTATTGGTTTGGCTGCATGGTTTGTGTGGATGATTAACATCTCACAAAAAGTGTGGATCCCATTCTCAACAATCTTTGCTGGTAAGGACACAACCCAAACATGGTCAATCTTGGGACTTTCAGGAACACAAACAGTTGGTTTGCTAGCGGTTATGTTCGTTGCCACAGTTGCGTTCTTCGTAACACGTGGGGTTGAAGGTATTTCACGTATTTCATCACTTGGTGGAATGTTCGTTATGGCCATGAACTTCATCTTGGTTGCCGTTGCGGTAATCGTGTTGTTCGCAAATGGGGGGCACTTCGCTGAACCTGTTTCAGTTGAAGCCTTCATCGTGCCACAAAACCCAGCCTTCCAATCACCAATGCAATTGATTTCATTCGCTTTGTATGCTGTCTTTGCTTACGCTGGTTTGGAACAAATGGGTGGGTTGATGCCGGAAATCGATAAGGCTGAAAAGACTTATCCACGTGCGGCTTTGATCGCCACAACAGTTATTGGAATTGGATATGCGATTTCAATTTTGCTATGGGGAGTTACAACAAACTGGTTGAACCTTTCAAACATGGAATCAGCCAACCTAGGTAACGTCACATATGTGTTGATGAACAACTTGGGAGTTGAACTTGGTAATGCCGTTGGTATGTCAACAGCCGGAGCCGTGACATTGGGAGCTTGGTTCTCACGTTTTGCTGGACTAGGTATGTTCATGGCTTACGTTGGTTCATTCTTCGTGCTAACATACTCACCATTGAAGTCATTCATCCTTGGATCACCAAAGGAAATCTGGCCTAAGTCAGTCACTCGTTTGAACGAAAACGGTGTGCCTCAAGTTGCGGTTTGGATTCAAGCATCACTTGTTATCATCTTCGTTTTGGCGATTTCATTCGGTGGACAAAACGCCGGTCAACTTTACTTGATTATGACAAACATGGGTAACGTTTCATCAACACTTCCATACGTGTTCTTGGTTGCTGCATTCCCATTGTTTAAGCGTTTGAAGGATGTTGATCGTCCGTTCGTATTCTTTAAGTCAAAGGCATCAACAATTATTATCACTTTGATTGTTGAAGCATTAATCATCACATCAATTGTGATGACAGTGTTGCCACCATTCTTGAAGGGTGACTACTTCAACGCAGTTTGGACAGTTATCGGACCTGCATTCTTTGCAATCTTGGCCTGGTCATTGTACGCTCGCGCTGAACGTAAGCACGGGAAGCTTTAATTTATAAAAGATATAAGCACTTAAACTTAACAAAAGTTTAGGTGCTTTTTCTATGTCTACAACACATGTTCTTACTTTTTTAAAGTGTTTTATGATATAATCATTTAAAATAAACGAAAAGAAGAAGGAGTGTGCTCATGAAATTTGAAACAAATGCAATTCATGCCGGCATTCAACATGATCCTGAAACAGGAGCTGTTGTTCCAGCAATTTATCAAACATCTACCTACAAACAGGCAGAACTAGGTGGCACACCTGAATATGAATATACTCGTGGTGAAAATCCAACGCGTTTTGCAGTTGAATCTGTTATCGCTGCGCTAGAAGGTGGTGAATATGGTTATGCCTTCTCATCTGGAATGGCCGCTATCCACGCTGTGATGTCTGGTTCACTAAAACAAAATGACCATTTAGTTATGGGAAATGACGTTTACGGGGGTACTTTCCGTCTAGTATCACGCATCTTAACAGACTTGGGTATTGAATTCACAGCCGTTGATACTGCAGATACAGATGCAGTATTGGCAGCTTTACGTCCAGAAACTAAGATGATTTTCTTGGAAACACCTTCAAACCCATTACTACACGTCACGGATATTCGTGCTATTTCAGAAGCGGTTAAGGCTAAGAACCCTGAAATCGTAGTGGCTGTTGATAACACATTTGCCTCACCATATAACCAACGCCCATTGGAACTAGGGGCTGACATTTCTGTTTCTTCTGGAACAAAGTATCTAGGTGGTCACTCAGACGTTGTTTCTGGATTTGTTGTGGTTAATGATTCAGAATTAGCGAAGGGCATTAAGTTCATTCAAATGTCTGTTGGAGCAGTTTTGTCACCACAAGAATCATTCTTGGTACAACGTTCATTGAAGACTTTGGCGCTGCGTGTAGAGCGTCATAACGAAAACGCACAAATCTTGGCTGAATTCTTGAACAATCATCCTAAGGTTGCGAAAGTATATTACCCAGGACTCGTAGGCACACCCGACTACGAAATCGCTCGTAAGCAAATGTCTGGCTTTGGTGGAATGATTTCAATCGAATTGAATGAAGGTCTATCAACTAAGGACTTTGTCGAAGGCTTGGATGTCTTCATGTTAGCTGAATCACTAGGTGGAGTAGAATCATTGATCGAAGTACCTGCTGTGATGACACACGCATCAATTCCTAGCGAAATTCGTC
Organism: Weissella ceti; assembly: GCF_018394055.1. Lineage (NCBI taxonomy): Bacteria > Bacillati > Bacillota > Bacilli > Lactobacillales > Lactobacillaceae > Weissella > Weissella ceti. The sequence continues at coordinate 581,194 of NZ_CP074441.1, forward strand.
GTGAAAATGGGATTTCAGACGAACTTGTTCGTATTTCTGTTGGGATTGAACACATTGATGACTTACAAGCTGATCTGGCAAAGGCCCTTGATCGTTTGTAAAATCCATCAAGCCTAAAATGGGAGTGGTATGATGATTGCTAAAATGCGAACGATGCTATATGTGGATGATGTCGAAAAAGTTGCGTCATTTTGGATTAATCTAGGCGCTGTTGAAATTGAGCGTACAGCTTTGCCGGATGATTCTGTAAATCTTGTTGTACAATTATCAGATCAAGTCGAACTATCATTCTTTACCAAGAGTTTTATTGAAGCATTTTCACCTGAGGTATTGGGAAACACCCCATCATTAATGCTATTCACTGATAAACTTGTTACGCTACATGCTAAAATTCCAAATGCACTACCGATTACAACCCAAAACGGGCTTGAATCATTCGCATTTCCGGATCCAGAAGGCAATTACTTTGTCTTTGCTTCAATGTAAAGTAGAAACTTAAATACAATTATCGACTATCATCGATAGACACCCTTTGAATACGGTAAAAGTATATCTTTTATCTGTTATTCAGAGGTTTTTTTATTTGTTATTAACGTTTCATTCGTTTATAATTAGGTTTAACTTAACCAGACGGGGTTTCATTAACTTTAAAAGGAGGGCCTAATATGTCATTACCCACAACGGATGAACCACGCCGTAAATTAATGGTTATCGATAGCAAGAGTTTCTATGCCAGTTGTGAGTGTCTTGCATTAGGCTTGCATCCTCTAAAAACCATGCTGGTCGTTATGAGTACACAAGATAAACGCACTGATGGGTTAGTTTTAGCTTCATCACCATTGGCTAAGACGGTCTTAGGGATTACAAACGTTACACGTCGTAGTGCTGTGCCTAATCATCCGGATTTGATTATCGTTCCGCCACGTATGTCTTACTATATTGCGAAAAACAAAGAAATTAACGACATTTTTCGCGAGTTTGTGGCAGAAGAGGATTTGCATATGTACTCCGTTGATGAATCAATTTTAGACTTAACTGATTCTTGGCAGTATCTACAATCTAAATATGGTTCAGATTTAACGATGGCCAAGTTGGCGCGTATTATTCAATTACGAGTTCGCGATGCTGTGGGTGTTTATTTGATGGTAGGCATTGGTGACTCACCCGCAATGGCAAAAATGGCCTTAGATATTGGGGCAAAAAAATCAAAAACGTTCATTGGTGAGTGGTCGTTTGAAACAATTCCGGAATATCTTTGGCCTATTACTGATTTCGATAAAGTTTGGAGTATTGGCACTAAAACAGCCGAGAAGTTACAACGTTGGGGCATTCATAGTATGGGCGACCTAGCTCACACCAACCCATATGAATTGCGCCAAAAATTCGGCAAAGTGAAAGGCGATGCACTTTATGCGTTAGCCTGGGGTGTCGATCGTAGTCGAATTGCGCACAAACATACACCGAAAAATAAAAATTACTCGAATAGCCAAGTGTTACCAACCACATATACTCAAACCGAAAAAATTGCACAGGTTATTCGCGAAATGGGCGAATTATTAGCTGGACGACTTCGTTCACATCAACATGCTGCACAAGTTATTTCATTGTTTGTTACTGATGGACGCTATACATCAGACAGCTCTGGCTTTTCAGCACAAATGAAAATCCCCGCTACAAGTCAAACGAGGCAAGTTGTGGCAGCACTCATGACTATCTTTAATGACCATTATCACCGGACTCCCGTGAGATATATTGGTGTATCTGCGGACCAAGTCATTCCCGATATTGGTAATCAAATTGACTTGTTTGACGGTGCCACCGCAAATATTAAACAAACTGATTTAGATGCGACGCTTGATCATGTGCGCCAAAAATTTGGCAATACCGCTGTGTTTAAATCCAGTTCAAAATTACCAGGAAGTACTTTATTACAACGAGCTAATTTAGTTGCTGGTCATGAAGGAGGGGAATCATGATGAATTCAACGCTGTCAGAAGATGACATTCGTTTATTTTTTAAACAAGATTATCATGATCAAGGTATGGCAAAATGGCAAGGTTTCCGATTATCTGAACATACCGAGGCCGTATCACAATATATGGCCTCTGAAAAAGAACAACAAAATGCCCAGTATCGACCCGAAATGACACCGCTTGAAATTAGCCAGATACTCGCAAAAGCCTGGCAAAAAAAATTATTCATTCAAATTCAATTAAGTGCACAAACAACGGAAGGACAGATTAAGCCAATCCAAGCCGGCAAAATACAAGGGTTCACGGATGATGATACGCTTGTACTTAACCAACAAGAAATACCAATCAATTCGATTCGTTGGTGTGCATTAATCGAAAAAAGTCAGACAATATGATAGGTATCTGATATACTTACTCATTAGTCTATAAATGATTGGGGTGATTCCAATGAAGAATGTTATCTAAAAGCATGATACATGCCTGTTAAACAGGCGTCATACATTTTGGAGGACCTATGTCGAATATAATCATTAAAAATATGTCATTTGCCTATGATGGCGGTGATGCTATTTTTAATCAAGTGAATTTAAATCTTGATTCATCTTGGAAACTTGGCCTAATTGGCCGAAATGGCCGTGGTAAAACCACGCTCTTAAAGATTTTACAAAACAAACTTGATTATCAGGGAACAATTGAAACCAGCGTCCCTTTGAAATACTTTCCAGCAAATATTTCTGATGATACGGTCTCAGTACAAACGATTCTCAATCAACTCGTCCCCATTGAATATCAATGGATGGTTGACCGTGAACTATCTTTACTGGGCCTTGATTTGGCAGACATCTTGGATCGTATGTTTGCAACATTATCTGGTGGTGAACGTACCAAAGTTTTGTTAGCAATTAGCTTTATTGATGATGAGCACTTTATTTTATTAGATGAGCCCACAAATCATCTCGATATCAATACGCGAAGTCAAATTACAAGTTATCTAAACGCAAAAAGTGGCTTCATTGTCATTAGTCATGATCGTTCATTTTTGAACGCTGTTATCGATCATGTCGTGGCAATTGAACAAACACAATTACGTTTGTATCAAGGTAATTTTGATGTCTACGAACACGAAAAAGCTTTACGCGACCAAAGTGAACAAGCGGAAAATACCCGACTAAAACGTGATATTAACCGTTTAACTGAAACGGCGCGTGAAAAAGCACAGTGGAGTAATAGTCGAGAACAAAGTAAGTCAGGTAGTCGCACCGAATTTAATAGTAAGAATCGTGGTGATAAAGGGTTCGAAGGCGCCCGAGCTGCACGTACAATGAAACGCTCAAAGAGTCTATTGAAACGCAAAAATGATGAGGTAAGTCAAAAGGAAAAACTCCTAAAGGATATTGAAGTATCAGAACCACTCACAATGGCACCGCTTCAGTCACCGCATAGCGTTTTGTTATCTGTCTCAGAATTATCGATTGGCTATACTGACCGACCATTAATTAATCCCGTATCATTTGAGTTGTCAACAGGCAAGGTCCTTGCCTTAACGGGTGATAACGGAACGGGTAAATCTGCGTTAATTCGTGCGTTACTTGAGCAACAAGACTTGATTGTCTCTGGTAGCTATCATTGGGCAAGTCAGCTAATCATTAGTCAGGTCCAACAAGACACCTCTGGATTGAGCGGTACACTAGCGGACTTCAGTGAAACGCATCATCTAGTTCTTGAAGAATTACTTGGCACGCTCTTTAAACTTGGTATTCCACGCCAAGTATTTACTCAACAGTTAGAACAGATGAGTGAAGGGCAGAAGAAACGCGTTGAATTAGCTAAGTCATTATTGACGCCAGCTCATGTATTTATTTGGGACGAACCACTAAACTATCTAGATGTATTTAACCAAGAGCAAATTGAAGAGCTTATTACCCAAGTGCAACCAGCAATGTTAATCATTGAACATGATCAAACATTTTTGAACACCATACATGCACAACAAGTTGCGTTAGAGGCATTCACTGATTAAAGTTAAAGACTCAGAATACTCAAAGTCCCACAATCATTAGACTGTGGGGCTTTTACTTTAGGCATGTATCTCTAATTAAAAGTGATATGATGTAAGTAACTTATTAAAAAGAAAGAAAGAAGGCCTTATTATGGCAATTTTCGTATTATTAGCATTTGTTTCGGGCTTATTTCTATCGAATCAAAGTCCCATTAACACGCGACTAGGTTATCGCTTAGGATCACCTTTTCTATCAGCATCTGTGTCGTTTACCATTGGAACTATTTTTCTAGGTTTGATTACTTGGATCCAAATTGGTGCGTTATTGCCCAGCGGTGCGTTTGTTATTGAACATCCCTTATGGATTTGGTTAGGTGGGGTATTAGGGGCGATTTTTCTAACCTCAAACATCTTGTTGTTTCCACGGATTGGGGCGGTTAAGACCGTTGTTCTACCATTAGTTGGGCAAATTCTAACTGGACTAGCCATTGATACCTTCGGTTGGTTTGGTGCTTCAGCTACAAGTTTCTCATTAATCCAAGCACTAGGTGTTCTAATTATGTTTGCTGGACTATTTCTAACTGTACTTACAAAAAACAATAGTCAAAACACTGATGCCACCAATCTGACAACCAAATTATGGATGATTTGGGCGGTGATGATTGGGACGTTTTCAGCCATGCAACAGGCAATTAATGGTCATTTAGGTGCCTTATTAAATTCACCGGTTCAGGCAGCATTCATTTCATTTGGCATTGGCATGATTTTAATTATCATTGTAACCGCCATTTTGGTGAAACAATTGCCAACAATGCGTGCCATTAAACAAACGGAACCTTGGGCATATGCGGGTGGAATTCTGGGTGCTTTATTCGTCCTAACAACCGTTATCAGTGTTCCTCAAATTGGAACAGGATTAACCATCATGGTTGCCTTACTAGGACAATTAATCGGCTCAATATTTGTTCAACAATTTGGTTGGTGGCATTCAAATAAAGCAGGTGTTCAACGTAAACAAATTATTGGGATTTTGATTATGCTAGTCGGCATTGCGATTATTAAGTTTATTGGTGCCTAGCATTTTATGCTTCATTCGTTGCAAAACAGTGACTATTAAATGCGCACGGTTTGCGGGTATTCCTTGATAACATGGTATTTTGAACGTATTTAATGTCGTCTAAACATGCTATAATCAACGTACAAGTTAATAGGACGGTGGCTAACTTTCATCGAAAGGTGGTGATGTGTATGGTGTAATTACCCAACTCATCAGAATCTGTAGAAAGGAGTTAGCTAAATATGTCTCTAGTAGAGCTTATCAATGTATTGATAAACCTCGCTAGTGCGTTGTTACCTTGGCTGATGTATTTCGACCAACGTAATGACAAAAAGTAGACACAAAAAAACCGCCTCTATATACTTTGACGAGTAAGGCGGTTTGATTATCAAATTAACAGCCACCGTTAAGGTTAGCTTGCGGAAAGCTCACTGTTGGTAGCAGTGGGCTTTTCTTTATGTCTAAATTATACCATGGTTAATTCGATTAGACAAAACGACTCATCCACAGTTCCGTAATTTATCCTGTATAATAGTAAGGGATTATTTAGAGGAGAGACACCATGTACCCATTTATACCATATGCCTTAGTGATTAGCGTCTTCGTGACTTGCATTGCGCTATATATGAGCTACCGCTCAAATAAAGTCCGCTTATTAAACGGTATGTTATTAACATTCTTATTAGGAGAAGTGGGCTTACTAACAATCGTTGCCTTAACAGCATTAAACAATCCACAAGTAACAATGCTTTTTGTTTTGTTATTCTTGGTAATTTTCATTCCGATTATTATTGTGATGTCGTGGGCAGGGGTTTTATTATTGATTAACGCTTTCTTTGTTCTACGAAAAGAAAGTCATTCGTTAGGTAATCTATTAACGCTATTTTTGGGAATTGGCATCCTATTATTACCTGTAATTTTGAATTTATTTGATGCGTTGTTCCCGTATTGGCTTGCGCAAGGTATTCGTAGTTTAACCGGGGCATTAATCGGCTACTTTATCTTTTGGCTAATTAGTTTTGTGATGTCATTTATCTTGTATGTCTTATTCCGACCTAAGTACAACCAAGCATACATTATTGTGTTAGGCGCTGGCTTAATTAATGGTCGTGAGGTCTCAGGCTTACTAGCATCTCGAATTAAACGTGCGATGCAGTTTGCCGACAAACAAGAACAAAAAGGGAATTCACGCCCAATCTTGATTATGTCTGGTGGACAAGGGGCAGATGAAGCGTTACCTGAAGGTGAAGCGATGCGTCAATATGCAATTGATCAAGGGTATCCAACTGACCTTGTAATTGCAGAAAAAGAATCCACAACAACCTATGAGAATATGTTGTTTTCAAAAGCCATTATTGAAGAAAAAGGGCTGCCCTTAAATAATGGGTTGTTTTGTACCAGCGACTATCACGTCTTTCGAGCTGCTGGTTACGCCCTCCGTGTTGGTTTGAAAATTGATGGGATTGGGGCAAAAACAAAAAATTACTTTGTCTACAATGCCTTTATCCGCGAATACATCGCAATTTTAGCTAACCACAAGAAGTTTCATGCCATTAGTTTAGCATTAATCGCTATTTCAATTATTAGTTTGTCAATCTTTATGGGGTATACAACAAATTGGCAATAATAGATTACCTATTATTAATAACTGTGATTAACAGCCATCCTATCCAAGGATGGCTGTTTTTTTCGCGCATTCATTAGTATGTGATTACGTACACACAGAAAATAACTAGTCGTTGTCATGGCAGGCGTGACCGCTGCTTCTAATATATTAAAAGGAAAACTCGCAGATTTCTATTTATTATGTTTGGTCCTGGTGAAACTAATGAAGCTCATGTCATTAATGAATATGTGTATAAAGATATGTATCTAAATTTTATTGAAATTTATATTCAATTATTTTTACATGCAAATAACGCTTAAACATTGCGAAAGAATATGCAGAGCACATATATTCATCAAAACAAGGCTTATTGTGATACCAAGTACCACGTGAATCTCAAAACAGTTCGTGTACACTTACTTTAAAGAAGTTAAAAGAGAGGTGTTACGAATGAAGAAAAAAATTGGAGTTCTTGGTGCTAATGGGAAATTAGGAACCGTGATTATTGATCGTTTATTGGAACAAAACGCGGAAGTGACCGCCATTGTACGTCATCCAGAAAACTTAACTCAGAATGTACCAGTGCTTAAACGCAGTTTGTTTGATTTAACAGCTGAGGATATTCAACCATTTGATGTAATTATCAGTACGTTCTCTGCACCAAATGATGATATTGAGCAAACTATTACCGCAGTTGATCATCTGACAGCAATTTTTGATAATGGAACAACACAGTTGGTTTTTGCCGGTAGTGTAGGTCCATTATTAGATGAGCATCAAACACGCGTTGCTGACACTGAATTGATCCAAGAAGAGTATCGTGAACGTGGTAAATTAGCGTTAACTGCCTTTAAACACCTAGAGGGCACTAAGTCTTTTGATTGGTTGTATATGGCACCACCACTATTTTTTGATCCTGAAGGCGCTTATACTGGAGAATATGCATTTACTGGTCAACACTTAAAATATAATGCACAAGGGTTAAGCTATATTAGTTACCTAGATATGGCTGCTGCGATTGTAGAAAAACTTGCGTCAAAAGAAAACCATGAATTAATAGGGGTTCATAGTTAAGAGACACTTCTTTCAAATTGAGCAGTGTTTATTACTCGTAATAAACATTGTTTTTTTGTATAAAATGGCCATTAATGGCTTTAAATAAGTTAAGTAAACATTCATTCTTTTTATATGACGACTTAGTTATGTTGACAACAATCCAATTCTTATTAGAAAATATAGTTATAGCATATGGTTATGAATTTTCGTTTATTTATGTAGAGGAGGCTTCAAATATGTCAGACAATCAAACACTTACCACAAAAAGCGGTCAACCCGTTGCCAACAATGATCATGCTTTGACCGCTGGTCCACGTGGACCGCTATTGATGCAAGACTATCAATTGGTTGAGAAGTTAGCACATTTCAATCGTGAACGCATTCCAGAACGGATTGTCCATGCCAAAGGATCTGGTGCAATGGGGACATTCACTTTGACACATGACATGTCTGCATATACCAAGGCGGATGTCTTTAACGGTGAGGGTAAACAAACCGATGTTTTTGCTCGTTTCTCTTCTGTGGCGGGTGAACAAGGTTATCCAGATACTCTCCGAGACGTTCATGGTTTCGCGGTACGATTCTATACTAATGACGGAAATTATGACATTGTTGGAAATAATACGCCGGTCTTCTTCATCAACGATCCTTATAAATTCCCAGACTTCATTCATTCACAAAAACGCGACCCACGTACAGGGCTGCGTGATGATAATATGCAATGGGATTATTTTGCCCATTCTCCAGAAAGTCTACACCAAGTGACCATCTTATTCTCAGATCGTGGTCTACCGTATGGTTATGGCTACATGCATGGATACGGTTCACACACGTATAAGTGGGTGAATGCCGATGGGGAACAATTCTGGGTGAAATATCACTTCAAGTCAAACCATGGTATCAAGAACATGTCACCACAAGATGCGAAATTAATGGCTAGTGAGAATACTGATTGGCATCGTCAAGAAATGTATGCAGCCATTGAAGAGGGTGATTATCCATCTTGGACACTGAAAGTACAAGTTATCCCGTATGACGAAGGTCTTGCCTACAAACATGATATTTTTGATGTCACAAATGTTGTATCACAAAAAGACTATCCGTTAATTGAAGTCGGTCAATTTGAATTGAACCGCAATCCTGATAATTTCTTTAAGGATGTCGAACAAGCAGCTTTGGCACCTTCAAACTTGGTCCCAGGTATTGAAGCATCACCAGACAAAGTATTGCAGGGACGTTTGTTCGGATACGCCGATGCACAACGCTATCGTCTAGGTGCTAATTATCAAGATTTAAAGGTTAATCAACCACATCAACCCGTTCACACCTATGAACGTGATGGACACATGACAACCGATAATAGTCAGGGTGACGTAAACTATGCACCTAATAGCCATCAAGGTCCTTTAGCTGACCCACATGCAAGTATTCATGGTGATGTTGTAAGTGGCCAAACTGGTGCATACGAACCAGTAGATCCTGATTTTTACTCTCAAGCAGGTGATCTGTATCGTCTAATGTCTGAAAATGAAAAGGAAAGTTTAACACAAGCAATTGCTGATTCACTAGGACATATTGATTCTAAGGAAAATCAACAGTTACAGATTGCTTTGTTTGCCAAAGCTGATCCAGACTATGGTCAACGTGTCCATGATAAAATCATGGCACTATCTGATAACAAATAAATAGGGTAGTTTACTATTTGCCAAAAACAGTTAATACTTGATTCATCATCAAGCAATTGACTGTTTTTTTTAATCATTAAATCTATCTTGAAAAAATTGCATTAAATTAAATCAATAAATAGTAGACCCAATGAAAACATAATGTTACCTTAAGTAAGTAGATGCTTTAACGCATACATATTATTAAGGGAGAAAACATATGCATATTTGTAAGCAACAATACTTAAAGTTATATCTTAAATTATTAACCTCATTCATGATTGGTGTTGCATCCTTACTAATTGGAACAATCACCATTGATGCAGCGCAAACTACGGCTGCACATAAAACACCAACGGTTAAAAAACACGTACTTGATGACTTAGCGCTAACTGTTCATCAACAGAATACGACTCCACAGTTAGCGGTTACCAACGTTTCGCGAAATAAACCTGCCAAAAAAGTTGCTGCTAAGAAAAAAGCTCCTAAGAAAGTAGCTCCTAAAAAGAAAGCCACTGTTAAGAAAAAAGCCCCTAAGAAAGTAGCTCCTAAAAAGAAAGCCACTGTTAAGAAGAACGCTCCTAAGAAAGCTGCTCCTAAAAAGAAAACTCCTACAAAGAAGAAAAACACAAAATCTATTCGTAAACAGGTAAAGCCAAAAACAACCAAGAAAAAGAAAGCAGCGCCTGTTCGTAAAAACAAATTAGCGCCACTATATAATGCTCCCTTTATCAAAAATGGTAAGCCTCATGGTCGCCCTCAATTGACGGGTGCCAAGCGTTTAGCCTTTGAGAAAAAAGTTTATAATTGGCAAATTAAAAACAGCCCGGATGGTAAGTTACGTGATCCTTATCCTCCACGTGAAATTTTGCATTGGAAGCCCGGTCAATCACGTAAAAACAAAGTTGATTTCGGACATAAGAAGCATCATGAATATAAGAAGTGGTTTGATATGTATAAATATCGCAAAATTACATTACAACAATTCAAAGCTCATGAATTTGACCCAAACAACTTCTATATTCAAGCAATAGGAAAGAACCGTAGTCGTATTTACGAAGCAAAATAAGGTTCTTTGGGAGGGCACATGATGGAACTTAGTACAATTGCCAATTTAAGTGTCATTGAGTTTAAACAAGCAGTCATTCAGGAACAAGCATATAACTTAGTAGATGATTATAACGGATCTTCATTGTTGCAACTTGTTATTTCTCAACAAGAATCGGATGGATATCAGGCTACTGACATTTATGATAAATCTGAATTTTTACTAATGCACGGCGCTAATATCAATCATCAAAGCGATGATGGGCGAACTGCCTTGCATGATTTCTTTTTTGAAGTTCCACGACCAACTGTAGAACATGAAAATAAAATTGTTGATCTATTGTTGAGTCATAAAATTGATGTTAATTTACAAGATAAGTTTGGTGCAACCGCATTTCAATATGCCATAACGAACAATGCACTTTCTACTAAAGAGAATGAAACGATGTACACAAAGATGTTGCAAGCAGGGGCAAATTATACATTGAATGATAATTTCAATCATAATATATTGTACTATTGTCATGAATTTTCAGAACGAAAAGCAGTTCTATCTTTGATTGAAATGTATGGTCAATACTCATTATCTGATTAACAAAAATTAAAAGCAGTCTAATAAACATCATGATGAATGTTTGCTAGACTGCTTTTTTTATTTTCTATGGAAACACGGGAAAACTCTAAATATTTATAAGAAATACAATTGCAATCAACTTCCACATCCGAATTTCATAATATAATCTGATATAGATAGATCAACTAAGAATATATACATACTTTTCGATAATGGTCTGATTAGCGTCTTGCTAAATGCAACTAAAAGCGCTATCATTAAATTAATATGATGGTTATACGAAACAGGAGATAGGGACATGACATATAAAGCGAGTGAGCTTGAGGGGAAAATTTCGTTTGTCAACACGAAAGATTTGGAACGCGAAGCAGCAAAGGTAATTCCTGCTGGTGGATATGGTTACATTAATAGTGGTGCTGGTGATTTAATCACATTACATGAAAATGAAACTGCATTTGAACATGTAAAAATTGAACCAGGTGTTCTACACGGCGTTGAAAATCCAGATACGCATGTTGTCTTTGATGGCATGCATCTAACTGCACCAATTATTATGGCACCTGTTGCCGCACATGGATTGGCCAATACCCAAGGTGAAATTGCTTCAGCTGCTGGAGTGGCACGTTTCGGTACTATTTACACAGCTTCATCATTTGCTACAAAATCATTAGAAGAAATGCGTGAGGCTGCTGGACCAGAAGCCTCACAGTTTTTCCAATTCTATATGTCTAAAGACAATGCAATTAACGATCAGATTATTGCAGCTGCGGAGGAAAGTGGGGCACGTGCTATTGTGTTAACTGCTGATGCAACAGTTGGTGGAAATCGTGAAGCTGACAAACGTAACGGATTTACTTTTCCACTTGCTATGCCAATTGTGCAAGCTTATCAAAGTGGCGTAGGGCAAACAATGGACGCAGTATACAAATCAGCCAAGCAAAAGTTAAGTCCAGCAGATGTCAGCTATATTACTTCGCGTACTGATCTACCAGTTTACGTTAAGGGAGTTCAAAATCCGAATGATGTCGAACCAATTCTCGCCGCTGGGGCGGGAGGAATTTGGGTTTCAAATCATGGTGGTCGTCAATTGGATGGTGGTCCCGCTGCATTTGATTCATTAAAGCGAATTGCCGACGTTGTTGATCACCGTGTGCCGATTGTCTTTGATAGTGGGGTTCGTCGTGGACAACACGTCTTTAAGGCATTGGCATCTGGGGCAGATCTAGTCGCAATCGGTCGGCCAGTTATTTACGGCTTAGCCCTTGGTGGAAGCGTAGGTGTTGAGCAAGTCTTTGATTTCTTCCAAAATGAATTACAATTAGTCATGCAATTGGCAGGTACGCAAACAATTGATGATGTTAAAAATTTCCAATTATTGGCAAACCCATATGCTTAATGCCTGACAATAAATAAAACAAAAACAGCTAAAGAGAACTTTAGCTGTTTTTGTTTTTAAATGGCATATCTCATAACATATGTATAATTTTAAAATTAATACTTCCTGTAAAACCGGTTCTATGCGATATATTAAAGACGCAATTAAATTAACGAGATCATCATTCACATACCTTATAGTGCCTTTGATAATCACTTAGATTTATGTGAATAGTATACGATAAATTATCGGCTTATTTAAAGAAAGTAGGATTAGATATCATGTGGTTATTAAGTAATCGTGAAACAAGATGTATTTTAGTACAAAATTATTTAACCTCACACGCAGGTACAAAAATTAGTTTACAAGCACTAGCAACAGAACTAAATATTTCGCGCTATAACATTCAGCAAGCCCTTGAAATACTAGAATCTATCTATCAAGCTGAATTTTCTGATGATGTACCTAGTTTTACGTTCCTCGATCAAAACCGCAGTATCCAAATTTCGGCCGTTCAAATGATTAATGTAGAACCAATAAAAAAAATATTTCTAAATGATTCAACTAAAATGGCATTGTTAAATATTTGTTTTCTAGAACAACATCACTCAATTGACAGCGTATTATCTGCAACCAACATTAGTTATACATTATTGCGTAACTATATTAAAGAAATGAATCGATACTTATCTGACATGGATATTTATATCTCGAAAAAATTCACTTTAGAAGGAAATGAAATAAATATTCGCCGACTAATGTTTGAAACATATTATCTTCATTTTGATTATGAAACAGTGTCACTGGAAGATTATTCTTTTACTAAAATCCCTTGTTTAAGCGATATATTACCCGAAACCGTCAAGCTATCACCAACACGAAAGAAAGCTTATCGTATCACTAATATTATTTGGTCACTGCGTTTACAACATAACCATACGATTTCAAATGAACTTCATTTTATTGATTTAAACAAAGCGCAGGCACTACAGCCTGATGTTTACAATATTATTTTGTGTGCATATGATCGTTTGTATGTGGACCTAACAGAAGTAGATAAGGCAATGGAATTAGAATGCGCATTATTAACGTCTATTTTAATGAATGATATTCCAGCAGAAGTCGTACCAAAGTTATTAACTTCTGAAATGAACCATCAATTACAAGCTATTTCAAATATTATACAAGCTGAATTCACCAAATTATTCCACCAAGAAATGACAGATGATGAAACAAGAGAAATTGGTCAAAAATTAGTTATCACTAATTTACAATTATTATTGATGCATCATACTATAATTGCTCATCCAACGTATAAAACTGTTGGTTCTACGTTATACACCATCTCACAGGAACTTTCTGAACACACGGTGACAGCTATCATCGATCATCTTAACGTCCATAACTTGGAAAATATTAATAGCATTACAATTGAATACATGACTGTTTTACATCATTTTTTAATTGCAACGCAGGGGAAATACTTACCCATAGCCTCAGTACACATCGATATGATAGATTTACCCAATTTAAAGGATGAAATCACATATATCTTACAGCATCATTCCTTAATTAACGTCAATATTCTTAAAGATTCAACTCAAAATGCCGATATTATTATTTCAGACACTTCAGTTTACAATGCACATAGTCAAAACATTGTATGGCGCGATTTACCAGACGATGAAGATATATGTAATTTCCATAAAATTGTAATAAACATTATAAAGAACAAAGTGAAAAACCATCGAAAATAATTGGGTGGGGTTTATTTGAATTGTATTGATAATTTCCGAAAAGACAAAAACTGGATAGATTCAATTGAAACGTAATAATCTCTACTAATTGATAGATAACTGGAATGTATTCTAGACAACAAAACGATATTTGATAATCATAAAATACCTAGCACAATTCATGTGGCACGGGATATCACTTACAGTTGATCGTATATCAGAATTTATGGTATTTAGTACAGAATTAACGTTTTCCAACGAAACGTCGTTATAGTAATTATTCGAAGGACAATACGGCCACATGAATATAAAAGTCGTCTCAGTGCGTTTAATTAACACTTAAATTACATAAAACGACATCAAAATAAAGATACTGGATAAGTACGTAATAAGTATTTAGATCCAGGAATGATAATTAATTCAAGATAAACACCGGCGTATTTTTTAAGAAATATGATACGCTTATTTAAGTAGTTCAAAAATATAATAAAAACATGTGTACAGAATTTATAAACCAAAACTGCATTAAATAAACAGATAACATGATTAAATGCGGTGAATTTAAAAGATTATAGGGCGCTGTTTAAAACGTTGTTAAGTTTATACTTGACAAATGCCTTCTTTATTTAGCTTTTTATAATATATATTATGTAAACTAGATGAGGTGTAGGAAATTGCAACCCCTAATGCCAATCTTTTTTACGAATGTAAGAATTTTGTTATCAAAACCCTTACGCCCCTAGTGAATACAGGGTTTATAAAAGTTACAAATTAGCTACATGGTGTATTTAATTATATCGAATGATTAAGAAATCAAATAATGTCACTAAATACCAGGTAATATACAGCCTTTAGGAATTGCCACATGTATTTATATTTAAATTATAAGGACTTATACCTAATTGAAACTAAAAGCGGAACAAAATGACATTCATTTTCAAAGTGTTCACACTTTTTTTCTTTTTGTTCAATTAATTTAACATGTTTCCACACAATATACAATAAAAAAACAACCATATTTCTATGATTGTTGATATGTTTAATGATTTAATTTGATTTATGTCTTCGATCCCAACGTAAGGTTTCACTATGATAAAGCATATATGGTGTTTTACCATTTAATGCTTGTACCATAGGTTTATGATTTAGCTTCTCCGCAATTTTAAACCAGTCATCAGGTGTCATTTCGTCATAATCAGAATACCCTGCATAGACCCGTATAAGTCGATTACGTTGTTCATTTGTACCACGTTCATATGGTGAATACGGGTGTGCAAAGTACGTTTTTTTACCATATTTCACTTGAATAGACTCTAAAAACTGCCATGAGATAAACTCTGAACCATTATCAAACGTAAATGATTGCACATAATTTTGATATTCTGATAAAAACAACTCAATAGCACGAATCATACCCACGGAAGTCCGGTTTTTAATCGGTAATATCACGGTATAACGGGTTTTTCGTTCTACCAGAACTAATATACTTGATTTTTTATGATCACGAGAAATGACTAAATCACCTTCCCAATGCCCAAAATAACGTCTAGTCTCTACGGACGCTGGTCTTGATTCAATAGATAACCGCTTAACAACTTGAACAGGATTACTATCAAGCTCATCTTTAAGTTGTTTTTTCATAACGTGCCCCATAATTTCCCGCTCTGACACGTTTTTAGGTTTCTTATGCGACCAATGATTAGAATGCCCGTATGCTGAACGATCAACCACAATATAACCTTTCCGAATATAGTTACGAATAGTGGACGCAGACAAAGGACATTTCGGAAAGCTAGAAACAAAATCTTCTGGTGACCAACCTTTATCATTTAAATACTCTTCAATTTGGGTTTTCCAATAAAACGTTAGTTTTCTAGCGCCACCATGAACGGCATGCTTACTAAGTTTATATTGTTGCGCAATAGTAGCTGAATACGTTAATAATCCATGTTTATTGGCTAATAAAGCGTCATTAGACAACTCATTAACATTAACCGTTGCCCCTTTCTTCAACTCACGCCATATAGTCGATTGACTACGTCCTAATAAACGTCCAATTTCAGCCGTAGAAAGTTTATTATCATTCCAATAATGTTGGATCATGATACGTTCTTCATAAGTTAATCTCTTGCGAGATTTTGATTCAGTTGACTCCATATTTACATATCCTTTAATCAGGAAATATACATACTTAAAAATCTAAATACCCATTTTTAATATAAATTCGTATCATACGAGCACTTATAGGGATTTCATCAGCGTATTTTTGAACGATTTTTTCTGGCGACATGCCTAATTTTAACTTTTGTTCTAATTTATACTTTAAAGCTGGCGTAAAATGATGTTGCTCTAATCGAGAGTTTAAATGGTATTTATCTACAAACGCCTGTGCAAATTTTGGAGAATAGTCAACATACTTACGATAAAACAACAACCAATCTAAATCACGGTCAGATAAACCTTGATTATAAGCATTATTACCACGTTCTAATTCAGTCTGAATACATTGTTCAGAACAATCTAAATAACGGGCAATCCGTTTTATTGACCAGCGTTTCTCCCATAAATTAGATAGCTCTCGGCGTTCTTGATAAGTGAATGAACATTTACCTTGTTTATTTTTCATAATTATACCACCTTAAAACAAAAAACAGCTATCCTAAACTAAATCAAACTCTGATTCAGTCTAGATAACTGCTTTTATCGTTTATTTTTCGTTATTTTCGCCTGTGAACACGTTGTCAAAAGGTGTTTTACCGGTATTAGCAACTTGATGTAACATGATCCGAATTGCTCCTTGGATTGTTATACCTTGTTCAGCAAAAAGTGCGTCAGCCTTCTTTTTAACATCTGAATCTAAACGAAGTTGTAGTAACTTTTCAGACATAGCAATATTCCTTTCATAATTTACAGTTTATGAGCTGTATTTTCAGTATACATTAATTTCTTAATGCTATTGTGTTATTTCATATAGTACATGTTGTTCTAACGGATGACCTTTATCCAATTTTGGATGATTAAAAGTTCCTTTGTAAGCCATTCCAATTCTTTCCATTACTTTTTCAGATGGCTTATTTTTCACTGCTGTAAAGCTATATATTGCGGAAAGATTTAATTCATTAAATCCGTATTTGATAACTCTTTCAGCACCTTCTGTTGCATATCCATGGTGCCAGTACCCTTTTAATAACCGCCAGCCTATTTCTACTTCACCAAATATTTCAGATTCAAAATTAATTTGAAATAACCCAATTATACCGATAAAAGTATCAGAATCTTTCAGATAAACTGCATATTTAGAGTAACCGTATTTATTTTGTTGCTCAATTGCACTATCAATGTAGGCTATTGATTCTTCTGCACTCATGACTTCTGGAAAATATTTCATCACGTCAGAATCGCTATTCATACGAATAGTTTCATTGCGCACAGCTTGAGTCAGTTCTTTAAAGCCTAAACGTTCAGATTCAAACAAATAATTAGTCATAATTTCCTCCATGTACAAAAGGATTATAACATATAACCCTTTTGTACATTTATCATGTGTGAGTGGCCATTAATTCAGCAATTCGTTGTTCAAATTCTAAGAATTTTTGTCGTAATACCTGATAACTGACATTAATCTCCTGTACAATAGCAAACACATCGCTCCCCATTCTACCACTTTTAAAAATTTCAATACTATAAGACGGTTGATTAACAATCGTACGTCCTAATCGGATTAACTGTTCTACCCAGAAACGAACATTGGGGGATTTTCAGGTGTTTTAGAGGTATTAAATGCATTTGTTACATATTTGTAATATAAAACCCTTTAATATCAACGGGTAGACCGCCTTCCTCTATAAGATATTATGGACATATCTGTGTCATTTAGAGTCACTGATTTTCAAAGTACGCACCAAGAAACCAAGTTATGTGTCCACGATTTGGTAATTTTTCTTAAAAAACAGCTTTAACTTAAAAATCCTGACTGGTATCTTTGATGATGACCAATCAAGGTTTTTGTTATTTAGATTTCATGTTTTTAAGTTGACGTTGGCCCTAACTCTGATTTTATGATGCGTACTTGCGAGTGTTTCTGCGTCTAAAACATATCTCATAGGCTTATTTTCCAAATGTTAATTTTATATACTTTGATTGGAGGCAATTCCCCATCGTTATTTTTGTTGAGATAACTTTCCATCAACCAACTCATAAACATGATCTGCATACTCAAGTAGTCTCTGATCATGTGTTACTGTAACAACTGCTTTTTTTTGAGTATGTGCGATGTCATGTAACATTTCTCCTACCTTCATTACTCTACTAGTATCCAATGCCGCTGTTGGTTCATCGGCCAATATAATACTAGGATTTGGAAACATTGCCCGCGCAATGGCAACTCTTTGAGTTTGGCCTCCAGAGAGTTCATTTGGATATTTCGATAACAGTGAACGAATATCCAATTGATCTATCACAGTTTCAAAATTACGATCGCTCATATTGTTAGTTTTCTTGACTTTAGTAACTAAATCAAATTGCTGTTGCACTGTAAGATATGGTACTAAGTTATAAGATTGTAGTACAAATCCTATATCGTTTAGTCGTAATTGTTCTAATTTTTTAGGCGTGTACTTTTCAACTTTTTGATCATTCAATAGGACTTTTCCGCTTGTTGGAGTTTGCAACCCCCCTAATATAGTTAACAACGTGCTTTTACCAGATCCTGACGGCCCAA